>NZ_LRRH01000098.1 GCF_001646785.1 Rhodococcus phenolicus
GTCTCCCAGGTCGAGAACTATCAGCGGGTGCGGATCGGCAGCACCCCCCAGGGCTACCTCGTCGGCAGCGCCGTCGCCGACGTCGTGCACATGCTGGCCGAGCTCGTCGACAACGCGCTGCGGGCCTCACCGCCGAACAGCACGGTCACCTTCGAGTTCTCCCCGGCCGTCGGGGGCGGTCTGCTGCTCGAGATCGCCGACAGCGGGATCGGTACCGCACCGGAGATCCTCAACGAGATCAACTCGCGTCTGGCCGCCGGTGACAGCGCCGAGATCCACGCACCCCGCCAGATGGGCCTGTTCGTGGTCGGTCGCCTCGCGGCCCGCAACGGCATCAGTGTGCGACTGCGCCCGACCTTCGATTCGGAGACGAACTCCGGTATCACCGCGTCGATCTACTTCCCCGGGTCGCTGCTCACCGACGTGCAGCAGAGCACTCCCGAGGTGATGACGGAACGTCCGCGACGCCTGCGCCGACAGCCCGAGTCCGGGAGGTACGGCGAAGAGTCCGGTTCACCCGCTCGTCTCGGCGAGTGAGCGAGCCGGGCGGATCAGCGAGGGGCCCGGCTGCCGACCAGCAGCCAGGGCACACTGGTCGGCCTGCCCGGTGTCGGCGTCTCAGTTCTGCGATGCGGGCTCGCGGCACTCGTGGAACCGTGGGGTGGTGTCCACTCGAAGCCGCGTCAGCGCCCGTCGGCTGATCAGCCACCGGCCGTTCTCCTTGCGGTATTCCTCGTGGTAGTGGCCGTATCCGTGGAGATGTTCCTCCTGATCTCCGTTGACCCACCACAAATGGTCCTCCATCGCCCAGATGCCCCGGGCTGTTGTGTCGGAGGTCAGCTCGATCTCGGGAGTGTGGCCGTGATGCACGGACGTGATGGGAATGCGGCCGTCCAGGACTCTCTTGATCGACGCCGTCACGGCGTCGGCTCCGACCACACTGTGGTCACCGAACGTCAGGCTCACGACATCGTCCGTGTGCAGGGTCGGGTAGATGTGCCATTCCTTGTTGTCCATGCAGCGCAGTCTCGCCGCGAAGGTGCGCTTGATCTCTTCGACGGCGTGACACTGCTCGGCTGGGGTGAGGGTGAGTTCGTATGTCATTCGAGCACTGTCGATGATCCTCTTCGCCTACACAACAGCAGGTTCCGCAGAACGGACGACACGGCCGAGGTGGGCCGCAGGGCCTGGTCTCCCGCACAACGGGAGGGGGTCATCCCAGCGCGGATTCGGCAACTTAGCGTGAGCGAATGACCGACCGGAGGATCTACATACTCGATCGTGTGACGACCGAGCCGGGATGCGCCCGGAACTTTGTCGACGCATACATGTCGCACTATGCGCCACGGGCGGCACGGATCGGCATGACCCTCGACCGTGTGCTGGTCAGTCCTCCGGTGTGGTTCGAGGAGGACGGAAACACGGTGACCGCGATCTGGACGGTGACCGGCCACGAACAGTGGTGGCGGACCACCATCGCGCGCCGGTTCGACGACGACTTCGTGGACTTCTGGGACAGTGTCGAGCTGATGGTGGCAGAACGATCGCGCTCGATGGCGGCGGCAGCGGAGAGCGTGGAGGAGATGTGCCGTGTTTGACGTGACCCGTCTCGTCCACCTGACCGACCCGGGCGACCCGGCCGCGGTGGATGCTGTCGTCGGCCGGGTTCTCGCCGTGCTCGATTCGGCGCCGGTGCGGCACGCAGTTGTACAGCCGACCCTCGACGGAGTCCGCAACGGAGGTGATGTCCTGATTCACCTCCGGTTCGAGGCACAGACGGACTGGGAGCACTGTCGTGGCGTGATCGAGTCGGCGATCGACGGGCCCGATGTCCGGCACGTCGACGGTGCGGACTACGTCGCCGGCAGCGGAGGCGACTTCCGGAGCGGCACCCGACCCGGCTCGGCGATGCCCACCGTGTATCGAACACTTCTGTTGCGTGTCGAGGACTCTGCGTCGTGGGAGACTGTCGAGCGGTTCGAGCGCGAAATCCTCCGGATGCCGAAATACGTCACGTCGATGCTGTTCTGGCAGCTGAGCCGGGTCACCTCTGCGAGAGGGGCCAGCAGATGGACCCACGTGTGGGAACAATCCTTCACAGACCTCGACGGTCTGATCGGTGAGTACATGGCACATCCCGTGCATTGGGGATACGTCGACAAGTGGTTCGACCCGGAAAACCCGCAGAGCATCGTCAAAGACCGTGTCTGTCACAGTTTCTGCAATTTGCCAACCGAACAGGAGGAAGGTGTGCGCCGAACAGACCTGCACCCGGACGTGGAGGCGATCCTCGCCACCCTGGAGGCCGGATTCCCCGACGTCACGCAGTACGCTGCCGCCGACCTGCGGCAGATCATCGTTTCTCGGCGAGCGCCGCTGACGCGGATCCCCGACATGCAGATCGCACGAGACGTGGTGATCGATGGGCCCGGCGGCGATCTGACGTTGCGTGTGTACGCCCCGCACGGCCCTGCGGCATCGCTGCGACCCGTGATCGTCTTCGCGCACGGCGGTGGCTTCGTCTTCTGTGACCTCGACAGCCACGATGAGTTCTGTCGTTCGATGGCTCAGGCCGTGGATGCAGTAGTGGTGGCGGTCGACTACCGGTTGGCGCCGGAGCATCCGGCCCCGGCTGCCATGGAGGACGTGTACGCGGCGGTGTGCTGGGCCGTGGAGAACGTCTCGTCCTACGGGGGCGACCCGACCCGGGTGGCAGTCGCGGGAGACAGTGCGGGAGGAAATCTCTCGGCGGCGGTCGCTCTGGCCGCACGCGAACGAGGGGGACCGTCCATCGTGGCCCAGATCCTGCTGTACCCGGTGATCGGTGACGACTTCGAGACGGAGTCGTACCAGCGATACGGTGTCGGATACTACAACACCACGAAGGCGATGCGCTGGTACTGGGAGCAGTACGCGCCGCACCACCGCGACAACGCGCTCGTCGTTCCGTCCCGGGCAGCGACGTTGGCGGGGTTACCACCCGCGTTGGTGGCCACCGCCGAATTGGATCCGCCGTGCTCGGAAGGCGAGGCCTATGCCGAGAGGCTCGCCGCGGACGGGGTGCCGGTCATCGCGCACCGGTTCGAAGGACTGTTCCACGGCTTCCTCACGTTCCCCCAGCTGTCGTTGACCGGGCCGGCACGGGAAGATCTGTGGCAGTTGATCAACCGGATTCTCGAGCCCGGAATCCGCGATGCGGAGACCGTGGGGAGCGCGGACACCACGACATGACCATGACAACACGGGATGAGAAGCCCGGACAATCAGGGACACAGGGAACCACATGACACAACGATTGACCGGCCGCACCGCGCTGGTGACCGGGAGCAGCAGGGGAATCGGGCGAGCCATTGCACAGCGGCTTGCCGCCGAAGGCGCAGCGGTGGTGGTCACCGCCCGATCGACAACGTCCTCCCGGTCTGTTCGGGACGGACACGAGCACGTCCTCGAAGGCACCCTCGGCGAGACAGTTCAGTTGATCGAGCGGGCCGGTGGGAAGGCCGTTGCCGTCGCGGCCGATCTGGAAGATCCGGTGCAGCGCGCGGGACTGATCGATGCCGCTGTGGACGCCGTCGGGGGTATCGACATCCTCGTCAACAACGCCGGTTTCGCGGACTACAGCACGATCGAGGCGATGGAAGAGGGCACTTTCGACCGTACCCTCGAGCACTATCTTAAGGTTCCGTACCTGCTGTCGCAGGCGGTTATTCCGCGCATGCGCAAGGCCGGTGGCGGCTGGATCGTGAACATCGGCTCGTCTACGGGGCTTCCTCCGATCCGTCCCTTCCGGGACTACAACAAGACCTCCGGTGACGTGATCTACGCATCGGCGAAGGCGGCGTTGCACCGGTTTACACAGGGGCTGGCCGCGGAGGTACTCGACGACAACATCGCGGTGAACGTGGTCGGGCCGTCGACGGCGATCATGACTCCGGGCGCGGCGACGTTGCTGCCGGACGGTTACGAGACCGAACCGGTGGAGTATCTGGCACAAACTGTCCTCGAAATGTGCTCGCTTCCCGCGACGGAGCGCACGGGCCTGGTCGCGTTCAGCCTGCACTTCCCGTGGTCACAGGGCATCACGGTGAAAAGCCTGGACGGGACGAGCGAACTCCCGGAGCTCCAACCCCCGGCGTGGGCGAACCCGAACATCGCTCCGGACGGATTGAAGGCATGACGATGCAGACGGGTGTGGCGCAGGAGAGGTTCTCCCGAGGTGTCGCAGTGGTCACGGGCGCGGCGGCCGGGATCGGCGAGGGATTGGCGCGGCACCTCGCGTCCCTCGGAATGACAGTGCTCGTAGCGGACATCGACGCCGGCCGAGCACAGGCTGTTGCCGAGAACATCGTGTCCGGCGGCGGTCGCGCAGAGGCCTGGGCAGTCGATGTCGCCGACGCCGATTCGGTCGAGGCAATGGCGGCCGGAGTGTTCGCCCGTCACGGCAGCGTCGAAATGCTCGTGAACAATGCGGGAGTCGAGTCGGCCGGACTGCTGTGGGAGATCGATCGGGACCGATGGCGTCGGCTGATGCAGATCAACGTCGACGGCGTCTTCTACTGTCTGCGGTCGTTCGTGCCGCGGATGATCGAAGTGGGAACGCCGTCGTGTATCGCGAATCTGTCCTCGGTGGGCGGCCTCAATTCCGTTGCAGTCCAGTCGCCGTACATTGTCAGCAAGCATGCAGTGCTGGCGATGACCGAGTGCCTGCATCAGGATCTGTCAATCGTCGGCGCACCCATCCAGGTCAGTGCAGTCATCCCGCACTCGATTCGTAGCGACATCTTCGTGTCCGCGCAGCGCCAGGCGCCCACGGCGAACGCCACTGCCAACGCGGTGTTCGCCGCGATGCAACGTGACAACGTGGAGAAGGGACTCGACCCGCTCGTCGCCGCGGAGCACATGATAGAGCAGATTGCCCGCGGAGAATTCTGGATCCACTCCGACGACGAGATGTGCATCGCGGCTGCTCACCGGCGCGGGAAGCAACTCCTGGAACTCGACCCGCCGGCAGATCCGCGGGGAATGCTCGCGCGGATGGGGATAACGGTCGAATAGACGGGTCCACTCCGCGTGGAAGCAGGGTTCGCTCACGATGTGGAGTAGCCGAACCGCCCGGTTACCCGGGCGGTTCGGCTCACCCGTCGCTCAGACCTGGTCCTTGCGGAGCAGGAACGCAAGGACCGCGTCGGTCCAGGCTTCCTTCGCCTCGATCATCGTCCAGTGGCCGCAGTTCGGGAACACGTGCAGCTCCGCGTTCGGGATGTCGCGCATGGGCAGCATCGCCATATCGACCGGGCTGACTCGATCGTCGCGGCCCCAGGTCAGAAGCGTGGGAGCGGTGATCTTGCTCAACTGGGCCCAGTACGGTGCCGCGGCGGAGGCTTTTGCCGCAGCCGTGTTCGCGGCGAAGGCCGCGCTGCTGTACATGCGGGACGCGATCTCGAGCGTCGTCGGCTCGGTCGCCAGTGCCCAGCGCTCCTCGATCAGTTCCTCGGTGACGACGGCGGGGTCGAACACCATCGAGTGCAGCCACCGGACCAGCCGTTCGCGGGTCGGATCGTCGGTGAATTCCATCAACAGCCGGATCCCTTCGCCGGGACCGGGCGCGAACACGTTCTTTCCGATCCCGCCGATCGTGACGAGTTTGCGCACTCGCTGCGGGGCATTGATCGCCACGTTGGCAGCCACGATGCCGCCCATCGAGTTACCGATCATGTCGACCGGGCCCTCGATGCCGACCGCGTCGAGGAATACGCCCACCGACAGGCCCGCCATGGCCATCGGGTGGCCGTCGCCCGGATCGCTGACACCGAATCCCGGAAACTCGAGCACAAGGCACCGGAAGTGCTCGGCGAAGTCCGCCAGAACGCCGCGGTAGTTCCGCCACCCCGTGACACCCGGACCGGAGCCGTGGAGCAACAGCAGCGGAGGACCGTCCCCCGCCTCGTGGTAGCGCAGAACGCCGAGGTCGGTGGCGACCTCTCGTCGTGTGGATTCGAAGGTGCATGGGATTGTCATGGTCTTGTACGGTGCCAGTTCGACGAGCGTTGTGGCATAGATCTTCCCGGCCAGCGAGAGAAAACCGGCGGGTGGTGGTGAGACAGGGTAGGTTCCCGATCTGCAGGTGCCGCACCGGCGACAGCAGCGCGATCGCACACGGATCCCGTGACGCCGCGCAGGTGTAGCTTCCTCTTCCGGCCGGCACCATCCGGTCCCGAATGCGGATCTCCCGCTCAACGGGAGGGGGTGAGTGACGGGGCACACATCGTTGCCTAGCATGCCTTATGCCTGAAACAAATTGGAGCAGAGAAGAACTCGAGAATGCCTATCGAAACTGGCACACGACCGTGAATCGTGCCGGTTCCGGCGACGGAAGCTGGCGGGACTTCCTCGAGCTGTTCACCGACGACGTCGTATATCACGAGCAGATGGCCGGTGTCCTCAACGGCAAAGAGGGTATCTGGGGATGGGCGGAGCCCAGTCTGGCACAGTTCCCCGGCTCACACACGGTTTCCTTTCCCGAGCACTACCACGTCATCGACGAAGTGAACGCGACGATCGTGGCGAAACTCGACAATGTGATGAGCGATCCAGGTGACGGCTCGGTGTGGGCGGCACCCCACGTCAGCATCCTGACGTATGCCGGGAACGGCAAGTTCTCCCGGCAGGAGGACATATACGATGTCACCGGTTTTCTGGACCTGATCAAGGCGTGGGGGCGACGCGCCATGGAGTTGGGCACTTTCGACGCGGCCCAGCGCGGGTGGTTCGAGCAGGTCTACCCGGAGACCGTCCCGCAAACCGTGTCCGACTGAGTCCGAGGATTCGCCGAGTCCGCAATTCTCGCGGACTCGGCTCTCGGTGTCCTCGAAAACGCCTGGTTCCGGTCCGCGCTGACCCCGTGCGGTGCCGCAACATCGACCCCCACGACAGGAGAAGAACCATGAACGATTCGGTCATCACCCCGGAAACTGTCACCGCCCTGGTTGCGGCCTGGTGGTTCCACTACGACGAATGGAATCCGGAGGCCCTCCGCGTCTTGATGACCGATGACATCGCATTCAGTTGTGCGAGCGACACGGGTGCGACCGACTACGAGGACTTCATCCGCGTCGATCTACGCGGAGCGGACGCGGTGATGTCCTGGAAGGAAGACCACCGCCACAACAGCCCGTACCCGTTGCGCCACAACGGAACCAACGTGTTCATTTCCGAGCGTGGCGACGATGGGGTGTCCTTCGCGTCCTACATCTTCGTCACCAAGATCGTCGAAGGCCGGCCCTTCAATGTGTCGAGCGGAATCGTGCGCGGCACGGTTCGCGCAACCGATACCGGACCGGCGTTCAGCCGTGTCGACGTCGTACTGGACACCCAGGAGTCGGTGCGCTACTGCGATCACCCTGTGCACACCGCAGCAGTCGGCTGAACAAGCTGGCCCGACACCGCCGGACACGGAGCCGGCCCCGTGCCCGCCGTACGAGAAACGAGAAGATGCATGCCCCTTTCTCCGGAAGCGCAGCGGGTGGTCGATGCCTCCGCGGCTCGCATGGGCAGGCCCATGCACGAGATACCCGTCGCAGATCTACGCGCGGCGCTGGCTGCCGGTGCAATACCGGTGACCACCCCGATCCATCGCACGGACAACCTCGTCGTGCCATCCGGGACCGGCGGTGTACCGGTACGTGTCTATCGGCCGTCCGATGCGCCGGGTCTTCCGATCGTCCAGTGGATGCACAGCGGGGGCTTCGTAGTCGGAAATCTGGACCAGAACGACGAGTACCTGCGCAAGCTCAGCACAGCGTCACGCAGCGTCGTCGTCTCGGTGGACTACCGGCTGGCGCCGGAGCATCCGTACCCGGCCGCGCTCGACGACTGCCGAACCGTATGGGAGTGGATCAAGTCCGGACCCGCAGAACTGCACGACGCCGATGTGACGAAAGCGGTGCTCGCGGGCGAGAGCGCGGGCGGGGCACTCACATTCACCCTGTCGCATCAGCTGAGGGACATGGAACTTCCGCTGCCCGATGCGCAGGTCGCTCTGTACGGGACAGCGGTGATGGAGGTGACCAACCCCGAACAGGCAACGGTGTTGTTGTCGCCGGAGGACTGCTATTGGTTCTGGGACATGTATGTGCCGGATCGCACCGAAAGAGAATCACCGTATGTTTGTCCCGGTGACGGCGCCGAGTTGATCGGTCTACCACCGGCATTCATTGCCACGGCCGAGGTGGACCCAACACGGGACGGTACCGAGGAGTACGCACGGCGCATGCGGGAGGAAGGTGTTCCGGTCGAACTACTGCGCTACGACGGCGTGATGCACGGCTTCGCCACGATGACCGCTGTGCTGCCGCAGGCCGACGAACTGTTCGGGACGATCACCGGATATCTCGCCCGGGTATTCGAATCCGCCACCGGCATCGACTCCGTTCCCACGGTCCGCTGAACGGACGTCCGCCTTCCCGTCCGTGTCCTGGTGCGTTTTGCTCGAGTTGATCAGTGCGACGAGTCCGTCCAGGGCCGTCGGAGCGCAGCAGGAATCCACGACCACCGGAAGGAATTTCATGGCCTCCACCTTCACATTCGAGTCGGACCGGCAGGGGACGGTCACCGCCGGAGAGCTACGAGCCGCGATCGCCGTGTCGGATCCGGGTCCGCTGCTGATGTCGATGGTGCACGTGACCGGCGATCTGTCGCTGATCGACGAGTTCGAGGCCCGGGTCGCCGATGCCAAGAACGCGCAGGCAGATGGTGGAGGCGCAGCACAGACGCACTACGGCGCGCAGAGCGGTGCCGCCGCAACACCTCCCGGCCAGTTCCCCGCCGAGATCGCGGCTGCGATCCGCGAGCGTGCAGCGACGGTACTGACACCCGAATCGACCGCCCGTCTGGGAGTTCCCGAACCCGAGTTGTTCCGCCGGATGGCGTCGCTCTGCACAGTGGGCGATGTCGGCGACGAGTTCGTGCCCCTGTTGCTGGAGCAAGCGGGCTTCCGCAAGGGGCAGCGGCAGGTGCCGGTGACGAAGGCGCCTCCGTCCGACTTCGACGTCATCGTCATCGGAGCCGGGATGATCGGACTCAACGCCGCGGTGAAGCTGGGTGAAGCCGGTTTTCGTTACACGGTGTTCGAGGAACGGGACGAACTCGGTGGAACATGGTCGCGTAATACCTATCCCGGCGCGGCGGTGGACACGCCGAGCCACTACTACTCGTATTCGTTCGAACTGAACCCCGACTGGTCGCGCTATTACCCCACGGGTCCGGAGTACCTGGAGTACATGCGTGGCGTGGCCGCCAAGTACGACCTGTATCGGAACATCGAGTTCTCGACATCGGTGATCTCGGCGGAGTGGATCGAAGAAGAACAGAAGTGGGTGATCGAAACCCGCTGTGCCGACGGCAGCATCGTTCCGTACACGGCGAGCGCAGTCGTGACGGCGCTGGGAATGCTCAACTCGCCGAACATTCCGGACGTGGAAGGTATGGAAACCTTCGAAGGCCGGATCGTGCACACCGCCCAGTGGCCGTCGGATCTGGATCTCACCGGCAAGAGGGTCGTCATCGTGGGTACGGGATGCACCGCGGTGCAGGTGGTTCCGAGCATCATCGACAACGTGGCCTCGATCGACGCTCTCGTGCGCAGTCCGCACTGGATCGTGCCGGAGAAGGCAGTGGTCAACGAGGTGCCGGACGGTGAGCGCTGGGCGATGCGGCACCTGCCGTACTTTCAGCATTGGTTCCGGCTCAAGGCATACTGGCTCGCGTCCGACAATCTCTACCACATGCCGCGCATCGATCCCGAATGGGCGGCCGACCATCTTTCCGCCTCTCCGGCGAACGACCTGGTGATGCAGACGGCACTGCGATACCTCGAACGCTCCTTCCCGGAAAGGCCGGATCTGCGGGACAAGCTGACGCCGAACTTCCGGCCCTACGCCAAGCGCATCGTCAAGGACCCGGGATTCTTCGCTGCGCTCAACCGGGAGAATGCCACCCTGCACCGAGCCTCGTTGGCACGGATCGACGCGGATGGTGTCACGACCACCGAGGGCGTGTTCATCCCTGCCGACGTCGTCATTCTGGCCACGGGATTCGATCTCGAGTTCACGACCTCCATCGACATAGAGGGACGCGACGGCCGAAAGCTCGCAGACTTGTGGAAGAACGGTGACGATCCGCGCGCGTACCTCGGGATCCAGGTATCGGGCTTTCCGAATCTGTTCGTGACGGCAGGGCCCAATGCCGCACCCAATCACGGTGCAGGACACAATATCACCAGTGAGGAACAAGTACACTACATCGTCGAGTGCCTCCAGTACCTCCTGGAGAACGGGTACGCATCGATGGATGTCGAGCCGGCAGCTCAGGAGGAGTACAACAAGAGGGTGGACGAGGCCCTCGACCGGACCGTCTGGGCACATCCCGGTGCGAACGTGAGTGGATATTACCGGAACAGCACCGGCCGTCCCGTCACCCCGTGTCCCTGGAGGCTGGTCGACTACTGGACGATGCTGCGCGAGCCGGATGTGAAGAACTTCGTCTTCACCGAGCGACCGGCGTGACCGCACGATAGTGCCGACCCCGGTTGCCGGACCGGCCGGTCCGGCAACTGGGGTCGCTGTGTGTGCCGGCGAACTCGGAGCGGTTCGGCGCTGACGACGTCTGCGGGGCTCCCGGTCACCGGGACGGTGAAGTCGACGTCGTCGCCGAGGCGACGTAGCGTGCCGCGAAATTCGATTTCGAGGGGTTCTTCCGCCATGACCGAATCCATCGCCGGCACTGCCGAGGCGATCCGCGTGACCGTCCGTGCCTATCTCGCTGCCCTCGCTTCGGGGTCGTCGGCCGCGGTTGTCGACCTGTATGCCGACGACGCGACCCTCGAGGACCCGGCAGGCAGCGAACCGCGCGTCGGGCGCGACGCCATTGCGCAGTTCTACAGCGCTATCGACGGCGCACCCCAGCAGACCGAATTGATGTCGCTGCACGTGAGCGGGCGGAGTGCAGCGTTCCATTTCCGGGTCAGGACCCGTGTCGGCGACGCCGCCTACGAGATCGAGCCGATCGACGTCATGACGTTCGACGAGGGCGGCCGGATCACCGGCATGTGGGCGTACTGGTCGGCGGCGGACATGCGTCGAGTCGGCTGACGGACCGAGATGTTGGACTCGCCTCGATCGCCGGCGTCCGGATGCAGCAGCCCCTCCTGATTGTGATCTCGAGTCCCGGTGGCAGGGAACTTCTCTGTCGGTCGGCGCGGCAGCGGTCTACCGTCGTCCACCGTTGCGGAACTACCAGGCAAAGGAGAGTGGCATGGCGAAGAAGTCCGTACCGGCCCTGACTCAGGCGCAGGACACCACCGTGGATCTGCTCGTGATCGGCTCGGGCACCGGCCTTGCGGCCGCGCTCACGGCACACGAACAGGGATTGTCGACGCTCGTCGTCGAAAAGACACAATACGTCGGCGGATCGACGGCACGGTCGGGCGGTGCTTTCTGGATGCCCGCCAATCCCGTTCTGCAGGAAGCGCGTACGGGGGACACGCGGGAGCGTGGCCGCACCTACGTCCGGTCGGTGGTCGACGGCACCGCGCCCGTCGAGCGCGGTGACGCATTCGTCGACAACGGTGCCGAGACGGTCGCGATGCTCAGCCGCACCACGCCGATGAAGTTCTTCTGGGCCAAGGGTTACTCCGACTACCACCCGGAGCGTCCCGGCGGCGCCGCGATCGGTCGCACCTGTGAATGCCGCCCGTTCGATCTGTCGCAGCTCGGCGACGAGCGGGGCCGGCTGCGTCCGGGCCTGATGGAGGCGGGCCTGCCGATGCCCACCACCGGCGCCGACTACAAGTGGATGAACCTCATGGCGCGGATGCCGGTCAAGGGATTCTCGACGATCTTCCGCCGCCTCGCACAGGGTGTCGCGGGCCTGGCCGTCAAACGCGAGTACGTCGCCGGTGGCCAGGCCATCGCCGCCGGCCTGTTCGCGGGTGTGCTGCGCGCGGGGATCCCGGTGTGGACGGAGACGTCGCTGGTGCGTCTGGTGACCGACGGTGATCGCGTCACCGGTGCCGTCGTTTCCCAGAACGGCCGGGAGGTGACGGTCACGGCGCGTCGCGGTGTCGTCCTTGCCGCTGGTGGTTTCGATCACGACATGCAGTGGCGGCACAAGTTCCAGTCGGAGAGCCTCGCGGACGGCGAGAGCCTTGGCGCCGAGGGCAACACCGGCGACGCCATCAAGGTTGCGCAGGAGATCGGGGCCGATGTGGACCTGATGGACCAGGCGTGGTGGTTCCCGGCCGTTGCGCCGACGCGCGAGGGCAAGCCGCCGCTGGTGATGCTCGCCGAGCGGTCGCTGCCCGGCTCGTTCATCGTGGACCAGACGGGATCCCGGTTCATCAACGAGTCCTGCGACTACATGTCGTTCGGTCAGGCCGTGCTCGAGCGTGAACGCACCGGCGACCCCGTCGAGTCGATGTGGATCGTGTTCGATCAGAAGTACCGCAACAGCTACGTGTTCGCCGCGGGGCTGTTCCCCCGGCAGCCGATCCCGGGTTCCTGGTTCAAGGCCGGTATCGCCCACAGTGGCGGCACCCCGGAGGAGCTCGCATCGTCGATGGGCGTCCCGGTCGACGCGTTCGCCGCGAACTTCCGCCGTTTCAACGAGGATGCCGCCGCCGGCACGGACTCCGAGTTCGATCGCGGCGCAAGCGCATACGACCGTTACTACGGTGATCCGACGGTCGAGCCGAACCCGAACCTGCGTCCGCTCGATCACGGTCCGTACTTCGCGGTGAAGATGACCCTGTCCGACCTCGGTACGTGCGGTGGCCTGCGCGCCGACGAACGCGCCCGCGTGCTGCGCGAGGACGGCAGCGTCATCGACGGTCTCTACGCGATCGGCAACACCGCCGCCAACGCGTTCGGCAACCGGTACCCGGGCGCCGGCGCGACCATCGGCCAGGGGCTCGTGTTCGGGTACATCGCCGCGCGCGACGCAGCGAAGGCTGCTGTGCCGGCATCCTGACGGATCCGAGCCGAGCGAGAGGAAGGGGATCACGATGAAAAGTGTTGTTCCGGAGGCGGGGTCGGCGCCCACCTTCCTGTCGCTCGGCGTCGCGGCGGGTCGCCTCGTCGGTGCGGGCGCGGACGAGGCGGACATCGTGTTCTTCCTCCCGCCCCGCACCGGGGAACCGCTCCGCGAGCGCGTGCGCACTGTGCGTGACACCGAGACCCACCGGATCGACCGGACCGTCGAGTATTTCGACACGATCGGCCGGAGGGTCGCCGAGGTGTACCTGTCCGGGGCCGAGGATGCGTCCGGGGTGCCGGAGCGGTCCGTCGGGGAACTGGTCCGTTGTGTCGTCGACCGGTTCGGTGCCGCGAACGTCCGGCGGTTCCGGGTCCGCATCACCGGTTCCGTGGCCGACGCGGAACCGACGACCTGCTCCGTCGGGGTGCTCCAGCGCTATCGCACCGATCACGAATCCGTGCAGGACGTCGCGGTGGTGTGCGCCACCGATTCCGGGACGGTGATCGCACGGGCGTGGGTCACCGTCGCCGTCCCGGCGCAGGCGCACGTCGCGGTGGACGGTGTGTCCGCCTGAGCCGCGAGTACGGGTCGGCGCTGGGTTCCTCCCGGCGTCTCAGCTCTTCGTGACGAGTGCGGCGACGCGCGCGCTCACCGAACGACCGAGCGCTGCAACGTGATCGTCCAACCGCGACACCGGACCGGACATCACCCGCAGGGCGAGGCGGTCACCGACGGCCGAGTTGAGCAGGGCCCGGCCCCAGCCTGCCGCACCCACCCAGCCGGGCACGTACACGCGGCGGGAACGCCTGGCGAGTCCGCGCACGAACGCGGCCGCACACGTGTCGACCGGATGGATCTGCCGCAGCGGGCCCGGCATCGCCGCGATCGCCTGATCGAACGCGGGTAGATCGGCCCTGGCTTCCTGCACCATCGGCGTGTCGATCCACGACATGTGGGCGGTGCCGACGTCGACCCCGCACGGTGCCATCTCGAGGCGCAGGGCATCGGCGAAGTGTTCCACGCCTGCTTTCGCCGCGTTGTACGCGGCCAGACCCGGCACGGCCATGTACGCGGCCAGCGACGAGACGACCAGAATATATCCGCGGCGGGCGATCACGGACGGCAGTGCCGCGCGCACCGTGTGGAACACCCCGACGAGGTCGACGTCGATCACGTCGCGGAACGCCTCGGGATCGACCTGCAGAACCGATCCGTAGGATGCGATGCCCGCGTTCGCCACGACGAAATCGATACCGCCGAACCGGTCGATGCCCGCGTCCACGGTGGCCTGCACCGCGTCGAGGTCGCGCACGTCGGCGACGGTCCCGACGGCGCGATCGTCGCCGATCTCCTCGACCAGATCGCGTAGTGGCTGCGCGTCCACGTCGAACAGAATCAGTTGTGCGCCTTGGGCGGCCAGGGCACGCGCGGTCGCGGCACCGATGCCGCGAGCTGCGCCGGAGACGAGGACGGTCTTGCCTGCCGGCTCGCTCATCGGAAACTCACCTCGTTTCGTGGACGGTTACCGGGTGGTGTGCGCGCAGATGGATTCGACGAACCGGCCGACCTTCTCGTCGGGAAGGTGGGTGGCCAGGTCGGCTTCGCTGATCATTCCGACGAGCCGGTGGTCGCCGATCACGGGTAGCCGGCGGATCCGGTGTTCCTCCATGATCGTGAGCACGTCGTCGATGTCGGTGTCGGTGTCGACGGTGCACGGTGCTCCCTGCGCCAGGTCGCCGGCGGTCATCATCGTCGGATCAAGGCCGCGGGCAACGCATTTCAGGACGATGTCGCGGTCGGTGATGATGCCGTGCAGCCGGTCGTCGTCGCCACAGATCGGCAGCGAGCCGACGTCGAGCTCACGCATCCGTTGTGCTGCGTATTCCAGGGTTTCGTGTTCGCCGACGCAGGTGGCGCCGGCATGCATGATGTCTCGGGCGGTCGTCATCGCGACCCTCCTCGGTGGACGAGAATGCTTGCCCGTCCATCGTCCTGCCGCGGTCGGAAGCAGGCAAGCCCCGCGCCGCCCGGTCAGTACGGGTCGAAGCGGATGTTCTCGGCGGGTGTGCCGGTCTCGAGCAGTTTGTGCAGTGTCGACCGGACCATCGCCGCGGAACCGCACAGCAGGACCTGGTGGTCGCCGAACGCGCCGTACGACGTGACGACGTCGTCGATGCTGCCTTCGATGAGATCGTCGGGGTCGGCGCCGATGTCGCCGAGTTGCGCGGCGATCCGGTTGTACCAGGGGTCCGGGAAGTCCGGGTCCTCGATGGATTCGACGACCGGCACGACCGTCAGCCACGGCAGTGCCTCACCGAGCAGCGACAGCATGTCCGAGGCGTACAGGTCGCGGGGGGAGCTGCCGCCCACGAACAGGAACGTGCGCGGCGGTTCGGGACGGCGTGCCATGTCGAGCAGCAGGGCGCGCAGCGGTGCCAGGCCGGTTCCGCCGGCGATCATGATGACGATGCGGCCACTGTCGTCGACATGGAGGTCGCCGCCCTGCGGTGCGCCGATCGTCCACACGTCACCCGGGCGGGTGTCGGCGACGATGCTGCCGCTGACCCAGCCGCCGGGGACGGACCTGACGTGGAATTCGAGTTTGCCGTCCAGCGACGGCGGCAGCGCGGGCGACAGGCGCCGCGGCAGGCCCGGCCGCTGTGGAACCGTGACGTCGACGTACTGGCCCGCCAGGAACGGCACGACGTCCCCGTCGCACTGGAGGCGGATGACGGAGAGGTTGTTGCGTAGGCGATGGTGCTCGACGACGGTCGCGGACACCGTCGTGCCCGTTTCGGCAGGTGAGGACGAGGCAGGCTGCATGTGTGTATCCCCCGGGGTGCGCGGTGTTGCCCCGACTGTAGTAGCCCGCTCGGACCGACTCGCTACCCGATTCGGAGTTCGCTCGTGCCGGAGCCCGAGCGGGCTCCGAATCGCGAGCGGGATCAGAGGAGTGCACGCCGGAACACTGCCTGGCCGCGGTGCCCCGCGAGGGCGCCGAAATGCAACATGTTTCAGTTTTTGTCGTTCTGCGGTTATCGTGACGGAAGGTCGCGGGTGACCCCTGCCACACCGGACGAGCAAGAGGCAGTCGCATCACCGACCGTCACATCAACGACCGTGACATCGACGACTAAGGATGGCCATGACCGAGGAGTACGCCGACCTGCACCGCCCCGTGTTCACCGCGGATCTGCTGATCACTGCACTCGACCGCAGCGCCGACAAGCCCGCCCTGTACCTCGGGGACGTGGTCCTCACCGGCGGCGAGATGCGCGACGAGATCAGCCGGTTCGAACAGGCACTCGCCTCCGTCGGGGTCGGCCGGGGGTCGTCGGTCGCGATGCTGTCGAAGAATCGGCCCGAGGTGCTCATTTCGATGGGCGCCACGATGATCGCGGGCTGCCGCAACAGCGCCCTCAACCCCATGGGTTCGCTCACCGACCACCTCTACATCGCCGGTGACGCCGAGATCGAGACCCTCATCTTCGATCCGAACCACTTCGAGGAACGCGCCGCCGAACTGAAGGCGCAGATCCCGTCGCTGAAGAACGTGTTCTCGCTGGGCCCCTCCGAAGTCGGTACCGACATCCTGGCACTGGCCGCGCAGTTCACCGCGAAGCGACTCGTCGCGGCGCCCGTCGGGGCCGAGGACACCTCGAGCATCGTCTACACCGGCGGCACCACCGGCAAGCCGAAGGGCGTCATGGGTGCGTTCCGGTCCGGTGTCACGCTGACCCAGATCCAGATGGCCGAGTGGGAATGGCCCGAGGAACCCCGCTTCCTGATCTGCACACCGCTCTCGCACGCCGGCGCCGCGTTCTTCGTGCCCACGCTGCTGCGCGGCGGATCGCTGTACGTGCTGCCCTACTTCGATCCGGCTCTCGTGCTGGAAACCATCGAGAAGCATCGCATCAACGCCACGATGCTCGTGCCGACGATGATCTACATGCTGCTCGACCACCCCGACTTCGACAAGCGCGACCTGTCGAGCCTGCAGACGCTGTTCTACGGCGCCTCCGCGATGTCGCCGGCACGGTTGCGTGAGGGCATCGAGCGTCTCGGCCAGGTGTTCTTCCAGTTCTACGGGCAGTCCGAATGCGGCATGACCATCGCGGTGCTGCGCAAGGGCGAACACCTCGCCGACGACCCCGAACGCCTCGCCACCTGCGGACGACCCGTGCCGTGGCTCGACGTGCGACTGCTCGACGACGACCTCCGGGAGGTGCCCCGCGGTGAACTCGGCGAGATCTGCGTGCGCGGCCCCCTCGTGATGAAGGGCTACCTGAACAAGCCGGCCGAGACCGCCGAGGCGCTGCGCGGCGGCTGGCTGCACACCGGTGACGTGGCCCGCGCCGACAAGGACGGGTTCCTCACCATCGTCGACCGCAAGAAGGACATGATCGTCACCGGCGGCTTCAACGTCTTCCCCCGCGAGATCGAGGACGTCATCTCCTCCCATCCCGCGGTCGCGTCGGTCGCGGTCGTGGGGGTGCCGGACGTCAAGTGGGGCGAGGCGGTCAAGGCGTGCGTCGTGCTGCGTGACGGCCAGACGGTCGCCGCCGAGGAACTGATCGAGAACGTCCGAGCAGCAAAGGGTTCGGTGCACGCACCCAAGTCCGTCGACTTCCTCGACGCGCTTCCCCTCACCCCGCTCGGCAAGCTGGACAAGAAGACGTTGCGCGCCTCCTACCGGTAGCCGCGACATTCGCTGATCAACCGAAACGGTTTGTGCGGCAGTTAGGTTCAGATTCCGGATGCCCCCCGGATCGCGGCCGTCGAGGCCCCGTGGTCCGGGGGCATCCGTGCGCGCGGTGCGCCCTGCGCCGGGGGAGATCGGAATGTAGTCGGGAAAACACTCGCCTTCGTATCGGTTCGAGGAGGATATTCGAACGGTAGGGGACTTGCAGTCCGGTGCCAGGGGTGGATTCAGAATGCCAACATCGGCGATATTGAGGGCAAAACTTCGCCTGCCCGCGTCGCGTGGATTGCGGCGAGAACGATTGCTGAAACAGTGCCGCGACGCATCGACTCCGGTGGTGGTCGTCGTCGGACCGGCCGGATCCGGGAAATCGACGCTGTTGTCCCAGACCGCGGCGTCGACCGAGATCCCCGTCGCGTGGTACCGGGTCACCGAGGACGACTCGACCGAACCTGCCTTCGGCAGATATCTCAGCGCCGCCGTGCGGGAAATGGGATTCGCTCTCGACTCGGACACGAATTCGATCGACGCCATTCTCGGCGAACTGGACAAAATCGACGATATCGACGGTTTGCTGGTCATCGACGATGCTCACGAGATCACCGGAAGTGCCGCCGAACGGGCATTGGGACGTTTTGTCGCGTTGCGTCCACCTCGTTTCCGGATCATTCTCGGAACGCGGCGCACCCCGAACATCAACCTGCCGCGACTCGTGGTGTCGGGTGATGCGCGCGTGATCGATCCGGACCAGTTGCGATTCCGGTCGTGGGAAGTCGAAGAACTGTTCGCGACCTTCTACGGCCAACCCCTCTCGCCCGAACCGGCAGCGCGGCTGACGCACCGGACGGGAGGGTGGGCCGCAGGGCTGCAATTGTTCCACCTCGCCACCTCCGAACTTGCAGGCTCCGACCGGCAGCGCGCCGTCGGCCAGCTCACCGTGCACTCGAGGCTCGTCCGGGCATACCTCGCCCGGAATGTTCTGGCGGAACTGCCTGCCGATCAACGGTGGTTCATGACGCACACGTCCTCGCTCGGAATCATGACCCCCGCTCTCTGCGACAGCCTGCTGGGGATCGGCGACAGTGGTCGTATCCTGCAACAACTGACCGAACGCCAGTTCTTCACCGAATGCGACGACGCGGGCCTGACCTTCCGCTATCACGAAGTGCTCCGGACCTACCTCGAGCTCGCCCTGCTGGAAACACAGGGGGAGGACGGAACGAGGGCGTGGTATCTGCGGACCGCCCGGATATTGGAGGATGCCGGTGAGCACCGCCAGGCCGCCCACGCCTACGCCAAGGCATCGGACTGGGCGGCGGTGTCGCGGCTGGTGCGACACGCGACCGGCTGCGCCGTGCCGATAGGCAACGACGATCCGCTGATCAATTGCGGCGAATGGCGAATCGATCCTTGGCTGGCGCTCGCTTTGGCGCGCCTGCGCGCGCGGGAGGGGGCCATCGCGGAAAGCGAACGGACCTACCGGGAGGCGCGCGAGCTGCTCGACGACCCGGAGTTCGTGGCACGGTGTGAATCCGAGCGGCGGGAGCTGCTGGCGTGGTTGCCGGGACCGCCGATCGACGTGCGACCACCGCAACACTGGCTCGCGCCATTGCGGGCCGCGTTGCGGACGTCCGCCGCCGGGCGCCCCTCGACCGGACGGGGAAAGCCGCAGGCCCGATTCGTCGAGGGGATGTGTGCCCTCACCACGGGTGAAATCGACTCGGCCAGAGAGGCATTGATCGATGCACATGCGGCCGACGAGCCGCTTCCCGCGATCGCGTCGCGTCTGGTGGTCGCGATCGTCGATGCGCTTCGCGGCGAGACACCGGATCCCGCGATACTGAACGATCTCGCGTCGCGCTGCTATCGGGAGGGGCTGCCGTGGCTGGACAGGGTGTGCCGCGGCGTGCAGGAACTGCTGCTGATGCGCGAGCGTCCCGCCGGATGGCGCGCGGACATCTGCGAGGAAATGTTGGCCGAGTGCGAGAAGGTTGGCGATCACTGGGGAGCCGCGCTGTTGACTTTCGGCCTTGCACTGGTCGCACTGTATCGACGTGATCCGAGGGCATTCGAGCGGTTCGAGGATGCGGCACGCCGATTCGGGCAACTGGATGCTCCGGTTCTCCTGGTGTGGAGTCGCGTCCTGGGGCTGAACCCGGCCGCGCCCGACATCGCCGCCCGGGCGACGCAGGCAGCCGCCGCCGCGCACGGTATCGGACTGCCACGCGCCGAATCGATGGCACTGTCGCACACGACCGGTGTCGGCAAAGGCCGCTTTCCCACGCTCGGAGACCTCGCCCCGGAGACGCGGGGTCGCGGCGGCGCGATCCGCGGCGGGATGCCTGCCCCGATCGGGATCTTCTGCTTCGGTGGCTACCGGCTCGAGTCCTGCGGGCTGGTCGTCGACCTCTCCGGTCTGCGGCCGCAGGCACGTACGCTGCTGCACCTCCTGTCGATCACCCCGAACCTCGATTGCCACCGTGAAGTGCTCGAAGATGTTCTGTGGCCGGGCGCACCGCACGACGTCGCATGCCACCGGCTGCAGGTGGCGGTCTCGAGCGTGCGACGACTGCTCGGGGAGCACGGACTGGCGCTGCAGCGACGCGACGAGTCGTACCGGCTGTCGGTGCCCGGTGACGGCTTCTCCGATGTGGCCGAATTCCATCGCGCGCTCGCCGATGCCGCAGCGCGGGGCGAGCCCGAGGCGGTGCGCGAGCGCGTGTGCTCGCGGGAATACGCGCTCGGCCTCTACACCGGCGACCTGCTGCCGGAGGACGGACCCGCCGAGTTCGTCACCACCGAACGGCAGCGACTGCGACACACCGCCGCGGTCGCGGCGGTGGCTCTCGCCGAAGATCATGTTGCGCTCGGCGACGACACGAAAGCGGACTGCGCGGCGCGGCGGGCAGTGGATCTGGACCCGTATCAGGACCTGCCGTGGCGAATCATGATCGGCATCCGCGAGAGGGCGGGCGATGCGAGTGCCGCCGAACAGGTGCGCTTCGACTATCGGCGGGTCCGGGCGGAGCTCGGTCTCGTCGAGAGCGGTTCAACCGCCCGACGGGGCGACGGAGATCTCGACCCGGTGCGGAATGTGGGCCGGCTTGACCGCTTCGACTAGCGCATCGAGTCGCCGATCGTCGGTCCCGTTCGGGTCCGCGACGGTCATCCGGACAACGAGGATCGGATGCGGACTCCCCGGGGGCGGAGTGCCTGCCGTGGTGGATGCCGCACTGCCCCCGGACTCTTCGATCTCGGGCTCGACGTCGAACACCGCCACCACCGCTTCGCGGATTCCGCGAACGGTGCCGCGCGTCGCCATCGTCCGGACTCCCGCCGCGATGAGATCGCGTCGGCGCGACTCGGATTCGTGGCCGTCGAAGGTGATCCCGATCCACCCGGCGAGCCATCCGAGCAGGTCCTCCGGGGTGGTGTACGGGTCGAGGTAGGCGCTGAACGAATCGAGTGTCGCCAGGATCGGGGCGAGTACTTCGTCGAACGCGGCGCACAACTGCCGAGTGCGCGGATCCAGCCGGTACACAGCGGGCATCGTCTCGACGAACGGTCGCGCGGACAGCAGTGAATCGACGGTGCCTCTCACGTCGTCATCACCACCTGATGATCGAACGAGTACACCAGAGCGCCGGAGGCCACGGGCACGATCGACACGCGTGCCCCGCGAGTTCCGGTGGCGGGATCCGCCGCGTACAGCCGGATCGTCGTGTCACTCGACATGTCGACGCCGGGAACGGAACTGATCGCCGCGGCGATCTCACCTTCCTGCACCGAGCGGCCGAGCGGCCATCCGTTCCCTTCCCTGCCGCCGTGCAACGGGTCGAGGAAGCCGTACAGTGCGCCGAGAATCGCGGATTCGACTCGGGCGGGCGGGAATCCCGGCAACGGGCGAACGCCCACCACGACCACGGTGATCGCCTGGTACATCGGTGGTTCGATCACCAGACGCGTGCCGACGAGACGACGCTCGTCGAGATATCCCCGGATCCGCTCGACGGTATCCGCCGGCGGATCCAGATCGGCGAGCGCGATGCGCCCCGACTCGTCCGTGCGCACGTGCGGCACGAGAAGCACTCGCACCACTCCCGTGTCGGACGCATCGCTCGCCGGCAGGCAGTGCACCCGCGCGATTTCCGGTGCAACCTCGCGCGTCAACTGCTCGAAGTCGCGGCCGGTCACAGCGCGACCCCTCGAATGCAACAGCAGCGGTCCGCGGATCTTCAGGTCGTCGAGAGTTTCGGGAGGTGCGCCGCCGATCGCCGGACCGCGGTTCTCGACCCGAGAAATATAGGGCACGCTCGTCTTCAACACCCGGATGCGACCCGTCGCGACGTTCCCTTCGGCGCCGCCGCCCGTCCGGTACGCGGCCATGCGTACCGCGGCGGATTTCGCCGGGGCGGCACCGTAGCGACGCAGTGTGCCGTCGGCCTGGCGCAGCACCGGGCCGAAGGAGACCTCGCCGGTGACCGCGTCCACGTGGAACACCGGGTCCGCCTCGGTCGCGTCGGCGAAGTGGTCCACGTGCCGCCAGGTCGACTCCTCACCACCGTCGACGACCACGACGCTGCAGCCCGGCCATCGCAGCACCGGTGCGTGCCGCACCCGAAGATGTTGTGCCGCGGTGCCGTCGGAAATTCCGAGAAACTCGTCGCGGACGACGCGTGCGTGGACGATCGCTGCGGTGCCGCCGATCGTCCGCGCAGCCACCTTCCGAATCCGGGGCGGTTCGGAGTACTTGCGCTGGCTCGCTTCGGCTTCCCGGAGCCGGCATCGGATCCAGGCCCTGCGCGCGCCGACGGAGACGGATTCGTCGTGGTTCACCGGAATGTGCAGGACCACATCGCCGGGCTTGTTCAGGCCGCCGGTGTCGTCGCGATCGACCTCGCAACGTTTCCATCCGGCGGCGGTCTTCGCTTCCCAGACCAGCGGTGGTCGCCTCGGATCGACCCCGACTCCGGAGACTTCACAGTCGATGCGGAGCAGCACCGCGCACGACGGGACAGCGTTCGACAACCCGATCATCAGGGAGTCCCCGGGGCGCGGCACGGGGGAGAAGCAGGTGAAGCCGGACCCGCGCATCTCGTTGGTGCGCTCGACGGGGTCCGCGTCCACAAGCTGGACGCCGACCCAGGTTGCGCTGCACGGAACGATGTCGAGACGATTCACCGTCGAGAACACCACCGGCTCGGTGACATCCGTGCGATCGGTCGCCACTTCGGTTTCCGCGCGCACCACCACCGTCTGCGGCTGCGGCGCGGAAAGCCAGAAGGTGACCGCCCCCTGCGCGACCCCCGGAGGGCGCTGTTCCACGCCGATCAACTCGAGGAACTTGACGTAGTTGCGATCGGGGACGCGATTCAGGCGGTAGATGAGCTGATCGATCATCATCGCGAACGTTTCGATGAGAGTGATTCCGGGATCGGAGATGTTGTGGTCGCTCCACTCCGGGCACTTGTCCTGTACCAGGCGGCGTGCGTCGTCGACCAGCTGCTGGAAGGTTCTGTCGTCGAGGTTCGGAGCGGGTAGCACGTCGGTCACTTCCTCTGGGGCGGTTCGACGGTGGTGAACGTATCGGAGGGCTCGTCGACGATCAGATAGAACGGGAAGACGAGATTGCGGATGTCGTTGCGCTCGCGGAGAGAGTAGGTGATGTCGATGTAGCAGGTCGTCGGGACGGACGAGTCGAATCGGACGACCACGTCGACCATGTCGATTCGTGGTTCCCACCGGGTGAGGGCATCGTGCACGTCGGCGGCGATCGCGGCGGCGGTGCCCTCGTCAGCGGGCGAGAAGACGTGATCCTGGACGCGGCAGCCGAACTCCGGTCGCATCGGTCGCTCACCCGGCGCGGTTCTGAGGATCAATTCGATCGCCTGCTCGATGTCGCGGGGACCCGACGCCAGCGCAACAGCGCCTGCGGCATCGAATCCGACCGGATAGTTCCAGCCGCGGCCGATGAAATCGGCGGACATGCGTCAACCTCCGATCAGGACGGTGGGGGCACCGGAGACGATCGGAGATCCACAGGCGGACATGTCGCCCAGCCGTGCGGCGGGCATGCCCCCGATGAGCACGGTCGCCGAGCCGGGTCCGGCGATCACCGACGGTGGGTGCGGTGGGGGAGGCGGGAAGCTGCAGATGTGCGGGGTGCCCACGGTTGCTGCCGGCTGCCCGGCGATGAGAACCGTGAGAACTCCCGGGGGACCGATCACTCCGGGATGGGCCGTCGGATCGCCGACGCGCGCAGCAGGGGGCACGACTACCACTCCTCAGTTGATCTTGACCAGTGGGCCGGACACGATTGCCAGCCCGTCGGCTTTGAACTCGGCGGTCGCGCTCGCAGCCACCTTCACGCTCGGCCCGTCGATCTTCACGCCGGCCGTGTCCACATCGACCGTTCCCCTGCCGCCGGAGATCTTGACCGCACGCTTTCCGTTCAAGACGATCTCACCCGAGGTGAGCTCGATCTTCGAATCCGCGCCGTCGATCACCACACCCTGGGTTCCTTCGATGAGGACCTTTCCGTCGCTGTGGATTTCGATCTTGGTTCCGATCTTGTCGAGGGACAGACGCAGGCGCCCGTCACCGGTCTCGGCCAGGACGCCTTCGGTCTTGCCGTCCTCGTCGAGCAGGTCGATCCGATGCCCGTTGCGGGAGACGAACGAGCGACGATTCACCGCTCCCGATCCGGAGTCGATGAGATTCGGACCTTTCGAGTCCGCGGTATCGATTCCGTTGTGAAGACCTGCGAGGACGTAGGGCCGATTCGGGTCGTTCTGTTCGAAGACGACGAGAACTTCGTCTCCGACTTCGGGAACTACGAGCGCGCCGCGTTCCTTCCCTGCTCCCGGCTGCGCCACGCGGGCCCAATCGCTGACGTAGTCTGCGGACAACCATGGGAAGGTCAGTCGGACCCGGCCGAGTTGTTCCGGGTCGCGGGCATCGCTGACCAAGGCCACGACCACTCCGTAATCCGTCTCACCGCCGGTGCCCGACGCAAGCCCGAACAAGCTGCGTTCCTCCTTGCCGGTAACGGACAGTGACGTGGTGTAACCGCCTGCGCCTGGCACGTACCGATGCCGGGCGGCGGTCACGAGGTATTTCCCGTCGAACGGCTCACCCATGTTCGCCAGGCAGATCGGTGTGTCCGCTCGCAACTTCGGGTTCCCGCGGACGAGCGCCTCGACCTGAGCGAACGAACCTCCGATCACCTCGGCGAGAGCGGTTGCCGCCGAGTCCGCTTCGGGTTGGGTGCGGTACGCGACATCGGATGCGACATAGGTGGGACTTCCGAAGGTCGCCGCAACATCCGCCGGGGTGATCGTCGGCAGCACAGCACTTTTCGTCTCCGCCGGCGCTTCCGCCACGATCGCCTGTTTCTGCGCGACGTCCCATCCCCGCACCTGCACCTTGGCTACCTGCTCGGCGGCGGTCACCACCGAACGAACACGCAGCAGGTCCGTCCCGAACGTCAGCACGAGAGGATCTCGGCTGGACGTACCGTCGGCCTGCGGAGCCTCGGCGGCGGGTTTCCGAGGGCCGAAGTCGAGCTTGTTATCGCGGACGGCGACCTCGAAGCCGACACGTCTGGCGAGCCCGACGAGGAATTCCCAGTCGGTCCGGCCGCATTGGGCCAGATGGTCGAACACGGTACCGGTGGACGTGATGTCCCCCAATTCGATTCCGGCGCTGCGCGCAACGGCCATCGCTGCGTCCGAGGCCGTCGTCTGGGTGAAGGCTCTGGTGTGTCTGCCCCGAAAGAGCCGGTGGGATGCGTCGTAGCCCCGAATCGTCGTGAAGGTTCCCGTGCCGTCGAATTCGAGGTCGACGGCGGTGACCTCTCCCGTCACCAGCGGTTCCGGAACGTTGACCGCGTCGGTGACGACGGCGATCGCCAACTTGGAGCCGATCGTGATCTTCGACTTGGAGAGGAGCGTCCGGTCGGTGTCGCGGAAGCGCAGGGCGAACGCATCGGGTACCTGCAGGCTCGAGTCCACGATTGCGGTGGCGAGCACGGCGACAAGGTCGTCGGCGAGGCGATCTCCCTCGACCTTGATCTCGAGTCCGGATCCCGATGTCACGGCGCCGATCCGATCCGCGTCAGCAGGTCCGACACACCCGGCAGAACGATCGATCGGCCTGGTGGGAGGCGGGTCGGATCGTCGATTCCGTTGTAGGCGGCCAACGCTCGCCACATCGCGGGATCTCCGTACTCGCGATAGGCCAGCAGGTGGAGCGAGTCGCCGTCGACGACCTCGTGAACACGACAGTGTGTGACCGAGCCCGAAGACGGATTCTGCCTACTTGTTTCACCCGGCATTTCTTCCAGGCTCACGCTGCACACTGCGCGGATCGGTTTGCCGGTCGGCGCGAACAGTGTGTACTTCACGCTCACCTGGGTGACGAAGGCGTTGAAGCTCGTCGTTCCGCCCCATTTGAGTACCACCAGCGGAGGCATCGGCTTCGGTGCCTTCTCGTCGACCGGGATGCAGCACGAGAAGAGTTGCTCGACCGACTTCACGACGTCGGTGTCCTGCTTCATGGTCGCATCGAAGAACATCTCCAGGGTGAGCTTGCACGGCTCCGGTCCGGAGTATTCCGGTGGTCCGGCCTTCTTCGATCCCTTTGCCGGGCTCCGGTCCCACTTCGCCGACTTGGAGATGGTGATCTCCTTCGGGTTGAACTGGAACTTGATGCTCCCGAGTGAGCTTCCGCGTTTGCTTCCGCCTACGGCCTTCTCTGCCTTGTACAGGAAGAGTTCCGCGTGCTTCTGCGCCTCGGGCGGCATCGACTTCTTTCGCGCGGAGTTGTTCGCCGGGGGCGCGGCCGCCGTGTTGACCAGTGCGATCGGGTCGGTCATTCGTCGGCCACCTTCACTTGGGCCCGGGCAGAATGCCGTGGTGCGCGATTTCGAGCGTCTCGGTTGCGACCTTCGCGGTGTCGACGTTCAGGCTCGGACCCGTCCACCGGACCGGCAGGACTCCCTGCAGGGACCAGGCGGCGATGATCTGTCCGTCCGCCGAGCGTGCCGATATACCCGCCGTGGTCGGCTCCAGGTGCTCGAGGGCTTTGCTCAGCCATTCGGTCAACTTTCGGCTGTTCGGTCCCACCGGCCGGCTCAATTTCACGTTGGTGAACTTCATCCGGCTGGGGAGTTGCCACACCATGGTGTTGTTGCCGCCCTCCTCGCGTTGTTCCATCACGATTTCCACCCCGAGCCCTTCACAACTGTTGAAGGTGCCGATTTCTGTGCCGTCCACGTCCACCGTGAAGCACACGCTCACGGCGGGATCGTCGCTCGAACTCGACATCGGATTCTCCTTCGGCTCAGATCCGCGGATCCGCGAGCAGGCCGGCGCGTTCCCGGTCGAGCCACAGTTCCGTCTTGATACGCGTGACGATCGGTTCGTACAGGCAGTTCGCGAGCTCGTCGATGTTCACGCCGGGAGCCGGAGCGGTGCCGGCGCCCGCCGCTGCCGGCGGAGGGGCGCTGGGAGGGGTACTCGGCGGGGTAGCCGGGCTCGCGGCTTCGTCGGGGGTGGGCTCGGCCTGCCGGGACAGCCCGATCCGGCGTTGTGCCACCGGATCGTCCACGGAAGGCCGGGATTCGTCCGTATCGCTCTCCTGCGCCACATGAGCGAACATCTCCCGCAACGACACCGGTCGCGCGCGCCCGACCTCGACCACGC
>NZ_LRRH01000099.1 GCF_001646785.1 Rhodococcus phenolicus
CACCTTCTGGGGCTTGACCTACGCGCCTCCGCATCGACTGTCAATAGAAAGCGCTGTGGAAGCCGCGAAAGGACTGGACTTCCTTGCACCAACGGGCGTGCCCTCTACGTTTGTCGACGGCGGGTGAATACTGACCCCCGGGTGACGGGTGAATCTTGACCCCTCCCGACCCTGGGAGGGTGATTGGTGGAGCAGTGGGCCGAGATACGCCGGTTGCATAACAGCGAGGGTGTGCCGATCAAGGAGATCTCCAGGAGGCTGGGGATAGCGAGGAATACGGTGCGATCAGCGTTGGCCTCATCCGAGCCGCCGAAGTACAAGCGAGCCCCGAAGGGATCGCTGGCCGATGCGTTCGAACCGGAGATCCGCAAGCTTCTGGCGGAGTATCCGACGATGCCGGCCACGGTGATCGCCGAGCGGATCGCCTGGCCGCACTCGATGACCGTGCTTAAGGACCGCGTGCGAGCGATCCGCCCCGAGTACCGCGGGGTTGACCCGGCGGACCGTATCGAGCACAAGTGAATATTCGTCTCACTGGGGTCCACCGGTATTGCCTCCGGGGGCCAGTGGCCGGGATCGCGAATATTGCGCTTGGGGGCCAGCAGTAGCGCCCGTGGGGGCCACCCGCTTCTAGGCTCCTTCCGCCGCGTGTATAGGGCACGCGGCGGAAGGAGCAATCCGTGACTGTACGGAAGATCAGGGCGAAGCTCGTGTTGCAGCTTCGCGCCGAAGGCCTGTCCGGGGGGCAATTGCCGCCTCGCAGGGCATGTCCCGCAAGAGCATCACCGCGGTGCTGGAGGCCGCCGATGCGACCGAGACGAGCTGGGACGACGTCGCCGAGCTGACCGATGAGCGGGTGTACGCCCGCCTGTTCCCGGGGCGCGGTGAGCACGAGAGCGTGTTCGCCCAGCCGGACTGGGAGCAGGTCCACCGCGAGATGGCCCGGGTCGGGGTCACGCTCAAGCTGCTGCACGGCGAGTACACCGACCGCTGCGCCCACGCGAAAGCGCCGGCGATGGGATATGACCGGTGGTGCAAGACCTACCAGCGACACGTGATGGTGACCGGCGCCGCCTCCCGCGTGGGGCACAAGGCCGGCCAGACGGTCGAGGTCGACTGGTCCGGCCCCACGATGGAGGTGACCGACCCGGTCACCGGGGCGACGCGGAAGGTGTATCTGTTCGTGGCGTGCCTGCCGTTCAGCCGGTACGCGTTCGTCTGGCCCAGCACCGACATGCAGCAGGACGCGTGGCTTCGGGCTCACGTGGCGATGTTCGACGCCATCGGCGGGTCGGTACCGCGGATCGTGTGCGACAACCTCAAGACCGGCGTGGTCAAGCACCCCCGCGACGGCGAGATCGTCCTCAACGACGCCTACCGGGAGATGGCCGCCCACTACTCCGCAGCCGTTCTGCCAGGCCGGATACGGCGCCCGAAGGACAAGGCGAGCACCGAGAACACCGTGGCGCACGTGGCGACCTGGGTGATCGCCGGCCTGCGGGACCGGACGTTTCACACGGTGCCCGAACTGGCCGAGGCGATCGGTGAGCGGATGGACGCCTAAAACCGCGAACCATTCCAGAAACGCCCCGGCTCGAGACTGAGCGTGTTCACCGCCGAGGAGCGGCCGCTACTCACGCCGCTGCCCGCGGTGGCGTTCGAGATCAGCCGGTGGCTCTACGGCCGCCGGGTCGGCCGCAACGGGCACGTGGTGTTCGAGCGCAACTTCTACTCCGCCCCGCTGGCCCACATCGGTACCAAGGTCGATGTGCGGATCACCGCCCGCACGCTGGAGATCTACCGCGGCACCGAGCGGATCTCCAGCCACCTGCTGCTCCCAGCTGGAGCCGCCGGGCAGTACCGCACCAACGACGCCGACCTGCCGGCCGGCCGCCAGTACCAACAGTGGGATGCACCCCGGGTACGGGAGTGGGCCGAGCGGGTGGGGCCAGCGGCGGTCATCGTGATCAACCGGATCTTCGAATCCGTACCCGTCGACGAACAGGGCCTCGACGCCGCCCTGGCGGTGCTGCGCCTTTCGCGGCGGTTCTCAGCCGAGCGCGTCGAAGCCGCCTGCGCCCTGGCGCTGACCGGGCCCGTGCGCTCGCCCCGCTACGCGCATATCCACCCGATCCTGGCCACCGGCCAAGACAAGACCGCCGCCCTACAGCCACGCACGAAGCCCGAACAGGCCGGCGGGTACGTCCGCGGCGCCGACTACTACGCCAGGAGCACCCGATGAGCAGCATCGATAGCGAGACCAAGCGCAAGCTCCGCGAGATGGGCGCCCAGCCACTGCTCGAGGCGATCGAAGCGCAACACGACGACCACGTGGTCGGCATGAACTTCGGCGAGCGCCTGCAGCTGGTCGTCGACCACGCCCACGAGAGCTTCAACCACTCCAAGATCGACGGACTCATCCGCCGGGCCAACCTGCGCTACCCAGCAGCCGATCTGCGGCGCGTGGACCTGGTCGAGGAACGCGGCCTGGACCGCGCCGTCCTCGCGCAGCTGGCCACCTGCTCGTTCATCCAGCGCCAACAGAACGTCGTCTTCCAGGGCTTCACCGGCTCGGGCAAGTCCTACCTCGGCTGTGCCCTGGCCAAGCAGGCATGCCAGCACCGCTTCCGGGCGCACTACATCCGAATGCCCGACCTCGAAGAAGCCTGGGCCCTGGCCAAAGGCCGACCCCAAGGCCAGAACAAATTCCTCAAAAAGTACGCCGCGTTCTCCCTGCTGGTGATCGACGAATGGCTCCTAGACCACCCCGACGAGACGATCAGCAGAATGCTCCTCGAGCTCCTTGAACGACGCTACGACACCGGGTCGACCGTGTTCTGCACCCAGTATTCCAAGAAGGACTGGCACCAGCGCCTGGGCTCCGGAGTACACGCCGACGCCGTCATGGACCGCATCGTGCACAACACCATCTGGATCGACACCGGCACCCACAACATGCGCGAGCATGCGGCCGCTGCCGGGAGTCAGTAAATAATCCCCGAGACGGGGCCGGTGGTCCCCACAGACGCGATCACCGGCCCCCAACGGCAATACTGCTGGCCCCCAAACGCAATATCCGATGGCCCCCAAGCCTCCAAATACTCACAAGCCCGGCGATACGACGCAGTGCGATCTGTGGTTCCCGAAGACGCTGATTCCGCTGGGCGCAGGTCAGAGTGCTCAGATGCCGGTGTTGGTGATGACGCTGGCGTTCTCGAGGTACATCTCGGCGACGATGATCCCCTCCCGGATGGCCGGGGACATCCTGGCCGGCATGTGGCTGCTGCTGGGCCAGCTCGGGGCTGTATCCCATCGCCTGTGGTGGGACCGGGAATCGGCGATCGCGACCTCGGCGGGCAAGCCGACGGTCGATGCCGCGGCGTTCGCCGGGACATTGTCGTCGAAGCTGGTCATTGCCCCGCCGCGGGACCCAGAGTTCAAGGGGATGGTCGAACGACACAACGGCTACCTCGGCCAGTCGTTCATGGCGGGCCGGACCTTCACCGGCCCCGAGGACTTCAATGGCCAGCTCACCGAGTGGCTGGAAACAGCCAACTCGCGCACCGTGCGAGTGTTGGGAGCTCGACCCGTCGACGCACTAGTCGAGGACCGGGCCCGGATGCTCGCCCTTCCGCCGGTCGCACCGACCACGGGCCTGCGCACGACGGTGAGACTGGCGCGGGACTACTACGTCCGTATCGACTCGGTGGACTACTCAGTCGACCCCCGCGTGATCGGTCGCCTGGTCGAGGTAGTCGCCAGCCTGCATACGGTGACGGTGAACTGCGCGGGCGCCCTGGTGGCTGAGCACCGCCGCAGCTGGTCCCGCCGCGGGACGGTCACCAACCCCGAGCATGTGGAGCTGGCAAAGCAACTGCGCGTGGACTACTGGCAGCGGACCCGCGAGCAACCACCGATGAGTTCGTTCACTGATCCGGTGGTGCGCCCGCTGCGCGACTACGACGACCTCTACGACGTCGACTTCGCCGGGAACGCAGCATTGGATTCGGAGGTGTCGGCATGAGCGAAGACGCCTCGTCCCAGGTCGCCTACGCAGCCCGGGTGCTCAAGACCCCGACCATCTCGGGCGTGTTCGCCGACCTCGCCGATACCGCCCGTAGGCAGGGCTGGACCTACGAGGAGTACCTGGCCGCAGTCTTGGGCCGCCAGGTCGCCGACCGAGAGGCCTCCGGCATCCAGGTCCGCACGCGAGCGGCACACTTCCCGCAGGTCAAGACGCTCGAGGACTTCAATGTCGACCATCAGCCCACCTTGCGCAAAGACGTGCTCGCGCACTTAGCGACGAGCACTTACATCGGCAAGGCCGACAACGTAGTCCTGCTCGGGCCGCCCGGAGTGGGCAAGACCCACCTGGCGATCGCCCTCGGATACAAGGCGATCGCCGCCGGCTACGCCGTGCAGTTCGACACCGCCGTCGGCTGGCTCGCCAGGCTTCAGGCCGCGCACGCCGAGAACCGCCTAGAGGCCGAGCTGCGCAAGTTGCGCCGCTACAAGCTGCTCATCATCGACGAGGTCGGCTACATCCCGTTCGACTCCGACGCCGCCAACCTGTTCTTCCAGCTCGTGGCTCACCGCTACGAGCAGGGCTCGATCCTGGTGACCTCGAACATGCCATTCGGCCGCTGGGGCGAGATCTTCGCCGACGACATCGTCGCCGCCGCGATGATCGACCGTCTCGTCCACCACGCCGAGGTCCTCACCCTCGGCGGCCAGTCCTACCGGACCAAAGCACGACGAGACCTCATGACCGCACAGACCAACAACCAGAGGGGTCAGAATTCGCCCGTCACATAGGGGTCAATTTTCACCCGCCGTTGACAACGTTCAACACATTGCACGGGCCATACGTGCCCGTTCGCCGCCGCTATGATCGGCGACCGCAACGGGGAGTTCAACGCACACAAGGGGACCCGCTCCCGTGCGGCCCCTCAGCGGGGGCACGTTCGATTTCCGAAGCGGGGCGTGCGTCCCCGCGCCTCACCGCTACAGCAAACCTCCGGCGTGTCAGCACTTTCTCTGATCCAGACAGCACTCATCGTCTGCGCCGTCGGGCTTTCACTCATGGCGATCCCCACCACCTGGAGCTACGTGGTAGGTGTCCTGCTAGCGGTGGGCCTGGGGTGGGGGTGGCCAGGTCTGGTGCACTTCCTCATCTCGCACATGGCGCCTGGGGCCACCGCAGCGGCCACCGACATTGTCCAGACCGGCACGTACATCGGCAATACCATCGGCCCCATGCTCACCGGGGTGGCCCTTAGCCTCGGTAACTCGACACTGACCTGGGCGATGCTCGTCACTATGGCAACCGTCGCCGTGGTCATTTCCTTCTTCTTCGGGCTCCGACTGCGGAGAATCGACTCTCTAGAATCGCCGCTGAGCTGAGGTGGTCCTGTCCACAGCACCACCGTCACTGGCCGTCGAGATCCTTAAACGAGCAAGTTCTGGATTTCTTTGGCGGCTGTCTGGAGCATAGCTCCGAGTTCTGTGCGGAGTTGTTCAGTCATGCGGTGAGCGGGCACGGATACATTGATCCCGTAGTATCCTCCGCTCGGGCTGGTGATGGGAACAGCGACTGACATGACGCCGTCTTCGCTTTCTTCCTGGCTCGTTGAGTATTCGGTTTGCCGAATCGTTTCGAGGGCACGCTCCAGATCGGAACGGGAAATGATAGATCCCTTGGTGAGACCCGGGAGCTCCTCATACGGGTACAGGGCATGCAGTTGTTCCGTGGTGAGTAGGCTCAGCATTGCTTTGCCCGTTGCAGTGCAGTTGGCAGGAAGCATCGCACCTTGACGTGAGGCAACGCGGACGGCACGTTGGCTTTCGATGGCCTCCAGAAAGTGTGCGTTCGAGCCTTTGAGCTCGGCAAAGTGCACCGTCTCTCCGGTTGCCTCGAATACCCTTTCCATTGCTGGACGAATTAGCGTTCCGATGTCGACGTGGCGCCGTATGGCGAAGGCGATGGAGCTGAGTGCTTGTCCGGGTTCGTACGCTTTGGTCTGAGGGTTCTGCCGTACGAAACCTCGGTAGAGGAGCATCCCCATGAGGCGATGGGCCGTAGATGACGCCACTCCGAGGTACTTGCTGGCATCGGTGAGCCGGATGCTCGGCCGAGTCTCGAAGAGCAGCAACAATCGGAGTGCGTTGTCGACGGATTCGATGGGGTACTGCGGAGGAGGGCCGTATCTGGAGTCGTCCTCCGCCCGTGATGCGGACATGAGCTTCATGTTACTGACCGGGGGTTCAGTCTCTGTCCGGCTAGGGCGCAGGCCGTCAACGAGGCTCACCAAGTCGTGCGAGTTCATGTCTCCAAGCAGTCTCTGTGTTGAATGCTCCTCCGAGGTCGGGCAGTTCGGCCATATCGGCGTCGGGCAGGTCGACGAGGTGCCCACCAGCCGAAGTCACTTGCAGTGCCAACCCGGACAGGCCGTCCACGCTGATGGCCTGGAGAACTGCTTGCTCGACGGTTTCGGCCGCGCTGGTGAGGCCGTGGCCCCGCAGCACAACAACGGGCCTTGTTCCCATGGCATCGGCCATTTCGGTGGCGAGCCGACGGTCGCGGATGAGTACTCCGCGGGGATAGACGGGCACCCCGTTGGCGGCGAGGCGGGCTCCGGGAATGTCGTACGCCCCTACGATGGGGCGTACTGCAAGCCCTGCCAGGTCGGCGGCAACCACTCGCGGGGGATGGGCGTGAACGACAGCCCGGATGTCTGGGCGGCGCCGGAAGAGCTCGGTGTGCAGCGGCAGTTCGTTGGGGACCGTGTATCCGCCCGCGAGCTCGCCGTCGGCGGCGGGATTGCCGTCGAGGTCCACCATGCGGATGTCTTCGGCTTGCGTATACGCCAGTCCGCGTTCGTACGGGCCGCGACAGCGCACCAGCAATGTGCTGTCGGTAATTTTCAGGCTGATGTGACCCAAGATTCCATCTGCAAGGCCCCGATGGGCCAAGACCCGGCAGGCGAGGGCGATATGTTCCCGGCTGACGCTCTCGGTCTGGGGCAGCAAGTTTCCGGGTGTCATGACGCCCTCCTCGGCGGTGGCTCCAACTGGGGTTCGAGCTTGGCGCGCAGATCCTGCACCGTGATGCCCCTGGCCATGCCCAGACGGCAGGCAATGAGGGCTTTGGGCCAGTTCACGATGGCTGCGCCCCGGACGGTGGTGCCGTCGGTGGTGTAGAGGGCGGCGAACTTGCCGTGGACCTGCGGGTGTCCGATGAGGACGTGGTCGACATTGCCTCCGACGCGTCCCACGACCTGAATTTTCCAGTCGTGCTGGTCGCTCCACACGTATTCAATGGGCGTGTAGGCGCGCGGCTGTTCCGGATGGATGATGTTGTAGGCCACGCAGGCGGCCTGTTCCACCGCGTTAGTCCAGTGCTCGGTCCTGACGTCCTCGCCGTGCTTCTGGTGGCGCCAGCGGGCTACGTCGCCGACGGCGTACACGTTCGCAGCGTCGAGGGCTTGACAGTACTCGTTGAGCACGACCCCGTTGTCCACCAGCAGGCCGGATGCGCTAAGCCAGGAGTCATTGGGGATGACGCCAATACCGATCAGCACGGTGGCCGCCTGAACGCTCTCACCGTTGGTCAGGTGGAGGGAGAAGTTGCCCTCCTCGCCTTCGATAGCTTCCACTCCGGTGCCGAACATGGTGTCGACCCCGTTGTCCTGGTGAAGGTCTGCGAACCACTGGCCGATCTCAGGGTTAAAGAGGCGGCTCATGGGCACGGGCACCGGGTCGATGACGGTGACCTCCAATCCCAGGCCGCGGGCGGTGGCTGCCGCTTCGGCGCCGATGAACCCTGCCCCGATAACGGCCAGCGCCCCACCCCGGAGAAGGTCCCCACGTAGTTCGCGGGCGTCCTCAAGGGTGCGCAGCACGTGAATCCCTGGAGACTGGCCCCAGGGAGAGGGCCGGGGTGATGCTCCGGTGGCAATGACGAGGTTGTCGTAGCGAAGGGGGTCATGCCCTTCAAGCTTCAGCAGGTTCTCGGCGACGTCCAGATCGACAGCGCGGTGCCCCAGCAAGAGTTGGATGTCCTCGGCATCGGCCTGCTCCTGTGTCAGCAGCCGGATAGAGTCCTCGTCGGCGGATCCCGCAAGAACGGATTTCGACAATGGCGGCTTATCGTAGGGAAGTTCGGTCTCTTCTCCCACGAGGATGATCTCCCCCTTATAGCCTTCCAGCCGGAGGGACTGCGCGGTGCGCACCCCGGCAATGGAGGACCCGACGACGACGACGGTGCCCGGGCTCATGCGTCCTCTACCACCAGTGCGGAGACCGGGCAGCTGCGCGCGGCTTCGGTGACGCGGGCGCGGTCGGCTTCGGGGACTTCGGTCTGGAGCAGCACGACGATCCCGTCGTCGTCCAGGTCGAAGTAGTCAGAGGCTCCGACGACGCAGTTCGCGTATCCCTGACAGGCCTGCAGATCGGCTTTTACAACGGGCATGGTCGAACTCCTTAGCTTGAGACGGTGGTGCTCTGGCGGTTGGGGTGTTTATTCGTCTTCGGCCACGAGCGGCCCGAAAGGGTGTCCGATCATGGCCGAGAACGTGGCCGGGGCCTGCCAGGTCAGGGACTCCAGTTCCAGCGGACAGAGCGTTACCCACTGGCCCGAACGAGGAGATTGAATCATCAGCCGCGAACCGTTGCGGGTCTCGATGCGGGTGACCTGGACCTCCGAGAACTCGTTAGCGATCACGATCGGCTTGCCGGTGACGTGCTCTTCGAGCCGGCGGCGTTCCTCGGTGGCCTGGATCGCCGCGAGGCGGTCTTCCTCCTCGCCTTCCCATTCCAGTTTCACAGGAAGATCGCCAGGTTCTGCATGCGGATGACCGACTCGTCGACCATGATGGTGCGACGGGCCAGCTCCCACCCGGACCCGGATGAGGTACGGCGGAGGAGATCCTCGCGTCCTGCCGAGACAGTGGAGGACTCCCCGACGTCACCACGGCTGCGGAAGAGAAGAACCGCCGAGTCCACGATGATCTCTTGCGGGTCGGGGGTGCGGAAGGTGCGCACGTTGGTGATGTAGTGGCGCAGCCGTGATGGGGGGTCTTCGGTCCACGCGTGCTCGGTGGCGAAGCGTGCCACGCGGCGACTGAGCGAGTACTTGTTCTCGTCCCAGTGCGCCATCCCCGGTGAGGTGGAGTATCCGGCGCCCAGGGCAGTGGTGACGCGGACGGGCATGAGATAGTGCACGTCATCGGCGATCCGGGAGAGCCACTCGTCGTAGTCCTGGGCGTCCAACAGGTACGCCTCATCGACCAGCCAACGATGCGCCTCCAGGTGAAGTTCATCGTTGAAAGGCAGGGTCTGCCCCGTCCGCTGAGTACGCGGGGCGTGGGCTCCCAGCGCCGATTGTTCGGACAGCGTCAAGTTCTCGTTCTCGTGTGCCGTTCCAACACTCATGATCAGACCTCCTCGTGAAGGGTTGCTGCGGGCGCGGTCTCTGCGCTGCCGCAGGCCGGGCGGGCGGGCCCCGATCCGGCGGCCGGTGGCGCTTGCACCGGGTCCGAGCCCACGTGCACCTGCGCTGCGGCTTCTACCGGACGTTCGAGGTGATCGGCCCACCGGCGCAACAACTCCCGCTGGTTGTACTCGCTGTAGCCGACACGGGTGGCGCCGGGTCCCGAGTATTCCTCGGGGGACAGGGCCTCGACGACGTTCTCGCCGTTCTCGAGCATGCCCATCCGGCTGTTGAGCAGCAGACGCCGTGCCATGGAGCCGGCGGCAGTATTGGTGAGGGACACCCAGTTCTCGACGTCGTCCTGCTCGAACATGCCGCCACTGCCGAAGCACATGAGATACGCCTTGTAGGAAAGCGCTTTGTACTCCTCCGGCGCGTTCTTGTCGACGGCGAACCACGAGAGGACTTCCGTCTCGTTCTCGCTGATCGGCTGCCACACGCGGATAGAGATGAAGGGGAGCACCTCGTCGGAGCCCTCTTCGACCCGCGGCCAGTTATGGACGAAGCTCATGTTCGGGAACAGTGAGGCCGCCGAGATCATGAACCCGTCCTTGCCGACCACGTCGAGCTGCTCCTGGGTCCACTGCTCCTTCATCCGGGCGATCATCTCGTCCGGGTAGCCCACGTAGCGCAGGCGCTCCTCCAGGCCACCTTCGGGCAGCTTGTAAGTGGTGCCGCCACCGTTGCCAGCCCAGTACGTGGTGCCGTCCTTGCGCTTCTCCGCCTTGGGCTCGCGGAAGAGGCCGATCTCCACCACCGAGGTGTGGGTCTGGGGCGTGTGGTACATGTCCCCGGCGAAGTTCTCGGCCCCGATCTTCCAGTTCGCCTTGACCCGCCAACGCTGAGGGCCACGCAGCTCGATGCCGTCCGCGCTCTGCTTCGTGTAGTAGTCCAGGTAGAACTTGAAGTCCCCCAGGAACTCCTCCAGGGGCTCGGCATCCGGGTCCATGCTGATGAAGATCAGACCGTTGTACGTGGCCAGCGAGGGAGCAGGCAACAAGGTCTGGCCCTTCTTCTTGAAGCCTTCCTCCCCGCCGTATGCCTCCTTGTGAAACGGCAGGCCAACGAGGCGCCCGTCATTGCGGTAAGACCAACCGTGGTACGGGCAACGGAAGTGGGAGGCATTGCCCATCTCCGCCCGGCACACCTGCATGCCCCGGTGGAGGCACATGTTGAACAGGGCCCGGACCTGGCCCTGTTCGTCCCGAGAGATAATGAACGAGTCCTCGAGGACCCTGCGGACCACGTAGTCACCAGCCTCGGGGACCTCCGACTCGTGGGCGACGAACAGCCAGCTGCGGCTGAAGAGACGTTCCTTCTCGAGTTCGAAGAGCTCTTTGTCGTTGTAGATATGTGCAGGGATCATGCCCCGCCGTACGTCCTCGAGGACGCCGTGATGGTCTGCCATGGGAGAGCTCCTTCTCGATCATCGATCAGTCAGTCTGTAGAGCAGAGGTCCACTCTGTCGTGAAGAGGTTTCCGCATTTTGTGATCTACGTCAACCCCTCCCACTCTTCGTGCCAGGTACGGGTGGGTGCGGCAAGGGTCAGTGGCCGTTTTCGGGGGAGTCGGAGTCGCGGGCGGCGTTCTCTCCGCGGTCCAGCCTCGCCAGGGCGGCCATTTCCTCGGCAGTCAGGGAGAAATCGAACACCGAGATGTTCTCGACCAGCCATGCGGGTTTGGCGGCCTGCGGGATCGGGACGATTCCTTGCTGGACGTGCCAGCGGAGCAGAACCTGCGCCGGACTCTTTGCTGTCCGTTGCGCGATCTGCACCACGATGGGGTGGTCACGCAGTCCCGATTCGCGACCAATAGGGCTCCAGGCCTCGGTAATGATGCCCAGGTCCTGGTGCACTGCCCGCGGGGGTAGCCGTGCGAGATCGGGGCTGAGCTGGATCTGGTTCACGTCAGGAACCACGCCGGTCGCGGCAATGACCTTCTCCAAATGGTCCGGCTTGAAATTGGAGACACCGATCGCTTTGACACGGCCTTCGTCCAAGAGCTTGACGAGGCCTCTCCATGCCTCGGTGTACTGGTCCAAGGCCGGCACGGGCCAGTGGCACATGAACATGTCCAGGTAGTCCAGGCCCAAGGCTTGGAGACTGCGGTCGTAGGCCCTCTGCACACCGTCGACGCTGTGGGACTCCTTGTTGAACTTGCTGGAGACGAACAGCTCTTCACGCGCAACGCCGGCAGTGCGGACACCGCGTCCCACCGCGTCTTCATTGCGGTACTGGAACGCGGTGTCGACGAGCCGGTAGCCGCTTTGAATGGCGTAGCGGACGGCCGTCTCGCACTCTTCCCCCACCAGTGGCCAGGTGCCCAGGCCCAGATGCGGAATGCTATGCCCGTGCCGCAGTCGGAGCCTCGGGACCGTTGCGGGGTCATCGCTCGGATGGGTTTTCGTCGTCATGGACAGCCTCTCGTCGAAACGTCTTGCTTTCTTGTCACCGGAGGCAAATAGCGCGAGCCTCGGGGTCTGTGTCGGTCAGTCGACATCTTTGTTGGATCTCCAGGTGGTTGCAGCTGGGGTGATGATGAGCAGGCCCGCGGCCAGCAGGGCCGCGGTCACCGGAACGAGGGTGACCAGCCCGGCCATGCCCAGCGGTGAGAGGAAGAGCGCCGTGGCGCGGAAAGTGCCCGTCAATGCGAGGGCGTCTCCGCGTTCTTCTGGGTGCACCTTCTCCGCTGCGATGGCCGGACCGACGGTCTGCAGGACCCCGGCACCGATGCCGGAGATGGCCAGGGCAATGGCCACCGGGGCGGTCAGACCGGCGAACGGTCCCACTGCGGCCAGTCCCAGCCCTGTAGCTATCATCCCGATGACCAGAGACGCCCTGACGCCCCGGCGCCGGACCCACCCGCTGGCGGTACTACCGACGAGAACGGTGGCGTTGGCGATGGAGAGCAGGATACCGATGACTGCAGCCGGTTGGCCTGCCAGGGACAGGGCCAAAGGGACGTAGGAGTCCAGAAGGCTTTTCCAAACCCCTGCGCCCGTGTTCATCCAGCAGGCAGCGTTGACACCGGGTCGTCGCCACAGACGGACATCCCTGCCAGTGGGTGAAGAAGGCCTGGCCGCGAACGGGGGAAACCTGATCAACAAGGCCGCGGGGACGACGGCGACGGAACCTGCGACGATCCCCATCATGAGTGGCAGTTGCACCGAGGCCTCCCAGAGGTATCCGGCCACCGTGGGGCCGAGAAGCGCACCGATCCCCGCCGCCAGATTGACGTCCCGGAGGCCACTGACCGGTGCGGCGGATGTACGAACGGCGTGGGTCTGGCTGCTGGTCCAGAAGAACGCCCGGGCTATTCCCTGGACCAACTGGGACGCGACAAAAAACACGACCGCGGGAGAAATCGCGAGCAGTGCGCACGAGATCGCGATCATCAGCCCGGATCCCACGAGGAAGGACCTGTCCGGAATCCGACGCATCAACGCGCCCATGTACAGGCGGGTGATCAGCTGTGCGATGGCAGCCACGGCGACCAGCAGCCCGATCTCACTGGGGGTGTAGCCCGCATGCACACCCAAAAGAGGGACGACAACGGACAAAGTGCCCAGCGCGAAGCTGAACAAGATGATGGCCAGCGCGCTCAAGGCCCTGTCATAGTTGACGGAGTCCATGTGCTTTCCCGTGGTGGTAACTCTTTCGCATCGACGTCCTCAAGGATCCGCTGATGCGCTGGCCGATGAGCTTTCGTCACCGGTGTCCGTATTCGGCGTCTCTACTGGTGGACATGCTGGAGGTAGGCGCTGGCGTCCTCCAGGCTCACGACGTCACCGTACTTGTTGTCGATGTCGAAGAGGCTTGCCAGGTGTGGCAGCTCTGCTCTGTCTCCCACGCCCTCTTCCACAACGACTGTGTGGAATCCGTAGGAGCACGCGTCCACAGCGGTGGCGCGGATGCATCCGCTGGTCGTGCATCCGAGGAGGATCACCGTGTCCACGCCCCGGGAGATCAGACGAGCTGCCAGATCGGTACCGAAGAAACAGGACGCGTACTTTTTGACCAGCAGCATCTCGTTCTCGCGACGACCCAGTCGCTCATCCAGCTCCACCCACTCGTTTCCCTCCATCAGCCAGCTGTTGGAAGGGATCTTGCGGATCCACTTGCCGGCCTCCTGAAGGTCCGCATCGTAGGCGACCGTCGAGAAGATCACGGGCACGTCGGCATCGCGTGCGTCTGCAAGCAGTTGTTGGGTGGCCTGCAACTGAGAGTCGAGTTCGCCGGCCAGGGGGGATCTGGTGTCGGTGAACCCCCGGATCAGGTCGATGACCAGCAGCGCTGGCCGCTGCCCGAAGCCGGTCCGGCCGCCCAAACCTTTGGCTCGGAAATCTGCTCGAAGACGTTCGTATTCTTCAACGGCATTGCTGATAGACATTGTTGTCTCTTCTCTTCTCTGCTTTGTTCCTCCGCCGAAGAAGTACGGGGTGACGCACTGGTCCTCACGCCTGCTGGCGGATCATCTGAAGATCGGTAACGCCACCGTGGCCAGGGCGTGGCGCAAGTTCGGCGTGCAGCCTTGGCGGGCCGGAACGTTCAAGTTCTCCACCGATCCCGAACTGGTCGCGAAGGTCACCGACGTGGTGGGGTTGTACTTGGCGCCACCGGACAACGCGATCGTGTTGTGTGTTGACGAGAAGAGTCAGATCCAGGCGCTGGATAGGACCGCGCCGATGCTGCCGATGCGCACCGGCAGCATCGAAAGGCACACCCACGATTACAAGCGGCACGGCACGACGACTCTGTTCGCCGCGTTGGACATTGCGACCGGGCACGTCACCGGCGCGGTCAAGCCGAAGCATCGCCATCAGGAGTTCCTGGCGTTCCTGCGTCAGCTCGACCGCGCCTACCCGGAGGTGGACCTGCACCTGGTGATGGACAACTACGCCACCCACAAAACCCCGGCGGTGAAGGTGTGGCTGGCACAGCATCCGCGGTTCCACGTGCACTTCACCCCGACGTCCGGGTCCTGGCTCAACCTCGTGGAAGTCTGGTTCGGCATCATCGACCGGCAGGCCATCCGCCGCGGTGTCTTTACATCCGTCAAGGACCTCAATGCCAAGATTCGCCAGTTCATCACGGGCTGGAACGACCGCAAACACCCATTCGTCTGGACCAAAACTCCCGAACAGATCCTCGCGAAAGCCAACCCTAAACCAACTTCAGAAACGCGACACTAGGCCGCAGGACGATCCGCAACATTATTCTTGAAGTGAGCCGCGATATCATCCGACGTAGTAATCCAAACATCGTCCTGTTCGGCGATGAAATCCAGGGCCAGGTCAAGGTACTTCTGACGGAACGGCTGGTTGATGATGAACGGGTGAAGGCCAATGCCCATTACTCGCACATGGTCATCCGCTTCCTTAGACAGCTGCTCATACTGGTCCTTAATCAGCTGGACAAAGCCCTCACCGCTGAGACCGTTTCCGCCGAACAGCATCACATCATTCAAAACGGTCGAGTACGGAACACTGAGCATCGGCTTCTCGCCATTGAGATAGAACGGCTGGTCGTCGGCGCACCAGTTCCAGCACATATTCCAGCCCCAGTTCGGCGAGAATCTGAGGTGTCTCAAATGTCTCGGTAAGCGCGGGACCGATCCAACCAGTCGGACGAGTCCCCGTGTGCCGCTCGATTTCGTCCACGACCTCTTCAAGATATTTTCTCTCTACGCTCTTCTCCATCCCGTTCTGGAAGGTCGAATTGTCGCGACCATGAGCCACCCACGACCAGTTGCGCTCGTTTCCGGCCGCGATGACCTGGGGATAAAGCGAACATGCGTCAGAGTTCACAAAGGCGGTCGCCCGCATTCCGTGACGATCGAGCGATTCGATCATCCGCTAGATCCCCACCCGCATTCCATAGTCTCGCCACCCATAGTTGAGGGGGTCCGGGGTCAGCCCAGCTGTTCCGGCAAAAATTGATGTCGACGGCTTGTCGACCGGATAGTGTTCCACCGCGACGC
>NZ_LRRH01000100.1 GCF_001646785.1 Rhodococcus phenolicus
TCGCCGGGTCAGGCAACGCTGCTCGATGATGCCGAGATAGCGGTCCCTCGCCCGGGACGACAACCCGAACGCCGCGAGCCCCTCGTGCGCCAGCGGCAGCAACCGGCGCAGCACCAGCTCGTCGGCGCCGACCCAGCCCAGACCCGGCCAGTACAACCGGGCATCGAGTCCGTACTTCGCGCCGAGACCCAGATTCTCTTGTGCCGCATCGAAACTCAAGCGGTGCCAGAGTGGGCGTTCGGAATCGACGAGCGCCCGCAGCGCTCCGTAGTAGAACGCGGCGTTCGCCATCATGTCGAGCACCGTCGGACCGGCCGGCAGTACGCGGTTCTCGACGCGCAGGTGGGGATGACCGTCGGCGATGTCGTACACCGGGCGGTTCCACCGGTAGATGGTGCCGTTGTGCATCTGCAGCTCACGCAGTTCCGGTACCCGGCCGGACGCCAGGTCCACCTCCGGGTCGGCGTCGGACACCTCCGGCAGCAGCGCTGGAAAGTACCGCGAATTCTCCTCGAACAGATCGATCACCGAGTCGATCCACCGTTCCCCGAACCACACCCGGGGACGCACACCCTGGTTCTTGAGTTCGAGGGTGCGGGTGTCCGTGGCCTGGGCGAACAGCGGAATCCGACTCTCGTGCCACAGCGACTTCCCTGCCAGGAAGGGCGAATTGGCAGCCAGCGCGACCTGCACACCCGCCAGGCACTGGGCAGCGTTCCAGTGCGCGGCGAACTCCTTCGGCGGCACCCGCAGATGCAACTGAAGCGATGTACACGCCGCCTCCGGCACCACCGAATTGGTGTCCGCCCGCAACTGTTCGACGATGTCGGTCCCGGGCAACGGCACCCCGTCGAGGTCGAGTTCGATGTCCTCGCCGCGCGCCGCGAAGATCTGCTCGTTGAGCGCCTCGTAGCGAGGATTGGCCGTGATCCATTCCCGGCCCAGGTGGTCGAGCTGGAGGGTCGGCAGCATCCCGACCATGACGAGTTGTGCGTTCTGGCGGTGCATGCGCTCGTCGGCACGTTTCAGGGACTGCCGCAGTTTCTCTTCGAGTTCGATGGTGGCGTCGCCGGTCAGCGGACCGGGTTCGACATTCATCTCGACGTTGAACTGCCCGAGCTCGGTCTGGAACACGGCCGAGTCGTCGATGGCCTGGAGAACCTCGAGGTTCGACATCGCCGGCGCCATGTCGTCGCGCACGAGATTGAACTCGATCTCCATGCCGAGTTGCGGTTCCGGCGGCTGGTGCACGTCGATGAACGCGTCGTCGCGCAACATGCGGTCGAGCACCGACACGCAGGCCTGCACCTTGCGGCGGAACTGACGACGGTCGTCACGGGTGAAGGACCGTACGTTGATCTCGGTACCCATGACACCCCAGTTCGATCCGAAAGCCGATGATCGTCAGCCTATCCCCGGATCGGGTCAGACGGCGCGGTAGCTGCTCCAGTCGGCGACGACACCGCGAGTGTTCAGCCACGCGTTCGGATCGGTCTTGTTGCCGTCCTGGTCCCACACCTCGAAGTGCAGGTGCGGTCCGGTGGACCAGCCGCGGTTGCCGACGGTGGCGATCTGATCGCCCGCGCTCACACGTTGACCGGCGGCGACCTGGTAGGTGTCGACGTGCCCGTAGACGGCGGTGCTGCCGTCGTCGTTGAGCACGCGCACCCACTGGCCGTAACCCGAGGCCGGACCGGCGTCGAGGACGGTGCCGTCGGAGGCGGACTTGATCGGTGTGCCGATCGGGGCGGCGATGTCGATGCCGCCGTGGTGCGCGCCCCAGCGCGACCCGAAGTCGGAGGTGAGCGTGCCCGAGACCGGCTGCACCGTCGACGGCGCCATCGGGTTCAGGTTGTTCAGCCAGTCGCCGGCGCCACCGAACTGGTCGACGAGATCGGCGAGCGGAGCGGGCAGTTCGGGGCCGTGCGCGTGATCGTGGCCGTGGTCGTCGACGGGAGCGGTGATACCCGGGACGACGGGAACCTCGAAGCCCGGGGGCAGCAGGCCCTCGGGAACCTCGAACGGCAGGGATCCGGTCTGTGCCGGCGCCGGAGCGGCAGCGGCGGTACCGGCGGCGAGCTGCGCGCCGACGGCAAAGAATGCGCCGGTGGCCGCGGCAACGGTCGCGGCCTTCACCGGAACCGACGGGCCGGTGGGCTCGATGCGGTGGCGGCCTCGCTCCGCGGCAGACCCGGGCAGGTCGAATTCGAAAACTGCCTCGTCACGTCCCCGCTGGTGCCGTCCCACAGTTGTTACCCCGTCTTCGTCCGCTTCCGTCCGGGATGGTCCCGGCCGTTCCTGGCGACCCAAGGTAACAAAACGATATCGCCGAGCGCCACCGTGACGTTTCCTTTATCTCGAGGTCCGGGAAACGTACCGACTCGTCGGTTTCGTACAGCCTGTGCGCATACGCCACGGGCGCGTGGATCCACCACGTCACAACAGCCGCTCCCTCGCCCGCTACACTCACACCCGCGCACCGAATCGGCTCGTCCGGCTCCCGCGCAACGCCCTCGTAGCTCAGGGGATAGAGCACGGCTCTCCTAAAGCCGGTGTCGCAGGTTCGAATCCTGCCGAGGGCACTCCCCTGCACTACCGTTGCGTCGTGTTCGACGCCCATCTGCACATCATCGATCCGCGGTTCCCTGTGATCGAGAACGACGGGTACCTGCCTCCGGCGTTCACCGCCACCGACTACCTGGCGCGGGTTTCCGCTCTCGGCGTGACCGGCGGCGCCGTCGTCTCGGGGTCGTTCCAGGGATTCGACCAGAGCTATCTGCTCGACGCGCTACGAGTGCTCGGTCCGGGTTTCGTCGGGGTCACCCAGCTTCCGGCGTCGGTGACCGACGACGAGATCCTCCGGCTCGACGAGGCCGGGGTTCGCGCGATCCGGTTCAACGTCCGCCGGGGTGGGTCGGCGTCCATCGGTGACCTCGGGGCACTCGCCCGCCGCGTCCACGACGTCGCCGGATGGCATGCCGAGTTGTACGTCGACGCGCGGGACCTGCCCGAACTCGCGGCGACGATCGACCGCCTTCCCGCGGTGAGCATCGATCACCTGGGGCTGACCGGGGAAGGACTTCCCCACCTGCTGAAACTCGCGGAGCGCGGAGTGCGGGTCAAGGCCACCGGGTTCGGGCGCGTCGACTTCGACATCCCGTCCGCGTTGCGTGCCGTCGCCGCGGCGAATCCGTCGGCACTGATGTTCGGCACCGACCTGCCGTCGACACGGGCGCCGCGGCCGTTCGCCGACGAGGACATCACGCTGGTCGTCGACGCTCTCGGGCCGGAACTCGCGGCGGCGGCTCTGTCCGGCAATGCGGCAGCGTTCTACCGGATCGAGCCGTAGCGCCAAGATCACCGAAACAGCCCCGGTCCCGGACCCGGCCGATAGACTCGTCCGAGTCAAACGGTGCGCGGGACGCGCCGCGTGCGCTTCGGGGAGCGCAGTGGTGGACGCCCGGACGTGACATCTACTTTCGAGGAAGCAGAAGCATGAGCGCCCTGCGAATCACCCGTCGAATTCTTGTTGCTGCAGCGCCGGTCGCGGCTGCGGTCCTCTTCACCGGTGTCGCGGCAGCAGCCCCGCCTCAAGGCATGGGAACCGCCGTGACGATCGGTTGCCTCAACCAGGGCAGTCTCGCATCGGCCACCGCTGTCACCGCGCAGGCCGGCCCCGAGGCCTCCCCGGCGATCGGGGCCGGCCAGGTGCTGTTCTCGACCGCGCCGGCGCTGGGACCGGTGCCCGCGGCCGGGCAGGTCACCGTGGGGTGGCTCAACCGGGACACCGGCCAGGCCGGGCTGACCGAGCTGGTCGGCACCTATCCGAATCTGTCGGCGGTGGTGAACACCGGACCGGGCAACGTGCTGACCACGGTCTTCGGTTCGGTCGGCCTGGCCAGCGGGCCGATCTGCAACTCGACCCCCGCAACTGGGATGATCTTCGTCCCCTGAGTTCACGGGCGGCTGAGTTCGCGCGCCGGTGACAGGCGGCGCCGGCGCGGCACGAGCATCGGCACCTGCGTGCGATAGGTCCGGTACCTGTCGCCGAAGGTGTCGATGAGGTCGTGTTCCTCGAACTGCACGGCGACGAGGACGTAACCGGTCGTGACCACGGCGAACAGCAGTCCTCCCGCGGACATGGTGGGTGCCACCCAGAACGCGATCAGGAATCCCGCGTACAGCGGGTGCCGCACGATCCGGTACAGGCGCGGGGTGAGGAATTCCGCGGTGGCGGCGGGCTTTCCGAGCTGATTGCGGAGAACCTGCCGCACGCCGAACAGGTCGAAGTGGTCGATCGCGAACGTCGACGCCAGCACCAGCGCGAACCCGCCGAGCGACACGACACAGAGCGCGATGCGCACCCACGTCGTCTCGACGTCCCACACCTGCTGGGGCAGCGGACGCCACTGCCACATCACCAGGGCGAGTGCGGCGGTGGCGAACAGGACATAGGTGGCGCGTTCGATCGGCGGCGGAACGAGGCGTGTCCAGCGGCGTTTGAACCAGGGCCGGGCCATCACCGAATGCTGCACCGCGAAAATCGACAGCAGCGCGAGGTCGACGAGAACCGCGACCGTGGCGGGTGCAGTGGGTCCGTCGTCGATGGTGCGGGGAACGACGAGTCCCTCGACCCATCCGATGGCGTAGAGGAAGACGACGGCGAACGCTGCGTAGGCGAGCATGCCGTACGCGGTCATGAGGGTGCGGGCGGGACGCGAGGCGGTGTGAGTGGTCATGCGCTCGAGTCTCGGCATTCGCGCGCACGCCGGACAGGCACCCGGGGGTGCAGGTTTCACCCCCCCTCCCGCTCAGCGGGGGCTGTACATGATCAGTCCCACCCCGACCAGGCACACCAGTGCCCCTGCGATGTCCCACCGGTCGGGGCGGAATCCGTCCATCAGCACTCCCCACAGCAGCGAACCGGCGACGAACACGCCTCCGTAGGCCGCGAGGATCCGGCCGAAGTTGGCGTCGGGCTGGAGCGTTGCGACGAATCCGTAGGCACCGAGCGCGAGGACACCGGCACCGATCCAGATCCAGCCGCGGTGCTCCCGCACGCCCTGCCACACGAGCCAGGCGCCGCCGATCTCGAACAGCGCAGCGACGGCGAACAGGACGAGCGATTTGGTGACGGTCACGCCGAAGACCCTACGGGGCCGGTCCTGCGGTGGCCGTCGGGCCCGAACTCCGCGCGCCGCACCGATTCTCCGCTCACCAGCACGGACACCATCGTCGATCGGCCGGGCGGAAGCACGCGGACGGTGACGGAACCATCGGCCACCGCGGCCAGCTCGTCGGCGATCGCGGACTGAACCCGTTCCCGCACAACGGGTTCGGCAGTGTCCATCCCGTGATCGTCGAGCAGGACGACCTCCACGCCGCGACGGCGCGCCGCGGCGACCTCCTCCACCAGGGCGATGTCCTGCAGCATCGGGGCGCGCAGGGTGTCGCGGAGCCGTGCCTCGAGCAGCAGGCAGTCCAGGCGTTCCGCATCGTCGAGTTCCGAACCCGACGCGATGCGCTCGAGAAGCGGGCGCGCGAGTTCGTCGAGCCGGTCGAGTTGCGCGTCGCGTTCCTCGATCATCGCCGACGCCGCGGCCTCGGCTGCGATCCGCTGGGTGGATTGTTCCCGCAGTGCGTAGATCGATCGGACGACCGGCCGGATCGTCAACGCGAAGACGGTGCCCATCAGCACGGGAGCGGCGTTGATCGCCAGGACCGCGAACCCGAATCGTTCGGGCTGCCCGGACCATACGAATGCCGTCGCGATCGTCAGTGCCAGGCCCAGCCAGGCGAGCCCGACGCGTCCCCGCACGCACATGAACGAGAAGATGATCTTCGACAGGCCGAGGGTCCACAGCGGCGAGAGGTCGGGCATCGGCAGCGCGGTGACGGACAGCACGAGGCCGCAGGAGACGACCCCGGTCGAGGCCAGCGCGATCGACGGGCCGAGCGGTATCGGATCGCCCGGGACCGCCACGAGTGCGACTGCGGCGGTGATGCACACCGCCGCAGCCAGGGCAGGCGGCCAGATGGATCCGGCGCCGGGCGCGGCGTAGGCGGCGAGCAGGACGCACGTGACGGCGTACGCGGCGACCAGCGCCCACGCGGCCGGGGTACGCATGCCGAGCAGATCGCGGATATCGGGGACGGGTCCGGTCATCGCTGCGGCTCCTGCCAGGTCAGTGTGACGATCGTGCCTTCCCGGGGCGCCGACGCGACCGTCGCGTCGCCTCCGTCGAGCGCCCGCATCCGCGCGCCGATGGAGACGGCGATGCCGAGCCGCCGGTCACCGATCCGGGCCGGATCGAACCCGACACCGTCGTCGGCCGCGGTGACGGTGAGGGCTCCGGGGGCGGCGTCGACGGTGACCGCTCGGACCGCCTCCGGCCCCGCGTGACGGACGCTGTTGCGCACCGCCTCGGCGAGCGCGGCGGTGAGGGCTCCGACCGCATCGCGCGGGTACAGCGCCGCCGAACCGTCCGCAGAGACGTTCACCGCGAAGGTGACGTTCTCGTCGACTTCGGTCGCGGCGGAACGGAGCCGGGCCACCACCGCGTCGAGGCCGGAACCCGACTGGGGATCCGAGCCGACACGGAGATCGTCGAGTTCGGCGACGGCGCGCCGGGCCTGCCCGACGACGCGTTCGTCCGTCTCGCGGCGGCCCGCGGACAGCAACGTCGACATCACCCGATCGTGGACGAGGGCGGCGAACCGGGCCCGTTCGGCGGATTTCGCCTCGGCCGCAGCGGCTGCGGACGCCGTGGCGTGCGTTGTCGCGATCGTCGCGTCGAGGGTCCGACCGGCACCGAGTCCCACCGTGGCGGCGCCGACGAACATCACCGAATACGTAGCGACGAATGCGATGTCCGGAAGCATGTGATGGTCGAACGGGAGGTCGCGCACCACCCGGTCGATCGTATGGACCAGCACTTCGACGACCGCGAGGTATGCGAACGGGCGCCAGGTTCGCCATGCCGCGACCGCGGACAGCGCGGGGAGCCCGGGAACGAGGGTGAGCCACATGGAGTCGTCGGTGGCCAGGTGTCCGCCGTTCCATGCCGGCCACCACAGCACGGCCACCGCGACGAACAGCCAGGCGTTGACCGCTGCGGCGCGCCGGATCCGGCTCACGTCCGGGTGGAAGGTCGCCGCCCCCATCGCCAGTGCCGAGCCGACGATCGCGGTCACCGCGAGCGGCGTCCACCACGCGGCGACCAGCGCCGCGGCGTCGACGATGTAACCGGCGACGGGCACCAGGTAGAACAGGTAACCGAGAACCACGAAGCGGACGAAGACGCGGAGGAACCGGTCGGCGGCGGAACTGCCGCCACCGAACCGGACGCGCCGGATCACAGCTCGTCGATGGTGATCAATCCGTCCTGCAAGGCCCGCGCGAGGAGCGACGCTTTGGTCGGGGCCATGCGCCCCACCTGGGCGTACTTGTCCCGGATCCGGGCGATGTGCGTGCTCACCGTTGTGGGTGCGACGAACAGCCGGGTCGCCACCTCCGACTTCGAGTCGCTCATCAGCCATTCGCGCAGGATCTCCACTTCCCGTGCCGACAGCGCCGGCTTGACACTCTCCCGGTTCACAGGGCGTTCGAGCATGCTGGTCATGAGGTCCTCCGGTCGTCGAGCGATCTGCCGCGAAATTACGCACTGCGCGCACGACTGCCGAGACGGATGTTCCTCTGCCCATGAAACCGGGGGCACCGTTACCTTTGCTTACAATATGTTCCGGCCCTCACCCGGCCGCGGACGCTCCGGGATCGGCAGCCACCCGTCTTCCACCGCCCGCTTGTACAGGTCCGTCTTGGTCGGCGCGGGCCGTCCCGCTTCCGCGTACTTCTGCCGGATGCGCTGCAGATAGTCGTTGACCGTCTGCGGCGCGAGACCGGTCAGCCGGGCCACGCGGTCGAGCTTCTCCCCCGACGCATACAGTTCCAGCACCTCGAGCTGGCGGGGACTCAACCCGACATCGCCGAGATCGGGGTCCCCGTCGATGGCCGCCGCCCATTCGGTGCTGACGACCTGCCCGCCGGCCGCCGCCGTCCGGATCGCCTCGACCACAACGGCTGCCGGGGCGGACTTCCGGACCACGCCGAGAACGCCCGCGCGGGCGGCCGAACGTACCAGGTACGGGTTCTCCGCGCCGGTGAAGATCAGGGTCTCGAGGCCCGCCGCCCGGAGTTGCTCGACGTTGCTCTTCGGTGACGAGCCGTCCTCGAGCCGGAGATCGAGGACCGCGAGATCGAGGCGGGCATTCAGGGCGAGCAGTTCCTTCACCGTCGGTGCGGCACAGACCAATTCCAGGTCGGGTTCGGTGGCGAGCATCGCCCCCAGACCGAGCACCACCGACTCGTGGTCCTCGACGACACCGACAGCGCGGACGGACATCCCGGAATCATCGGCCATCTTCGCCCCTCCCGGCATCCGATACCAACGCGAGAACGTTAGCAGGGGAAGAAAGAAACCCGACGTCAGGACTCGACACGGCGCACGTCGGAGGGTTCGATGTCGTCGCGCAGCCCCCGCCAGATCGGGTGCCGCAGGCGTCCCCCGTCCGTCCACGACTGGAAGCGCACCTCGCCCACCAGCCAGGGCGTCACCCATACCGCTCCCCGGGCGTCGACGGTCGGAAGTTTCTCCGCGAACGGCGAAGTGCGCCGCCGCAACCCCTGGAGGGTCGCGGTCAGCGTGGTGAGAGCACGGTCGTCGAATCCGGAACCGACACGCCCTACGAACACGAGGTCGTCCCCCTCGTGGACCCCGAGCAACAACGCACCGAACGTGTCCGCGCGGGCACCCTGTCCCGGGCGGTATCCCCCCACGACGACCTCCTGGGTCAGCCAGTTCTTGGCCTTGATCCACGCCGTGCCGCGTTTACCCGGCAGGTACACCGAGTCGCGCCGCTTGGCGACCACACCTTCCCAGCCTCGGTCGATGCTCTGCTCCAGCGCCACCGCGCCGTCGCCGGACAACGTCTCCGGCACCTGCAGGCCGGGCGCGGCCGCGCCGAGCAGCTCGAGCACCCGTCGCCGGTCACCGTAGGTCTTGCGTTGGAGGGACACCCCGTCGAGGTGGAGAACGTCGAACGCGAGGAACGTGGGCCGGCCACCGGACTGCAACGACGGGAAACTCGTGACGCCGTGCGTGTCGTAGGCGACGATCTCACCGTCGAGGACCACGTCGTGCCCGTCGAGGATCTGCGCGAGAATGCCCAGAGCCGGATACTCCCCGGTGATGTCCCGACCGGAACGCGACCGGATGCGCAGACCGCCGTCGTGAACCTCGACGATCGCGCGGATGCCGTCCCATTTTCCCTCGAACGCCCAGTTCTGCTCGTCGAGACCGGTCACGTCGCCGGGAGTCGAGAGCATGGGCACGAGGTCGTGGGGAAACGGGCCGGACGACGTGGTCTGCTGTTTCATGAGGTGGGCGAGCCACTGGGTGCCCTCGGTTCGGATCAGGGCGTACCGGCCCTGCAGACGACGGCCCTGCAACTGCACGATGACCTCGTCGTCCCGCCACTTCTCCGCAACGTAGGTCCCGGTGTCCCACACGGTCATCGTGCCGGCGCCGTACTCACCCTTCGGGATGGTGCCGTGGAACGTGAGGTATTCGAGCGGGTGGTCCTCGGTACGGACCGCCAGGTGATTGCGGCCCGGCTCGTCCGGCAGGTTCTTCGGAACCGCCCACGACGCCAGCACCCCGTCACGTTCGAGCCGCAGGTCGTAGTGCAACCGCCGGGCGCGGTGTTCCTGGATCACGAACCGGTCGCCGGGTCCCCCGGCCGCCACCGTGGCCGGCACCGGTTCGGGGGTGCGCGACGCGTCACGTTTACCGCGGTACTCGGCCAGCGCGTCCGACCGATCCTGAACGGGCAGCGGCGGATCCAGTTCAGCGAGCAGATCCCCGCCGGCCTCCACCCGCGCGAGCACTTCGTCGAACCGCAACTGGGACAGCCCGGGATCGTCGAGTTCGTCCCAGGTGCGCGGTGCCGCGACCCACGGCTGGTCACGGCCGCGCATCGAATACGGGGCAACGGTGGTCTTGGCCGCGTTGTTCTGACTCCAGTCGACGAAGACACGCCCTCCGCGAACGGCTTTCGCCATCGTCGCGGTCACGAGGTCGGGATACAGTTTCTCGAGATTCGACGCGACGGTGCGCGCGACGGTCGATGCACCGTCCGACTGCAACGGCCGGTCCAAGGGCACATAGAGGTGAATTCCCTTGCTGCCGCTGGTCACCGGATATGCCGTCCATCCCAGCTCGGCAACCGTGTCGCGCACCAGCCGCGCCACGTGCGCGCAGTCGGACAGTCCCACACCCTCCCCGGGGTCGAGATCGAACACGATGCGGGTCGCAGCACCCTGCGCGTTCCCCGCGAAACGCCACTGCGGGACATGCAGTTCCAGCGCGGCCTGCTGCCCGAGCCATGCGAGGGACGCCGCCGAATCGAACAGCGGATAGGTGACGGTGCGCTGCTTGTGACGCAGCGTTCGGCGGTCGAGCCACTTCGGGGCGTGCGCCGCCAGATTCTTCTCGAAGAATGCCTGGTCGTCGACGCCGTTCGGCCAGCGCTTACGGGTCGCTGCGCGGCCGGCGACATGCGGCAGCATCGCATCGGCGACCGCCACGTAGTAGTCGATCACCTCCCCTTTGGTGGTGCCGGTGCGGGGGTAGAGCACCTTGTCGAGGTTGGTCAAGTTCAGGCGATGATCCCCGAACGTCCGGGTCGGCATCACCTCATTGTGCCAATCACTTGCGCTGATCCTGCTGAATCGGGCCCACTCGACGAGTCGCCACCCCGGTGGCTCACGGAAACCGCCGGGGCGGCCGTCCTCGAATCGTCGTCAGCCGTAGAGTTCGGCGAATTTCCGCAGCGAGGCCTCGATATCGCCGCGCAGTGTCCGTGCCACACCCGAACCGATCGGCCCGAACAGCGGCGCACCACCGAGGTCGATCTTCAGCGACAGGTCCGATCCGTCCGTGGTACCCGCGACGGTCAGCAGCAGCCGGAACTTCGTTCCACCCTTGCCGCTTCCGCGCAGGACGAGATGGTGAGGGGCGTCGATCTCCTCGACCTTCCACGCGACCCGGTTGCGCATCCCCTTGACGGACACCACGGATTCGGCGGTTGCGCCCACTGCGAGCCGCTCCGGCAGGTCGCTGCGCCAGCCGTCGTGGATGGTCAGCCATTCGTCGAATCGATGCAGGTCCGACGCGGTGGCCCAGGCCCGTTCGGGATCGAGCGGGACGCGGGTGGTTACCTCGAGTTTCGCCATGCGCGGAAGCGTAGACATCGTTCCGCCCCGATCGCCAGCCCGGTTTCGCGGGCTCGGCTTTCATGTCGGACCCTTCGATTCTTGTTCGAACATGCTATCGAAGCAGGTGGGTGGAGACACGATCGAGGCGCAGCCGACCTCTCGACATCGCCGTCACCGTCCTGCTCGACGACCACATCGGGGGATCCGTGCTACCCGGAAAATCCCACACCTCCCGGCCGGGACGTGGCACACTGGGCGGTCGGAACAATCGAACGCCGACCGGGAAGGAAATCCGATGCACGCCACCTCGCACCCGCAGCGCATGTCGCAGAAGATGATTCACCTCCTGGATCGGGTCTCCGAATATTCCGCTCCGATCACCGGAGTTCGCGTCCACTGACGCCCCTCATCTCGGGGCGTGTGCGCCCCGAGTTTTCGTCACCGTCACGGTGACCGGCGGCCGATCTCGGCCACGCGGGACGATCACACCTCGAGGATCACCACTTTCCCTGTGAGAGAACGAGGTTGTCGATTGTCATGCACCGCTCACCCACCGCCGTCACGGCCCGCACCTGGATGAACACCCGGGTACGCGTACTCGGTTCCGCCTACGAGGATTTCGATGTCGTCCCGGCCGCCCGCGCCGTCGTGCTGCTCACCGAGGAACTCGCGATCACCCTCGTCGAGCATGCACCGCGTTTCGTCGTGCGCTCCCAGCACGTCGCGATTCCTCTGCCGCGCACCGTCCAGCTCCTCGACTACGTGCACGTGCCGCCGCGGCCCGTCGTCGACGACGACAGCCGCGCGAGTTTCGGCGCCGTCCTCGAACGTGACCACCACCGGTGCGCGTACTGCGGCCGGACCGGCGCGACGACGATCGACCACGTGTACCCGCGTAGCCGCGGCGGCGGCAACAGCTGGTCGAACCTCGTCGCATGCTGCGCGAGCTGCAACAACATCAAGTCGGACCGGACGCCGGAGGAAGCCCGGATGCCGTTGCTGTGGGTTCCTCGCGCACCCCGTACCGACCGTAAACGCCAGCGCGTGATCTGGCGCGACCTCGCACCGACACCGTGACCCCCGGAAGGAGGACCCCATGACCACAACGCTCGCCGAGCACCGGTTCACCGAGGTTCGGACCCCGGACTGGTCCACCGCCGCCTGCCGCGACGATCGGCACCCGGACCGCTGGTTTCCCGACCCGAGCGACTCGTTCGACTACGCGGCCGAGATCTGTGCCCGCTGCCCCATTGCCGTGGCGTGCGGTGCCTACGCGGCCGAATCGGGACAGTCGGGCGTGTGGGGCGGACGGGAGTTCCGGCGCGGCAAGCCGATTCGGTGAGTGCGCCCAGCAGCGCGACCGGCGGCGCCCGCGTACCGGATGCGAGGCTTCTCCCGGTGGCCGGGAAGCCGCATGCGCGACGTTCGAGGTGCCGATAGGTTCCGCGCGAGGAAAACCGCCGCATGCCCGAGAGGACCAACATGGCCGACGCCACGCCGATCCGCCCCATCCCGGCCGGAGAAGTCACCGAATGGACATACGAGTCCGACGTCGTCGTTGCGGGATACGGTGTCGCAGGCGCTTCCGCGGCGGTCGCCGCCGCCACCGCAGGCGCCGAGGTCCTGGTACTCGAGCGCGCCGGCGGCTGGGGCGGCGCGGCGTCGATGTCGGGTGGATTCATCTACCTGGGCGGTGGAACGCCTCTGCAGAAGGCGTGCGGGTTCGAGGACACCGCCGACAACATGAAAGCGTTCATGAAGGCCGCATTGGGGCCGGGCGTCGACGAATCCAAGATCGACGCGTACTGCGAGGGCAGTGTCGACCACTATCACTGGCTGACCGAGGAGTGTGGTGTCCCGTTCAAGATGAGCTTCTGGGGCGAGCCCGGATGGGAGCCGCCGGGTGACGACGGACTGCAGTACACCGGCGGTGAGAACGCCGCGCCCTTCAACGCGACCATTCCGCCAGCGCCGCGCGGCCACGTCCCGCAGATGAGCGACAAGCGCACCGGCGAGCAGGGCGGCGGCTACATGCTCATGAAGCCGCTCACCGACAAGGCCGCCGAACTGGGTGTCGGAGCCGAGTACGACATGCGCGTTCAGGCGTTGATCGTCGATACCGGCGGTCGCGTGGTCGGCGTACAGGCCAAGCAGTACGGCAAGGACGTCGCGGTACGCGCACGCAAGGGCGTCGTGCTCGCAACCGGCAGCTTCGCATACAACGACGACATGCTCGAGGCATACGCCCCGCGCCTGATCGGGCGACCCGCAGCGTCCATCGAGGAGCACGACGGCCGCGCGATCCGCATGGCTCAGGCCCTCGGCGCCGACCTCGCCCACATGGACGCCACCGAGGTTGCGTTCTTCTGCGATCCGCAGCTGTTCATCCGCGGAATCCTGGTGAACGGCCGCGGTCAGCGCTACATCAACGAGGACACCTACCCGGGTCGCATCGGCCAGGCCACACTGATCGAGAACCAGAACCAGTCGTTCCTCGTCATCGACGAGCAGGCGTACGAGGAGGGCATGTCCCGTCCGACGTCCAGCCCGCAGCTGCGTCACCAGCCCAAGCGGGTCGCCGAGTCCGTCGCCGAACTCGAGGCCGAGATGGGTTTGCCCGCAGGCGCGCTGCAGGCCACCGTCGACGTCTACAACCGTCACGCCGCGAACGGCGAGGACCCACTGTTCGGCAAGAAGACCGAATGGGTCAAGCCGATCGGCTCGCCCGTCGCGGCCATCGATCTGCGTGGAATGACCGGGGGCTTCACGCTCGGCGGCCTGCGCACCAGCGTCGACTCCGAGGTTCTGCACGTCTCCGGTGAGCCGATCCCGGGCCTGTTCGCCGCGGGACGCTGCACATCCGGTGTGAGCGCGGGCGGTTACGCATCCGGTGCGTCCCTGGGCGACGGCAGCTTCTTCGGTCGTCGCGCCGGCATCAGCGCCGCCAGGAGCTGATGCCGCACAAGGCCGTTCGAGTGCAGACACGTCCCCGGCCCTCGGATCAGGCATCCGGGGGCCCGGCGGTCTGCGGCGTCACGCCCGCGGCTTGCCCCACTCCCCTTCGACGGCAACGAGCCATCGTTCCACGCGCTCGATGGTTTCGGCGTGACCCAGGGTGAAGCCGAGAGCCTCCTCCATCACTACGACCCGGGACAGGCTGGTCGTGAGAACCGATGCGACGACGGGCGGAAAGTCCTCGTGCGCAACGCCGTACCGTTCCAGGAGTATCCCGATCGCCTCGGCCTGGTCTCGGCGGAACCGCTCGGAATAGTCGGCGAGCAGTTTCCGCAGCGCGGGCCGGTGCCGCGACATCGCTATGAATTCCATCGTCAGTGCGACGCCGCCCGGGTTGCTGCTGAACCGCCACAACGCCCACAGCGGCTGGGGTGATGCCAGCGCCTTCGCCTGGAACTCGAGACCCTGCTCGGCCCTCCGCCGGAATACCTCCGCGAGCAACTCGTCCATGTTCACGAAGTAGTAGTGCACGAGCTGCGGCTTGAGACCGGCCTGCTCGGCGACCCTACGGGACGAGACAGCTGCGTAACCGTGCTCGAGCATGACCTTTTCGGCAGCGTCCAGCAGGACCGTCCGATTCTTCGCATCGGGAGCCCCGATTCTGCGCGGCGAGGGCATGCGCGCTGTCCACCTCCACAATTCGAACCGGCAGCCGTTGTTGCCCGGACATCCTATCGCCCCGCAAACGTGTGACCTTGACCACGTTCCGTGCGGCATGCTATCCAAGTGCTCAGCATTGCTAGGCGAGTGCTCAGCATCGGGGCGAGTGGTCCACCGCAAGCCCCACACCAGACAGGAGCTGCCGTGA
>NZ_LRRH01000101.1 GCF_001646785.1 Rhodococcus phenolicus
CGGGCTCGGCGTCGAGGTCCGCACCGCGCACGGTGTAGTAGACGGTCGCGTCGTGCAGATCGGCCGTCACCTTCGCGTCGGTGACGGTGACGAACGCGAGCCGCGGATCCTTGATCTCGTGATCGATGGCGCTGGCCACGATGTTCGCGATGCGCTTGGCGAGACGACGGGCCCGTGCTGGATCGGCCATGTCAGTCGCTTCCTCTCCTCGCCGCGTGGCGGCTGTCCTGCCGCGTGGCGGCTGTTTCTGTCTCCGGCCGGCGGGCGGCCGCTGTTCCGTACCTGGGTCCGGTCAGTCTTCCGGACCGAAAATTCTTCGTCGGGCCGCGAGCAACTGCAACTCGGGACGGGCCGCGACAAGGCGTTCACACCGGTCGAGGATGTCCGTGACGTGCCCGGCGTCGGGACCGGCCGACGCCACCCCCAACAGGGCGCGGCGGTGCAGGTTCTGATGCCCTGCCTCGGTGGCCGAGACGCCGAACCTGCGCAGCTCCGCGAGGACCGGCCGGATCATCGACCGCTTCCCTTTCAGGGAGTGCACGTCACCGAGCAGCACATCCAGCTCGAGTGCGCCTACGAACACCGGACCTCCTGTCTGGACCACACCGACGACGGGTACCCCGCACAGCAGGGTGCTGACGCGTCGGGGCGGCGGACGATTGCTCGCCCGCCGCCCCGACGGCGGTGCCGTCAGCGAATACCGACGGCGGTGCCGTCAGTCGATACCGACGGCGGTGCCGTCAGCTTCCTGCCGACGGCAGTGCCGTCAGTCGCGCGGCTTTTCGCGCAGCTCGTAGGCCTCGATCACGTCGCCGACCTTGATGTCGGAGTAGGTGATCGTCAGACCGCACTCGTAGCCTTCGCGAACCTCGGTGACATCGTCCTTCTCGCGGCGCAGCGACGAGATGGTGACGGTCTCGGCGACAACGTTGTTGTCGCGGAGCAGCCGTGCCTTCGCGTTGCGCTTGACGATGCCCGACTGCACGAGGCAACCGGCGATGTTGCCGACCTTCGACGACTTGAAGATGGCCCGGATCTCGGCGCGGCCGAGCTCGACCTCTTCGTAGATCGGCTTGAGCATGCCCTTGAGGGCCTTCTCCACCTCGTCGATCGCCTGGTAGATGATCGAGTAGTAGCGGATGTCGACGCCTTCGCGGTTCGCCAGCTCCGTCGCCTTGCCTTCGGCACGGACGTTGAAGCCGATGATCACCGCGTTGGATGCCGCAGCCAGGTTGACGTTGGTTTCGGTGACGCCACCGACACCGCGGTCGATGACCCGCAGGCGCACCTCGTCGTCGATCTCGATGCCCATGAGCGCTTCCTCGAGGGCCTCGACGGTACCCGAGTTGTCGCCCTTGAGGATGAGGTTGAGCTCGTTGTGCTCCTTGAGCGCAGCATCCAGGTCCTCGAGCGAGATCCGCTTGCGGCTCTTGGCGGCCAGTGCGTTGCGCTTGCGCGCATTACGCCGGTCGGCGATCTGCCGGGCGATGCGGTCCTCTTCGACGACGACGAGGTTGTCGCCGGCGCCGGGCACCGAGGTGAAGCCGATGACCTGGACCGGACGCGACGGAAGCGCCTCGAGGACGTCCTCGCCGTGCTCGTCGACCATGCGGCGCACACGGCCGTATGCGTCGCCGGCGACGATGGAGTCGCCGACCCGCAGGGTGCCGCGCTGGACGAGGACGGTCGCGACCGGGCCTCGACCGCGGTCGAGGTGGGCCTCGATCGCGACGCCCTGCGCCTCCATGTCCGGGTTGGCCCGAAGGTCGAGGGACGCGTCCGCGGTCAGCAGCACGGCCTCGAGCAGCTGGTCGATGTTCAGGCCCTGCTTCGCGGAGATGTCGACGAACATGGTGTCGCCGCCGTACTCCTCGGTGACCAGGCCGTACTCGGTGAGCTGCTGGCGGATCTTCTGGGGGTTCGCGCCCTCCTTGTCGATCTTGTTCACCGCGACCACGATCGGCACGTCGGCCGCCTGGGCGTGGTTGATCGCCTCGACCGTCTGCGGCATCACGCCGTCGTCGGCGGCGACCACGAGGATCGCGATGTCCGTCGACTTCGCACCGCGGGCACGCATGGCGGTGAACGCCTCGTGACCCGGGGTGTCGATGAAGGTGATCAGGCGATCTTCACCGTTGAGGTGCGTCAGCACCTGGTAGGCACCGATGTGCTGCGTGATACCGCCGGCCTCGGCCTCACGGACGTTGGCCTTGCGGATGGTGTCGAGCAGTCGGGTCTTACCGTGGTCGACGTGACCCATGACGGTCACCACCGGCGGACGCTGCTGGAGGTCCTCTTCGCCGCCCTCGTCCTCGCCGTACTGGATGTCGAACGATTCGAGCAGCTCGCGGTCCTCGTCCTCGGGGCTGACGACCTGCACGACGTAGTTCATCTCGGAGCCGAGCAGCTCGAGCGTCTCGTCGTTCACCGACTGAGTGGCCGTGACCATCTCACCGAGGTTGAACAGTGCCTGGACCAGTGCCGACGGGTTCGCGTCGATCTTCTCCGCGAAGTCGGACAGCGATGCGCCGCGGGCGAGCCGGATGGTCTCGCCGTTGCCGCGGGGCAGCCGGACACCGCCGACTGCCGGTGCCTGCATCGAATCGTATTCCTGCCGCTTCTGCCGCTTCGACTTGCGGCCGCGACGCGGAGCGCCACCGGGACGACCGAACGCACCGGCCGTGCCGCCGCGTCCACCGCGACCGGCACCACCGCCGCCGCCACCGGGACGACCCCGGAAGCCACCGGCTGCTCCTGCACCGGCTCCGGCGCCTGCACCGGTGCCGCCGCCGGCGCCACCGCCGCGGTAGCCGCCGCCACCGCCGCCCGGACGACCGCCCGGGGCACCGGGACGACCCGGACGACCGGACGCGGCCGGACGCGCCGCACGCTGCGGCATCGCACCCGGGTTCGGGCGCGGGGGCATCGAACCCGGGGACGGGCGCGGTCCG
>NZ_LRRH01000102.1 GCF_001646785.1 Rhodococcus phenolicus
CCGCTCCTCCCACGACGCCGCAACCCACATCCTAAACCGGACATGGGATGTAGGATGTCCTACGTGGCTCCCAGTATTTCGACGATCAGCGCAGCACCCGGAACCGAGCACCACGACGAAACCCAGCCCCGATGGCCCGCCCGCCACTTCCACGGCCTCGGCTACACCCTGACGATCCTCACCCTCGGATCCAACATCCCCACCGCCCTCTACGGGCTCTACCGAGCCGACCTCGGCTTCAGCCCCCTCACCCAGACCGCGATCTTCGCCGCCTACGTCGCCACCCTCGTCCCCGCACTCTTCCTGCTCGGACCACTCTCCGACCGCATCGGCCGCCGCCCGGTCCTCCTCGCCGGCCTCGCCGCCGGAGCACTCGGCGCCATCGTCCTCGCCACCGCACACACCACCGGATGGCTCTTCGCCGGCCGCCTCCTCCAAGGACTGTCCATCGGCGCCTGCTCCGCCGCCGGCGCCGCCGCCCTGCTCCAACACGTCCCCGCCGGCCACCCCCGGCGCGCGGCCCGAGCCGCCACCGTCACCGCCGCAGGCGGATGCGCCCTCGGACCACTCTGGGCCGGACTGGCCGCCGAATACCTCCCCCACCCGCTGATCACGCCCTACGCAGTGTTCGTCCTGGCCCTGATCCCCGCACTCGTCACCCTGCTGACACTGCCCGCCGCCGCGACCGCGCGCACACCGGGACGCCTGCTCGAACCACCCCGCGTCCCCGCACCGATCCGGTCGGTGTTCACGCGCGCGGCACTCCCGGTCGCCGCATCGTGGGCCGTCGCCGGACTGTTCCTGTCCGTCGCCCCCGCCTGGATCACCGGCCTGCTCGGCACCACCAACCTCCTCGTCGGCGCGGCCGCCGCGTCCCTCATGCTCGTCTGCTCGGTGGTGACGCAGTTCTCGATGCGCGGACTCGAACCGCTCACCGCCCAGCGCATCGGCCTCGCGTGCAATCTCCTCGGCGTGGTGGGCCTCGCCCTCGTCGGCGCAGCCCCGAACCTGATCCTGCTGCTCGCCGTCACCACCTGCGTCGGCATCGGACACGGCCTCACCTTCGCCGGGGGCATGCAACGCGTCAGCGCTGCGATCGCCACCCACGCCCCCGACGCCGGCGGCTCCGTCCTCGCCGCCTTCTTCACCTGCGCCTACACGGGAATGGCCCTGTCCTCGCTGGCCGTGGGCCTGCTCATGAACCACCAGAGCGCCACCACCGCCGTGACGGAATTCTCGATCGCCACCGCCCTCGTCACCGTGATCGCCCTCGTCCTCAACATCAGCCGACACGGCTGACACCCGCGCTCCCGCCACTGTGAGCTCTTCCTGATCGCCGCGTAACCCCCGTGCCGCCGATCCGTCACCGCCGCGTCCGACCCTCGACGCATGACACCGACACCGCCCACCCCGGAGACCCCGCGCCGGCGGCTGCTCGTCGTCGGAAACGGCATGGCCGGCGCACGCACCGTCGAGGAAATCCTTGCGCGCGGCGGTCGCGAGCAGTTCGACATCACCATGATCGGCGACGAGCCGTACGGCAACTACAACCGCATCCTGCTCTCGCACGTGCTCGCCGGTGAGGCGGGCGTCGACGACGACGAACTCGTCCTCAACCCGATGAGCTGGTACCGCGAGAACGGCGTCACCCTCTACGCCGGCGACCGCGCGGCGCACCTCGACCGATTCGGCAGGGTCGTCACCTGCGAGTCCGGCCGCCGAGTCGGTTACGACCTGTTGATCGTCGCGACCGGGTCCAACACCTTCTTCCCGAACATGGACGGCCTGCGCGAAACCGACGGTCGTCTCGGGCGCGGCATCTTCGGGTTCCGCACCATCGCCGACACCAACGGCATGCTGCAGATGGCCGACGCCCACGACGACGTGTCCGCCGTCGTCATCGGCGGGGGCCTCCTCGGCCTCGAAGCCGCCTACGGCCTGCGCACCCAAGGTCTCGCCGTCACCGTCGTGCACTCCCCCGGCCACCTGATGAACCAGCAACTCGACGAACGCGGCGGACGCGTGCTGCGCACCGAGATCGAGAAGCGCGGCATCACCGTCCGCACCGGCACCCGCACCACCGCGATCCTGCGCGACGACCTCGGCGCCCTCTCCGGCGTACGTTTCGCGGACGGGGAAACCGTGCACACCGACATGGTCGTGGTCGCCGCCGGTATCCGCCCGAACACCGAATTCGCCCGCAGCGGCGGCCTCGTCGTCGAACGTGGCATCGTCGTCGACGACCAGATGCGCTGCGAGGACGAATCCGGCGTGTATGCCGTCGGCGAATGCGCCCAGCACCGCGGCGAGGTGTACGGCCTCGTGGCACCGGTGTGGGAGCAGGCCGTCGTCCTCGCCGAACACCTCACCGGCACGAACCCCGACGCCGCCTACCGCGGTTCCCGCACCACCACCAAACTGAAGGTCGCGGGAATCGACGTCGCCGCCATGGGCGTCAAGGGCCCCGAACGCGAGGACGACGAATTCGTCCAGTTCTACGATCCGCGCAGCGGGGTCTACAAGGCCGTCGTCGTCCGCGACGGCGCCCTCATCGGCGCGATGCTCCTCGGCGACATCGGCAAGGCGTCGATGCTCGCCCAGGCCTTCGACGGCAAGATCGACCTTCCCGACGACCGCGCGGCGCTCCTGTTCGACATCGGCGAACCCCAGGGACCCGACGTGGCCGCGGATCTGCCTGCCGACACGCAGGTGTGCAACTGCAACGGCGTCACCAAGGGCGACCTCGTCGCCTGCGTCCACAGCGGTGCCGCCACCCTCACCGAGGTGTGCGCGAAGACCCGCGCCGGCAAGGGCTGCGGATCCTGCAAGGGCCTGGTCGCCGACATCGTCGCGTGCGCGGCCGGTGGTGAGCTCGCCGACGACCCCGCCGCGAACTGGTACGTGCCGTGCATCCCGCTGAGCAAACCGGACCTGATCGCCGCGATCCGCGCGCGGGATCTGCGCTCGGTCTCGCAGGTGTTCGCCGCCCTGGCTCCCGCCGGGGAGGACGCGACGGCGAAGATGCCGCTGGCATCGCTGCTGCGCGTGGTGTGGGGACCCGACTGGATCGACGAACGCGGCGCCCTGTTCATCAACGACCGCGTCCACGCCAACATCCAGCGCGACGGCACCTTCTCGGTGGTCCCGCAGATGAAGGGCGGCGTGACCACCCCGGACCAGCTCCGACGCATCGCCGACGTCGCCGACCGCTACTCCGTTCCCCTGGTCAAGGTCACCGGTGGTCAGCGCATCGATCTGCTCGGCATCCGCAAGGAAGACCTCCCGCACGTGTGGGCAGACCTGGATATGCCGTCCGGGTACGCCTACGGCAAGTCCGTGCGCACCGTCAAGACCTGCGTCGGCAGCGACTACTGCCGCTACGGGCTCGGTGACTCCACGTCGCTCGGCATCGCGATCGAGGAACGCTTCCAGGGACTCGAGACCCCGGCGAAGCTGAAGTTCGCCGTCGCGGGCTGCCCACGCAACTGTTCCGAGGCGCTGTGCAAGGACTTCGGGGTCGTCGCCGTCGGGGACGGGCGGTGGGAGATCTACGTCGGCGGCGCAGCCGGCGCGCACATCCGCAAGGGCGACCTGTTCGCCACCGTCGGCTCCGGGGACGAGGTACTCCTCGTCGCGGGCCGGTTCATCCAGTACTACCGCGAGAACGCCAAGTGGCTCGAACGCACCTACGACTTCGTGCCCCGCCTCGGCGTCGATCGCCTGCAAGCCCTGCTGCTCCACGACGAGGAGGACATCGTGACCGGATTGGACGAACGCATGGCCGCGGCGGTCGACGGCTACCGCGACCCCTGGCTCGAACGGACCGCCCCGAAATCGCCGGCACAGTTCGTGCCGTCGTTGCCGCTGCTGCCGCTTCCGCAGGTTCCGGTCCGATGACCGCGCTGCACGACGCCTGTGCCGCCGTGACCGTCGAGATCGGCGCGCTCACCGACCTCACCCTCGGAGAGGGCCGCACCTATGCGGTCGACGGCCGGCAGATCGCGGTGTACCTGCTGTCCGACGGCACCGTCCGCGCCACCGACGCGATGTGCCCGCACCGGTCCGGCCCGCTCGCCGACGGCCAGATCGACACCACGGTCGTGGTGTGTCCCCTGCACCAGTACGCGTTCTCGTTGGAGACCGGCGCGTGCACCACCCCCGGCATCGGCTCCGTCCGGACCTACCCGGCCCACGTGAGCGACGGACGGATCCACCTGACTCTGCGGTAGTACCGGACAGCGACCGGGATGGATACGGTGGTCGAAACCGCCGAAGGGACCGTCCGATGAGCCAGCCCATCATCGTCGAACACGAATCGATCGTCGCGGCCGACGCCTCAGCCGTCTGGGCGCGGATCACGGACCCGGCCGGCATCAACCACGAACTGGCGCCGTTGCTCGCCATGCGAATGCCGCGCCGGATGCACGGCACCACAGTCGATCTCGTCCCGGTCGGAGTGCCACTCGGGAAGGCTCCACTGCTTCTGTTCGGTGTCCTGCCCGTGGAATACGACGCTCTCACCCTCGTCGAACTCGACCCCGGTCGCCGCTTCCATGAGAAGTCCACGATGGCGACGATGCGTCGGTGGGAGCACGAACGCACGCTCACCCCCGAGGACGGACCCCGTACCCGTGTTCACGACCGGCTCACGATGGAGCTGCGTGCTCCGCTCGCGCGGCTCCCCTACGGTGACACACTGGCCAGACAGATCGTCACCAGACTCTTCGAGCACCGTCACCGACGTCTGGCGCGCCATTTCGCGGAGCCGACCCGCGTGTAGAGGCTGGCGAGGGGATGTGAAGGTGAGTTGGTGGCGTGGGGTGAGTCCCGAGGAGGATTGGAATTCGGTTTTTCCAGTGATTCCGTTTTGTTCGGAATATCTTCATCGAAGACCGGCAGGGGTGAAGAGTTCAGGTCAACGAGCGACCTCTCCCTTTCCTGTCCCCGGCCACTCGATCAGCTTCCCTCGGCGCTCCTGAACGGTCCGGCCAGGCTCCCGAGGGCTCCTCCTCCCGCTGACCGGCGGCTTCACCCGCTCGCACCCCTGCCCTGCTCCAGGAAACAACGGGTGTCGATGGGTCGGATCCGCGTCACTCCCCTACCCCCAGCCTGTGTCGTCGAGGTATAGGCACAGCCTTGATGGGAATATACTGGTTGTTCTGTTTATTCGTCGTTTCCGTCTTCCCCAGAAAAGAGGACGCGAACCGCGTTCGCCGACGAGGCGGTCAGCCATCAGCGGTTCCATCGATTTCCGGGCGATTCCGATGGTCTTCCGTTCGTCTTCGCACCCAACCGATTCCGGCTCCCAGCGCCATCAGCGATATGCCGGTCACCCCTGCTGATATCAGTACGGCGCTGCCGTTCGGCACTTCACTCCCCTCCCCCTGCAGCGGCGTGTAAGCGGTCCAGCCGTACTTCGCCGAGAGGGGAACGAGGATCGCAGCCGGGGCGATCAGCGCGGTGGTCGTGATCGCAGGCTCCGAAGGCAGGCACGATGCGATGAGGAATGCGGACGCCACCGGGAAGATGACCAGCACTGCGACCAGGTGGGCGATGTCCCACGGTGGATTCTCCACGAGTTCGGTCGTGACCACGATGACAAGTCCTCCGATCCCTATCCAGGGACGGGAAATCCGGTTTCCCATCACCGAACCGAGAACGACAAGGGCCACCGGGATCAGCAGCGCCCACCACTGATCCGTGTACCACGCGAGTTCGCTCGGTCCGACGACGGCGACCGCGGTCCCGGCGAGCAGCACGGCGGCCGTCGGGCCGGGGATCCAGGCCGCGATGGCGATCGTGACCGGGACCAGAACAAGCCCCGCGAACCACCACCCCGGCAGCACCGTACCTCCGTGCAGACCGGTCACCGACCCGACGAAACGCCAATGCAGGATCAACCAGGCCGCGGGAAGGACGATCCCGACGAGCACTGTTTTCCCTCGGACTCGGACGTCGCCCGGGGCAGCTGCTCGGGTGTCCGCCAGCAGCAGTACGACCACCGCGATCGCGGCGGCGCCGACGAGCACCAGGAGAAGCACATCCACGGGCTCCGACGACGTCGGCAGGTAGTCGGCATATCGGCGCGGCGACGAGTCACGTCCCAGTCGCACGAGCGGTTCGGCGCATACGATCCCTGCGAGGACGCCTGCTGCGAGGGCGTTCGGACCGTGCAACGCATCCAAGGATGGGACCGCCGCGGCCAGGGCTCCGAGAAGTACGCCGGCCCCGGACGCTGCCGCATACACTCCGTATTCCCCGCCCCACGGGGCCGCCGCGATCGCCATCAGAGCGAGGCCTGCCATGGCCGCCAAAATCCGATGGATACGGACCCGCGCTCCCCAGGCGACCACCGCGGCGACACTTGCGCCCACGGTCACGCCCACAGCGCCCCCGGAGAACAGCAGGCCCACCCTGCTGCCACCGGTGATGAACACGAACGAGTTCGTGGTGGTCGATGCAAGGGTCGACCCCGCGGCGAACCCCGCGACCGCGAGACACAGGTGAAGACCGTGAAGACGCATGGGCCACACGATCCCGGAAGGACTACGTTTCGTCTGTGCGGCACGCAGAGAAGGAGAATATTCTGTTTTCTCCGTTTTCCGTCCTGTCCGGATTGACGTCCAGGTCCGGGTGGAAGTGGGACGGACCGGTCTATTCGGTGGGCAGCGAACGCAACGACTTCACCGTCGAGTCGACGGCCCGCGCGGCTTCGGCGCCCTTCTTCACGAAGTGCCGGGTGAAGTACTCGATGTGCTCATCGTGCTCGTGGAAATGATGCGGCGTGAGCACCACGGAAAAGACCGGCACGTCAGTGTCGAGCTGGACTCGCATCAGGCCGTCGATCACCGCGGTCGCAACGAAATCGTGGCGGTAGATACCGCCGTCCACCACGAGCCCGGCTGCGACGATACCGTCGTACCGCCCGGTCTGTGCGAGCCGACGGGCGTGAAGCGGGATCTCGAAAGCGCCCGGAACCTCGAAGAACTCGAGGGAATCGCGGGAATGCCCCAGTGCAACCATCTCGTCGGCGAAGCCCTCCCGGGCCTGATCGACGATGCTGCGATGCCACGTGGCCTGGATGAACGCGTACCGACCGAGACTGTCACTCATGGTGATGAAACTATCGCATCGGGGGCGCCCCCTCCCGCCGGCCGCACAGCCCTCTCCTCTGGCCGAGGACTACGGGAGGCAACCGACACGACCACACGCTTCGGAAATTCCGTCTGTTCCGTTTTGTACAGAGTGAGTACTGTGATGAGTGTGACCATTTCGGAGGATCCCACTGGCCAGGTCGAGCCCGTCGGCCCTCGGCCGGAACGCTACATCGATATCTACCGGCGTGCTGTGGCAAGCCTCGAGGCGTGCCTGCCCCTGGGATGGTCGGTGACTGCCGACCGTGCCCGCTCCCCCGAGGCACCCAAACGCATCCTGCTCACCGCTCCCGACGGCGACGCGGTGTCCTATGCGGTCATCACTTCCCGTGGCATCCTCAGCGGCGACATCGCGCGGATCTCGGCCGAGCTCAGCGAATCCGATCGGGGGTTCGTATGCGCGCACTACCTGTCCGATCCGGTCCGCCGCCAACTCGACCAACATGGCATCTCCTATGCCGATGCCACCGGCAATCTGACACTCGTCGCGGCCCGCCCGGCTGTCTGGGTCCGCAACCGCGGGGCCGACGCCGACCCGTGGCGCGGTCCCGGCCGGCCGTCGGGCGTGTTGACCGGTGAACCGTCCGAGCGCATCGTGCGGGCGCTCGCCGATCATGTGGGCGACATCTCCGTTCCCGAACTCATCAAGCTGTCGGGAGCCTCCACCGGTGCCGCCTACCGAGTGGTCGAGGTCCTCGCCGAACGTGAGCTGATCCGCCGCGTTCCCCGCGGCCCCGTCACCTCGGTTCGCTGGGAACCGATGGTGCGCGGCTGGGCAGCGGATCGGAAACCCTGCGCGACACGAGGCTTCTCCGCTCCCGAGGGTATCGAGGCGGTGCGGTCCAGTCTCGCCGAGCGTGTCGACCTCGGGTACGCACTGACCGGCGTGGGAGCCACGGACTACGCCCCGACGGATGTCCTCGAGGTGTATGCGGACGATCCCGACGAGTTCGCCGCCGAACTCGGACTGCGGCCGGTCGAGCGGGCCGCCGACGTGGTCGTCGCGATCCCGTGGACGCCGGTGGTGTTCGACCGGATGGACCGCCGCGACGGGTTGCGGTTCGTCGCACCCGCCCACGTGTACGCGGACCTGCTGGCCGGACCGTTCCGCAATGCGGACGCCGCCGACCACCTGCGGTCCCGGATGGAAGCCGACGAATCCTGGTGGCGGCGACCGCTCGGCCGTGGCCTGTGACGGTTCCGCTCAGAGTCCGAGTTCGGTGACGGCATTGCCGACGAGTCCGGCGTGGTGGCGGCTGTAGATCGCGACCATCCGTTCGTCGGCGTGCCCGGTCTGCGTCATGATCGTCTGGGTCGTGGCGCCGTTCCGTACCGCTTGGGTGACGAACCCGGCGCGGAGGCTGTGTCCACCGAGGGTGGCGACGAGTTCCGGGCTGAACCCGGCCTGCCGGGCCCGGCGCTGGATCATCGAGTGCACCGATTGCCCGGCGAGCCGTCCCGCTCCGATCGAGCCGGTTCGGTGGACCGGCCGGAACAGTGGACGGTCGGGTGCGGCGGTGTGCAGGGACAGACCGCGGCAGTGGTGCTCGCCGAGGTCGTCGGTGGTGTCCGCGAGCAGCGACAGGACGGCCGGGCGCCCGCCGTCGTCCCATACGTCGAGGACCTCGCGCCACCGCCGGTATGCGCACACCGGGCACGTCTGCGGGTCGCGGCCGTACGGCAACGTGACGACGCGCCCGCGGGCGTCGCGGTCGGTCTTCGACCTTCGGATCGTCACGTAGAGACCGTCCGCGCGGTGCGTGACCACGTCCGATACGGCAATGCCGCACAGTTCGGAGCGGCGCAGCGCTCCGGCGAGTCCCATGAGCAGCAGAGCCGAATCCCTGCGTTCGGCAATTCGGTCCGCGAAACATGTGGCGGTACCCCGCATGCCTCCCACGATCGCGCGGACGTCCTCGGTCAACAGCGGGGTACGCCGGGCCGAGGGCGTGGCGCGGGTGCGGCGGATCCCGCGCAGGATGTCGCGGACCGTCTCGTTCCGTCCCGGGCCGGGCAGGCCCGCGAGCGCGTGGACCTTGTTGATCGTCGCCACCCAGCGCGCCATCGTCGCCGGCGCGAACGCCCAGCGACCGTCGGGGCGGAGCTCACCCGACTTCTCCGTCAGGTACCAGCCCAGCAGTTCCGGCGACGCGGGAAGTGCCGTGTTCCCGGAACCGTGGCACCAGCGGACGAATTTGTCCCAGTCTGCGGTGTGCGCGGCGCGAGTGTTGTCCGAGGACGCCCTGTCCCGCAGCCGCCGCATCGCGTCCTCGGCACCGTCGGGGAGGTTCGGGGGCGAGCCGGCGGATTCGAGACCTCCGACCGGAACCCCGATTTCTTTCGTCACAGTGACACTCCCCCTTCCGATGTGCGTGCCGGGCCGATTCCCGCACCGTATCGGCAACACGCGGACCCGCTCGGATGCGACGATGAATCGGCGTGTCGACGACCCACTCTTCCGGGGGACAGATCATGAGCATCCACGCAGTCACCGCTTCCGCACCGACCGGCGACGACCGCGTCTACGGCGCGCCGTACGAGACGTCGGACGGCACCACGATCGTCACCGTGACCGGCTTCCACCGTGCATGGTTCCGACGGGGCGCCGTGCAGCCGGTTCCGAAGCCGATCGGAGTGTTCGTCGTCCGCGACGGCGAGGTCCGCTGGGTGGCTGCAGTCGACGAGACGCGTATCGCGCTGATGGGCGAGTTGATCGGTCTGGTCGCCGCGACCATCGCAACACTCGCGGTACTCCGCCGGCCGCCGTGGCCGGATCTGTCCATCCGCTGACACGCACATCGATCCACCACAGCGACAGGGGTGTGCGTTCGCCGAGATTCCAGGCCGGCGGCGAGCGCCGCGCGGCGCTGCCGGCCCCCTACCCAGTTTTCGGGGCACCCGCAGTGCTTGATCGTCATAAGAGGGAATTATGACGATCAGAAAGAATCCATACTCCTATGCGCATGTATTCATGTTTTGTGAGCAACTTCGCAGGATCCGAGGGGAAACTCACGGCAGACTGCACTCCCAATCGTTTTACCTGCGGCTTTACCACCGGTTCGTCATTTTTTTCGTTTCATTTCTTGTTACGTATCGTGTAATGTAATGTATAAAAAGGCACGAGAGGGTCCGGAGAGGTCGAAATGAATGAAAACGAAGCTGCTGCAGAGGCGAAGCCGCGCGTCGGCAGGCCCCGCAAATACGCCTCCCCCGCGGATCGGGTGCGCGCGCACCGCGAACGCGAACGACAGCGCAGAGAATCTGCCCAGCTCGCCGAACTCACCTCCCCCGCCGACCCAGCCGAAGGTGCCGCCAACCTCGCCGCCGCGGTTTCGTCCCTGCGCACGCTGACCGCGGTGAGCCTCGAGCAGTACAGCGCGGTCGCGGCACAGATCACCGCCGCCGTCGACAAACTCACCGACCCCGCGGCACTCGAAGCGCAACTGACCAGGGCATCTACCGAACTGGCGAAGGTCAAGGCCGACGCCGACGCGAAGATCGTCCGCCTGCGGGAGCAGTTGGCGCAGGCCACCGAAGACCGGGAGAACGCCGACGCAGCCGTCGACGCCGTCGATGCGGAACTCGCCGAGGCACGCGCCGCGCACACCGAACGGATGCAGCAGCTGAAGGTCGCACACGAGGACGAACTGACCCGACTGAAGCGCGAGCACGCCCAGACGCTCAGTCAGTGGAGGGACCAGCTCGACGACGCCGCGGCCGAGCACACCCGTATCACCACAGAACTGCAGGACACGATCGCCACTCAGCAGAAACATCTGACGGATATGGCCGGCGAACGCGACGGCCTACGGGCCGAGCTCACGCGCACCCAGACCGACCTGGCACGAGCCTGTGCCGATATCGATCAGCACACTGCCACCATCACCCGCCTCGGCACCGACCTGGCGTCCGAACGAACCCGAGTCGCCGAATTGCGCGATGCGCTCGAACAGGCCCGCATCGTCGCCGCAACCGCGCAGGCCGCCGAATCCGCGGCCCGGGAACGCGGCGACGAACTGCGGTCCGAAGTTGCCGATCTGCGTGCCGAGCTCGCCACGGCCCGGGCTGCCCGGCCCGCCGAGAACACCCCCGCCGAGAACACCCCCGAAAAGTCCGAGATCACCGATCCGGACGATCAGGTCCCGGCACCCCGATAGGAGCCGATCGGCAGCGGGCGGCCGGACCTCGACTCAGGCGGCGCACACTCCGAACACCGGGAACCTGTCCACCGGGCGCGCGGACCGAAGCTCCACACGCACCGGTGCGTCGGCACAGACGGGGAACGAACCCTCGATCTTCGAGTACACCCACGGTCCGTCGTCGAGTTCGACTATCGCGATCGTGAACGGCTCCTGCTCACAGTGCCGTCCGGGCGGGGCGTGGTTCAGCACCTTCCAGGACACGATCGAGCCGGCACCGGAACAACACACCGACTCGAGCTCGGCGCTCCCACACGACGAGCACGTCGGTGCCTGGGGTCCGATGAGGGTCTCGCAGTCCTCGCAGCGCAGGATCATCAGGGCGTCGCTCGTCGTGGAACCGGGTCGAGCCGCTTCGCGGTGGGAGGCCATCGATGTCCTTTCCGGGGTGCGGAGAGTGTGCGAGACACAGCCCGGATCGGCACATCGTCGGCGGCTGCGTCTTCCTATCGGGTGTATGACGACGACCTTCCGGCATCCACCCTGCTTCGACGGTAGGTTTCCGTCTCGCCGATTCCATCGGGCTGACAGCACACAGAAGCCTCGGAAGCGCTGGGCCGTCCGCACAGTGACCGGGGCCTCATCACGGGGTGCGAGCTGCGGGCACTCCCGGGCCGGCGCAATGTGTGCGCCGGGATCGGTTGGGGCGTCCGGCGCACACATCCACCGAGGAATGAGTGTGGCACTGCCGATCCCTCGTGGCGGGAGCCACATGGTCCGCCGGCTCCGATTCGATCACCGCGGTGGGGCCGGGGTTCCGGCCGGCGTGAGCACCGCGGGACCGAGCCAGTGGCACAGTGCCAGCGCGTTCTCGAGGTCGAGCCGGGATTCCCGCACGCTCCTGCCCAGTAGTTCCTCGGCCTTGTGGATCCGGTAGGCGACGGAGTTCCGGTGCATGTGCAGCTGTGCCGCGGCGGCGATGTAACTGCCTCCGTTCGAGAGAAACTCGTAGAGGGTATGGCGTAGTTGTGCGGCCCCCGGCTCGTCGGCGGCGAGCGGTCCCAGGGTGTCGTCGACCCACGAACTCGTGGCCTCGAGGTCGTCGCACATCAAGGCCACCGCACCGACCGAAGTGATCGGGACGAACCGTGGCCCCGGCAGCTGTGAAGCCCTCGCCACCACTTGGGCTTGAAGGGCCTGCCGGTGGGTTCGGACGAACCCGTCGAGACCTTCATGGGGGGCTCCGAGTGCGGCGATGAAGGGTCGTTCCCAGCCCTCGACGATCGACGGTAGCCCTGCGAGATCTATCTCCGCGGTCCCGCCGAGCGGAATCCACGCCCAGCAGATGCGCTCGTCGGAGGGTTCGAACAGCGCGCGACCTGCTGCTCCGAAGTACTCCGCGAGGGTGGCCACCGCCTGCTCGAGTTCGGTCAGCTCGTTGTCGACCGCCGCGGTGTCCTCGGACCAGATGATCACTCCGAGGTGGTGCTGACCGAGCCGGTAGCCGAGGGTGGTTTCGGCATCGGCCACCTCCACCGGACGTTCGGCGAGAATGTCGTGGATCCGCGCGGACCGCGACGCATTGCGGTTGAACAACCACGTGTCGCGCTCCGACTCGTACACGCCGAGCAGCCGCTGGGACACCCCGTCGATCCCGGCGGACAACCTCGTCAGGATCGCCACCCCCGCCTGGGTGACCGCTTGCGCGTCGTCACTGAGCCCTGCGAGCGCCTCGAGGCACCAGCGCAGGATGCTGTCCTGCGCGAGCCGATTGCTCCGCTCCACCAGAGAAACCGGGAATCCCTGCCGGGCGAGTATCCGCACGAGACCGAAGGACGCGTCGGGGATCACGACGTCGCGGAGGTCGTCGCTCAGGAACTGGGTGACGGCACGGGCCCCGTCCAACGCGGCCAGTTCGAGCACGCGGCGGGTCCGGCGGTCATCGGACATCTCGCTGATACCCGAGCTGAGCCGGGCGACGATGGCCCCGGCGATCTCGGCGTGCCGTGTCGACGAGAGGTCGGCGACCGCGGCCACCAGTGCGCGAGCGGCAGCACCGGGTTCGGCACCGCCGCGCGCATCCGTCTCAACCTCGCGACCGGTCATCATCTTCGTTTCCGGAAAGAATCCGATGATCGAGCGTACTGCCTCGGGCCGGATCAGTGGGTCCGACGATCGGACCGCGCATGTCAGCGGCCGCGAGCCGTCACGGACGCGAGTCGCACATGCGTGTTCGCCGAGCCGTATCCGTCGTACCCGCCGCGACGTTCCAGAATTTCGACCTGGAAGCCACCATCCACGGGAACGGTGTAGGCGTGCAGCAACTCTCCGGTGTCGTTCCGGCCGTAGAGAAGGTCGTGCTCTCTGAGCAGGGCGAGCGCAGCGGGATCGAGCGCGAAGCGCGCATCGAGATCCGCGTAGTAGTTGTCGGGCGGGCTCAGCATGTCGACACCACGCGATCGGATTCGCCGCACCGCATCGACGACATCGGCGGTCGCGAACGCCAGCTGCGTGATACCGCCGTGCTGCACGTCGTCGCCGCCGCTGTCCGACACCGTCAGTGCGACACGCAGATCACCCTTCGCCGCGCGCAGCGCGCGGATACGCAGCCGCCCCTCGGGCTGGATGTACTCCTCGGAGCCGACCGGCTGCAGGCCGAACAGGGTGCGGAAGAACGACAGTTCCTCGTTGAGCTGGTCGGCGGAGACGGCGACGTCGATGTGGTCGAGTCCGAGCCACCCGTCGTCCGGTACGCCTTCCGTGGCGACGAAGTCGGTGTGCCAGTCGTCGGTCGCGCCCGGTTCGGCACTGACGAACACGTGCAGTCCGGACGGCGACGTGATCCCCGGTAGGCCGGCCTCGCCCCGGCCGCGGGTCTTGTCGACCGCGGGCCACAACAGCGCCGCCGCGCGCTCGGCGACGTCCGCGACCGGAGGCGCGACGAGCCCGAACGCGGTTGCGGCAGTGCCCGGCGCCGGGGCTTCGTTGAGCACCACGTTCGCGCCGCCGTTCCGCCACCACACGACCGGCTTGGAGCGGTGCCTGCCGGCGATCCGGAAACCCAATCCGGACAACAGGTCCGGGTATGCCGATCCGGTGGGATCGGTGAGTTCCACGAAGGCCACGTCGGTGCGGCGCGGGGCCGGCGGTGCGACGGATACCTGTTCTCGGGCGGGTGCGGACAGGCGGGCACCCAGCTGGTCCTCGAGGAACACCAGCGACCGCATCCCGTCGCGGGCGGTGACGAACGGGTCGGCCTCGCGCACGACATCGCTGAAGATCTCGAGGGACAGCGGCCCGCGATAGCCGGCCTCGAGCACCGCCGCGACGACCCCGGCGACGTCGAGGGTGCCTTGGCCGGGGAAGCAGCGGAAGTGGCGGCTCCACTCGAGGACGTTCATGTCGAGCAGGGGTGCGTCGGCCACCTGGAGGAAACCGATGCGGTCTCCGGGGATCCCGGCCAGGGCCGAACCGTCGTCGCCACGGGCGAGCATGTGGAAGGTGTCCACCGCGAGGGTGATCGCCGGATGGCCGGTGCGGACCACCGCCGCCCACGCCTGACCGAGCCGATCCACGTGCCGTCCCCAGGCCAGCGCTTCGTACGCCACCGTGACGCCGAACGATGCGGCCAGTTCGCCGACCGCGTGCAGTTGCTCGGCCGACAGGTCCGGGTCGTCGACAGCGTCCGGCAGTGCGTTGGAACACGCGAGCATCGTGCGTGCTCCCAGCGCGGTGGCGACCTCGAGCTTGCGACGCACCCGGTGCAGCACCGCGGGGAAGCGGCCGGGATCGACACCTTCGACGTCCCGCAGCGGCTGGAACAGGTCGACCGTCAGGCCCAGGTCCGCACATCTGCGGGCGATCTCCTGCGGCGGACGCGGTGATGCCACGAGATCGTTGTCGAAGATCTCGACGCCGTCGAACCCGGCGGCGGCGATCGCCTCGAGTTTCTCCTCCAGAACCCCGGACAGGGACACGGTGGCGATTCCACGGTGCATCAGCGGGTCAGCTCCTCGAAGTGGCGCAGCATCCGGGCCGCGTCCGGTTTGCGGCCGGTGAAGTACTCGAACGCCCCGACCGCCTGGAAGACCGCCATCCCACCTCCCGGTACGACCCGGCACCCCCGCGCGCGGGCGAGTCGGACGAGTTCGGTCTCGAGCGGGAAGTAGACGACGTCCGATACCCACAGGTCGCCGCGAACGAGCTCGGCGGGCACGGGGAGTCCCGGGTGTCCGGTCATGCCGGTGGGGGTCGCGTTGATCAGTCCCTGGGCGCCGGCGAGTGCGCCGGGGAGGTCGGGTGTCGCGTCGACGCGGTCGTCGCCGAATCGTTTGGCGAGGTGGGTCGCGCAGTGCTGGGCCTTCTCGGTGTCGACGTCGACGATCGATACGTGCGCTGCGCCCTGTTCGAGCAGCGCGTAGGCGACCGCGGATCCGGCTCCGCCGGCCCCGACGAGCACCGCGCGGTCCGATACCGCGTCGGGCAGCATCCGCCGGAATGCGCGTCCCCAGCCCGACCAGTCGGTGTTGCGGCCGAGGGCGCGGCCGTCGCGGAAGACCACGGTGTTGACGGCGCCGAGATCCTCGGCGTCCTCGCTCAGGTCGTCGAGCAGTTCGATCACGCGTTGTTTGAACGGGTGCGTGATGTTCAGTCCGTCGAATCCGAGGCGCCGCGCCCACGCGAGGACCTGGGGCAGATCGTCGGCGTCGAAGCCGAGCCGTTCGGCGTCGATCAGCCGGTAGGCGAGGCCGATGCCGGACTCGCGCCCTTCTCGTTCCTGCATCGCGGGGGTGAGTGAGCCGCCGATGCCGGCGCCGACGAGCCCGAGGACGAAGGTGGGGTGCTCAGTTGTGGTGGGCATCGTGCAGCTCCTCGATGCGGGTGTGCGGGGCGGCCGGGTTGTCCAGGGCGGCGATGTGCCGGACCGCGTACTCGTAGCCGGCGGGTCCGAATCCTGCGAGGACGCCGGTCGCGACCGCCGCGATGTACGACACGTGCCGGAACGGTTCCCTGGTGTGAACGTTGGTCAGGTGCACTTCGATCACGGGTGCGGTGACGGTCGCGAGAGCGTCGCGCACGGCGACCGAGGTGTGGGTGTAGGCCGCCGCGTTGATCACGATGCCGCGGGCCAGGTCCCGGGCTTCGTGGATGTGGTCGACGAGGGTGCCCTCGTGGTTGGTCTGGCGGAAGTCGATGTCGTAGCCGAGTTCGGTCGCGGTCCGGCGGCAGAGGTTCTCGATGTCGGTCAGGGTTGCGGTGCCGTACAGCGCGGGTTCGCGCCGGCCGAGCAGGTTGAGGTTGGGTCCGTTGAGGACCGCGATCGCCGGCCGCCCGGTCATCGGGAGGCTCCGACGGGAACGCGCGAGGTGTGCGACTCGGGCGTGGAGCCGAGGTCCGCGGTCGCGATCTTGTGGGTTCCGCCGGGTCCGGTTGCGACCGCGACGGCGGCGATGAGGACCGCTCCGGCCGCGAAGAGGGCGACCCGGTACCAGTTTCCGGCGTCACCGTTCATGAGCGAGCCGGCGATGGCCGGGGTGAAGCCGGCAAGCGCGAAGCCGAACTGGGTTCCGATCGCCATCCCGGACAGGCGGACGCTCGTCGGGAAGTATTCGGCGTAGGTCGCGGGCCAGCACGCGTTGGGCATGCTGTAGACGATCCCGGCGAGGAGGATTCCGGTGATCAGGACGAGGGGGACGTCGCCGCGGGAGATCGACCACAGGAACGCGGCGACCAGGATCGCGCTGCCGATCAGACCCGACAGGAACACCGGTTTGCGTCCGACCCGGTCCGAGAGCATAGCCCACAGCGGGATCGTCCCGACGGCGATGACGTTCGCGATGATCGCGAGCCACAGCATCGTGCTGGAGGCGATGCCGATGCCGTATTCGTCGTCGGTCGCGAAATTGAGGGCGAAGACCTGGAAGGCGGTGTTGACCATCGCGATGAACGACGCGAAGAACACGCGCAGCACGCCGCGCCAGTGGTCGCGCATCAGGAGGGACAGCGGTGCGCGCGGAACGCCGGCGTGCTCCTGCTCGGAGTGGAATTCGGGTGTCTCGTCGAGGGTTCGCCGGATGACGAAGCCGACGAGGACGACGAGTGCGCTGAGCCAGAACGGGATTCGCCAGCCCCACGCGTGGAGTTGATCGTCCGAGAGCAGTGCCGCGAGCGGGAGGAAGACCGCGGGCGCCAGGACCTGTCCGCCCTGCGTGCCGCTGAGCGTCCAGCTCGTGAAGAAGCCGCGGCGGTTGTCGGGCGCGTGCTCGAACGACATCGAGTTGGCCCCCGCCTGCTCACCGGCGGCCGAGATGCCTTGGAGGAGTCGAAGGACGACGAGCAGCGCCGGGGCGAGCAGGCCGACCTGGTCGTAGGTGGGCAGACACCCGACGAGGAAGGTCGAGACACCCATCAGCAGGAGGGTGCCGATGAGGATCTTCTTCCGCCCGTAGCGGTCTCCGATATGCCCCATCAGGAAGGAACCGAACGGCCGGGCGACGTAGGCGACGCCGAATGTGGCCAGCGAGGCGACGGTGGCGGCGGCGCGGTTGCCTTCGGGGAAGAAGATCGTGGGGAACACGAGCGCGGCGGCGGTGCCGTAGATCGCGAGGTCGTAGTACTCGAGTGCGCTGCCGCTCCACGCGGCGAGGGCCGCCTTGCGCGGCGTCCGCTGCACGGTCGTTTTCTCTGTCATGGGGCTCTTCCGTCGGTCGCATCGTCGTTGCCGGTCGTTTTCGACGGTAGGGTGGTCGGGGTCACACGACAATCGTTTGCCATTCTTTGCCATAATTTGCGGCATGACTCCCGATCCGGCTGGCCGGCACCCGCGCAAACGCGCCACCATCACCGATGTGGCGCGCGCAGCCGGGGTAGCTGCGTCGACGGTTTCCCGATCGTTCACCAACCCGGATCGGGTCAATTCCCGTACCCGTGAGCACGTGCTCGCGATCGCCTCCGAACTCGGCTACTCCCCGAGCCCGATGGCGCGCGCACTCGAGTCGGGGCGCACCAACACCCTCGCCCTGCTCGTCCCGGACATCACCAATCCCTACTTCGCCGGCGTGATCAAAGGAGCCGAACGCGCGGCCGCCGCAGCGGGCCGCACCCTGGTGATCGGGGACACCCAGGAGAGCCCCACCACCGAGGCGCGCTTGGTCCAGCGTCTCGGACCTGCCGTCGACGGTTTCGTTCTCAGCGCCTCGCGCATGCCCGACGACGAACTCCGGCGCGCGGCCGAACTCAACGCGATCACGCTGGTCAACCGGGCAGTACGCGGATTTTCCTGTGTGGTCGCCGATTACGACTCGGGCACACGTCAGATCGTCGACCATCTCGCTTCCTTCGGTCACCGGTCGTTGATCTTTCTGGGCGGACCGCCCGAATCGTGGTCGGGTGCCCGGCGGTGGCTGGGGCTGCGCGCCGCGGCCCAGGCGCGCGACATGAGCGTGCGCCGTTTCGGCCCGTATTCCCCCACCCTGGGCGGCGGTGCGGCCGCGGCCGACGCGGCGGTCGCAGCCGGGGCCACGGCGGTCGTCTGCCACAACGACATGCTCGCGATCGGCGTTCTGCGACGGCTCCGGGACCGGAAGATCACAGTCCCGGACCACATGAGCGTGGTCGGTTTCGACAACATCTTCGGCTCCGACCTGTGCACGCCGACGCTCACCACGCTCGCCGAACGAACCGAGGATGCGGGTTCCCGGGCGATCGACATGCTCGGGCGGCAGGCCTACGAGCGGGTGGTGGAACAGGCCGAGAGCGTGCTGCCCACCCAGTTGGTGGTTCGCGGGTCCACCGGTGCCGCCCCCGCCTGATTTCGGTCGGGACACCGGTGGCCGATGATGGAGAGCAGCGGCCGTCGGTATCGCGGTGACGCACCGAGGATCGGCTGAACGGGCACGCGCCGGAACGGAGTGGACGAGTGACGACCAGGACGTACGAGTCGACCCGTGCCGAACGCCGGTCCGCATGAGGACAGTCATCCCGGTCGGTGTGCAAGCGATGGCGGAGCGCGGCGCGCAGTGGGCGGCGTGGGTGGACGGACTCCCCCGTCTGGTGTCACAGATCGTCGGCGAATGGCGGCTCACCCCGGACGGCGAGGCGACCCACGGTCACTGCTCGCTGGTCCTGCCGGTCCGGGACACCTCCGGCCGCCCGACCGTCCTCAAGCTCGGGTTCCCCGACGACGAGTCCGCACACGAACACCTGGCGTTGCAGCACTGGCACGGCGACGGAGCCGCGCAGCTGGTGCGGGCCGACCCCGCGCGCCGCGCGCTGTTGCTCGAGCGGCTCGGTACCGACGATCTGACCGGGTTGTGGGACGTGGAGGCATGCGGGATCGCCGGTGGGTTGATGTTGACGTTGCACCGGCCGGCGGTCCCGCGGCTGCGGCGGTTGTCTGCGTATGTGGGGCGTGAGGCCGACATACTGGGGCGGCTGCCCCGCGACAGCCCGATCCCCCACCGGCTCGTGGAGCAGGCCACGACGCTGGTGCACGCTCTGACGGCGGACGAGGGTTCGTCGTCGGTGATCCTGCACGGCGATCTGCACTACGGGAACGTCCTGGCCGGTGAGCGGTGGCCGTGGCTCGCGATCGACCCGAAGCCGCTGGCCGGGGACCGGAACTTCGAACCAGCCCCACTGTTGTGGAATCGGTGGGACGAGCTGGCCGGCGATGTTCGTGGCGGTCTGCTGCGCCGGTTCGACGCCGTGGTCGATGCCGGCGGGCTCGACGAGGATCGGGCTCGCGGCTGGGTGGTGGTGCGGGCGGTGATCAATGCGCGGTGGACGCTCGACGGGGCCCGGGGTGCGCTCAATCCCGAACAACGCGATCGGGTGACCCGGTTCGTGACGATCGCGAAGGCGGTTCAGCGCTGAGCACGCGGTCGCACACCGGACAGGATTTCGCCACCCGCGCGGGGAGGCGGCACCTGCTCGACGACGCGGCTGCAGTGCGCCGGAGGTCGCGCTCGGTCATCGGCCGAAGGTCGGTACGGGTCCGATCTCGCCTGCCCCCGACCGATGACGCTCCCCGGCGCTGCGGTGTGTGTTGGTGCGGGGGCGATGAACGCCGTCCGAGAAGTGGTTCGTGGTTCCGTGGCCCGACACGGTCGGCGGGTGATGCGGGAACGGCGCCCCGGTCCGCCTAACCTGTCACGGTGAGTGAAACAGTGCAGTCCCATCCCGGCAGGGTCGAGGACCCGATCGCGCGGGGTGAGCGGCTTCGGCTGTTCTCGTTCGCGACCGCGGAGAAACGCGCCGAGTATCTGTGGGTGTTGCGGGCGTTCGACCATGCCCGCGCCAACTATGTCGTGTTGCTGCACGCCGGCGAGGTCGCGTCGATCCTCGGGCGGATCGGGGTGGACGATCCGGCGGCGTCGTTGTCCGCGCAGGAGATCACGCCGCTGCTCGAGCAGTTGCACGTGTGGGGTCTGCTCGAACGCAGCTACGACGGGACGCGGGCGGCGACACTCGCCGAGTACCGGAATCGGCATTTCGTATATCAGTTCACGCGGCCGGGTTATCACGCGTTCCGCGCGGTGGAGGATGTGCTGAGCAGCCGCGGGGAGGATGCGTCGCTGTCACGGTTGGCGCTGGCGGATCTGCTGGCCGATCTGACGGATCTGGCCGCGGCGAACGAGGCCGGCGACGGCGAGCTGATCATGCGCAAGCTCATGCGGCTCGATGCGACGCTGTCGGACATGGCGGAGCGGGCCGCCCGGTTCTATCTCGTGCTCGGTGACCTGGTGCGCACGACCGAGATCACCCCCGAGGCATTCCTCGCGCACAAGGATGCGCTGCTGACGCACATGCGCGAGTTCAGTTCGGATCTGGCGCGGTTCGCGCCGAAGCTGACATCCGCGCTCGAGCGGGTGCAGGCCACCGGTGTCGAGCGGTTGCTGGCGCGGGCCGCAGCACACGACGAACGGGTCCTGTTGTCCGTCGAGGAACGCGAGGCCGACTGGAGGTCGCGGTGGCGCGGCATCGAGCACTGGTTCGTCGGGGTGGGGTCGGCGCCGAGCGAATCCGATCGGCTGCGGGAGGGCACGATGAGCGCGATCGCGGCGGTACTGGCGTTGCTGCGTCGTGTCACCGAGACCCGCAAGGGCGGCGTGAGCCGGGAGTCGCAGTTGCGGCACCTGGCGGGCTGGTTCGCCGCGGCCCCGAACGAGGAAGCGGCGCATGCCCTGTTCGGGGCGGTGTTCGATCTGGGCCGGCCGCGGCATTTCGCGATGCCGCACCCGGATCCGGAGGCCGTGCCGACCGGGATGTCCTGGTGGGAGGCACCGCCGGCGGAGATCTCCCGGACGCTCGCGGAGACGGGCCGGACCCCGTCGGCGGGTGCGCCGGGCAAGGTGGTCCGCAACGAGTCCGGGATCCGTCGTTTGAGGGAAGCGCAACTCGAAGCTCAGCGGCGCCGCGCGGCGGCCGCGTCGTCTCTCGCTGCCGGTGGGGTGCGGGAGCGGGAGTTGTCGGAATCGGAGACCGAGGTGCTGCTGGGTCTGCTGGATGCGGCACTGTCGGCGGGGGTGCCGGTCAGTGCGCAGGTGCGGGGCCCGGCGACGGGGTCGGGGAACGGGGTGACGTTGACGTTGACGCCGAGCGCGGAGTCGATGGTGGTGCGGACGGCGCGGGGGCGGCTGCATCTGGACGGCCTGTCGGTGGACGTGCGGTGAAGGCGCGGACCATTCCGTCGCTCGAGCTGGATTCGTTCCAGCGGGCGGTGCGGTTGATTCTCACCCATCACCTGGTGACGGTGTCGTATCCGGATCCGAACGCACTGCCGCTGGTGCGGCGGTGGGCGACGGAACTGCGCGCGGACCTGCTCGAGGTGTTCGGTTACCGGCTCGAGGTGACCGAGACGACCGCTCGGTTGTTCACGGTCGCCGATCGGCTGGACCCGGGTGCGGGCACCTCGACGGTGTCGGAACGTCCGTTCGATCGGCGCCGGTACGCGTATCTGGCGTTGGCGCTGGCGGCGCTGGGCCGGGCCGGTAACCAGATCAGCCTGTCCGAGCTGGCCGAGCACGTGGCGGCGGAGGCGTCGCAGGTCGACGGGGTGGAGCTGGCCGCGGATCGGGCCGCGGACCGGGATGCGTTCGTCGACGCGGTGGCGTGGCTGTGCGCGCGGGGGGCGATCACGCTGGCCGACGGTGATGCGGGTAGGTGGGCGTCGGACCCCGAGATCGGTGAGGCGTTGTACGACATCGACCGGGCGGTGGTGACGGCGTTGTTCCGGCCGGCGCGGGTGGTGCAGCATCTGCGGTCGGTGCGGGGTCTGCTCGCCGACGGTGACGCCGCGGTGGGTCCGGAACGCACCGTCGCGACGGCGGAGGTCGCGCGGCGGGTCAGACGTGCGCTGGTGCAGCGGCCGGTGCTGTACGCGGAGGAACTCGACGACGCGGAGGCGTTGCAGCTGGCGTTGCCGCGCACGGCCGCCGATGTCGAGTTGCTGACCGGCCTGGTCGCCGAGCGGCGCGCCGAGGGTGTCGCGCTGGTGGATTCGTCGGGCCGGCTGTCGGACGTGCGGTTCCCGGGTACGGGATCGGTGGCGCAGCTGGCGTTGTTGCTGGCCGGTGAGATCAGTGCGCGGGTGCTCGAGCCGGGGGACGCCGGGTTGCTGCGGGTGCCGCTGCCGCCGGACCGGCACGACGCGCTGGTCGCGGCGGTGGATGCGGCGATCCCCGATTCGGGGGTGTTCGCGGCGCTCGCCGTCGAGGATCCGGTCGTGTCCGAAGCGGTCGTGGTGGAGGACGAGGAGCGTCCGGTGGTGCTGCATCCGCTGATCGAGGACGGGTGGCTGGCGTCGACGGTCGGGCAGCTCGTCGACGCCTACGGACGCACGTTCGCCGCGCAGTGGCAGGCCGACCCGGCCGGGTTGGCGGCGGCGGCGCTGGATCTGCTGGAGAAGCTGCGGCTGGTGGTGCGGGTGCCCGGTGGGGTGCTGGCATTGCCGGCGTTGGCGCGGTTCCGCGGGGTGACGGTCACCGTGCGCGAGCGGGACCCGCAGATCGATCTGTATCCGGGAGACTCGAGCGAGGCGGAGTTGTCATGAGCAGTGCCCGTTTCCGGCCGACACGGGCCGGGATCATCAACCTGTGGGACTACCGGGATCAGGAGTTCTCGTTCGCCGACGGCCGTCTGGTGCTGCGCGGTCCGAACGGGTCGGGCAAGACGAAGGCGCTCGAGGTGCTGTTTCCGTTCGTGTTCGACGGGCGGATCGAGCCGCGGCGGTTGAATCCGTTCGCCGGTGAGGAACGCACCATGCGCTCGAACCTGCTCTACCGCGGGCAGGACAGCGCGTATTCGTATGTGTGGATGGAGTTCTGCCGCGGCGACCGTGACGATCCGGAAGCCGTGACGGTGGGCATCGGGATGCGCGCCACGCGCGGCAACGACAAGGTCACCCGCTGGTATTTCGTCGTCGACGGCCGGGTGGGGGTGGATTTCTCGCTGCTCGACGCCGAGGATCGGCCGCTGACGCGCAAGCAGTTGATCGACGAGGTCGGCTCGGATGCGGTGTCGGATCGGCCGGTGGACTACCGCGCGGCGATCGATGCGCGCCTGTTCGGACTCGGGGCGCAGCGGTACGACCAGCTGATCAACCTGATCCTCACGTTGCGGCGACCGCAGCTGGCGAAGAATCTCGATCCGAAGGGGCTGTCGCAGGCGCTGACCGACGGGCTGCGTCCCCTGGACGACCAGCTGGTGTTCGAGGCGGCCCGTTCGTTCTCCGACATGGAGGAGGTCGCGCGTGTTCTCGAGGGACTGTCGGCGGCGGACGAGGCGGCGCAGCGCTTCGTCACGGTGTACGGGAGGTACCTGCGGCAGCAGGCCCGCGCGGACGTCGAACAGGTCGCGGCGCGCCTGACGGCGGTCGATGCCGGGGTCGCGGCGCTGCACGGTGCGGCGGCGGACCGGTTGCGGTCCGGGACCGACCGCGCCACCGTCGAGCAGCAGCTCGCCGACACCGAGCGCGAACTCGAGCAGGCCCGCGCGAATCTCGAGGCGCTGCAACGGTCCAGCGCGTACGAGGGTAAGCAGCAACTCGACGATCTGGCGCAGGCCGTCGCGAATCTCGAACGCACCACGGTCGCGCAGGGTGAACAGGCACGGCGGGCGCAGGCAGCGCTCGCGCAGCGCACCGAGGACACCGAACGGGCTGCGGCGGCCGTGACGGCGGCGGTGGCGGCGCTCACCCGCGGTGAAGCCGCCCTCGCCGCGGCCGCGGAGGACGCGGGCATCGCGTGGATCGCCCCGGACCCGGAGGTGCGGGCCGAGCAGTTGGCGACCGCGATCGACGGACGCGTGACCGAACGCGAGTCCGACGTGCAGGCGGTGCGGTCGGCGCTGTCCCGGGTCGAGGGTGCCGCGTCGGCGCGCACCCGCGCCGAGTCGTCGGCGCAGCGCGGCCGCGCGCAACTGGACACGGCGCGGGCGTCGGTGGAGGCCGCCGGGACGATGGTCGAGCTCGCCCGCGCCGAGGCGGCGAACCAGCTGCGCACCTGGTGGGGCGAGCACGGCGACGAGTACTCGGCGGCGGGCGTCGCGAACGGTCTGCTCGCTGCCCTCGACGACACGATCGCCCGCGCCGGCGACGACGATGCGCCCGCCCCGGCGGTGGTGCTCGCCGCGCACACCGCCTCGGCGGTGGAGGAGGTGAAGTTCCGGCGGCGTTCGTGTGCGGCCGACGCGGAGGCGCTCGAGGCGCGGATCGGGGAACTCGAGTCCGAACGGTCGGCGGTCGCGGCCGAACACGATGATGCGCCCGTGCCGTTCGCAGCCCGTTCCGGCGATCGCGAGGGGCTGACCGGTGCGCCGCTGTGGCGGCTGGTGCGGTTCGCCGACGACGTGACGCCGGAGTCCGCGGCCGGTATCGAGGCAGCGTTGGAGGCGGCGAATCTGCTCGACGGCTGGGTGTTCGACGGCCCGGCGCCCCAGGTCGGGTCCGAGCAGTTCCTGGAGCCGTTGCCGGCGGAGCGGCGGCCGGGCGGGCGCACCCTGGCCGACGTGCTGGTCGCCGAACCGGACGCGGGGGTCGCGGAGCAACGGGTGCGCGACCTGCTCGCGTCGATCGCGTTGACCCCGGCGGACGAGTCGGTCGCGGTGGCCGTCGACGCTGACGGCCGGTTCCGGCAGGGCGTGCAGGTCGGACGCCACGCCAAGGCTCACGCCGAGTTCATCGGGACGACCGCGCGGGCGCGCCGACGGCAGCGCCGCCTCGCCGATCTGGACGCAATGATCGTCGAGGCCCGCGCCGCGGTGGAGGCGCTGGGCGCGGATCGGCGCCGGCTCGGTGAGCAGTTGACGCGGCTCGAGCGGGCGGCATCGGCGTTGCCGCGCACCGGCACCGTCTCGGCGGCACTGCGGAAGGTCACCGAGTGCGCGGGTGCGTTGCGGACCGCGACGGACTCGGCGGCGGCGGCGGACCGGGATTTCGATCAGGCGCTGGCCGAGCACGCGGCCCGGGAGCAGCAGGTGCGGGCCGCGGCGGTCGCGCACCGCACCCCGCACACCGCGCGGGAACTCGACGCGGTGGCCGCGGCGATCCGGCATTTCCAGTCGCAGGGTCAGGCGTTGCTGCGGGCACGGCGTGAGCACACCGCCGAACTCGAGCGGTCGCGGGATGCGGCGGTGCGGCTCGACGAAGCCCGGCGCGCCTCCGAGGAATCGGCGGAGCAGGCAGCGGTCGCCGAGGAGTCGCTGACGACACAGCAGCAGCGTCTCGAGACGCTGCGGGACGCGCTCGGTGCCTCCGCCGAACAGATCGACGAGCAACTCGAGCGGGCCCGCGAGCGGATCGAGACGGCCAAGGCCGCACAGCGCACCGCCCGGAAGGCCTACGACACGGCGATCGAACGGATCGGCAAGGCCGAGGCCGCACACACCGCGGCCGAGCAGACCCTGCGGTCGACGCTGGTCGAGGCGCTGGCCGACGCCGAACATCTGGCCCCGTATGCGCGGCCGGAACTGTTGGGGCTGCTCGGAATCGAACAACCCCATGCGTGGCCGGCGGGTCCGGCGGCGTGGCTCGACGCCGACCAGCTGGTGTACCGGATCCAACGCGACACCGACGGTGCGGTGCCGGTGCTGCCGGCGGAGGTGTCGGCGCTGTACGGCTCGCTGCTGTCGGCGACGGAGTCGGTGACGGTGTCCGAGACGGCGCGCAAGTCGACGCGCACGGCCCTGACGTCGGCGTTGCAGGAGTTCGATGCGCAGTTGGCCGCGGCCGGCCAGGACTACCGCCTGCACTGGGACGCCCCGGACGGGGTGACGGTGGTGCGGGTGCAGGACGAGCAGGGTTTCTCGTCGGTCGGGCAGTTCGCGACCCGGATCGCCGCCGCGCGCCGCGATCAGGAACTGCTGCTCACCGACGCCGAACGCCGCATCCTCGAGGACGCGTTGCTGACCGGGCTCGCGCAGCAGATCCACGAACGCACCGTCGACGCCCGCGCGCTGATCGCGCAGATGGCCACCGAGATGCGCAAGCGGCACATGTCGTCGGGCAACACGATCGGGGTGCACTGGGCGCTGGCCGATCACCTCGACGACCGGTCGCGGGCGGTGTGCCGCCTGCTGGACCGGGACGCGTCC
>NZ_LRRH01000103.1 GCF_001646785.1 Rhodococcus phenolicus
CTCGGGGGCCGGGGCCGACTCGGTGGTCAGGTACTGCCCGCACACCGGCCAGGCGCCGGGACCCTGGGACTGCAGGGTGTTCTCGGCGACGCGGATCTGCTCCGCCTTCGAGGCGGTGTGGGGGCTTCCGGTGCCGCCGTTCGCGGCCCAGGTGCTCTGCGAGAACTGCAGGCCGCCGTAGTAGCCGTTGCCGGTGTTGATGGCCCAGTTGCCGCCGCTCTCGCACTGCGCGACGCCGTCCCAGTTGTGGGTGGCGGCAGAGGCGGTGCCGGTGGCCATGCCGAGGGGGACGGCGACGAGGGCGCCGGTGACGACGGCCATACCGAGGCCGCGCTTGCTGAACAGAGTGGTCATGCGGGTGGATCCTCTCCGCGCTCGCTGACGGCGGCGGGCCTGGCGTCCTGGTCCGGCACCGGTGTCGGTGCGGGTCGGGAGCGGGTGCGTGTCGTGGCCGCGTCCCTGCCCCTCGAAGGTTTCGTAGGCACCGGATCCTGCGGGGCAGGGTGTCAGCAGCGGCAGTCCGGTGTTGGCCCGGTGGTTTCGGGCCGGGACCGACCGTACAGAGCCCTCGCGCCGCGGTCACCCCACCGGATTCGACGGACGCCTGTCCAACTTCTGAGACACCGAAGGTGAGTTTCCCCAGGTCGCCGTGCAAAAATCACGGGACTCTGCTCGTTCTGTTACATACCCGTTATGTGAAATGAATCATGGGCGAAATGTGTCTCCGGTCACGTGGATCGGTGTCGTCGGAACCCGATTTCCGGTCCGATCGAGTGGAGATCCTCGTCGTTCGAGGTGGCGGCGCAGGCGATTTGCCTTCTGTTCACACGCTCGTGTAACTTCGTTTCTGCAACGCGGGGTGGAGCAGCTCGGTAGCTCGCTGGGCTCATAACCCAGAGGTCGCAGGTTCAAATCCTGTCCCCGCTACCACCGGAAGGCCGGCATCCGAATTCGGATGCCGGCCTTTCCTTTTGCCTGCCCCGTCGTCCACCTCGTCCCGTTCCTCCCTGTGCTTCGAGCGAATGTATCGTTCGATCGATTGAAGGAGACGAGGGATACATTCGCTCGGACAACGCCGGCGGAGCCGGCGGCGGAAGGCCGCCGAATGTCCCGACCCCTCAGATCTCCATGTCGATCAGGACGCGACGCAGCAGCTTTCCGGTCGTGTTGCGGGGAAGTTCGTCCAGGAACACCACATCGCGCGGCACCTTGTATCGCGCGAGGTTCGCCTTGACGAACGCCCTGATGTCGTCGGCGTCGCGTGTCGCTTCGGGCGTCGCGACCACGAAGGCGCGGAGCCTGGCGCCGAACTCCGGATCCTCGACCCCCACGACCGCGGCGTCGAGCACGTCGTCGCGTTCGACGAGCAGATTCTCCACCTCCAGCGGGTACACGTTCTCCCCACCGGAGACGATCATGTCGTCGTCGCGGCCGTCGACGAACAGATATCCGTCGGCGTCCCAGTGGCCCACGCCGCCGGTGGAGAGCAGGCCTCGGATTCGTTCCTTGTCGCGCCCGTCGGTGTATCCCTCGAAACTCAGGCCGCTCGCGACGAAGATCCGGCCGGATACCCCCGGCTCGGTGATGGCGTTTCCTGCATCGTCGAGCAGTTCCACCCGGCACCCGACCGGTGGGCGACCCGCGGTGCCGGGCGCGCGGCGCAGATCCTCCGCGGTCGCCACCGTCGCGACCGCGCACTCGGTCGATCCGTACAGGTTGTGCAGCACGTCGCCGAACGATTCGCGGGTTCGCCGGCACAGGTCGGGGGACAGGGCGGACCCCGCGGCGAAGATGATCTGCAGGCTCGAGGTGTCGAACTCGTCGATCTTCCCCACGCCGAGGTCCAGGATGCGCTGCAGCATGGTGGGGACCACCACCAGCACGTTCGCGCGTTCGCCTTCGATGAGCCGCAGTGTTTCGAGGGGATCGAACCGACGCGGCATGATCACCGTCTGTCCGAGCGCCAGGGCCATCGCCATCTGGGAGACGCCGGTGCCGTGGAAGGCCGGGGCCGCCATGAGCATCCTCTGGCCGCGGCGCAGCGGTACCCGGTCGAGGAACTGGGCCGAGGCGAGCGGGGAGGTCCGGCCGCGGGGTGCGCCCTTCGGGGTTCCGGTGGTGCCGCTGGTGAGGAGTACGAAACTCCCGGGTTCGGACGGCGCCGGGATGGCAGACCGATCGAATTCGGCGAGCAGTGACTCGATCGACGGCGAGCCGGGGACCGCGTCGTCCTGCCACGAGAGGTAGGTGCGTGTGCCCGGCGGGAGTGCCGCGGCGACGTCCGTGAACTCGGAGTCGAAGACGAACGTGCGGATGTTCTCGCGCGTGGCGATGTCCGCGAACTGGCGCGCAGCGAGCCCGGTGTTGAGCATCACCAGTTTCGTGCCGAGCTTCGCCGAGGCGATCATCGTCAGCACCAGGCCGCGGTGGTTGCGGGCCATCACGCCCATCGTCGTTCCGGGTTCGATTCCGTCGGATTGCCACGCGCGCACGAGCGCGTTCGACATGTCTTCGAGCTCTCGGTAGCTCACTTCGCCGCGTTCGTCGACGATGGCGACGGCGTCGAGTCCTCGGGCGGCGTCCGCATGTACCGTCCCCGCGAACGGTCCGTATTTCCTCGCCGCCACGAGCGCTGCGACGCCGTGGTCGAGGCGCGGAAACGGAAGAAGGCCGGCTCGTTGCATCACCCGGATGGAGCCGACGGTGTCCGCTACCTTGCGGGCGAGATCGTTGGCGAACATGCAGCCTCCAGGGGATCACCGATGATGAATCACCATAGTGGTGATCTGTATCACATCATGCGGATTGTCCGAATTCGAGGGGCGAGGCGGTCGACCGGTCGCGAGGCGATGTCGGGGAGCGATGGCACAGTGGACGCGTGCTGGAGTTGACCGCCGACGCGGCCCGACGTGTCGCCCTCGCTGCCCAGGGTTTCGCCGACCGCCGCCCGTCCGGGCGCGTCACCCGTCGTCACGTCCTGCGGGCGGTGCAGCGCACCTCGCTGCTGCAGCTCGACTCGGTTTCGGTCGCGGTCCGCGCGCACTACATGCCGGTGTTCAGCAGGATCGGCAGCTACGACCGCGACCTTCTCGACGCGGCGGCCTGGCAGGACACCGGCCGCGCACCGCGGGCACTCGTCGAATACTGGGCGCACGAGGCCGCGCTGATCCCGGTCGAGGACTGGCCGCTGCTGCGGTGGCGCATGACCCGCTACTCCCACGGCCGGTGGTCGGGGGAGCGGCGTGTGATGGAACGCAATCCGACGCTCGGCCGGGACGTTCTCGACGTCGTCACCGAGGTGGGCGCCGCGACCGCGGGGGACATCGAGCGCCACTTGCGGATCACGCCGCAGGGCCGAGGTGGCCCGTGGTGGGGACGCACCGACACGAAGGTGATCTGTGAGCAGCTCTTCGCGTCCGGCGCGTTGTCCGTCGACCGGCGGGTCGGTTTCATGCGGCACTACGACCTCGCGGAACGGGTTCTTCCCGGCTCGGTGATCGGCGCGGAGATCGACGAGCGCGACGCGGTCCGTGAACTCGTGCGGCGATCGGCCCGCTCGCTCGGCGTGGCCACCGCGGCCGACCTCCGGGACTACTACCGGCTCTCGGCCGAGCAGACCGCGGCGGCCCTGTCGGATCTCGTCGACGACGGCGCGCTCGTCGCGGCCGCCGTCCGCGGCTGGTCCGATCCCGCCTACCTGTATGCGGGCGCCCGGATCCCGCGACGCGCGCACGGCACTGCCCTACTGTGTCCGTTCGATCCGCTCGTCTTCTGCCGGCCGCGCACCGAGCGGCTCTTCGGGTTCCGGTACCGCATCGAGATCTACACGCCCGCGCACAAGCGCGTGCACGGGTACTACGTCTTCCCGTTTCTGCAGGACGGTGAGCTGACCGCCCGGGTGGATCTGAAAGCGGACCGCGCCGCCGATGCCCTCCGGGTGCCGGGCGCGTTCGTCGAACCCGGCCGCGACGTGGGAGAGGTCGCCGAATCCCTCGCCGTCGAACTGCGGGAGATGGCGACGTGGCTGGGCCTGTCCGACGTGGTGATCGGGGATCGGGGCGACCTGGTCGCCGAGCTCGCGCCGCGGGTCTGATGCTGCTCCGAGCTCGTCGCTGGTTTCGTGGATGCGGAGAACGGGCATCTCGGATGCCACGACGCCCCCCCGATTCCACTAGCTCGACGCCCGACACGATCGGATCGGGGCAGTGGTGGTGTGCTCGTTCCTCGGCTCGGGCGCGGGTGCCGGAACCCCCGTGTCGGAAGCGGCCGGGGGAGCGTTGTCGTCCGACGCGACGGCCGTTGCGCCCGGTGGCGCGGCCTTCTCGATCTGGACGCTCATCTACCTCGGGCTGATCGGACTCGCGGTGTGGCAGGCGCTGCCGGGGCACCGCGCGAACGCGCGGCAGCGGCAGGCGGGATGGTGGATCGCGGCGTCGATGCTGCTGAACGCGACGTGGATCCTGGCGGTGCAGTTCGATCTGGTGGGTCAGCGTCGTGGCGATCGTGGTGCTGCTCGCCGTCCTCGCACGGATCTTCGTGCTGCTCTGCGCAACCCGGCCCGGATCCCGGCCGGAGGCGGTGCTGGTGGACGGCGCCATGTTCGTCTATCTGGGGTGGGTTGCGGTCGCGACGGTGGCGAACGTCGCGGCGGCGTTGCAGGCCGACGGCGTCGACCCGCTGGGTCTCGGTGCCGACACCTGGGCGGTGACGGTCCTGGCGCTGGTGGCCGCGGTTTCGGGAGCACGGCCGCGACAGAACGGGACCGGCCCGGACCGCAGAAGCGGTCCGGGCCGGGGTTCCCCTGGGGCGCAGTCTTTTCCGGTGAGGAAGTCTACTTCAGCTCGGACGACGACTTGCCGAGCAGGCGTCGTGCCACGATGAGCTGCTGGATCTGCTGGGTGCCCTCGAAGATGTCGAGGATCTTCGAGTCGCGCGCCCACTTCTCGAGCAGCGGACGCTCCGAATAACCGTAGGTGCCGGCGAGCTCGACCGCCTTGAGCGACACCGCGGTTCCGGTCCGGCCTGCCTTCGCCTTCGAGATGGACGCCTCGAGTGAGTTCGGCTTCTTGTTGTCGGCCATCCAGGTGGCGCGTAGCGCCAGCAGGTACGCTGCTTCCCAATCCGCCTCGAGCGCAAGGAATTCGGCGGCCGCGGCATGCTGGTTGTTCGCCGGAATGTCGTAGGACACCTCGACGCCGGCCTCGGACAGGATCGCGCGCAGCTCCTCGAGCACGGCCCGTCCGAGACCGATCGCCATGCCGGCGACGATGGGGCGGGTGTTGTCGAAGGTCTGCATGACGCCCGCGAACCCCTGCTCGACGTTCACCTCGGGAGAGCCGAGGATGTTGTCCTTGGGGATGCGGCAGTCCTGCAGCAGCAGCACCGCGGTATCGGACGCCTTGATGCCGAGCTTGTGTTCGAGCCGGGCGACGCTCAGGCCCGGGGCCTCGCGCGGCACCACGAACGACTTGATCGCGGCGCGGCCCTTGGACTTGTCGACGCTGGCCCACACGACGATGTGCGTCGAACGTTCACCGGCGGTGACGAAGATCTTCTCGCCGTTGAGGACCCACTCGTCGCCGTCGAGGACGGCGGTGGCGGTCACCGCCGCCGAGTCGGACCCGAAACTCGGTTCGGTGATCGCCATGGACGCCCACACCTTGCCGAACCGCTCGAGCTGCTCGTCGGTGGCGACCGCGGCGATCGCCGAGTTGCCCAGGCCCTGGTATGGGATGGACAGGGTCAGGCCGACATCGCCCCAGCAGGTTTCGATGACGTTGAGCAGCCCGGCCATGTTGCCGCCGTTGGCGTTTCCGTCGGCCGGCTTCTTTGCCTTGTCGTCGCGGCCGAGCGCCGCACCGGCGGCGCCCTGCCCGGAGTCGTTGAGGCCCTCGACCATCGCGGCCATCGTGTCGAGCTCGACGGGGTACACGTGCTCGGCCAGATCGTACTTGCGGGAGACCGGGCGGAAGATCTGCGCGGCGACCTGGTGAGCCTGATTGGCGGAGGCCTTGAGCTTCTTGGGAAGTTCGAGATTGATCATCTACAGGTTCCTTGTTCGGGTCGGACCGCTCAGATGAGGACGATGCCCTCGGCGACGCCGACGGCACGCAGGTCGCGGTACCAGCGCTCGACGGGATGTTCCTTGGTGAAACCGTGGCCACCGAGCAGCTGCACGCCGTCGAGGCCGATCTGCATGCCCTTGTCGGTGGCGAGCTTGCGCGCCAGCGCCGCCTCGCGGCCGAACGACAGGCCCTGTTCCGCGCGGGCCGCGCCGCGCAGGGTGACGAGGCGGATGCCGTCGAGTTCGATCTTGATGTTGGCGACCATGAACGCCACGGCCTGCCGGTGGCTGATCGGCTCGCCGAACGCCTCGCGTTCGTTGACGTACGGGATCACGTAGTCGAGCACGGCCTGACCGGTACCCATCGCGAGCGACGCCCAGCCCAGGCGTGCGAGACGAACCGCATCGGCGTACTGCTCGGCGCGCACGTCGGCGGCAGCGGGGTCGAGCGCGTCGGTGCCGTCCGACCCGAGCAGCGCCGACTGCGGCACCGCGACATGGGTCAGGTGCAGACGGCCCAGGCCCGCCGCGCGCAGACCCATGCTGGGGTCGGCTTCGACGACGACGCCCTTGCCCTTGGCCTCGACGATGAACAGCGCCGGGCGGCCGTCGAGTTCGGCGGCGACGACGAACAGCTCGGCGCTGCCCGCGGCCGGCACGAGGGCCTTGACGCCGTTGAGCCGGTAGCCGCTGGGGGAGCGCACCGCCTTGGTCTCCAGCGCGAACGGATCGAACAGGGCGCGCGGTTCTGCGATGACTACGGAGGCCTGCGGCACGTCGTCGCTCGCGAACGCGGGCAGGTAGGTCTTCTGCTGCTCGTCGCTGCCCCACTGGGTGAGCGCGACGGCGACGCCGCTGGGCGCGAGGATCGGCAGGGCCAGGCCCATGTCGCCGTGCGCGAGGGCTTCGGCGACGAGTGCGTTGGTGACGGTGCCGCGCTCGGTGGCGGCGCCCTCGAAGGCCTCGGGAACGTTGACGAGGGTGATGCCGAGTTCGGCGGCGCGTGCGAGCAGGTCGGCGGGTGCGGCGGCCGCTGCGTCGGCGTCGTGTGCGGCCGGCCGGAGGATCTCGGCGGCGAATTCGCGGACGGTCTCGGCGATCATCTGCTGATCGTCGGTGGGGGTCAGGTCGAAGAAGTCGGTGTTCTTCGGGGTGTCGAGGCGCTGCGGCGTGCCGCCACCGGAAACCTGCTTGAACGCGCGTGTCGCGGCGCCGAGGGTCTTGAAGCCGGTCTTCGTGGACTGGTACGTGGCCCGGTCGATGGCCTGGCGGAAGTTGTAGCGATCTGCCAGTTCCGAACCGGTGATCCGCGAGAGCACGCGCATCGCGGCGCCCATGGCGTCCCGCTTGATCGGGTTCAGGCCGACCGCAGACGTATCGCGTCGGGCGTTCCGGGCCACACTGTCTTGCTTGCTCATGATCACCAGAAGTCTCTCGAGGGGATCGGACCCCACGAACCTTACTCCGGAGTAAGTTGAGTGTCTACTCCGGAGTAAGAAAGAGTCCAGGTGCGTCCCCGACGCAGATCAGCGAGCCGGGCGCAGCCTCGCGAGCACGTCGTCGTGCAGCGCCGAATTGGTCGCGACGGCGCTACCGCCGTGCGGACCGTCCACCCCTTCGACGCTGGTGAAACGACCCCCCGCCTCGCGGACCAGCACATCGAGTGCCGCCAGATCCCACAGCGACACCTCCGGCTCGAGCGCGATGTCCAGCGCGCCCTCCGCGAGCAGGCAGTACGAGAAGAAGTCGCCGTACGCGCGGACCCGCCACACGTCGTCGGTCAGGGCGACGAACTCCTCGCGCAGCCCGCGGTCGCGCCAGCCCGACAGGCTCGAGAAGCTCAGCGACGCCGACGCCGTCTGCGCGACCCCCGAGACCCCGATCCGACGCGGCGCGGCGCCGGCGAAGGACGTCCACGCGCCCTGCCCGGCCACCGCCCACCACCGGCGGTTCAGTGCCGGGGCGCTCACCACGCCGACCACCGGCACGCCGTCGTCGAGCAGTGCGATCAGGCTCGCCCACACCGGTACGCCCCGCACGAAGTTCTTCGTTCCGTCGATGGGGTCCACCACCCACTGGCGGCCCTCGAACACGGCGTCGCCGCCGAACTCTTCGCCGAGCACCGCGTCCGCAGGCCGCTCGGACCCCAGGACGTCGCGGACCAGCCGTTCGACCGCAAGATCCGCATCGGACACCGGGGTCAGATCCGGCTTGTCGCTCACCTTCAGATCCAGCGCGCCGAAGCGATCGCGGGTGACGGCGTCCGCCTCGTCGGCGATACGCAGGGCGAGGTCCAGGTCGGCGGTGAAGTCGGTGGTCATGCACAGAACGCTAGCCGGTAACCTTGGCAATCGTGCATCCCGATGTTTCCGCAGACCTGGCCGAGCTCGCGACCACCCTCGAGACCGTGGAGACGGTCCTCGACGTGGAGGAGCTGCGACGTCGAATCGACGAGCTCGAGCACCAGGCGGCCGACCCGGAGCTGTGGAACGACCAGGAACACGCGCAGCGGGTCACCAGCCAGCTCTCGCACGCGCAGGGCGAACTGCGCCGGGTCGAGGAACTGCGCTCACGGCTCGACGACCTGCCGGTGCTCTACGAACTCGCCGAGGGCGAGGAAGGCGACGACCGTGCCGCTGCACTCGCCGACGCGGACGCCGAGCGCGCGTCCCTGCGAACCGACATCGAGGCGATGGAAGTGCGCACGCTGCTGTCGGGCGAGTACGACCAGCGCGATGCACTCGTCAACATCCGCGCGGGGGCCGGTGGCGTCGACGCCGCCGACTGGGCCGAGATGCTCATGCGCATGTACATCCGCTGGGCCGACAAGCACGGCTACGGCGTCGAGGTCTACGACACGTCCTACGCGGAAGAGGCCGGCATCAAGTCGGCGACCTTCGCGATCAAGGCGCCCTACACATACGGCACGTTGTCCGTCGAGATGGGCACCCACCGCCTCGTGCGCATCAGCCCGTTCGACAACCAGGGCCGCCGCCAGACCTCGTTCGCCGAGGTCGAGGTGCTGCCCGTGGTCGAGACCACCGACCACATCGACATCGACGAGAACGACGTGCGCGTCGACGTGTACCGCTCGTCGGGTCCCGGTGGCCAGTCGGTCAACACCACCGACTCCGCCGTACGCCTCACGCACATCCCCACCGGTATCGTCGTGACCTGTCAGAACGAGAAGTCGCAGCTGCAGAACAAGGTGTCGGCGATGCGCGTGCTGCAGGCCAAGCTGCTCGAACGCAAGCGCCAGGAGGAGCGGGCCGAGATGGACGCCCTCAAGGGCGACGGCGGCAGCTCGTGGGGCAACCAGATGCGTTCCTACGTGCTGCACCCGTACCAGATGGTCAAGGACCTGCGCACCGAGTACGAGGTCAACAACCCGTCCTCGGTCCTCGACGGCGAGATCGACGGATTCCTCGAAGAGGGCATCCGCTGGCGCATGCGCGAGAACCAGAACCAGTGACCGCTCGATCCGGTGACCGATAGACCCCAGGGAGGATGACCTCTGTTTCCCGGTAGAACTCTGCTCGATTGGCTGACCAGCAACGGTCTGCTCATCGCACTGACGGTGCTCGGCGCCGTCATCATCGCCCGGTTCGTCAGCTGGGTGGGGAATCGGATCACCCGGAACATCGACGAGAAATACCAGGAGTCCGACGACCTGGTCCGCTCGGAGGCATCGAAGCATCGGCATTCGGTGGCGCAGGTCGTGCGCTGGGTGGTCATCACGTTCATCTACATCGTGGCGACCCTGAAGGTCTTCGACTACCTGCAGCTGCCGATCGGCAGCCTCGTCGCGCCGGCGACCGTTCTCGGTGCCGCGCTCGGTTTCGGTGCGCAGCGCATCGTGCAGGACATCCTCGCAGGGTTCTTCATCATCACCGAACGCCAGTACGGTTTCGGCGACACCGTGCAGATCTCGGTCACGGGCTCGTCACAGGATGCGGTCGGCACCATCGAGAACGTCACGTTGCGGGTCACCCGTCTGCGCAACTCGGCCGGTGAGGTCATCATCGTGCCCAACGGCCAGATCAACAAGGCGATCAACCTGTCGAAGGACTGGGCGCGCGCGGTCATCGACGTGCCGGTGCCCGTCTCCGCCGACATCTCGGAGGTCAACGAGATCCTGCACGACGTCGGTGTCGCCGCCTACAAGGACTCGAAGTTGCGCGAACTGCTGCTCGACGAACCGAGTGTGATGGGTGTCGAGAGCCTCGAGGTCGACCAGGTCAGCATCCGGGTGGTGGCCCGCACGCTGCCCGGCAAGCAGTTCCAGGTCGGCCGTGCGCTGCGTGCGCGCATCGCGGCCGCACTGCGACGGAAGGGCATCACCGTCACCCCGCAACTCGACACCGTCTCCGTCGTCGACCGAGCAGGGGTGGACGCATGAACGACGGCAACACCGGCGAGACCCCGGTCGTGGCGGCACGCAAGCGGTTCAAGATCCCGAACCGGCTCTTCGGCGGCAGGCTCCGCACCACCACGGTGGCGATGTGCGTCGCCTGGTTCGGCCTGTGGATGCTCTACCTCTACCTCAACCAGGACGACGAGCAGACGCCGGCGCCGCAGGGGGCGGTCGTGATCTCCGATACCCCCTATGTGCCGTACGTGCCGCCCGCCGACCCGACGACCGCGCCGAGCACGGTGCCCGAAACCACGGGCACCACGGCGCCGACCACCGCGGGCACCCCGACCTCGATACCGACGACGACGGCACCGCCGGTCACCACCACCGCGCCCACGACGACGCAGACACCGCTGTTCCGTCTGCCGGAGATCCCCGGTATCCCGGGGCTCGAGGGCGGGAACGGCGGTGACGGCACCGGAGGCACCGACGCTCCCGGCCAATAGGTCACTGTCGGGTAACGAACCGCTAGCATGGCGTCGTGATCCGCCTGGAGAATGTGTCCAAGTCGTACAAGACGTCCACCCGGCCCGCTCTGGACAACGTCAGTGTCGAGATCGGCAAGGGCGAATTCGTGTTCCTCATCGGACCGTCGGGCTCCGGCAAGTCGACGTTCCTGCGGCTGCTGCTGCGTGAGGAGACCCCGACAGGGGGCGATGTCCACGTCGCCGACTTCCACGTCAACAAGCTCTCCGGGCGGCGTGTGCCGAAGCTGCGGCAATCCCTCGGCTGCGTCTTCCAGGACTTCCGGCTGTTGCAGCAGAAGACGGTCGCCGAGAACGTCGCCTTCGCGCTCGAGGTGATCGGCAAACCACGCGCGATCATCGAACGTACGGTGCCCGAGGTGCTCGACCTCGTCGGACTGTCCGGCAAGGCGGACCGGCTGCCCGGGGAACTGTCCGGCGGCGAGCAACAGCGCGTCGCGATCGCACGGGCCTTCGTGAACCGGCCGCTGGTACTCATGGCCGACGAGCCGACCGGCAACCTGGATCCCGAGACCAGCCAGGACATCATGATGCTGCTCGAACGGATCAACCGCACCGGCACCACGGTCCTCATGGCCACCCACGACCACCACATCGTCGACTCCATGCGCCGGCGCGTCGTCGAACTCGACCTCGGCCGGGTGGTCCGCGACGAAGCGCGCGGCGTGTACGGCGTCGGCCGCTAGCCGGCACCGGCCCCCAGCTCTCGACCGCCCGGCAACCGAAGGACTTCCCACCCGATGCGAGCAAGCTTCCTGTTCAGCGAGGTCGTCACCGGCCTGCGCCGCAACCTCACCATGACCATCGCGATGATCCTGACCACCGCGATCTCCCTCGGCCTGTTCGGTGCCGGTCTGCTCGTCGTCCAGATGGCGGACAAGACCCAGCGCATCTTCCTCGACCGGGTGGAAGTGCAGTTGTTCCTCACCGACGACATCTCGACGCTCGATCCCGACTGCGAGCAGGACATCTGCCGCACCCTGCGTGCCGACCTCGAGAACACGCCGTCGGTGGTGTCGGTGCAGTACCTCAACCGTGAGGACGCCGTTGCCGACGCGACCGAACGTGTCTTCAAGGACCAGCCGGAGCTCGCCGAACTGGTGAGCGCCGACAGCTTCCCTGCGTCGTTCAAGGTCAAGCTGTCGGACCCGGACCGGTTCGGGGTCATCCAGGACGAGTTCGGCTCCCGGCCGGGTGTGGAGAGCGTGCTGAACCAGAAGGATCTGGTCGAGCGGCTGTTCAGCGTGCTGTCCGGGGTCCGCAACGCGGCGTTCGCGATCGCGGTCGTGCAGGCCGTCGCCGCGATCCTGCTCATCGCCAACATGGTGCAGATCGCGGCCTTCACCCGCCGCACCGAGGTCGGCATCATGCGCCTGGTCGGCGCGACCCGCTGGTATACCCAGCTGCCGTTCCTGCTCGAGGCGGTCGTCGCCGCGGTGATCGGCGCGGCCCTGGCGATCGCGGCGCTGTTCACCGCGAAGAGCGCGTTCATCGACGACGTGCTCGCCGACGTGTACGACGCGAACATCGTCGCCCGCATCACCACCAGCGACGTGCTGCTGGTCTCGCCGATCCTCGTCATCGTCGGTGTCGGAATGGCCGCGATCACCGCGTACGCCACGCTGCGCCTGTACGTGCGCGAATAACGGTTTGCCGGAGTTCCTATGCTGGACAGTGTTCTGTTCGATCGATCGTGGACCGGAAAGGCCTGCACGTGAAGGAGAAGGGCCGGAAGGTCATCGCGACCAACCGCAAGGCACGCCACAACTACACCATCCTCGACACCTACGAGGCCGGCATCGCCCTCGTCGGCACCGAGGTCAAGAGCCTGCGCGAGAGCAAGGCGTCGCTCGTCGACGCGTTCGCGACCGTCGACGACGGCGAGGTCTGGCTGCGCGGACTGCACATACCCGAGTACGGCCACGGCACGTGGACCAACCACTCGCCGCGACGCACCCGCAAGTTGCTGCTGCATCGCCGGGAGATCGACGCGCTCGTCGGCAAGTCCCGTGAGGGCAACCAGACGCTGGTCCCGCTGTCGATGTATTTCTCCGACGGCAAGGTCAAGGTGGAACTGGCGCTCGCGAAGGGCAAGCAGGACTACGACAAGCGCCAGGACATCGCGCGCCGCACCGCCGAACGCGAAGTCACCCGGGAACTGGGCCGGCGGGTGAAGGGCATGAGCCGCTGACCGCAGTCGTCCTCGCGCTGGTCGCCGCGGTCGGCTACGGCGTCAGCGACTTCGTCGGAGGGGTGGCGTCCCGTCGCGTCGCGGCGCTCCGATTCGTGATCGCGTCGTATCCGCTGTCGCTGCTGCTCGTGCTCGCCGTCGCACCGCTGGCAGGCGGGCAGATCACCGGGTCGTCCCTGGCGTGGGGTGCGGCCGCCGGGGTCGCCGGTGGCGTCGCGATCTGGTGGTTCTACCAGGCTCTCGCCGAGGGTCCGATGTCCGTGGTGTCACCGGTGACCGCCCTGCTCGTCGCCGGTATCCCGGTGCTCGTCGGGTTCGCGCTGGGGGAGCGGCCCGGACCGCTCGCCTACGTCGGGATCGCGCTGGCGCTGATCGCCGTGGTGCTGGTCAGCCGCGAATCCGATGAAAACGTGGCGGGGGGCGGGCACCCGCGGTTCACCGCCCGGGTGGCGTGGCTGACGGTCGCGTCCGGTGTCGCCTTCGCGTTGATGTTCGTGGCGATGCACAAGGTGCCGGACGGAACCGGGCTGTGGCCGCTGGCGGCGTCGCGGCTGACGGCCTCGCTCGTGGTCGGCGCGGTCGCATTGGGGACCGGGATGCTCGTGCGTCCGCCCCGGCAGCTGTGGCCGTTCATCGCCGGGGTGGCGGTACTCGACGTCGTCGCCAACGCCGCGCTCATGTTCGCGTTCCAGCACGGCATGCTGTCGCTGGTCAGCGTGATCGGCGCGCTCTATCCTGCCGCGACGGTGCTGCTTGCCACGACGGTGCTCGGCGAGCACGTCGGCTCCGACCGGCGGATCGGCATGGTGCTGGCCGTCGCGGCGGTCGCGATGATCACCGTCGCGGCCTGACGTCGCTGCGAGCTAACTCCGCTGCGAGCCCGCGCCGCGGCTGCTGGCACGCAGATGGATGCGTTCGCCCTGCTTGCCGAACAGGGTGAGCAGTTCGACGGGCCGGTCGTCGGCCGGCCCCATCCAGTGTGGGATGCGGGTGTCGAACTCGGCGGCCTCCCCGGCCGTCATGGTGAGCTCCCGGTCGCCGAGGATCAGCCGCAGGCGACCCGAGAGCACGTAGAACCACTCGAAACCCTCGTGGCTGCGCGGCTCGGGGAGTGCCGTGTCGGGCGCGAGGATCATCTTGTAGGCCTGCAGATTCCCGGGTTGACGGGTCAGCGGGATGATCGTCTGCGATCCGACGGTCCGCGGCCGCGCTGTCACGCGCGGATCCCCGATCTCCGGTCCGACCAGTTCGTCGAGTGTGACGCGGTAGGCCGCGGCGACGGGGAGCAGCAGGTCCAGCGTTGCTCGTCTGAGTCCCGATTCGAGCCGGGACAGGGTGCTCACCGAGATGCCGGTGTCCTCGGACAGATCCTGCAATGTGATGTCCCGGTCCTGACGCAGGGCTTTCAGGCGCGGTCCGATCGCGGCCAGGCGCGCGGTGAGATCCATGTGACCAGCATGCCGCCTGATTGCCGGTACAGCAAACACCATTGCCGAATCCGTACCCATGTGGTCGAGGCCGGCGGGGAGCCGGGGGCGACCGACGCTGCGTCCACCCCGGCTTCCCGCCCGATGTGAGACGCGTCATGTGCACGCGCCGGAAAATGGGAATGACAGCACCCGGATCGGACGTTACAGTGGGTAGTCCTGCGAGAGTCGCAGGTACGTACGGGGCTGAACGGTTTCGACTGCGTACGTTCAACCAGGGGAAGCGTGTCGGTGCAGGCAAGAGACCACCGTAAGCGTCATTGCAACCAATTAAGCGCCGAGTCCACTCAGCGCGAGTACGCCCTCGCTGCCTGATCAGCGATAGCGTCTCTGTCAGCCCGGGTTCGCTCCCGACCCGGATCCTGGCATCGACTAGGGAGCTCTACCGTTCGACTCGGTCACGGAGTCGGGCGGGACATCAAACAGTGACTGGGATCGTCATCTCGGCTGGTTCGCGAGACCGGGAGATCCAAGCAGAGACATAGCGAACTGCACACGGAGAAGCCCTGGTGAGGCGGCG
>NZ_LRRH01000104.1 GCF_001646785.1 Rhodococcus phenolicus
GGGGAGGGGAGGGGAATCAGAGCTTGGCGCTGCGCAGCTCGTGGCCCTTCGACGTCTTGCAGCGGCCGCTCTCGAGATCCCACTGCCAGCCGTGGAGGTTGCAGGTCAGGGTCGTGCCGTCGACGACACCGAACTTCGACAGATCGGCCTTCAGGTGCGGGCAGCGGCGCTGGACCTCGTAGCCGCCGATCTCGACGGACGCCGAATCGTCGTGTGCCTCGGCGAACCAGCCGTCCGCGTACGCGATGCGCTCGTCGGTGAGGCACTTGAAGAACGTGTAGAGGAACTCGTTGTAGCCGCCGACACGCCACGCCGTGAACCGGGTGGACAGGAAGATCGTGTTGACCCAGTCCGGCTCGTCGTCGCGCAGCACCGTGCGCACCAGCTCCGGGGCGATGCGGAACCCGTAGCGGTACTTGCCCTCGCCCTCGATCGGTTCGCGGACGACCCGCTTCGGGAAGTCGAGCACGACGGTCTCGTCACCCATCACGAGCCCGACGGGGTAGCCGATGCCGTCGCAGATCAGATCGGACTGCGCCATGATCGGTTCGAACTTCGCCCTGAGCGCGCCGATCAGCGGTTCGCCCTCGGCCGGCGCCCACGTCGCCTTCTCGGCCGCGATGATCGGCGCGAAGCGCTGAGCCATCTCCTCGATGTACGCGGCCTTGTCCGTGAAGATCCGCTCGACCTGCTCGTCCGCGACCGGGTGCGTGAGCGTCATCTGCTCGCTGCCCGACAGGTCCACGACCGAACCCGGGATCATCAGCAGGCCACCGTCGCGACCGTGGATCCGCAGCTGCTCGAGGAACACCTGCTGGTCGGGGAAGATGTTGCCGACGTCGCCGTGATCGTCGTTGAGGTCGCGCAGGTCGTCGTCGAGGAACACCGGCGGGCCCGCCGACGGGACGATCCACGTCGCTCCGACCTGCTCGATGTAGGAGCGGCAGCGGTCCATGCCGCGCTGGCGCTTCTGCTTGCCGAAGTTGCGCTTCGTGCCGGCGGGGATGTCGTAGACCATCGGGTACCAGATGGCGCCCGAGTACTGCAACAGGTGGATGTCGATGTGCCCGAACGCGTCGAGCATCGGATCCATGTCGATGGGCCGGGCGTCGTTCATGTTGAACACGGTCGTCGTGCCGTCGGACACCACGAGACCGGAGTCGCCGATCGGGCCGTCGGCGGGCGCGCGCAGCGCGATGATCATGACGTCGAGACTGCCGGTCGGGAGCGGAGCCTGCGGGGCGATCTCGATGCCGGCTCCCGAGATCCGATGTTTGACCGAGTCGGTGGTCTCGAAGAACTTCGTGAAGCCGAGGGCTTCGAGCTCACGCTTCAGGTCCGGCACCGGATAGTCCGGCAGCAGCACCGTCGCGTCCTTGCTGACGTGCTCGCGCAGGGTCCCGGGGTCGAAATGGTCCTTGTGCAGATGCGAAACGTACAGGTAGTCGACGTCGCCGAGGGTATCCCAGTCGAGTTGGGTGTTGTCCGGGAACGGCACCCACGATGCGAAGTACGCGGGGTTGACCCACGGGTCGCACAGGATCGATCCCGCCTCGGTCCGGATGTGGAACCCTGCGTGTCCGACGCTGGTGATCTGCACTTCGTTGCCCTCCTGAACTGGCGACCGACGTGACCTCCAGGGTAGGCGGCGCGGTTCAGCTCACTTCGCCCAGGCAGTATCCGTTCGCTCCGGTTGTGACGAGCACCTCGAGATCGCGGGCCGTCCCGGCCTCCACCACGGGCACGGTCACGGCCGCGTACTCGTCGCTCATCGCCCAGAACGTCGCCGCTTCCGCATCGAACGACGTGACCTCGGCGAACACGTCCGGCTCGGACGCCAGCGGCGGCACCCCGGGCACTCCCGTCCCGTACGGATCCCAGGTCTCCCGCCCGTCGCACACCAGCGGATACCGCTGTTCGTTGTCGCCGGCGTCGACCGGGTTGCCGGTGGCGCGGTCGAGCGCACGCACGACGTTGTGGATCGCGTCGGTGCCGGTGAAGACGTCGTCGTCCGGTGCGCTCACGTACGGGCACGCGTAGCCGGAGGCGATCTCGCTGCGCAGCACCGACACGCGGATGTCGTCCGTGGTCCAGAACACCGTGTATCGACCGTCGCGGCCGGGCTGTGCGATCGCCGCGGTGATCGCATCGACGTCCGTGTACATGTCGCGGGCGTGCCCGGGGTCGACCGTCCAGCAGCGCGACGCGACGTCCGCGCCGGCGACGAGGTCGGTCGCCCACGCCCGCAGCGCGCCGGCCGCCTCCGGACTGCCGGGAACCTCGCCGATCGCCACCGCCGGCACGGCCGAGGTCGTGGCGGGCTCGGCGGTCTCGGGGGTGGTCTCGGCGGTCGCGGGCGGTTCGGGAATCTCGGTCGGCAGGCCGGATTGTCCGTCACCCGCACAACCGGCGACCGCGACGGTGACGACGGCCGCGCCGGCGAACGCGAGCAGACGGGACTTTCGGGAGACGACGAGCAATGGGGACACCCCTGACGAAATTGTGATCGGTGCAGTTTCCGTGGCTCCGGCTACGCTAGCCGTCGTGGAACCCTTCTACCGGACCATCATCGGCGTGGCACGCACCCTCTTCGCTGCGCAGGGCCTGAAGTTCACGATCACCGGTGAGGAGCACATCCCGGCGACCGGCGGCGCAGTCATCGCGATGAACCACACCGGGTACATGGACTTCACCTACGCGGGCATTCCGGCGCGCGCCACCAAGCGGTACATCCGTTTCATGGCGAAGAAGGAGGTCTTCGACAACAAGATCTCCGGGCCGATGATGCGCGCGATGAAGCACATCCCCGTGGACCGCGGCGCCGCCGGCGACTCCTACCGGCGTGCCGTCGAGGCGCTCCGCGCCGGTGAACTCGTCGGTGTGTTCCCCGAGGAGACGATCAGCCGCAGCTTCGAACTCAAGGAGTTCCGGTCCGGTGCGGCGCGTATGGCACTCGAGGCGGGCGTCCCCATCGTGCCGATGGTGATCTGGGGTTCGCAGCGGGTGTGGACAAAGGGCCATCCCAAGCGCCTCGGCCGGACGAACACGCCGATCGTCATCAAGGTCGGTGCCCCCATCACACCGACCGAAGCGACCGCGGAGACCACCGCGGAGTTGCACGCGGTGATGGAGACGATGCTGCACGAGGTGCAGCAGGGCTACCGGCACGAGGCGGGCGCCTACTGGGTCCCGCAGCGACTCGGCGGGTCGGCACCCAGCCGCGAGGCGGCCGACGCCGAGGACGCGCGCGTCGCCGCGGAACGTCGCGCCCGCAAGGAACGCGAACGCGCCGAACGCGAGGGACGCGCAGCCGACCCGGGCGCTCCGGGACAATAGCCGGGTGAGTGCACACGTTCCGAGCCTCGTCGCAACCGATGTCGACGGCACCCTGATCGACGACACCAACCGCGTGTCCGAACGGACTCGTGCCGCGGTGCACGCGGTCGTCGAATCGGGGACGCCGTTCGTGCTGGCCACGGGCCGGCCGCCGCGATGGATTCCGCCGGTCGTCGAGGAACTCGGGTACGCCCCGCTCGCCGTGTGCGCGAACGGCGCGGTGATCTACGACAGCGCGACCGACCGCATCCTCCACACGACGCTGCTGTCGGCCGAGGAGATGGCGTGGATCGCGGATGTCGCGCAAACGGCGCTGCCCGGGGCCGGGCTGGCCGCCGAGCGGGTCGCGGCGAGCGCCCACGACGCGGCGAGCCCGCAGTTCGTCAGTGCTCCCGGTTACGAGCACGCGTGGCTCAATCCCGACAACACCGAACTGGCCGAGCACGAGGTGGTCGCCGAGCCGGCCGTCAAACTGCTGATCCGGATGTCGGGGGCGTCGAGCCGGGAGATGGCCGAGGCGCTCGTCCCGGCCCTCGCCGGCCGGGTCGACCTGACCTATTCGACCGACAACGGCCTGATCGAGATCTCGGCGGCAGGCGTGACCAAGGCGGCCGGCCTGCGTGAGGCGGCCCGCCTGCTCGGGGTCGCCGCCGACGGGCTCGTGGCGTTCGGGGACATGCCCAACGACATTCCCATGCTGTCGATGGCCCGGCACGGTGTGGCCGTGGAGAACGCGCATCCCGACGCGAAGGCCGCCGCAGACGAAGTGACCGCCACCAACGCCGAGGACGGGGTTGCCCGTGTCCTCGAGCGCTGGTGGCGGCCGTGAGCTTCGCTCAGGGAGCGGGTGCCGGAGCTGCCTCGGGTGCCGGTGCTGCTTCGGGTGCCGGTGCCGGGGCGGGTGCTGCGTCCGCCGATGCGGCCTCGGTCGGGGGAGCGGTCCGCAGCGACTCCTCGTAGGCGTCGTTGTAGGCCCGCAGCACCTTCGTGACCGCGCCGGTGACCTCGTTGAAGATCAGCGACCCGAACTCGAAGTCCGATCGCCAGCCGTCGGGTACCCGGTACTCGTCGCTGGTCGGCAGGCCCAGCTCGCCCTCGTCGAGCCCGAACGCCTGCCACGCCTTGTAGATCTCGCCGAGAACCGTCCACACCCCGCCGTTCGGGGAGGTGTAGATCGCCCCGTTGACGAACTGGGCGTGCTGGAATCCGGACTTCGACTGCAGGATGCCCGACAGTGCGGCGCCCAGCCGTCCGACGTCGCCGCCCTCGGCGATCCACTTCTGGGCGAGCGGGGAGTTGTCGGTCAGTCGCAGCAACTCCGTGACCAGGCCCTGAGCGTTCTCCGCGGATCCGGTGGACGGAGCTCCGGCGGAGTTCGGCGGGACCGGGCTCGAGCCGTCGCTCGTGAGCAGCGAGGGGTCGGGCAGCGACGGACCGGCACCGGCCGCCGCGGCCGCGGCGATGTCGCGGATCTTGTTCATCTGGGCGTATCCGGCGTCGCCCGGACAACTGGTGTTGCCGACGTCGCGGTGCGCGAAGATGATCGGCAGATCGACGGCCGCGCCCTGCGGGTACGGCGTGAACGAGGTGCCCTCCGAGTACATGGTCGTGTGGCCCTTGGGATTCAGACCGGCCTTCGCGAGCCGCCACCCCAGGAACTTGCCGACCGCGTCGAGTGTCACCTGCGGCGGCGTCAGGCTGGAGTAGTCACCCATCATGGCGATGCCCACGGTGTTCTCGTTGAAGCCACCGGCGTGCGCGCCCTGGACGGGACGGTCGAGACCGCCGGCGCGGCCTTCGAAGATCTGGCCGTACTGGTCGACGAGCACGTTGTAGCCCACATCGCACCAGCCGAGGGTCTGGGCGTGGTACGCGTAGATGGCGCGGACGATCTCGGCGGACTCGGCCTTCGAGTAGTCGTTGCTGCCGGCCGTGTGATGCACGGTGGCGCCACCGAGGGAGTCGTCGTAGGTGGGCTCGTCGCAGCGCAGCGACTCGTCGGCGCCCCACTGGGCGCGGGTGATGACCTTCGGTCCGTTCCCGCCGATGGGCGAGGCGACGTCCGAGAGATGCGCGTCGCTCGGGCCGCTGCCCGGGTTGATGAGCACCGCGGTGACGTCGTCGGCGAGTGCGGCGGCGGGTTCCTGCGCGCGCAGCGGGCGTGACGACGACGCCGGGACGTACCCGAGGTCGGGGGCCGGGCCCTGCGGAGCAGCCACAGGAGCCTCGGCGGGCACGGGGCCCTCGGCCGGGACGGGCGCGGGCGCTTCGGCGGGAGCAGGCGCAGGCGCCTCGGCGCCGGCGAGCGTGGGTTCGGGTCCGGGACGCGGCGTGAGCAGCACCTGCACCGCGCGCGTGAGGCCGACATAGATCGGCTCGGTACCGCCGCGGGTGTCGGAGGCGGTGTCCGTCCGGCTCGACTCGATCGGGTCGGTCTTCGTCCACGGGCTCCAGGTGCCGTCCTCGTGCTGGGAGCGGATCAGCGCGTCGGTCGCGGCCACGTCGCGGGCGGCCAGCGCGACCATGCTGAACGGGTTGTCGCCGCTGATCTCCTTGACGGTGGCACCGATTCGATCGACGAGTCCCGTGGCGTCCGGGTTCGGTGCCGGTGTGACAGCGGGCAGGCCTTCGACGAGTTCCTTGACGCTGAGGTCCGGAAGGTTGAGGCCGGTCAGATCCTGAAGCGGAATGACGACGTCGGGTGCGTTCGCGAGAACGACCTCGGCGATCTGTGGTGCGATCGCGGCGATCGCATCCGTGGTTTCGTTCGCGGCGCGGACGTCGGACGTTCCGTTCGTCATGCCGGACACGGCGAACGGAGTGGCGACAGCCAGGGCTGCGACGGCACCCAGGACGATCGACGGCTTTGGGCGGCGATGCGGCACTGTTGCTTCTCCCCTAAGTGTGTCGGCGTTCCAGTGTTCGGTGTTTCTTCTGTCAGCTGCTCCGGGCGGGTCTCAACGGACCGAATACTCCGTCACGAACCCGATCCGCGTGGCGAATCGGCCTCATATTTGTGCAACTTGTGATTCTCATGTGACTGGTGTGTCTGTTGTTGCCTTGTCCAGTCACTCTTGCCACACTAGTCGCAGTAAACCTTAAGCCTCAACCTGAGCTTGAGGATTGGTCTCGAATGTCCGATCGTGCGAACTGTTCGTTCGCGCGGCACCCCGGAGTGCGACAACGAGGGAGCGCAGCGCATGTCACGACAGCCGAACCGACGCAGGGGACGAATCCGCAGGAGCCGCATCATCGTCGGCCGGCCGTTCCGCGCCGGCTGGAAGCCCGCGGTCGCCCGGGCGGCGACGCTCGGTCTCGCGCCCGCCCTGCTGATCGGGGCCACGGTCGGCGGCATCGCACACGTGCGGTCCGGCGCACCCGCGGTCGAACAGGCCGTCGCCGCCGACACCCCCTTCACGTTCAGCGGGTACGGACACGGCCACGGCCGCGGCATGGGTCAGTGGGGCGCGTACGGATACGCACAGGAGGGCTGGACCGCCGAAAGGATCGTCGGGCACTACTACGGCGGCACCTCGCTCGGCACCGTCGACGTCTCGCCGATCGCCGTGCGGCTCGTGTCCCAGGACGACGTGCCCCTCGCCGTGTATTCCGACGCCGGGCTCGTCGTCGCAGGTCAGCAGGTCGGTGCCGGCGACGCCGCGCATCTGACGCCCACCGCGGACGGCGGCGCCGACGTCGTCGTGACCGCCGGCTGCTCGGGTGAGGTCCGCTGGCAGGGCCGCGCCGACCTGCCCTGGGTGGACCCCGTCGATCTCGGTGAGGACCGGCCCGCGAACGAGCACCTGAAGCTGTGCGCCGACGGCACGGCCTACCGCGGTGCCATCGGCGTGGTGCTCGACGGCAACGCCGCCCGCACCGTCAACCGCCTGTCCGTCGAGGACTACCTGCGCGCCGTCGTTCCGGTCGAGTCGCTGCCCGGCTGGGCCGACACCGGTGGCGCCGAAGCCCTGCGCGCCCAGGCCATCGCCGCACGCTCCTACGCGCTCGCCGAGCAGCGCCACGAGAAGTGGCAGACGTGCGACACGCAGAGCTGCCAGGTGTACGGCGGTTCGGCCAAGGAGGACCCGCGCACCGACGACGCCGTGCGCACCACCCGCGGGATGGTGCTGCTGCGGGACGGCCAGGTCGTGCGCACCGAATTCTCCGCGTCGACCGGCGGGTACAGCGCGGGCGGCGACTTCCCGTCCGTCGAGGACCTCGGTGACAAGGTGGCACCGAACCAGCAGTGGGCGAAGACGTTGACCGCCGGTGAGATCGGGAACGCGTTCGGGGTCGGCGAACTGCAGAACTTCGAGGTGCTGACCCGCAACAATCTCGGTGCCGACGGGGGCCGCGTCACCCGGGTCCGGGTGGTCGGAGCCGACCGCTCCATCGAGACCACGGGCGCCGAGGCCCGCGCCAAGCTGGGGCTGCGATCCGACTGGTTCACCGTGAACGAGGGCGCGGAGTCGGCCGTTCCGCCGAGCACCCCTGCGCCCGAGACGGGCCCGGAGGTCGCCATCACCCCGTTCGGAACCGACCAGAGCCCCGCCATCCAGGAGAAGTACAACGAACTCGGCGGGGTCGCGAGCGAACTCGGCTCGCCCGTCGGACCCGAACTGATGCTGCCCGACGAGCGCGGCAAGTTCCAGGTGTTCACCAACGGGGTCATCCTGTGGACCCCGGAATTCGGTGCCCAGGTGTTCGACGCATCCATCCTGCGGGAGTGGCTGCCGGGGACCGGTAGCGCCGAATAGACACGGAAGGTGGAGCGGCCGCCGTCGGGTTCGACTCGACGGCGGCCGCTTTTTCGTCCCTTGACATTGACGCAGCGTCAAGATGCACGCTGGATGCCACGAGGAAGGGAACGCCGTGGCACAGCGTGAATGGTCCATCCAGGAACTGGCCCGCGCGGCCGGGACCACCAGCCGGACCCTCCGGCACTACGGCGACGTGGGCGTGCTCCACCCGAGCCGGACGGGGGCGAACGGGATGCGCTTCTACGACCGCGACGCCCTGGTACTGCTGCAACGGATCCTGCTCCTGCGGGAACTCGGACTCGGACTGCCCGCGATCCGCGAAGTCGTCGCCGGGCAGGCCGACACCACCGGCGCGTTGCGCACCCACCTCGAGTTGCTCGAACACGAGCAGCGCCGACTGAGCCGCCGCATCGAGGCGGTGCGCACGACCATCCGCAAGACGGAAGCAGGTGAGGAACTGATGGCCGAGGAAGTGTTCGACGGGTTCGACCACACGCAGTACCGCGACGAGGTGATCGACCGGTGGGGCCGCGACGCCTACGAGAGCAGCGACCGCTGGTGGCGGGACATGACGGACGAACAGCGCCGCGACTGGAAGACGGTCGCCGAACGGCTCGGGGCGGACTGGACGGCGGCGGCGCAGGCGGGTCTCGACCCCGCCGGCGACCGCGGTCTCGAACTCGCCCGACGGCACGTCGAGTGGCTGGGTTCGATCCCCGGGACCCCCGGCTACGGCAACCCCGAACCCGATCGGGGTTACGTGCTGGGACTGGCCGACATGTACGTCGCCGACGAGCGGTTCGCGGCGAACTACGGCGGCACCGCAGGTGCCGAATTCGTGCGCGCTGCGCTGCGTGCTCTGCTCGCCTGACGTGCGTGTTTCCGGTAGCTCCTGCTACCGGAAACACGCACGGCCGCGGCGGTCGCCTACCCTGGTCTTCCGTGACTGCTGCATCAGCGCCCCAGCCCTCCACCGGTGACTACGACCTCGTCGTCGTCGGATCCGGATTTTTCGGACTGACGATCGCCGAGCGCGCCGCAACGCAGCTCGGAAAGCGCGTTCTGGTCGTCGAACGCCGTCATCATCTCGGTGGCAACGCCTACTCCGAACCCGAGCCGGAAACGGGTATCGAGGTCCACAAGTACGGCGCCCACCTGTTCCACACGTCGAACAAGCGGGTGTGGGACTACGTCAACCTCTTCACCGACTTCACCGGGTACCAGCACCGCGTGTTCGCGATGCACGACGGCCAGGCCTACCAGTTCCCGATGGGCCTGGGCCTGGTGTCGCAGTTCTTCGGCAGGTACTTCACCCCGGACGAGGCCCGCGCCCTGATCAAGGAGCAGGCCGCCGAGATCGACGGCAAGGACGCCCGGAACTTCGAGGAGAAGGCCATCTCCCTGATCGGTCGCCCGCTCTACGAGGCGTTCGTGAAGGCGTACACCGCCAAGCAGTGGCAGACGGATCCGAAGGAGTTGCCCGCCGGCAACATCACCCGGCTCCCGGTCCGGTACACGTTCGACAACCGCTACTTCAACGACACCTACGAGGGTCTGCCCGTCGAGGGCTACACCGCGTGGCTCGAGAACATGGCGAAGGACGACAAGATCGACGTCCGGCTGAACACCGACTGGTTCGAGGTGCGCGACGAGATCCGCGCGGCCAGCCCGGACGCGCCCGTCGTCTACACCGGCCCGCTGGACCGTTACTTCGACTACGCCGAGGGCAAGCTCGGCTGGCGCACCCTGGACTTCGAGACCGAGGTGCTGCCCACCGGTGATTTCCAGGGCACGCCGGTCATGAACTACAACGACGCGGACGTCCCCTACACCCGCATCCACGAGTTCCGGCACTTCCACCCGGAGCGCGACACGTACCCGGCGGACAAGACGGTGATCATGCGCGAGTTCTCGCGTGCCGCCGGCGACGACGACGAGCCGTACTACCCGATCAACACGCCGGAGGATCGCGAGAAGCTCACCGCCTACCGCGACCGCGCCAAGCGCGAAGCGGCGGAGAACCACGTGCTGTTCGGTGGCCGCCTGGGCACCTACCAGTACCTGGACATGCACATGGCGATCGCCAGCGCGCTGAGCATGTTCGACAACACCCTCGTGCCGTTCTTCGAATCCGGTGTCCCAGTATCGGGGGACGCATCGTGAGCGTGGGGGAACTCGAGGAGAACACCGTGAACCCGGACAGCGCGGCGCCGCTCGGCAAGTCGCTGCTGCAGCGCATCATCCTGCCGCGGCCCGGTGAGCCGCTCGACGTGCGCACCCTCTACCTGGAGGAGTCGCCGACCAACGCCCGGCGCGCGCACGCCCAGACCCGCACGACGCTGAGCATCGGCGCGGAGTCCGAGGTCTCGCTGTGCACCTACTTCAACGCGTTCCCCGCAAGCTACTGGCGGCGCTGGAGCACGCTCGACTCCGTCGTGCTGCGCCTCGAGCTGTCCGGGCACGGCCGCGTCGACATCTACCGGAGCAAGGCCGACTCGAGCCGCATCCACGTGCAGGGCCGGGAGTTCACGGCCGCCGGTGACGCGACCACCGTCGTCGAACTCGACACCGATCTCGGTCCGTTCGAGGACGGCGGCTGGATCTGGTTCGACATCACCACCGACACCGAGGTCACGCTCGTCGCAGCCGGCTGGTACGCGCCGGTCGAGGCCCCCGGCAGGGCCTCCGTCGCGGTCGGTATCCCGACCTTCAACCGGCCCGCCGACTGCGTGAAGGCGCTGCGGGCACTCGCGTCGGACCCGCTGGTCATGGACGTCGTCGACGCTGTGATCATTCCCGACCAGGGCACCCGCAAGGTCCGCGATCAGGACGATTTCGCCGAGGCCGCCGCGCCGTTCGGTGACCGGCTGGTCATCCACGACCAGGCCAACCTCGGCGGGTCCGGCGGGTACAGCCGGATCATGTACGAGGCGCTCGCAACGACCGACGCTCCGTACATCCTGTTCATGGACGACGACATCGAGATCGAGCCGGACTCGGTGCTGCGCGCACTGGCCCTGTCGCGGTTCGCGAAGACCCCGATGCTCGTCGGCGGCCAGATGCTCAACCTGCAGGAGCGCAGCCACCTCCACACGATGGGCGAGGTCGTGAACCGATCCGTCTTCATGTGGTCGGCCGCCCCGAACGTCGAATACGATCACGACTTCTCCACCAAGCCGCTGCGCGACCGGGAGAACTCCAAGTTGCTGCACCGGCGCATCGACGTCGACTTCAACGGCTGGTGGATGTGCATGATCCCGCGTGTCGTCGCGGAGCAGATCGGGCAGCCGTTGCCCCTGTTCATCAAGTGGGACGACGCCGAGTACGGGCTGCGTGCCCGCGCCGCCGGCTACCCGACGGTGACGATGCCCGGCGCCGCGATCTGGCACATGGCGTGGTCCGACAAGGACGACGCGATCGACTGGCAGGCGTACTTCCACCTGCGCAACCGGCTCGTCGTCGCGGCGCTGCACATGCCCGGCGACGGCCGGGGGCTGGTGCTCGACACGGTCAAAGCGACGATCAAGCACCTCGTGTGCCTCGAGTACTCGACCGTTGCGATCCAGAACAAGGCCATCGAGGACTTCCTCGCGGGCCCGGACGGCCTGTTCGACCTGCTTCCGAAGGCTCTCGGCCAGGTGCACGCGCTGCGCAGGAACTTCCCCGACGCGGTGGTGCTGCCGTCGTCGACGGAGCTGCCGTTGCCGTCCGGTGCCGATGTCGGTGCCGTCGGGCAGCCGCGCGGACCGATAGGGAAGCTCTCGCGGCTCGCGAAGGGCGTGGTGCACAACCTGCGCCCGGCCACCGGTGCCCACCACGAGCAGCCGCAGCTGAACGTGCCGACGATCGATGCCCGCTGGTTCCTGCTGTCGCAGGTGGACGGTGTGACCGTCACCACCGCGGACGGGCGCGGCGTCGTCTACCGTAAGCGCGACCGCGCGCAGGCCGGGGCACTGTTGTCCGAGGCGCTGCGGCTGCGGCGCGAGCTGGCACGACGGTTCCCGGAGCTGAAGAAGCAGTACCAGGATGCGGTTCCTGCCCTGACGAGCAAGGAGGAGTGGGAACGTGTCTTCGCTGTCGAGCAGTGACGGAGCCACTGCCCGGAAGACCACCGAAGCCTGGAAGAGCACCGACGCGGAGATCCAGATCCTGCAGGCCGTGCAGGCCACGGTCGGTGCGCGCCCGCAGGCGATCGCGATCGCGCGCGGCATGTCCCACTTCGGTGAGCACGCCCTCGGCTGGGCCGCGATCGGTGGAGTCGGCGCACTCGTCGACCGTCGCCGACGCCGTCAGTGGGCGGGCGTCGCGGTCGGAGCGATCGGAGCGCACGCCGCGTCGATCGCCGTCAAGCGCGTCGTTCGGCGGCCGCGCCCCGACGACCCGACGGTCGCGGTGAACGTGTCGACGCCGAGCCGGTTGAGCTTTCCGTCCTCGCACGCCACCTCCACGACCGCGGCCGCGGTCCTGCTGGGCCGGCTGACCGGGCTACCCTTGCCCGCGGTACTCGTCCCGCCGATGCTGCTGTCCCGACTGGTCCTCGGTGTGCACTACCCGACGGATGTCCTGGCCGGTGCAGCACTCGGGGCGGCCTCGGCCGCTGCGGTCGTGCGGGCAGAAAAGAAGTTTGGAGAACGATGAGCGAGGAACCGGCAACCGTCACCGGGCCACCACAGAGCCTGCCCGCAGGCATCGTCAAGGCCGTGCGGCCCCGCCAGTGGGTCAAGAACGTGCTGGTGCTCGCAGCGCCGCTCGCTGCGGGTTCGGCCACCGACCTCGACGTCCTCGGCCCGGTCGCGCTGGCCTTCGTCGTCTTCTGCATGGCGGCCTCGGGCATCTATCTGGTCAACGACGCGATGGACGTCGAAGCCGACCGTGCGCACCCGACGAAGAGGTTCCGGCCGATCGCCGCGGGCGTCGTCCCGGTCAATCTGGCATTCGGCCTGGCCACGGTGTTGCTGATCGGATCGATCGGACTCTCGTTCCTCGCGAACTGGCAGCTCGCGGTCGTGATGGCCGTGTACATCGGCATCCAGCTCGCGTACTGCTTCGGGCTCAAGCATCAGGCCGTGCTCGACATCTGCATCGTCTCGTCCGGGTTCCTGATCCGCGCGATCGCCGGTGGCGTCGCGGCGGGGATCCCGCTGTCCCAGTGGTTCCTGCTGATCATGGCGTTCGGTTCGCTGTTCATGGCGGCCGGTAAGCGGTACGCCGAACTGCGCCTGGCCAACAAGACCGGCGCGAAGATCCGCAAATCGCTCGAGTACTACACCGAGACCTACCTGCGATTCGTGTGGACGCTCTCGGCGACCGCAGTCGTCATCTGCTACGGCCTGTGGGCGTTCGAGCGCGACATGCTGGCCGAGTCGAACTGGTTCGCCATCTCGATGATCCCGTTCGTCGTCGCGATCCTGCGGTACGCGGTCGACGTCGACGGCGGCGAGGCGGGGGAGCCGGAGGAGATCGCCCTCGGCGATCGGGTTCTGCAGTTGCTCGCGATCGTGTGGATCGTGGTGGTCGGTGGTGCTGTCTACCTCTTCTGACGTCGCTGCGGACGTCGACCCGTCGGCGCGGCAGGGCCGACCGGCCCACCGCGTTCCCGGAGTTCCCGGGCTGTCCCGAGGCGTGTTCGCCGCGGGTGTCGTCGTCACCGGCGTGCTCATGTTCTGGGGTGCGTGGGAACGTCGCTGGATCGCAGACGACGGCCTGATCGTGCTGCGCACGGTCCGCAACCTGCTGGCCGGCAACGGCCCGGTGTTCAACATCGGGGAACGCGTGGAGGCCAACACGTCGACGCTGTGGACGTACCTGGTCTACGGGTTCGGCTGGTTGACCGGGGCGCGGCTCGAGTACGTCGTGCTGGGACTGGCGCTGGTGCTGTCGACCGCGGCGGTGGTCGTCGCGATGTTCGGCACCGCGAGGCTCTACCGCTGGCGGCTGAGGGGCGCCGGCGGCACGCTGTTGCTGCTCCCCGCGGGCATGCTCGTCTACATCGCGGTTCCGCCGGCGCGTGATTTCGCGACGTCCGGCCTCGAAAGCTGCCTGGTGATCTTCTGGATCGGACTGGTGTGGCTGCTCATGATGCGCTGGGCGACCACCGAGACGCCCGGCACCACCGCGGTGCTCGGGACGGCGTTCGTCGCCGGGCTCGGGCCTCTGGTCCGGCCCGAACTCGCGATCCTGGCAGCCGTCGCGCTGGCGATGCTGTTCCTCGCCGCCGACCAGACGTGGCGCCGGCGGGTGGCGATGGTCGTGGTCGCGGGTGCCGTTCCGGTGGCCTACCAGATCTGGCGCATGGGCTACTACGGCCTTCCCTACCCGAACACCGCCGTCTCGAAGGACGCGGGCGGTGCCAAATGGGCACAGGGCTTCGAATACCTGGGCAACCTCGTCAGCCCGTACCTGCTGTGGTTCCCGCTGCTCCTCCTGCTGATCGTGGCGGCCGTGATGCTCACGACGACGCATCCGGACGGCGCGACCGTCCGCGACCGTGTGCGCGGCATCGCATCCACCGATGCGCGGACCCTCCTCGGGCAAGGGCAGCGCGCGCTGCGCAGCCCCACCGCCGTGGTCGTGTTCGCGCTGGGCAGCGGTGTGCTGCTCGCGCTGTACTCGTTGCGCGTCGGTGGCGATTTCATGCACGGCCGGGTGCTGCTGCCGCCGTTGTTCTGCCTTCTCGTTCCCGTCGCGGTGGTGCCGTTGCGCCTGCCCGAGCACGGTGAGCCGCGCCGCGCGACGACGATCGCCGGTGCCATCGGCGCGCTGTGGCTCGGCACGGTCGTGTGGTCGGCGTTCGCCGCCGGGACGACGGGCATGACCGAGGGCGCGGTCGTCGGCCGGTCCGGCATCGTCGACGAACGCGCCTTCTACGCCCTGAACACCGGGCACGCGCATCCCATCCGCGCCGAGGACTACCTGGACTATCCGCGGATGCGGGCGATGGTCGAGGCGATCGGGAACACGCCGAACGGCGGGTTGCTGTTGCCGACCCCGTCGTTCGACGCATGGGACGTCGTGCCGCCGCCGGAACCGATCCCGCCGGGCGGGGCCGGGCACACCGTCTTCTTCCTCAACCTGGGAATGACGAGCATGAACGTGCCGCTCGATGTGCGGGTGATCGATCAGATGGGCCTGGCCTACCCGCTGGCCGCGCACACCGAACGGCTCGAGGACGGCCGCATCGGGCACGACAAGGTGCTGTACCCGGACTGGGTGGTCGCGGATTCGGGGATGGTGAACCTGCACCCCTGGCTGCCCGGGTACCTCGACGAAGACTGGGTGGCGCAGGCCGAAGTGGCTCTGACGTGTCCGCAGACGCAGGAGGTGCTCGATTCGTCGCGCGGGGAGCTGACGTGGCCACTGTTCAAGCGGAACCTCCGCAACGCGTTCGAATACGCGGGCTACCGCTTCGACCGGGTGCCCAAGTACGAGATCGAACGCTGCGGCCTCGAACTGCCCCCGCCGCGGGGTTGAATTCGCGGCACCGCCGCGGGGTTGAATTCGCGGCACCGCCGCGGGTGCTGAATTCGCGGCACCGCCGCGGGTGCTGAATTCGCGGCACCGCCGCGCGGGTGAAATCACGGGTCACATCAAGATCGTTCGCTTGGGTTTCGAGTCCGATCTCGATAGGATCACGCCGCGTAACGAGTCGATAACGGTCCACGGTGTGTGACCGGAGCTTCGTGTCGGCTTTCGTCCCGTGACCAGCGGGACGGAGGGTTTGTCAGAGCTCCCGTAGTCATTTACAGTCTTGACCGCAGTGTGACTTGTGGCGCCCGCTCCGCGGCCGCCACCGCCGGAATCCGACGGGGAACGCGTAGGCGGACGCCGCAGATCGAGAAAGTGAGCATTGTTCATGCGTTTAGTCCCGAGGTTGTCGCAGCGCCTCCGCAGCCGGGTGCTCGGCACCGCTGCCGCCGCGCTCGTGCTGCCGGTCGCTGCCGGTGTCGCCGGAACCACCGCGGCGGTGGCCGCCCCCGCGCAGTCCGCTCCGATCGCTCACAGTGCGCCGGCCGGCGGCTTCGAGGAAGTCTTCGTCGACTCCGACATGGGCCCGATCAAGGTGCAGATCCAGTGGGCTGCCCGTGGTGGCGACGCCGCGCTGTACCTGCTCGACGGCCTGCGTGCCCGGGACGACGCGAACGCCTGGACGTTCGAGACGAACGCGCTCACCCAGTTCGCCAACGACAACGTCTCGCTCATCATGCCGGTCGGCGGTGAGTCGAGCTTCTACACCGACTGGTACTCGCCCAGCAACCTCAACGGCCAGGACGTCACCTACAAGTGGGAGACCTTCCTGACCCAGCAGCTTCCCGAGTACCTCGCCACGCGCGGTGTCTCGCCGAACAACAACGGCATCCTGGGCCTGTCGATGGGTGGTTCCGCCGCTCTGACGCTGGCCGCCTACCACCGCGACCAGTTCAAGTTCGCGTCGTCGCTGTCGGGCTACCTGAACCTGTCCGCACCGGGCATGCGTGAGGCGATCCGTGTCGCGATGCTCGACGCCGGCCGCTACAACGTCGACTCGATGTGGGGCCCGCCGTGGAGCCCGGCCTGGCTGCGCAACGACCCGTTCGTCTTCGCGCCGAAGCTCGAGGGCCTGTCGCTGTACATCTCGGCGGCCAGCGGCCTGCCCGGACAGCACGACAACCCAAAGGGCCTGACCGGCTTCTACAACACCGGTAACGCCATGGGCCTCGAGGCGCTGTCCCTCGTCCAGACCCGCGCGTTCCAGGTCAAGCTGGCCACGCTCGGCATCGATGCTTCGTTCGACTTCCCGGCCCGCGGCACCCACGCGTGGAAGTACTGGGAGGACCAGCTCTGGAAGGCTCGCCCGCAGATCCTGGATGCGCTGAACGCGCACTGACGCCGGACGCTCGCCGGCGCACACTGCCGGCCACCATGCCGCCCGATCACCCCGCACGGGGTGGCCGGGCGGCATGTGCCGTTGTGAACAATTTTCTCACCCGTCACAGCGCGCCGTCACCGATCCGGGGGCTTTCCCGTGTACAAACGATCCTCGGACGCAGTGGAAGCGACCTTCGAACGCGGAGCGGTCACAAATCCGGATACGAAGTGTGCACACGACCTTCGGAAGTGGCCCGGCTCCCGCGAACGGCCCGGCAACGCAGGAAGTGAGCGATGCACATGCGAACAGTGATCGGCGGTCCCCGAGTGAAACGACGCATCCTGGGCGCGCTCGCCGCGGCGCTGGTCGCGCCGATTGCGGCGGGACTGACCACCGTCGCGGTCGCATCCGCGGAACCGGCCCTGACCGGCCCTGCCACCGCGCAGGCCCCGGCCTCGGGCATCACCGTCCAACGTGTCGACCGGCTGACGGATCGCCGTGTCGCACTGTGGATCGACTCCCCGTCGATGGGGACACCGATCCAGGTTCAGCTGCTGCTGGCGCGGGACTGGAACATCCGGCCCGACGCGACCTTCCCCGTCGTGTACATGCTCGACGGCATGCGCGCCCGCGACGACGAGAACGGCTGGACCCTCGAGACGGACGCCGAGTCGTTCTTCGCGGACAAGAACGTCAACGTCGTGCTGCCCGTCGGCGGGCAGTCCAGCTTCTACTCGGACTGGGTGGACCAGAACAACGGGCAGACCTACAAGTGGGAGACGTTCCTCACCAAGGAACTTCCCCAGGTGCTCGAGCGGGACTGGCGGTCCACGAGCACCCGCGGGGTCGTGGGCCTGTCCATGGGCGGCACCGCCGCCATGTTCCTGCCCGCGCGCAATCCCGGGTTCTTCCAGTTCGCGGCGTCGCTGTCGGGCATCCTCACCACGACGACCCTGGGTATGCCCGAGGCAATCGGGTATGCGATGCAGGATGCCGGTGGATTCGACGTCGATGCCATGTGGGGCCCGCCCGGTAGCGAGATCTGGGAGTCCCACGATCCGTATCTGCTCGCCGAGAAGCTGCGCGGCGTGAGCCTGTACGTCTCGAGCGGCAGCGGCAGTACCGGCCCGTACGACCAGCCCTCGGGCGTTCCCGGGGTGAGCACCAACTATGCGGGCATGGGACTCGAGATCCTGTCGCGGCTGACCTCGCAGGCGTTCGCCACCAAGCTCAACAAGATCGGTGTCCCCGCTCAGGTCGTGTACCGCCCGTCGGGCACCCACTCGTGGCCGTACTGGGAGTTCGAGCTGCATCAGCTCTGGCCTCAGCTGGCGAACACGCTCGGCGTGCCGGTGGACAAGCCGTCGTGCTCGGCGGCCGGGACGATCGGCGACACCGCCGCGGCCAACCAGTGGCTCGGTGACTGCGTCACGCCCGAGTACCAGGTCGCGGGTGGGCGGGTACAGGACTTCCGGTTCGGCCGGGTCTTCGCGTCCGACGCGGGCACCTTCCCGGTCGCCGGCGCGATCGGCGGCGCCTACCAGGGCGCCGGCGGTCCGGCGGGCCCGCTCGGCTTCCCCAGGACGTGGGAGAACGGCACCCCCGACGGTCGCGGCCGGTTCAACCACTTCCAGCACGGCTCGATCTACTGGACCCCGCAGACCGGGGCTCACGCGATCCGCGGTGCGATCCTCGACGAATGGGCGCGGCAGGGCTGGGAGGGTGGCCCACTCGGCTATCCGGTGCTCGACGAGGTCGCGACGCCCAACAAGCCGGGTGTCGTCCAGGGCTTCGAGATCGGCGCGATGTACTGGAGCGAGCCCACCGGCGCCCACTCCGTGCAGGGCATGATCATGGGCAAGTACGGCGAGCTGGGTTACGAGAACGGCTGGCTCGGCTTCCCGAAGACCGGTGAGATCCCCGTCAAGGACGGTGGCCGCTTCAACGAGTTCGAGGGCGGCAACATCTACTGGAGTCCGCTGACCGGCGCCTGGCCGGTGCGCAACGGCCCGATCTTCGACGCCTGGAAGGACGCCGGATACGAGAACGGCCGCCTGGGCTTCCCGATCAGCGACGAGTTCCCGATCGCGGGCGGTGTCCAGCAGAACTTCCAGGGCGGGTTCGTCACCCGCGTCGGTGACGCCACCACGGTGAGCCCCTAGGACCGGTCTCGACCGTCACGGTCGGCTGCGCCTATCGTCGGGCGGTGATCGGAGCCACGGCTCCGGTCACCGCCCCGGCGCTCTCTGTAGCCTGGGGCGGTGCCGGCCCAGGCCGTTGGCCGGCCGACGACACTGTTCGCCCCCAGACCGTTCGCTCACGACACCGGATGCGAGGACACCACCACATGCCTGCACGGACCCGTTCGCGCTCGACCCGTGTGGTCGGCGCCTGCGCCGCCGCACTGACCGCCGCCGCTCTACTGGGCGCGTGCGGAAGCGACGATTCCACCGCGACGAGCACCCCTTCGGCAACGACGACGTCCGCGGCGGCCGCGTCCACCTCGGCATCCGCGACGGCGACGACGGGTGCCGAGACGTCGGGAACGGCGTCGACCGAGGCCGACGCTCCCGTGACGACCCCCGGCGAAGCCGCGACCGCACCGCCGGCCGAGCCCCAGACCGCGCCGGGATTCCCCGGCCCGACCGAGGTTCCAGCCGACGCGCGGGACGCGGCGTTCCTCGATGCGCTGCGTGCCGAGGGCGTGGAGCCCTCCGGTGACGGCAGCAGCGCGATCAACACCGCCAACTACATCTGCGGCGCGGTCGCGCAGGGCGGCACCGACGAGGAGATCAAGACGATCGTCACCGCGCTGGTCGGCAGCGACGCCGTCGCCGCGGGTGTCGAGATCACCGAGGAGCAGGCCGGGCAGACCGCGGACGTCTACATCGCCACCGCCCGCTCGACCTACTGCAGCTAGGGGATTCACAGCATGATGGCCAGGACGAACAAGAGGCGCGGACGCGTCGCCGTCGTGATCGTTGCGCTTCTCGTCCTGGTCGTCGTGCTGGGGCTGTGGTACATCCTGGCCGGGCGCCTGCCCGCGCCGGGCCCGTCGGTGCCGCCGTCGCCGGAGCCGCCGCAGTCGCAGCCCGCGGAGTGTCCCGACGTTCAGGTTGTCGCGGTGCCCGGCACGTGGGAATCCGCGGTCGGCGACGACCCGTACAACCCCACGGCCAATCCGTATTCGTTGATGCTGAACGTGACTCGGCCGCTGCAGCAGCAGTTCGATCCGCAGCGCGCGGATGTCTACACGGTGCCGTACGTCGCGCAGTTCTCGAATCCCATCGCGCTGCCGCCGGACGGTCAGCAGTCCTACAACAACAGCCGTACCGCCGGTACTGCGGCGACGGAAGACATTCTGACCCGCCGTTTCGCCGAGTGCCCACTCACGTCGTACATCCTGACGGGCTTCTCCCAGGGCGCGGTCATCGCCGGGGACGTCGCGGCGAAGATCGGGGCCGGGAACGGTCCGGTTCCCGCGGATCGTGTGCTCGGTGTCGCCCTCATCGCCGACGGCAGGCGCGACCCCGATGCGGCCCCGACCGTCGGGCCGCCGGTCGCGGGGGTGGGAGCCGAGTTGTCGCTGGCCGGGCTGAAGTTGCCGGGTATCACCATGACCGGTGCCCGGCCGGGCGGGTTCGGTGCACTCGGCGACCGGACCGTGCAGATCTGCGCGCCCACCGACGGCATCTGCGATGCACCGCCGGACGCCCTGAATCCGGGCAATCTGCTCGCGAGTGCGCCGCGCCTGCTCGAGTACCACAACAATCCGGTGCACGCGATGTACAACACGTTCGTCGTCGACGACGCCGGCACCACGTCGACGCAGTGGGTCGTGGACTGGGCGGCCGAGAAGATCGATGCCGCACCGGCTCCGCCGGAAGAGTGATCCACCAGCGGGGTTACCGGACGGTAGTGTCGGTGGTCACGACCCGATACAATCTCTCCACCGTCGGCACTTAGACTCGACAATCGGCTGCGTCCGGAGTGTCCGGGCCGTGGCGCACGGACACCGCACACTGGAGAGAAGGTTCGATGAGTGCCACCGACGGCTCCGCAGCACTTCAGCCGCGGAAGTTTCGCTTCGCCGCCGGTGGTGAGGGCAACGCCGAGGAAGGCGGAGCCAGGCGGTTCGTCAAGCTCGCTCAGCGGGCCGAGGAACTCGGCTACGACAGCTTCATGATTCCGGATCACCTGGGGAACCAGGTCGGCCCCATCGCCGCGCTCGGTGCCCTCGCTGTGGCGACCGACAGGATCCGGATCGGCACCGCCATGCTCGCGAACGGGTTCCGGCATCCCGCGATCCTCGCGAAGGACGCCGCGACCATCGATGTGCTCTCCGGCGGCCGGCTCGAACTCGGACTCGGGGCGGGCTGGATGAAGGAAGAGTTCGACAAGGCCGGGATCGCCTACGACCGTCCCGGCGTGCGGATCGAGAAGCTCGAGGAGACACTGCAGATCCTCGACGTCCTGCTGCGCGGCCGGGAGTGCACGTTCGAGGGCGAGCACTACCGCATCGACGGACTCAAGGGCAGCCCGCGGCCGCGTCAGGGACCGCGACCGCCGATCGCGGTGGGCGGTGGCGGGCCGCGCATGCTCGCGCTCGCCGCCCGGTACGCCGACATCATCTCGGTGGCACCACCGACGAACAGTGACGGCAGATTGCTGCTGTCCGGCATCACGATGGACAGCACGATCGAGCGCGTCGAAGTGATCCGCCGGGCGGCCGGGGATCGTTTCGCCGACATCGAGTTGAACTGGACTATCACCATGATTCTCGTCACCGACGACAAGCAGCAGGCTGCGGAGATGGCGCTGGGTGCACTCGACCAGGGATTTCCCCCGAACATCCAGGTCGACACCCGCCTGACGGTCGACGACATCCTCGAATCCCCCTATCTGGCAATCGGTTCGCACGAGGAGATCGCCGATCGGATTCGTGCCGTGCGCGCGAAGACCGGCATGTCCTACGTCGGCGTCTTCCCGACCCAGATGGAGGCGTTCGCGCCGGTGATTCCCCTGCTCGCGGGGGAATGACGCAATGAGGATCTGTAACATATTCGTGATCTCGGACCGATGAATCGGTCCGACAGGTTGCACGTTCGCATGCGACGGAGCTGCGAAGGTGCCACTGTCCGTGTAGCGCGAACGAACGAATCGCGAAGTAATGAACGGGGCGCAACCATGTCGGGTGGTTGTGGGATCGCTTCGACAGGGAGAAGGAATTGAGCGTCGGTTTCGAAGAGTTCATCGATGAGAACGGTCGGATCGTTCTGCCCGAGGGCAACACGCTGCTCGATCACCTCGAGCAGCACACGTACGGCAACGGCGACGATCTCGCATACCGCTACATCGATTACTCCCGCGAGCGCGACGGAGAGGTACACGAGCTGACGTGGCAGCAGTTCGGTGTGCGGATGCGCGCGATCGCGTCCCGCCTCCAGCAGGTCACCAAGCCGGGCGACCGTGTCGCGATCCTCGCCCCCCAGGGCCTGGACTACGTCGTTTCGTTCTTCGCTGCGATCTACGCCGGTGCCATCGCGGTGCCGCTGTTCGATCCGGACGAGCCCGGCCACACCGACCGCCTGCACGCGGTTCTCGGCGACTGCACGCCCAGCGCGATCCTGACGGCGACATCGTCCGCCGCGGGTGTCCGTCAGTTCTTCCGTCCGCTGCCGGCCGCGGAACGCCCCCGGGTCATCGCCGTCGACGCCATCCCGGATTCGGTCGCCGACACCTGGACACGACCGGAGATCGCGACCGACGACATCGCCTACCTGCAGTACACCTCGGGCTCGACCCGGGTCCCGGCCGGCGTGGAGATCACCCACCGGTCCGTGCTCACCAACGTCGTGCAGATGGCCGACTCGATCGAGCTCAACGAGACCTCCCGCGGCGTGACCTGGCTTCCGCTGTTCCACGACATGGGTCTGCTCACCGTGATCCTGCCCGCGATCGGCGGCAAGTACATCACCATCATGAGCCCGCGCGCGTTCGTGGCCCGGCCCGGCCGGTGGATCCGCGAACTGGCCGCCGTCTCGGACGGCGCCGGCACGTTCGCGGCCGCCCCGAACTTCGCGTTCGAGCACGCCGCCGCGCGCGGCCTGCCCAAGGCGGGGGAGACCCTCGACCTCTCCAACGTGATCGGGCTGATCAACGGCAGCGAGCCGGTGACCACCTCGTCGATGCGCAAGTTCAACGAGGCGTTCGCCCCGTACGGCCTGCCGAAGACCGCGATCAAGCCGTCGTACGGCATGGCGGAGGCGACCCTGTTCGTGTCCTCCACCAAGCACAGCGACGAAGCGAAGGTCATCTATGTCGACCGCAACGAGCTCAATGCCGGCCGGATCGTGAAGGTGGACCGGGAAGCGCCGGGCGCGATCGCGCAGGTGTCCTGCGGCTACGTCGCACGCAGCCAGTGGGCGGCGATCGTCGACGCCGAGACCGGGGCCGAGGTTCCCGACGAGCGCGTCGGGGAGATCTGGCTGCACGGTGACAACATCGGCATCGGCTACTGGGGTCGCAAGGACGAGACCGACGAGACCTTCCACAACCGGATCACGTCCCGCCTGGACGAGAACAGTCACGCCGAGGGCACCGCGCCCGAGGCCAACTGGCTGCGCACCGGCGACTACGGCGTCTACATCGACGGCGAGCTCTACATCACCGGCCGCGTCAAGGACCTGGTGATCGTGGACGGCCGCAACCACTATCCGCAGGACATCGAGTTCTCCGCGCAGGAGGCCAGCACGTCGCTGCGTCCCGGCTTCATCGCGGCGTTCGCGGTCCCGGCCAACCAGCTTCCGAGCGACGTGTTCGAGAACGAGGCGTCGGGCCTGAAGTTCGACGCCGACGACGCGTCCGAACAGCTCGTGATCGTCGCCGAGCGCGGCCCGGGGGCCGGCAAAGCGGATCCGCAGCCGATCGCCGATTCGGTGCGCGCTGCGATCTCGACCCGCCACGGTGTGACGGCACGCGACATCCTGCTGGTTCCGGCCGGGTCGATCCCGCGCACGTCCAGCGGCAAGATCGCCCGCCGCGCCTGCAAGGCCGCCTACATCGAGGGAACTCTGCGCGGGGGTTATCAGCAGCAGGCATTCCCCGATAGCGTGTAACAATTGTTCTCTTTCCCGGGTAGCGTGGTGGGTTGATGGCTGACATGGATATGACCGTCGCGCAGCTGCGCGAGTGGCTGCGGAACTGGATCGCCGACGCGACCGGGCAACCGGCGTCGCAGATCTCCGACGATCGTCCGATGGAGGAGTTCGGCCTCTCGTCGAGAGACGCCGTCGCCCTCAGCGGGGAGATCGAGGACCTGCTCGGCGTCACCCTCACCGCGACGATCGCGTACCAGCACCCGACCATCGCGTCGCTGGCCACCCGCATCATCGAGGGCGAGCCCGAGGTGCCCGCCGCGACCGACGACGCGTTCTACGCGGCCGGCGGCGTCACCGGCGCCAAGGACATCGCGATCGTCGGCATGTCCACCCGGCTGCCCGGCCACGTGGACACCCCCGCCCGGATGTGGGAGCTGCTCGCCGAGGGGCGCAGCGGCGTCACCGAACTGCCCGAGGGGCGCTGGTCCGAGTTCGACGGTGACCCGGTCGTGTCCGAGGCCATCGCGAACGCCAACACCCGCGGCGGCTACCTCGACGACGTCAAGAGCTTCGACGCCGAGTTCTTCGCGATGTCGCCGCGTGAGGTCGAGATGGTCGACCCGCAGCAGCGGCTCGCACTCGAACTCGCGTGGGAAGCGCTCGAGCACGCCCACCTGCCGGCGAACGAGCTCAAGGGCGGTTCCGTCGGTGTGTTCATCGGCAGCTCGGCCAACGACTACCAGCTCCTCGCCGTCGCCGACCCCACGGCGGCGGACCCGTACGCGATCACCGGCACGTCCACCGCGATCGTCGCGAACCGGGTGTCCTACTTCTTCGACTTCCGCGGTCCGTCGGTGACTCTCGACACCGCGTGCTCGTCGTCGCTCGTCGCGGTGCACCAGGCCGTGCGCGCACTGCGTTCCGGCGAAGCGGACGTCGCCCTCGCAGGCGGCGTGAACATGCTGCTCGCCCCCGCCGCGACCCTCGGCTTCGACGAGACCGGCATGCTCACCGAGGACGGCAGGATCAAGGCGTTCTCCGCCGACGCGAACGGCATCGTCCGTTCCGAGGGCGGTGGACTGGTCGTCCTCAAGCGGCTCGAGGACGCCGAACGCGACGGCGACAGCATCCTCGCCGTGATCGCCGGTTCGGCCGTCAACCAGGACGGACGTTCCAACGGTCTGGTCGCCCCCAATCCCGAGGCGCAGGTCGACGTGCTGCGCCGCGCCTACCGCGACGCGCAGATCCTGCCGTCGGGTGTCGACTACATCGAGGCGCACGGCACCGGCACGGTGCTCGGCGATCCCATCGAGGCCGAAGCGCTCGGCAAGGTCGTCGGCCGCGGCCGCGACGCCGACAAGCCCGTCCTGCTCGGTTCGGCCAAGACCAACTTCGGTCACCTCGAGGCCGCGGCCGGTGCCGCCGGTCTGATCAAGGTCGTCCTCGCGATGCAGGAGAACCACCTGCCCGCGTCCCTGAACTACACCGCCCCCAACCCGTACATCCCGTTCGAGCAGGCCCGCCTGCAGGTGATCCCGGAGGGCGCCGACTGGCCGCGTTACACCGGCGCCGCCGTCGCGGGTGTCTCCGGGTTCGGGTTCGGCGGCACCAACGCGCACGTCGTGGTGCGCGAATACACCGGGCCGGCCGGTCTGGCCGACTCCGAGGCCGAGGCCGAGGTCCTGCCCGAGGAAGCCGGGATTCCCGCGGTGGAGGAGGCGGAGACTCCCGCCGCCCGCGAGCTGCCCGTGCTGCTCGCGGTGTCCGCGTCGCTGCCGTCGCGGCGCCGCCGGGCCGCCGCCGACCTCGCGGACTGGCTCGAGACCGAGATCGGCAGCACCACGCCGCTCACCGACGTCGCCCGTACCCTCGCCCGCCGCAACCACGGCCGCTCGCGTGCCGTGGTCATCGCGAAGGACCGGGCCGAGGCCATCGCCGGACTGCGCGCGGTCGCCGCAGGCAAGCCCGCACAGGGCGTCTTCAGCTCGGACACTCCGGACGCCAAGGGGCCCGTGTGGGTGCTGTCGGGGTTCGGTGCCCAGCACCGCAAGATGGCCAAGCAGCTCTACCTCGAGAACCCGGTGTTCGCCGCCGCGGTCGACGAGGTCGACGAGCTCGTCTACGACGAGTCCGGATTCTCCATGAAGGAGAAGTTCCTCGACGACGCGCAGGACTACGACGTCGAGACCGCCCAGGTCGGCATCTTCACCATCCAGATCGGGCTCGCCGCGCTGCTGCGTCACCACGGCGCCGAACCCGCCGCGATCGTCGGGCACTCGATGGGTGAGGCGGCCGGCGCCTACATCTCCGGCGGCCTGTCGCTCGAGGACGCCGTGCGCGTCATCTGCTCGCGGTCGCGTCTGATGGGTGAGGCCGAGGCCGGCCTCGAAGGCGACGACATCCGTCTCATGGCGCTCGTGGAGTACAGCGCCGACGAGATCTCCGCGGTGCTCACCGACTTCCCGCACCTCGAGGTCTGCGTGTACGCGGCACCGACGCACACCGTCATCGGCGGACCACAGGACGAGGTCAACGCGATCGTCGCGCGGGCCGAAGCCGAGGAGAAGTTCGCGCGCGTCCTGCAGACGAAGGGCGCCAGCCACACCTCGCAGGTCGATCCGCTGCTCGGCGAGCTCGCCGCCGAACTCGCCGGCATCGAGCCGCACCGCCTGAAGGTGGACGTGTACTCGTCCGTCGACCAGGAAACGCTGTACCGCGCGGGACACGAGGGCATCCACCCGGTCGAGTACTGGACCAAGGGCATGCGGCACAGCGTGTACTTCACGCAGGCGGTGCGGCAGGCGCTCACCGCCGGCCACACCACGTTTGTCGAGCTCAACGCCAACCCCGCGACCCTCATGTCCGTCGCCGCGACCGCGTTCGACGCGGGCGTGCACGACGGCCGGTTCATCCAGACGCTCAAGCGCAAGGAAGACGAATCGCTCGGTGTGCTCACCGCGCTCGCGCAGCTCTACACGTACGGGCATCCCGTCGATCTGCGCACCCTGCTGCCGGCCGGCGACTACGCAGACCTGCCGCGTACCGCGTTCCTGCGCAAGGAGTTCTGGCTGCAGACCCGCATCGGCAGCGGCGGCAACGGCCGGGCCCCGGGTGCACGCGTCGCGCTGCCCGACGGCCGTTTCGCGTGGGAGGTGCAGGCCACCGCCGTCACCGATCCCGCAGCCCTCGCGACCTCCGCCGCCGCGCAGGTGTTCGCCGACGTCACCCTCCTCGCGAGCGTCCCGCACGCGCCGGTCCCGGCCGCGGGCACTCTCACCACCACCCTCACTCCGCACCCCGGCGGCGCCTCGGTGCAGGTGCATGCGAAGGACGCGTCCGGGTTCACGCTCGTCCACGAGGCCGTCGTGTCCTCCGGTGAGGTGCTGCCGGAACCGGTCGTCGCGCCCGTCGAACGGTCCACCGGGCCGGTCGAAGAGCTGCCCGAGGTCGTCGAATCGTTCGGGGACAGATGGGATCCGGAAGGGTCGCAGACCCTCGAGGAGCGACTCGCGCTGATCGTGGCCGAATCGATGGGCTATTCCCCCGAGGACCTGCCGGTCGAGATTCCGCTCATCGACCTCGGCCTCGACTCGCTGATGGCGGTGCGCATCAAGAACCGCGTCGAGTACGAGTTCGACATCCCGCAGCTGCAGCTCGCGGCCGTCAAGGACGCGAGCCTGCGCGACGTCGCCAAGTATCTGCGCTACGCCGTCGACAACCGTGAGGAAGTCGCCGCGCTCGCCGAGCAGCAGGCCGCGGAGAAGGCCGCCGAACGAGCTGCGGAGGAAGCCGAGGACGCCGCGAACGCGGTCTCGGTTCCGCCGGTCGAGAACACCACGGTCGTCGCCGAAGCCGAAGCGATCCTCGCCGAAGCCGATGCCGCGGAGGCACAGGCGGCGGGCGTGCAGGCCGACATCACCGATCAGCAGGCCGTGGCCGAGGCGTCCGGTGCGCACGTGCCGCCGCGCGACGCCGCCGAGCGCCTGACGTTCGCGTCGTGGGCGGTCGTCACCGGCGAGTCGGCCAAGGGCATCTTCGACACGCTGCCGATCCTCGACGACGACACCGCCGAGCGGCTCGCCGCGCGTCTGACCGAACGGGCCGACGGCGAGATCACCGTCGATGACGTGCTCGACGCCGAAACCATCGAGCAGCTCGCCGAGACCGTGCGGCAGCATCTCGAATCCGCCGACCGCATCGACGGGCTGGTCCGCACGCTGCGGCCCCGCCCGGAGGGTTCCGACGCCGTTCCGGTGTTCGTGTTCCACCCCGCCGGCGGATCCACGGTGGCCTACGAGCCGCTGCTCAAGCGCCTGCCCGCCGGCACCCCGATGTACGGGTTCGAGCGGACGGAAGGTCCGATCGAGCAGCGGGCTGCCGAATACCTGCCGCTGATCAAGGAGATCCAGGGCGACGGACCGTACGTGCTGTACGGCTGGTCCCTCGGCGGTGTGCTCGCCTACGCGGTCGGACGGATGCTCCGCGCGGAGGGCAAGGACGTGCGGTACGTCGGTCTCATCGACACCGTCATGGCCGGTGAGCAGGTCGAGGACACTCCGGACGAGATCACCAAGCGCTGGCAGCGGTACGCGAAGTTCGCGAAGAAGACCTACGGGGTCGACGCGCCGCTGCCGTACGAGCAGCTCGCCCAGGCCGACGACAACGGCCAGATCCGGATCCTCATGGACCTGCTCAAGCTCAGCGGTGCCAAGATCCCGGGCGGGATCATCGAGCACCAGCGCACGTCCTGGCTCGACAACCGTGCCATCCAGACCGCGAAGCTCGAACCCTACGACGGGGACGTGGTTCTGTACATGGCCGACAAGTACCACGATGATGCGATAGACCTCGAGCCGGCGTTCGGAACCCGGCAGCCCGACGGGGGGTGGGGCGAGGTCGTCCGCAATCTGGAAGTGGTCCACATCGGTGGTGACCATCTGCAGATCGTGGACGAACCGTACATCGCGAAGGTGGGGGCCGACCTGACCCGGAAGCTGGCCGAGATCGCGGCCACGAGGAGCTGAACGAGTAGTGACCACCACGGCAGAAAAGCTGGCCGACCTGCGCAAGAAGCTCGAGATCGCGAAGGAGCCCGCGGGCGAGATCGCGGTCGCGAAGCGCGCGAAGAAGGGCATCCCGAGCGCACGGGAACGCATCGACATGCTGCTCGACAAGGGCACGTTCGTCGAGATCGGCGCGCTCATGCGCACGCCCGGCAACCCGGACGCGTTCTACGGCGATGCCGTCGTCGTGGGGCACGGTCTCGTCGACGGGCGGCCCGTCGCGGTGTTCTCCCACGATCAGACCGTTCTCGGTGGCAGCGTCGGTGAGATGTTCGGCCGCAAGGTGTCCGCGGTGCTCGAACACGCCCTGAAGGTCGGCTGCCCGGTTGTCGGCATCAACGACTCCGGTGGAGCCCGCGTCCAGGACGCGGTGACGTCCCTCGCGTGGTACGGGGAGATCGGCAAGCGCACCGAACCGCTGTCCGGCCTGGTCCCGCAGATCTCCGTCATCGTCGGCAAGTGCGCCGGCGGTGCGGTGTACGCGCCGATCAACACCGATGTCGTGGTGGCGACCGAAGAGGCGTACATGTTCGTCACCGGACCGGACGTCATCAAGGCGGTCACCGGTGAAGAGGTCAGCCTCGAAGAACTCGGCAGTGCCCGCAAGCAGGCCGAATACGGCAACGTGCACCACATCGCGCCGGACGAGAAGGCGGCGTTCGACTGGGTGCGCCAGTACCTGAGCTACATGCCCTCGAATGCGCAGGAGAAGCCCCCGGTCATCAATCCGGGTCTCGAACCGGAGATCACTCCCGACGATCTCGAACTCGACACGTTCATGCCCGACGCCGACAACGCCGGCTACGACATGCACGACGTGCTGCTGAAGATCTTCGACGACGGCGACTTCTTCGAGGTCCGTGGCCAGGTCGCGCACAACGTCATCACCGGGTACGCGCGCGTGGACGGGCGTCCGGTCGGTGTCGTCGCGAACCAGCCGATGTACCTGTCGGGCGCGCTCGACGCGGACGCCGCCGACAAGGCCGCGCATTTCGTGCGGGTCTGCGACGCCTACGACATCCCGCTCGTGTTCGTCGTCGACACCCCGGGGTTCCTGCCGGGTGTCGAGCAGGAGAAGATCGGCGTCATCAAGCGCGGTGGCCGCTTCCTGTTCTCGTACGTCGAGGCGTCGGTGCCGAAGGTGACCGTGGTCGTCCGCAAGTCGTACGGCGGTGGTTACGCGGTGATGGGGTCCAAGCAGCTCGGCGCGGACATCAACCTGGCGTGGCCGACGGCGCGCATCGCGGTGATGGGTGCGGAGAGCGCGGTCGCGGTGATCGGCCGCCGTCAGATCGAGGCCGCCGGCGACAATGCCCCGGCCGTGCGCCAGCAGCTCATCAACTTCTACAACGAGCACGTGGCGACGCCGTACATCGCGGCCGAGCGTGGCTACGTCGATGCGGTGATCGAACCGTCGGCGACCCGCCTCGAGATCCGTCGCGCGCTGAACCTGCTGCGCGACAAGAAGGTCTTCAAGAACCCGCGTAAGCACCACCTGCTCCCGCTCTGATCCCGCCCTGATCCCGCCCCCTCCGGGTGATGGGAACCAATATTCGGTCTGACCGGCTGAGGGTTCCCATCACCTGGGGGTACGGGTGTCATTTGCGGACGCGGACGTTCGGGCGCGGTCGCGACCGCGCCAGTTCGTAGTGTGCGCGAAGGTGCGCGACCGTGCGTGCCGGGTTCAGGCGGAGGTCGCGGGGCAGCGACGACAGGACGATGACGCCCGCGGCCTGCAGCCGGGCTCGCCGCGCCAAGGTGTGTTCGTGGTCCTCGGGGCTCAGATGCCAGTTGTGCGAATCGATCTCCCACGCAAGAGCGACGTCGTCGAACCAGCCGTCCGGGCGCGCGAGGAACCGTCCCTGCTCGTCCTCGATGTCGTGGTTGGCGAGCATTTCCGGTAGCCCGCTGTGACGCCACAGATCGCGCGCGTCGATTTCGGCGACCGAATGTGCGCCCGCGAGAACCTCTTCGAGCACTCGACGGGGGATCGACGTGCCGCGTCGGCTTCCCCTGTTCAGTTCGGTCATCAACTCCGGTGGTGTGGCATCCCCGCGTTGTACGACCTCCGCGATCATTGCCCGCACCGTGGTGGTGTCCCGGATTCGACGGACGGCGTCGAGCAGGGCGCGAGGCAGCGGGCTGCAGGCCAGGTTGCCGCGGAGTACCGCGTCGGGCATGCGGGCGGTGCGTTCGACGGTGAGGAAGCCGACGGACTGCAGGCGCCGCGAGTGCGGGATGAGGATGTGGACGTCGGCGGTGGATTCCGAAGTGCTGTAACCGTGTTCGGCGAGTGCGGCGCGCCCGGTGAGCAGTGCCTCGTCGCCGCAATATCGCAGTGCCGCAGTGCGTCTCTGACGCTGGGTCGGAGTCCCGTTGTGCAGCAGGACGAGTCCCGGGAGAATCCGCTGCCACGGCCCGCCGCGCCGGCAGCGGTCGTCGATCGCGTAGCCGGACATGCCGGCCTCCCGTAGATCCGCCGTCCTCACGATGCCGTCGGCGCTCCACGCCCACAGTTCGTCGAAATCCGCCCGTGCCCAATTCCCCCGTTTCATGCCCCGGAGTATGCCGCGGCGGTGAGCGGAAAGTGCGGGGCTATCCACAGCCTGTGGATAGCCCCACGGTGATGGTTCCCCTCACCCGGTCAGACCGAATATTGG
>NZ_LRRH01000105.1 GCF_001646785.1 Rhodococcus phenolicus
ATTACCGAAACATCTGTAAGACGGCGGGACTCCATCAACCGCGCGACAAAACGCCGAAGCAACTCCAACGTCACAGTCGGCGGCGCTTCGAGCATCCGCACACGCAAGGCGCGCCCCAACGCACTCCTCGCTGCCTAACGGACCACACCCCACAAATCAGTCCGGAAGCACACACTCCGACTCGTCTCACAGTCGCACAAACTAAGACACCTCTCCTCACACCTCGGACACAAAATCTGCCTCTGACCGATCCGGTCAGAGGCAGATAGCCACTACGATCAGGCCGTCATCCCTCAACCAACTTCGTCGCCACACAGGGCTCCTCACCGACCTCTGTCCGCCAGAGAGATTGCGCCGCAACGATCCCAGTCCGCGCAACCCGCTCGGCCTCGCGGATCGACGGCGCATTCACGGTCTGAAACACAACGAAACCGACTCTGTACTTGTTCATCTGAAGATCTCCACGTTCCTTGGAATAGTTGGGAACAAACGACTTATTCAATGTCGTCGTCTCGTTCGAGGGAATTCTCACTTAGGGGACATGGCCGTAGGGACTGCCTCATCACATGAAGGTCGACGCAGCCCCGCATGATCTCTCGAAGTGAGTCGATCGATGCTGGGGACTCGAACTCGAGCACCATCTCGCTCATGAAAGCGTCATCCGGGTCTACGGCCCTGTGCCGGACCTCGATCTCGGTCCTTGATTCAGTGGCCGCTGCAAGGAAGTTGGCGATGTCGATGTCGCATTCCGCTCTGCACGAATAGATTCCATTGTTCACGCCGCTCAGGCTATCGGCGATTTGCAGGTTCCGGTCGGAGTAGCAATTTGATCTTAAAGCGCCGCTCCCCCACAGCGATGCATCCGATACGATCTTGAGTTGAGGCGGGGCGCGCAGGCCTGTTTCATTCATCGGCAAAGCCAGACGAGGAAGCGGAAACTCTATGAAGCACAGTCCACTCCACCCGCGTGTCAGTGTCATTGTCACACGCGTGGCCTACGCCGACTCACCAGACAAGGTCATCCGCGTGGATGACACTCAATCCACCGAGGACGTCCTCACGCGCTATTACCCCGGCGCCACAATCGATGATCGCGGCGGCTTCGACACCCCTGACGGTGACAGCTACCACTACGATCGAGCGCTCACCGAGTAGCTGCCCCACCGGTTCCAGCGACCAGGATGCACTGTGCCCAAATGTGTTTCGCCCCAGAGTTGCAAAGGTTCGGGTCACGATCGGTCGGGCTGTTCCAGGTTTTGTCCGAGACGGAAATTGCGAAACTATGACATTGGATCGAGAAGGTGGCGAGGGCGAAATTTCAGCATTCAAGAAGGCTTCGCCTTACTTGGTGATTCTCTCCATAATTGGCGCCCTCTTCCTGCTATTTTCTCTGCTGACCAATGAGCGTTCATCAACCGAGGCGCGCTGCGAGGTGCGTTATGTCGTCCACCCGGAGTGGTACGAAAACAAAGAACCTGTCTCGGTCGTCACGTCATGCGGAATCCTGAACACAGGTGATGAAGATCTTGCCGACAGTCTGATCATCGGCGGACTTTACAGTTTCGAGCTCAGGGACGTGACCGTAGGACAGAACGCGAGAAGGCACATCGTGAAGGCGACACTGGAATGATCTCTGCCTAGGCCATGGGTAGGTCGAGTTCGCTGTCACTACGTCTGTCGTGCGTGTAGCGTCCAAACGCCCGCGCTCCTGCCACGCCCGAACTCGACAACTGGCCGACCGGATCCGAAGAGCGATCGGTAGCCGAAGCTCACTCACCATCCTTGCCAAAGGCTCGCGTGGCCGACTCGGCGTCACCGCGCGGGTGTCGTCGGGTTAGTTCGTCGTCCGGGATGACCGACGCCGACTATCGGCCGAACCGCTCCAGTTTCGTGCTTTCGGCCTGTGCTGCGGTTTCAACCAGTTCCTGTTCGATTAGGGCGGGGATCTGGTCGAGGGGCGCGATCCAGCCGTCTGCACGGGTGAACCAGTTGCCTTCAACTTCCTCCCACAGTGCCCACATCCCTTCCGCGAGTGGAACACTCTCAAATTTGCGGTTCTCAGCGCGGTAGGTCACCCTCTCGGGGCTGGATGAGGTTTGCTCGACCATCGTTTCGGTCTCCTGTCGTCTTATCGACCTGCGGCGCAGGCCCGGGTGGGTAGCCAAAGCGGAGGCAATTGTTTGTCCGGCGCTGGCCCTTTCAAAGGGTGGCAGCGAGGGCCGGTGCGGGCGTTCTGCTTGGGCGATGAGGCCGGTGGTCCGTGTAGGTGCCGCTGTGCGACTGCTGGCGGTGAGCGTTGATCTGCGGGATCTGGGGTTCGCGAACCGACATCAGCGGCGGCGATCAGTGGCGGCGCTTCTCTGATCATGGCAAAGCCTCACCCGCGGGAGGTTGGTGAGGCTTTGCCAGCTTGTCCGACGCCAGCTTGTCCGACCTCAGGAAGCGTTGAGTCTCGCGTCCTTGTCCTTGCAGCGCTTGCAGGTTGGCACTTCCCCCAGAACTGGATGCTTCAACGTGGTTGTTGCTTCGTTCGTGCACATCGCAAACCATCGGCACGTCCCCATGATTTCTCTCCTATTCCTGAACTGTCTACGATCTTGAATTTCGGCTCGCCGCTCGATCCGTTTGCGAACGAGTTCGCCGACGCGGAGCTTGTCTACTAAGCGGTTCGAAGCCTACTAGGTCTCAACACTTTTCATTGATGTCCAGTGCCCGGGTGAATGGCAGGCCCTCTCAGAAATTCCACCGGATGTCACCCCTCATTCTGATCTACCGAGACGTGGCATGCGGGCCAGGATGGGGCGATGTGATGTAACCCTGCTGTTCATGCGGATTCGATTGTCGTCGTTGATCGGCCGTCACACGCTCGCCAACGAATCCTTTTCGATTACTACACCTCGGATAGCGAAGGAGGCGGGGGCGTGAACGAGCGAGTACGCGAACATTCGGGGGTTCCCCGGGTGCCAGAGCCTCGACCGGAGTCCCCGACCTGGTCGCGTAGTCCATTCGGGCTCGTTTCCGTTGCGGCGCATCCCCACAAGCGCGGAAGCCGCGGACACCACAGCATCGACGACGTCGTTTCCGGTCAGGTCCGGTTCGTCATCCACGTTGCCTGCCTCGGAAATCCAATGAGCGGTGAAGCGCACGTACTCGTTCTCTTCGACTGACCGGAGGGCATTGGCCAGCGCCGCCGGAGCTTTCGGGGAAGTCGCCGTACGTGGGTAGCCGCGTATCGCGACGTCGATATTGTTCTTGGCCCGAGGTACGAGGAAGTCTTCGAGGAACTTGATGTCGTCCGCGTTGTGGTCGACCCGTGAGGCATGGTTTTTCAGTGCGAGAACGTATTCCGGGGTTGGTACGCAAACACTGAGCCCTGGAACTTCCAGTACGACTTGCTGCGCGGGCTCCGTTTCGGGAAACAATCCCTTCACCACGTCGTTGACCCACGCGTCGGACAACCTCCCGCGTCGCCTGGACACCACACGGGCAGTTTCGGAGATTACATTTGTCGGCTCGAAAACGGCGGTGACGTCGGTTGTCAATCGACGGGTGTTGAATGCCACGGATAGGACTGCGCCGCCGTCGCCGAAGAACGCACCTCGCACTCCACGAGATGCGAGTTCGGCTCCCAGTTCGGTAAGCAGCTCGATCGACTGGTCCTGCGTCAGCATCTTCCCTCCATCCATTCGCGTTTCCTTCCGGCCTAGATGCTCTCCGCTGCTTGACCTTCGCAGATCGCACCGATCGCATCCAGCAGAGCACGCCTGGTCAGCGTTTGTGCGAAGTCGGTCGGAGCATTGACTCACCACTGTTGACAGCCCAATTCGGCGTCGATCTGCCACAACCATCCCAAATTGGTTACACTCCCAATATGGCTATCGAGACATCTGCGGATGGAACCGAAGAACGGTTCGCGCGTCGGGTCCGCATAGAACGCGAGGCCAGGAACCTTTCCCAGGCTGACCTCGCGAAACTGCTCAGCAGGAACGGCCTCCGCGCTCACTCGACGACGATCGCGAAGATCGAAACCCGCGACAGCGCACACCCCCGCACCATCCGACTCGACGAGGCCGCTGCGCTTGCGCGCATCTTCGACACCACACTGGACGACCTCATCGGCAATCCCCGTCCGTACGACCCCAACGCCGGTCTCGACCTTGTGTCAAAGACCGCGCACCATACCCAGCAATCGATCACGTTGGCCATCGACCAGCTCAACGAATCGCTCAACGCCCTCTCCGCCGCAGCGGCCCACGGCGACCACTCGGTCGATTCCCCCGCCGTCGATCTGCCGTTCCAACGTCGAGCGCTGATCGAGGCGGCACGGCCCAAGCTCCGCGACGCCGTGCACGCCCTCAAAGCCGTGCTGCACGACATCGGCGGCTACCCGCTGTATCCCGAAGACACCGTGCGGGAACGCTTCCGTGCGCTGGCTCTCCACATCCGGGACACAGTTACTCCTTTGACCAGCCCCGAGGGAACAGACAATCACCTGTTCTCCAACGACGAATGCACTTGTGGATGGATGGGCAGCAAACGCCATCATCTGGGGCATCGAGAATGGGTCGCAGAACAACGAGCGATCGCCGATTCGATCGAGCCTTCACTCCCACAAAGTAGTTCAGACGCTCAGCTCAGCAGCTAGCCGTGCAGACCAGCACGCAATCCACTGTCTACCAACACAAAACGGGAGAAGCGCCATGATGTCCGACAAGATGAAAATCACCCTCAGCGCATTGAACGGCTACGAGTCCATAATCGGCCGGGGAACCACAGCCGGAGAAGTTACGGAGTCCGGGGGATCCAGAAGCTCACTTGCAACAGCCGTCAAGAATGGATGGGTTAATACCTACCCCAAAGAAGTCCACGCTTCAGAACGGCGAGCGCCAGCCTATTACCTCACGAGCGAGGGTGAAACTGCGCTCAAAGCACAGCAGTAGCTTTCTGACTTCTCGAACAGTCGGCGGCGTGCGAACCCTATCTGCCGAACGAAACCCGAAGCCCTTGTTGACAATGGAATATCAACAAGGGCTTCGGGTTACTGAGGATAGAACCAGATCCGAGAGCAACTTTCGTCATACTCCCCGGCGTCTTTCTTTGTCATCACTGGTCTCCCCCGGCGTCGTCAGAGGACATCCTCCCACGCGCCGCCCGATTTCCGAGACTTCGGCATGAAGTATCCGTCAGGGTTGATGATCCACATCAATTCGCGGCCGTCAGTGATCTTCAGCAATTTCACTGCGCCGTCGCTGTTCGCCGGGCTGACGAAGCAGTCGCCAGCGGGAGACTGGTCCTGCCAGTGGTCGATTGCTTCTTTTTGCTCGTCGGTGAGTGCGGGTAGTTCAAAGGCCATGTGTATGTTCCCATTCCGTTGTATCGGCGTCGAAGCGGACTGTGAGACTTGCAAGCTGGTGATCAAACTATCGCAGATTGGGGATGCCCGGATTTCAGGACTACGTTCCACCGGCCGGTATTCGCTATTTCTCGTCATGCGGCGGTCGACAGCCGCGTAACGATTTTCCTCATCCATCCACGGCTGCGATGCGCTACCCTCCGCTGTCGGTCCACTGAATCTCCGCGTCGTGCGGAGCTGGCGCGTCAACTGTTGCGAGGTAGTCGAGGACCATCATTCGGGCGACGTCGAGATCTCGCGTTCCGTATGTCTGCGTGTATCCGTGCCCCTCGATGTGGAGTTCGAGTCCGTTCTGTCGGCGCCAGCCGCGCCACCATGGACCTCTGCAGGTCCATCGGCTGACTGCCACGTGTATCGCTGCCATGAATCCAGTCTGGCAGGTCCGGGTCATCGGAATGTGCGACCCGCACCTATCGGCACACCTCCGGGGCGTGCTGGTGCAGCGCCGAGTTGCTTGCCCACGCCGCGGTCGGTGGGATGCCGCTCTTGCGTGTGCCTGTGGGACTTGCATGTTCGTGTTCATCCCACAAGGCCAGTGCGCCCTGTCTGTCACAATCATGCGTGCCCATTCCTACAGCGTTCACTCCCCTGCGGAAGCCTCGCCGCCGACGCGCTCCGGCTGCCATGTTCGGAATAGTGTCGGTCGCGCTCCTCGCGGGCTGCAGCTCCGGAAGCAGCGATGCCGGGGCTTTGGACTGGGACTCTCTCCCGTCCTCCTTCGCCACTGAATGCAGCGTGTGGACGAACCCGGATCCGGATTCGTTCGCGACGAACACGCCTCCGCCTGCGGAAGTGCAGGTCCGGGCAGCGACCGTCGAACACACCACTGGTGATCGGGTCAAGATCAGCTTGTCGTTTCTGGCTCCGCCTCCCCCGCCGCCCCTTCAGGTGCCCGGGGTCGGAAGCCAGACGATCGCACAGCCAGGATCCGTCGATTTCTCGTTTGCCGTGTACCCGAGTGGGATGAACGGCCCGAACGACTACAGCCTGTTCTTCCAACGAGATACGCAAAACGTCTGGACGGTCAGCGGAAGCCGCACCCTGACCCCGGAACGCGCGAAATCGGGATTCGATCTGGAGAGTGTTGTCGGCACCGTGGATTCATCCCGTGTGATCGGAAACGATCTGATTGCCGAGGTCGATCTGGCTCAATTTCCGGCGGTCTTGCGCGAGCCGGTCTTCGCTCCGGACGTTCAGGTCTCGAGCAAGCAAGCGATCCCGCGCGATCCATACCGCCTGCCGATAGAAGGCCCCAACGGCGGTCCGCCCAAGACCGGCCCGAGCAATATGGGGCTGTTCATGTTCGCAACCCAAAACTGCTCCGCCACCGACTCTGACATCGCTATGGACGGCGGCGCATTCACGAGCACGTTCGAGACGGAACCACGCTCTGCCGCAGTGGATCCCGAGACGTTCGCGAACCCAACGAAAGCAGGGTCCTACCAGTTCACGACCAGCGACGGAAACTTCACCTGCGGAATCAACCTGTCCGGGATCGCAGAAGGCGCGGGATGTCACGGCGCAATCCCCACGGACGCCGCGTGCACCGTCGGCGGCACGTCCACCGGCGCTGACTGCACCCCGAACACGATCTTCATCTCCGCCACTTCCAAAGGCATCCAGCAAGCTGAACGGCAGCGGTACGCCAACGGCAGTACCGCAACTGTCCTGAACAACAACGAAACTCTCCGCGTCGGCGACTACGCCTGCGTCGTGCGTGATGACACGGTCCAATGCTCCGACAATGCGGGGAGTGAATTCTCGGTCTCACCGACCTCGGCTACCGTCACCTGAACCGGGAGAACGGGAGAACTGATGCTCAGTGCGGATATTTTGCTGGCGGGCCCGCGGGGGCGCCGGATGCTGCTCGCGTACGCGATCGACGCCGAACGCGCCCTGCGGCCCGAGCCAGGCGACGGCATGTTCCGCATCAGCGCTCACCGGGCGGCTTATCACCTCGACGTCGGGCAAGGCACCTCCCGAGTGTTGTTCGGCCCGGGCGCCGAAGAGGCCCGGCGGACAATAGTCACCGCCGAGGATGTGGCGCGTAGCCTCTCGGAAATCTCGCTCCCCGACGTCACCGCCGTCGATCTACGCTCCGCCCTCGCAGAAGCCGTCGATGCGGCACGCTACTGGCAGGAACCCGACGGAGAAGACGTCCTCGTCGCCACCGAGGTTATGCAAGATGAGCTTCGACGCGTCGCGGAGCACATTGCCGGATCCGAACAGGCGCAATGGTGGAGCAGCCCGCTTGCCGCGCCCGACCAATGGACGATCGGGTGCCGAGATGACGAATCTGCGAACACAGGCGAAGTGCCTGCTGCGCAACAACTCCTCAGCGAGTGGCGCACGAGCACCCTGGAATCGGAAGCGAGAGCCGAACGTGACCGCCCGGTGGATCCCGCAGCGAACTGGTCAGGTTATTGGTGGTCGGATCCACCCACTCAGTGTTCGACGAGGGCGCTGTTCGACGGGACAGCGGCGGGCTTGTGGTTCGTCGAAGACAGCATGGGATGGGAACGGGCCGTCGTGCGAGCGTTGCGGCCACCGAATGGCGCACGCATCTACGAGATCGACAGTGCACAAGCCTGGGCGGATCTGTGCAGACGGTTCCCACTCGAGGTCACCGCAGAAACGCGGCAGGTTTGGTACCGGACTACCGGCCGATCAGGCAGGTGGGTCATCCCGGACTGGGTGCAGGTCGCGGAAAGTTTTGAGGGAGTGCACCTTACCGTGACGGGATACCTCGCGGCGGCAGGAACCGCGATCGACGTCGATGCCGACACAGCGAGCGTCATCGCGGGCTGGGCACCCGACGAAACATACTGGTTCACCGACGCTGCCACCTACAGTTCCGAGCCGTGTGTTTGGGTTCTGCACAATGGCTCGGACGTGACCGACCAGCCCGCCTGGACGCTGGAATCGCAGCAATGACGACATACGTGAACGCAGTTCAGGCATGAGATTTCACGAGAAGTCGATCGCTCTCGCCATCCGCGTGGGGCAGGACTACTTCACCGGAAACACCTGCCCGCAAAACGGAGATGCCGACACGAACGTCGAATCCCTCGGCCACGGCGACAACGACATGTACGAATATCGGGTCAGCTGTCCCGTGTGCGGATGGCAGGAGTACCTACGTGCACGCGGAATCACGCAGAAGGACGGTCCCAGTCCCACCTGAGCGATCGCCCCTGTCGGTCGTCAAGGGCCGGTGAAGAAGTCGTCGTCGACATGAATGCCGGTTTCCACGTCCGAGAGTTCGAGCGTAAATGACTTGTCCACCCACCTCAGGGGGATACCTGTTTGTGCGTCGAACGCGGCTGTGGAATCGAGGCCGAGTCCGTCCGGTGGCATCGCGAATTCCCATGCCGGGCGCCCGTTCACCTCCACTGCATCGCCGATCGTGTCCGGTGGGAGTAGATCTGTGAACCGTGTGGACGGCCACGAGAGGTGGACGAGGAGGAGTTGTTCGAGGTAGATGTCGAGGCTGTATCCGCTGCTTCGTCGTTGGAGTGTTCCGTCGGTGCGGAACCATGTCTGTCGTTGCCGGTTCTGCAGATACAGCGTCCCCTGCTGGTCTGCCAGACGGATGCAGCTGCGCGGTTTGTACCAGAATTCGAGTTGAGCGCCGGGACGCCCACGAGATCGTGTTTTGGTGATGACAGCATGCAGCGGGGTTCGATCCGCGCCCCAGTAGCGGTGCGCGACTGCCCTCCACGACGACGGGTTGTCGCGCCCCGGGAGGGTGTGGGGGTCGGGGGAGGTAGTTTGTTGGTCCCTGGGGACGACGGCGACGCTGAAGACGCCCGCCTCGAACACGGCAGCGGGTACTGCTACGCCGGTGATTCGTTCGGCCAGGGCGAAGGCACCTTCCACTGCATGCTCGCCGGGCTCACTGCTCGCATCGTCATCGATGCCGATGCCGCCGACATCGAGAATCAGGTCCACGAGCCGCTCGTCCCCGATCACCGGGTTGGAACCGAAAAGTTCGACATGGGCGACCCGTTCGCCATTGGACCACCAGACGAATTCGCTGTCGGCGTTCACACTGAGGTAGTGCGAGACGACCTCACGATCGGGGAGCAGTGGCAGCATCAACTCATCCGTGACGGCGAATGTTCCGCCGTTGAGCTGCAGCAAGAAGGTGTTCTCCTCGTCCACCATGGCGACGGCGACCACATCGCTCGGGCCGGGGACGTCGGATTGTTCGGCGAGGTCCAGTGCCACCCCGCTGAGTTCAGCAATACCGATCGCTTCGGTCACATGGGCAGCGCCGAGCGTGTCCAACACCTGTGCGGGGGTGCGGCCGGGGATGGCGGCGACGCAGTATCCGAGAGCGAGACTGCCGTCCCGATACGGTTGGAGCCAGGAGTAATCGCGGTAGGTAGCCACAGCTCCACAGTTTCACGGAAGACCGCCAACAGGCAGCGAATGCCGAAGTGCCCCCGGCTCATATTGAAGCCGCTCCCCCCGTGCGGGCGGATTCGCGGCGGGATACTAACCGGCGGCACCGCCAATCCCGGTGAAGGGACGTGATACGAAATACCCATGAAAAGACCCTTTGTTGTGGCCATTGCAGCGCTCGCGCCGCTCGCATTCCCCGCTGTGGCGAGCGCCCAACCGACTGATTCGACACTGCCTCCAGTGGTGACACTCACCAGCGGCGACTCGTCAATCACCGCGACCATCACAAACCCGAATGGACCTCGTGTCGTCAAGGGGTACACGCGCACCTGCACCCTCTCGATTGACGGCAGCCCCGAAGGCTTCAGCGACTCTGTCCTCCCCTTCGAAAACCCCGACTGGCAAAACCACCCGTCAGACCCCACTGACGCCACCATTTATCCTCAGGCCGGACAGACGGTCACGGTGACACGAACTGGCCTCCCCCAGGGTCGATACAGCCTGTTCGGACTATGCGGCCAAATGAGCCACGGGGGCGGATGGATGTGGGGCTCCGGACAACTTTCCGAACGAGTCCAGTACGAAATTCTGGTCGGGCCTGAACCGAGGCCTGAACCTACCGGCTCCCTCGCGTTCGGTTCGTAAGGCACACCAACCAACTCGGGGGCTTCCCAACGCCGGAAGTCGATCATGGTGGGTCCCACAACGATGAACCAAACGTCGGCTCAGACGCATTGGATGCACATACGCCAGCCTTGAGTGCGTACGACCCAAGCGTATCGAATAGAAACGAGCCGGACGAAAGCAGCTTTCGCGGAACGGATTGCGACCGTTCTTGCTGCTTTCGCCCGACTCGCCTGTCTACCTCACCACTATGACTGGTCGAAACTGTCGTTCGCCTGCCTGCGACGCAACTGCCCCTGACCGCTTCCGATCGAAGTCGGAAGCTCGTACCACTCACTCGTCCGAATATACAGAAGCGGCGCCAGTTCTCGCGCCGCCGTGAGCTGACGGTCCCCACTTGTCCGGCCAATCCGTCCCGCAGCTACCCTCCTGCGACAATGCCGTCGCTGTCAGCAATTACAGAAAGGTGCACCGGCCCAAGGGAACACAGGCCTGTACACTGTTCCGGCCGTCAGCGGATCCGGGTCAAGCCTCGCCCGCTCTACGCTTCGCGGCTTCCTCTCGCAGTCTGCGCGCAGTCCAGTTCGTGAGACTTCCGTCTCCTATTTCCTCGTCCATCTCGGCAAGGGTTTGCGCTGCCTACGCGACGCGGTCCGCACTGACCTTCATGGCCATGTTTCATCTCCTGCGCAATAGGTTTCACCGCCGAATGGCAAGTTGCCAGAGTCGACGCCGTCGCCCTGCCCTGTGTCGACCGACGACGGAGCACCTATTCGGACGCCTGAGCGGTCCTTGAGTCCTCGCCCGCGACGATCAGGCGGGTCTCGACGACCTCGAATGATCCATCTCCGGTCAGATCGACCTTGTTTACCTCCGCAATAACAACTTTCGACATCTCGTACCTCTCTCGTTTCATGCAAGATTCCGGCTGGGCGAAACACTATCTGCCGCTCGGCGCGAGCGCTCACCCAATCCGGCGCGATCCAAATCTGCGATCATCGTGTCCCTTTTCCGGTCGCGGGATGCGAGGCTCACGTCTTGCCTTGCGGCGGGCTTGGCGCACCGCATCGGCTGCGCCCACGGGGCGCACAGTCTGGATACGCTCACGGAATGCGTTACCTACGCGCAGATTACGCATCGAGAGGATTGGACTCCATGGCAGCGGAAGACTTCTTTGTTCGGGACGGACTCCCCCCGGGCATGACCAATGACGAACCCGTTCCGTACGGCTATCGCCGGTGGAACGGCGTCGTCTGGGCCGACTCGTGGACAGACACGTACAACGCCATATCGCGGCAAGCCGTCATCGCATGGAGACAGGGTTTCGACAGCAAAGCCGAGCAGGAAGTCGAGGCGATGTACCGGATGGCCGCACAATTCGACCAACTCGGAAAAGAACTCGCCGAAAAGGACTAGACCGCAGACGAACAGACAGCGATATCGAATCTCGGCTGCAACGGCGCGCTTGCTGTCGCTCTCACATGAACGTATGGGCACTCGACTTCATATTCGAAGTCGAGTGCCAGTTTCGTATGTCCGCGTCCGAACAACCAGCTCGTCGGCACCATTGCCAGCGAAAGCCTCGACGCAGCAAGGGAAATACCGTGCAGTCGCGCCGAAAGGCATCCGTCCAATGAACGCAACCGAGTACCAGACGACCATTGTCGAGCCGCTCAACGCCGCAACTGGTCTCCTCTTCGGCATCGTCTTCACCGGCGGCAGGCACCGCGCATTGTCCGCACCGCTTGCTCAGCCCAACGCGCGCGCTGAACGCGCCGCCACACACGGTGCGCCCCCTTAGCCGCCCATCTGGCCCGCCCATTAACGCCCTCACGAGTTCTATTGCGTCCCCTGACATCAGAAGGTGGGCGGTCACTTCCGCGCCGCACGCGCCCGTTCAGGACCTGCGCGTCGCGTAACGCAGCGACAGCACACAGCGATTCAGCAGCGAGTAAATATCCCCCACACGCAAGGAACACAGTGCCGCCGACCACCCGCTTTGCCACGTTCGCCGCAGCTGCTCTCACCGCCGCACTCGCTCTCTCAGGATGTGGCAGTAGTGACGGATCACCGACGTCAGCCGTCACCAGCGAAGCACCCGCCGTCGACGCGGTAGAGGACACGTTACCTGCCCGAATGGAAGGCAGAATCGACAACCCGGACCGCACCGAAATGCACGGCTTCCTCACAGCCAGTCCGTACGAGCTGACGGCCGACCTCGAGGTGTACTCCACGCAGCAGCTGACGGCGGACAGTGCACCCGCACCGGATGGAAAGAAGTACGTCGTGATCAGCTCGGCACCAGCCACCACGAGTTGGATCATCGAAAAACGAGGATGCACAGGCGAACTCGGCGCATGCGGGCGCGCGGACCTCACCGAGACTTTCGAGCTGAACTTCGCACCATACGACTTCTCGGTCACCAGCCCCGATCCGGTGGAGCCGGTGAAGAAACGGGCACGGTTCGGCTCTCCACAGGGCGCCGAGTTGATCTTCGTGGTGCCTCAGGATGCTTCGGTGATGCAGTTGCGCGTGTCGGCGTATCGGCCGGGACGCCTCGACGCTGTGGAAGCATGGACGGACATCGACGTCGAGTTTTCCACTCTGCGATAGCGCGCATTAGGGAGGTCGCGGGGAGGCACCGGTGTTGTGACCGCCCTCGACGGATCCTCTCCCCCGCTCGCTCGACAACACCGACATCCTCGACTGCACCCTCGTCGAATACTGTTCGATTCTTCACGGCGGACCGATCCGGCTCGCTGACGATCGAAGGAGTGCAGAAGTGGCGACAGACGCGAACTTAGGCCCATGCGTCATCTGCGGAGATCTCGACAATCCCACTCTCGAACACATCATCCCGCAGGCACTGCTGCTGCGAATGGGAGTCGAACCCGCAACCACTGCCGATCATCCGTTCACGACATCGCTGTGTAACGACTGCAACACCGCAACCAGCAAGTTGCACAACAACACGGACCTGCTCGACTTGATCGAGACAGGGGCACCGGTCTCGCAGAACACCCTCCGCGCCCTCGCCTTCTGGATCGTCTGGATCACCTTGCTGCTGGGCGTGAAACGGGGCGGAGACGTCTGGCCGATAGAAGACGCACGTCAGCGATTGCAGTCACGCTTCAGCGACCGCTCGGGTGGGGGCGTCCCCAAAGGCACCAGGGTGTACGCAGCCCTGGTTAACGAAGACGAAACCAGCACCCTGAGCGCCCAGTACTCGATACTTCTGCGCAACGACCCGCGAGTGATCCTCGACCACGCAAACTTCCCCACCGGCTACCGCCCTTCAGGAGCAAAAACAGCCGCCGCCGTCCTGCGGGTCGGCAACCTCGTCGTGATGGTTCTGGGACCAACATGGTCGTCGGGACCGGACCACATTTCCCTCATCGACAAGGCCGCAGCCGATATCGGACTGACCCCGATCTGGCCGTCCACCAATCCCGAAATCACGCTGACGCCGCACACCGTGGCCCTCAAAGAGGTCTGGAATCTGTTCGTCTGCACACCTTTCACGACCCGGAACAACGAACTGCTTCCCGCCGCCCTTCGCGCCCTCGAGTCCGCTGTGAGCTACCTGGACCCGAGCACAGAGACCTAACGCGAGCGCGGATCCGGAGACCTGCCGTTCCGGCGCACGGGTCCACGCTGAACTCGTCGCCGTGTCCGCCGCTGCCATTCGCATCCGACTACGCATCCGACATCCGCTTTAGACTTCCTCTATCACCCTTCCCCGAGAGAGGCCTTTTGTGATGCCGGAGAACACAATCAACAGTGATGACACGGTCGAGGACGGCACCGACGCCAACGGCCCCTTCCGCAAGATGACGCCTGCAAAGGACATCGCGCACTGTTCGGCCTGCGGCCGACAAACCGAGGTCGTGATCATCCGGGACCCCGACACCGACGACGAGACGTGGTACGGGCTGTGCTGTGACGCCTACGGCGATGATTTGCCCGACTCTGTCCGCTTTCCCTTCGGCCGGTAGTCCCTTCCCCGCTCGCTACGAAACGAAAGGCAGGTTCATGAGCACCTACAAAGCATTCATCGCGAAGGACGGCAAGAGGTTTCAGGTCTCCGTCTGCTGGGATGACAACGACCCCAACAGGTTCATCACCGCACCGTTTCCTCTCGAACCATCCGACGACCTCGACAACCAACTCGGGCGAGCTGGGTACCGGCTGGTGTCGAACGACTCCGACAATATCGGCCGAGGTTGGGCCGTTGTGTCGCGGATGGCAACGGATCGGCCCTTCTACGATCCGGTGGAACAGACCTGGCGCTCATCTCTGTCCGACGATGCGAAGCAGAAAATCCGCGCCAAGTACCCGGACGCGTCGGTGCCTGGCGTAGCGTGAGCCCTCCCTCCGCCGTGCCCGATGTGACGCGCTAGCGCCATCCGCGAACAGATGTGACCCCTCCGAGCTTCTCGGAGGGGTCATTTTTTGTGCCCAGATCCGCCGCTACTTGCGGTGGACCGCAGCATGATTGACGGACGAAGCGCACCGGTTGCGACGTCATAGCGTTTACCCGGTAAACACTTGCGATACCACGTTCGAATTCAACGGCGTTGTCGCGGTTGAAATGTCAGGCACCGGACACCGTGACGATCGCCCCATTCTTTGGCCTTTTTCGTGTAGCCGGTACGGGAAAAGAAGATCGCATCCTTGCCCTCCGCGTGCGCGATTCCACTCAGCCGCTGAATTTCGTGGAGCGCGATCTTGGAGGAGAAGAACTTGACCTGGGCGACCGCCCGAGCGGATGTGACGTCGATTCCGCCGTCCGGCCCCGCCTTCGTCTTCCTGGCGTCGGGGTAGCCGTTCTTGCGCATCCAGTCCTCGGCGAAGTCCTCTGCGTCCTCCCACGTGAGCAGCGGACGACCACGGAGCCGCACACGTGGCGGCGGGGCGTCCGCGTCCACTGTGGGAGATGGTTGGTCTGTCTCGTCCGACTGCGACGAGGGCAGGTCGAACGGGAACGGAAATGGATGCTCCGCGTCATCGGGACTGAGAACTGGCCGATACTTCGGATCGCCAAAAGCCGTTGGCTTCGTCCGGGCCTGGGCTTTGATACGGGCCTTGTTCGCGAGGTACCACTGGCCGAGGCCTGGCCCTCGCGAGTCCAGGTAGCGCGCGGCCGACTCGTCACGCCATCGCACTTCACCTTTGAGACCTTTCACCTCACGTAGGCACAGTCGACAACGAGCGGATAGCCCGAGGACGAGCGGTCCACCGCAGTAGCCACACAGCCAGAGTTCCTCCACGGCTTGCATTCTACGAACCCGGGGATCCATGCCTGCTGGCATCCTCGCCTACCAATGAAAGTGGCGCGCATCGCCGACGAAATCTCGTCCGTCGGTGACGCGCGCCGTTCTACAGACCTGCTGCCGGGTCAGCTCCCGAAGTTCACGCCTGGGGCTGCTGCGGGCGCACCAGCGGCGGGCAGCGTGACCACCCAGGACGCTTGCTGCACGGCGTAGGTGGTGAACGGGAACATCGCCAGGTATGTCTCGAGTCCTGGGTAGTCCGAGGCCCACATGCTCATCGGTTCGTCGAGGCTGCCGCAGGACGCCAAGACGACGTAAGCGCCGTCCGGGATGCCGGTGACTGTCTGAACTGTTGTGCCCGTCGGGATCACGCCGGTCTCGTAGATCGTTTGTCCTGGTCCGATCGTGTCTTCGATCGGCGGCAACACGCCACCAGGGGCGTCCCCGAGGCCCGTGGTGCACTGCAGAGGACCGCCCGAGTTGTTGGTGATGGTATTGCTCACCGTGGACCCGGACGCGCTGTATGCGAAGGTGACGTCGGCAGCCGTCGAGGCCGAGGCCAGCGAGGGAGCTGCCATAGCCAAGGGAAGAGCTGCAGCACCGACCAGGGCCGCGCGTGTGATCGAACGCATCGAATCTCCTTCTCGTTCAGCATCAAATGTCGTCGACTGATCTTGACATGAAACGAGACCAACTGGACCGGTTTTCTTGGATCCCATGCCTCCGCCAACGACCGCACCCTGGGTGCCGCCTTGGCCAGCGCGCGACGGCATAACCCAAATATGCACCGAGAAAAGGGGACTCGAACCAATAGGTTCGAATCCCCTTATTGCGTGAGCGCGGCCCGTTTAGGGGACCGGTGTGTGCGGTGCATCTTCGGGTTCGATCCAGGAGCAACCCTCGATCTCCTGCGCCTTGTCTTGCGCCGAATACCTGTCGTCGGCGGTCACCGTACCAATGTGATTGTTCTCGTCGTCGTACACAATCCAGTTGCGCATTGGCGTCGATCTCCCAGCAGTCGAAGTTGATGAATCGGAACGGTTCTCGATCCGTTCATACATTCTCCCCCAACTGCTTTGAGCCCGTCGACTCCAAACTGCAACACGAGCAATCCGTCGCCGCATTGAACGGAACCTAGAACGACACTGCGCGCGATGTATCCGCGGTTTCCTGGTTACCGGCTAGCGGGGGCGGCTACATCCCGGCGACGATGATGTCCGGATGTGCGCGGACAGCAGCACCCTGTTGACTGGCTGGCACCAGGTGGGGAAGTTCCGGTTCGTCGTCCAGGGACACCGGGCCATCCCAGGGAGCGACGAGTGTTGGGTTGTATTCCCAACCGTCACACGACATGTCGTCAACCCAAATGGGAGTGAGGGAAGTGCCGAAATGCTTCTCCGCGAATGCCGTCACAGCAGGGAGGACGTTCTGATCGAAGTATCCTCCACTACCGACTTTGACGTCGCATCCGAATGCGCTCGGCCTCACTCTGGCGACGTATTCGCCAGCCGCCGAACGCAAAACCACATGATGGTAGGTCCCCATGTGCGGATCCTTTCTCGTTCTACGGGTGGGTCTTTCGTGACTATTTCTACACGCGATTCAGTGATTTCGCGGAGTCGGCGTGGCCCCGCGGCCACCACAGTGCCGACGGGGCTCTGACCGCCCAGTACCTCCTGGTGTTCAGTGCCTTCGCCGGGTGAAAACGATGCCTGCAGTTGAAATCAGGACCATCGCCACCAGGACCACGACGAAGAACGACCTGTCCGCGGCCGGTGTCAGGGTCTCGCTTTCTTTGGTCATTACGTCGGTGAAGGTGCAGCTCACACCTGGCGGGAGCCATCCCCAGAAGTCCGTAACTCCTGCCGTTACCCGCTCCGCGCGGTCGGGCAGCAGATTGGCGAACCGCGCCGGGGTTCCGTAGTGATCCATGCACCAGCTGGGTTGGTGTTGGAGTCGCAACGACAGCAGATCCCAGAAATAGACCAGCACCAGCAGGACCACCGAGATAGCCAGCGATGCCTGACTCACCCGTAGTGCTCGCGCGCTCACCGCTGACGCGTCACAGCTGCGCCCTCGCGCGGCAACGACGGCAACCGGTACACCCGCGGGCCGATGTCGCCACGAGCAGCGTTCACGAGTACCGGCGCGATCCGCACTCGCCGTTCGAGTGAACGCTTCGGCCCGTACCGCTGCCGCCGCCAATGCCCACGCCGGATATGAGGCGCCACCTGCGCGCCGGTCCCCTGCGCAGCCCCGGACTCCGCACGCCCGGTTGCCTTCACGTTCAGGACCCGCACCGCGCCGTCCTTGCGTTCGGCTGACTCGCCGTCCGCAGACTCCCGAACTGTGACATGCCCGTCGGTTTCCTCCGCTGCACTGTGCCAATCGCCCCATGCCGCGACCGCCGCCAGGTTGATCACCTGATCGCGGAACGCGGTGCTGTCCAACGACGCGGGCAGGGTCCATCGCCCGAGCACGCCGCTGGACTTGGCGGGGATCGTTACGCACCAAGCGAACTCGTCGTCGAGCCGCCCTACGGCGTCGGCGAGCAGGACGAGGCCTTCGATCCTTGCCCCGCGCTGCTCGATCATGTCGCAGAGGTCGACCCGGTCGGCGGTGAATCCTCGTGTTCCGGCCAGCAACATCGATCCCAGGGACCTTGTCTGACCGCGGCCCAAGATGTCCGTGACGACGCGCGTCATCCACTCCCACGACTCGTCCACCTCAGGTGTCGACGGTGCGGCGGCGTCGAGTCGGAGCGGATCAGCGAATGCGAGGAACACCTGCGCATAAGGCAACCGGATGTCGGCGCGATCGTCGGCTGAGAGCGGCTCCGAATCTGCATAGTTCAGTGTGTGTCCGGGCGGGAGCCAGAAGGGGACGGCCGCTTGTGTGGCGACCGCGATCCTCGACGGCGCACACGACCCAGCGCCACCGGCGTAGCGGAGCGCACTCCCCCATGCTGCCGCGGTGTACCAGTGCTGCAGCGAGGCCGCGTCCGCGGGAATGGGATGACGAGGCATCGCAGCGATCGGGAGGCGAATCCGGGAATCGAGAGCCTGCTCGGTTCCCGCACCGTACGCACGCTGCCACGTCGTAAATATTTGACGGGGCGGCAACCCGGACAACGCATTGCGTGTCGCCGCACTCAGTGTCGCGTGCGCTTGCGTCGGGATGGAAGGCCCTTCCGGGAAGTCGGTGTGTTCCTCGCCCAGGACCAGTCCCAGGGCCTGCGCCGACCCAGCCGACTCAGGGCTGGGCTCGGCGATCCACGAGGCCGGATGCCAAGCACTGACCGCCGCTGGAGTGCGATCGAAGAGGGTACCGAGAGCGCGCTGCCGTGTGTCGTCGTCGACATCGGCGTCCGCGCGATGATCATCCGCAGGCAACCGTGAGACGAGTAGCTCCTTCCGCATCTGCTTCTGGGCCTCGGTGTAGTGCTTTTTCGGTTGAGCCGATCGTCGTCCGCCGCGAGCGCGCTGAATCGCCGTGGCTGCTTCCTGCGAGATTTGTCGCCGGTCTGCGACATCGAGCTGAAGAGTCACGCTGTCCTCGGCGCCGATCACCGCCATGAAGGCTTCCAAGCTCTCGGTCTTGCCGCCCCCCAGGGCGTCGGTGATGGGATCCAGCATCCTCCCCCAGCGATCGTGGACCCGCTGATGCAGCGCGCGATGGGACTTCACCCATAGGCCGAGCGCGGCGATCTCGTTGCCGAGTCGATCGACTTCCGCCTGGCACGCCCTGTCCCGGTCCACGCACGCAGCGTCCAACTCGCGTTTGAGTTCATCCGCCTCGGCGCGTGCCTTGAATGCCGCCTCGTGCAGGCGCTCTTCCTCGGCGAGTTCCGCCCGGACAGTCGCGAGCTTGTCCTGCGCTTCCCGCATGTCGCGGTTGTGCTTGGCCTGACGGTGCTTGCCGCGCGCCATCAGAACTCCCTACGGTTCGCCGGGTACATGGCAAACGGCTTCGGTACCGGGAACTCCGAGACGCCCTGCGCTTCGAGCGATTCGAGGGTTTGGGTCCGCATCACCGCTTCCTCCTCCAAGGACTGCTGCAGCGAGTTGAGCGTGTCCTTGCCGTAGGACGACATCCTCGCGATGACCCCGGTGCGGTCCAAGCGGTAGAGCGACCACCGAATGTGGTCGCAGCTCGCCCAGACTTCATCGATCGCGTCCGTCAGTTCACCCGCCCGTGAGCGCAAGTCCTCGACTTTCGGATTGACCACGGCGTCCCGGTCCCGGTGCGCTTGGCGGATGGCCACGCGGAGCGGTTCGGGGTTCGGGGTGGTGTTCTCGGTGTCCATCCGCTCCCGGCGCAGTCGCCGGATCTTGTCCTGGATGTCCGCGATCTGCTTGTGCATTTCGTCGAGAGTTGCTGGTGCGTCGGCCATCAGTTCGACCTCCGTCCGCCACGCAGTGACAGGTCGTCGCCAAACGTGATTGTGGAAGCGCCAAAGCGGTAGCGAATCATGTCGTGCACCATATCGACTCGCACCGACGCGAATGCCGCTGGCCACGTTGACCTGTCGAGTGCGTCCGGCACGGTACAACTAACCGATGAGACCTCTGGTCGTTCGACACCGCATTCTGATCGTCGTCGCTGTCGTGATCGTCGCGATAGGCGGACTGTGGTGGACGAAGACGATTGCCTTCACCCGCTCATCACCGGTCGCGTTCACGGCCGAAACCTTCGTCTACGTTCCGCGCGGCGATCCTTCTGACATCACTCCCACAGTGATCGCGGCCTTCCCGTTCTCGAACGACGAGATCGTGAGGCTTGTCGCCGAGCGGATCGTAAACACATACGGCGGCAACAGATCCGAATACGCGTCGAGTCTGACCATCAAGGACACAACGGCTGTCGCGGGGAAGGTGGTGTACGCCCGCGGCCGGACGCCACTCTCGACTCAACGGATCGCGAACTACGGCGCCGAGGCCCTCTGCGATTTAGTCAACGCAGCAGTCTTCGCGCACACCGGCCAGGCGCGTGTCGCGTTCATGGTGTTCACCGACTAACTTCTCTGTCCGCCCTTCACACCGTCACATCCATGTATTCCGAGGGGCAGGACGTTCCCCGCCGGGCCGACGCCGTAAGCGCTTCCCCGCCAAAAGTATTAGCCCTAAAGGACTACTCGGATTGACCGGACCGTACGGACTCTCACCCGCACACAGGCCACGCCTGTCAATGCGGCCCCATCACTGCACAGTCCCCGCTACCGCCCGCGGTCCCGGGGCGGTAGCGGAAGCTCGGCCCGAGAGCCCCGTGATGAATACTGGGACGCACGCGCGTCGCCGACGGCTGTAGGAACGAAGGAGCAGTCCGTGACACGCCCGCAACGCCTGATCGTCCTCGTAACAGTGTTCGTGCTCGCAGTATTCGGCGGGTTGTGGTGGACGAAGACGATCGCGTTCACCCGCACGGCTCTCGTCGAGTTCAGTGTTACACCGACGCAACCCGATGCCGGAACCACGAGTTACGTCTTCGTCGGGATCCAGACAACCCCCGAGGACCTCGCCAAGACCGCTGAACTCCTCGCACACACACGCGGCGGCGCGGCAGCAGACTACGAATCCGATCTGACCATTACTGGGGCCTCCGACATCGCCGGGATCGCGGTGACTGCTCGCGCACGAACACCCGGCGCTGCAACGGCACTCGCGAACGACGCCGCGCGTGCGCTCAGTTCGTATCTCAACGACATGCCCACAACGACCACCAACAAGATCACCTACCGGGTCAGCTCTTTGGCTCAATAGCGAGCCCACCACGCCACATCCTGCTCGATCGGCGGCGACAACGCGAACAACGTTCATGCGGCACTCCGCCGCGTACCCAAGGACCATCGCCCACGGCTCAGGGTTGTACCGGTTTCGGCCAGGCCGTCGCATCTTTGCCGGTCACCTTCGGGTGAGCGATGACGGCGGCAATGAACGCCGGAATCGACATGCCCAATCCGTGCGAAAGTGTCGCTGCCGTCGTTCTGCCTTCGAGCCAGATACTCGGATCATCTTCGAGGGAATAGTGAAATTCCGTATTGGACCGATTCAGCGGTTGGGCAACGACACCAGGTCCGGTCGTGCCATTCCACATCCACGCCACGCTGACGGTGCCTTCCGACGGTTCGAGGCCGGCGATGATCCTCGTCAGGGTCGATTTGCCGGAGCCGTTGTGACCGACGATCGCGACGAACTCACCGTGTTCGATGTGTAGGTCGACTCCGGTCAATGCAGCTGTGGCGCTTCCCGGGTACCGATAACCGACCGAGGCGAGGGTGACCGGCAACGGCCCGATCTCGTCGTCGTCGGTGCTCGAGACAAGAGCTTCGGGGGTGGGGATGGTGGAGAGACGGTCGAGGATGGCGGTGAGGATCAGCCAGGCGAACAGTGTTCCGGTGACGATCCCGAACGCGATGGAACCGCCGACCCACCACCACCAGTTGTCGAGCACCGCGGTGGAGCTGCTGCGGAGCACATCGGCGGCACCCTGCAAGGCCGACGTGCGCTCGAGCAACCTGGACACGCCCTCGAGGGTGTTGCGAAGGGTGTCGAGGAACAACGTTCGCAGCGGAACGAGGATCAGCAAGAGCAACACCGTCAGGGCTCCCAGTGCGGGCCCGACGACCATCGAGGTGACCAGCACACCGAACAGGCCTTGCTTCTTGCGCTTCGCTCGCCCGACCAGGCCGCCCAACAGCGCCGCGCTCGCCACGGTGAGTGCCGTCTGTGTACCGGCAGCGACGAATCCGACGAGGGTGCCTGCTACCGCAGCGGTCAGAAGCGCACGGGTCCGATACCGAAGTGCGACCACCGACATCGGAACGGCCGCGACGACTTGAAGAATCGCTGCCATCGGCACGAGCACACCGATCACCGTCAATGCGACTGTGAAGCTGCTCATGACCGCGGCGGTCGCCAATTCCTGAGGACCGAGGGGCCCTGACTTCGGAGTGCGAGAAGAACTGACGGTCACCGCTCCAGTGTGCCAGCTCGACCGAGACACACTGTTCGACGTGACTTCCGTGGTTCGGGCCGGCCGGTCTTTGCGCAGTTGCTGCGGTGGTGAGCGTGAGAACAGAAAAGCGCGGAAAGCCCTCGTAAAAAGGGCTTTCCGCGCTCAGGCCGAGATCAGCGGCTGCGCTGGCTCGTAGCCGGTCCTGCTGCACGACGGCTGTGGCCGCCGCCACCGCTACGCGGCTGTCCACCGGAACGGGGCTGTCCGCCACCGCTGCGCGGCTGACCACCACTGCGCGGCTGACCACCCGAACGGGCCGGGCCGCCGCGGCGAGCGTTGCTGTTGCGCGGGGCTCCGGTGCGGGCGGGTGCCTGCTCGACTCGCGGTGCAGGCTCGACGTAGCGGGCCTGCTCGCCGACGAGGTTCGCCACTGCGGGCGAATCGGCGGTGACGCGGATCGGGGTGACCTTGATATCGGCCTTGCGCAGCAGCACTGCGGTGTCCTTGCGCTGCTCGGGCAGGACGACGGTCACGACGTCGCCAGCGCTGCCGGCGCGCGCCGTGCGGCCGGAGCGGTGCAAGTACGCCTTGTGCTCGGCCGGGGGATCGACGTGGACGACGAGCTGAACGTCGTCGACGTGGACGCCGCGGGCCGCGACGTCGGTGGCGACGAGAACGCGAGCCTGGCCGGAGGAGAAGGCTGCGAGGTTGCGGTCACGTGCGGCCTGCGAGAGGTTGCCGTGCAGGTCGACGGACGGGATTCCGGCGTCGGTGAGCTGCTTGGCCAGCTTGCGGGCCTGGTGCTTGGTGCGCATGAACAGGATGCGTCGTCCGGTGCCCGAGGCGAGCTGATGGACTAGCTTCTTCTTGGCTTCGACGCCGTCGACCTCGAAGACGCTGTGCGTCATGGCCTCGACGTGGGAGGTGGCCTCGTCGACGGAGTGCGTGATCTGGTTGTGTAGGAAGCGCTTGACCAGCTTGTCGACGCCGTTGTCCAGTGTCGCCGAGAACAGCATGCGCTGACCCTTGTCCGGGGTGGCGGCGAGGATGCGGGTGACGACAGGCAGGAAGCCCAGATCGGCCATGTGATCGGCCTCGTCGAGGACGGTGATCTGAACGCCGTCGAGCGTGAGGTGGCGCTGCTTCATCAGGTCTTCGAGGCGACCGGGGCAGGCGACGACGATGTCGACTCCACCCTTGAGCGCGGAGACCTGGCGAACCTGCGACACACCACCGAAGATCGTGGTGACCTTCAGCGAGTACGCGGCGGCGAGGGGCTCGATTGCGACGGCGATCTGGGTGGCGAGCTCACGCGTCGGAGCGAGAATCAGGCCACGCGGGCGGCCGGGCTTGCGATTGCCGGGAAGCTGGCCTGCGAGCCGAGCGACCATCGGGATCGCGAAGGCGAGTGTCTTTCCGCTGCCGGTCTTTCCGCGTCCGAGCACGTCGCGTCCCTGCAGTGTGTCGGGGAGCGTATCGGCCTGGATGGGGAAGGCTTCGGTCTTGCCCTGGCTCGCGAGTACATCCGCGATGGCCTGGGGTACACCGAGTGCAGCAAATGTTTGTGGGGTCGTCATAGTGATGAAAAGTGCCTTTCGGGCAGGGTGTTGCACCTGCGGGCCTTGGGCCGAGATGCAAGGTGGCGAGACTGCCGGTGGGCAGTTTCGATCGCCGTAAGAGAAGCCTGTGCGGGGTGCACATGGTGATTCGGGAGCATTCCACGACGTCTGACGTGCAGCTACGCGCGTCGTCACCGAGTGTAACCGAGTTGTGGCTCGGTCTCTTCCCGTGCATGTTCGTCACGCGGCGCCGTCGTCGAAGAGACCCGTGATCATCACGTTCTCGATTCGCGAGTTGTAGAGCTCGACCACCGGCATGGGCGGGGCACTCGAGTCATAGGTGTGGCCGGTGGGTGAGATGAGCCTGTACCGATGTCGCGCGTTGCGTTTGTCTCGCCGCGCTTCGGCCGTCCAGCCTTCCCCTTCTTTCGCGTAATTGCATGCGGCACAAAGGCCTGCGCCGTTTTCGGCGCTGGTTTTACCACCCGCGGAGTGTGGCCGGATGTGATCGTGGTGTCGGATCGGCGCGTCGCACCACGGGGTGCGGCAGGTGCGATCTCGGAGGTCGATGAGGCGTCCCAACGCGGTGGGAAAACCTCGCGACGTGGACTCCACTGCCGTCAGCGCTCCGGATTTCGGATGGGCATAGAGGCGACGTAATGCGACGTGCGTCTCATTGCCTTGTGCGTCGTCGAGCGCGTCTCGAATCAGTTGCCGTGCGACATCGGACGGGATTTCGCCGTAGCCGTGCAGATATGCGGACGTGTCACCGCCGGCGAGCAGCGTCGAATCGGAGATGACGATGTCGACGGTCACTGGCGGGCCTTGGGCTGCTGACGCGCCGGTGACCCGCTCGAACACGAGGTCGGCCATGATCTGGTCGCGCGTGCGTGTGTCGCCGCCCGAGTTGATGATGGTGTCGGCATCTCGTCGCAGCGTGGCCCACATGCAGACGGACTTCTCCATCGATGTGAGGACGGTGAAGAAACCCATGGATTCGGGTGCGGGGCGGGTGCTGGTGCGCCGAGCTGCGTATGCCTTCGCACGCCGCTTCACCTGGGAGGCGGCGTCGAGTTCGTTGGCAAGTGCGCGAGCGCGACCCTCGATGGTGCGGTCGCCGGCACCGGCCAATGTCGCGGGGTCTGCGCACAATCGTTCGTCGATGGTGCGGCGATCGTCGACGGTGAGGCACGCCGTCTCGCGAGCAAGAATCATGACCCGCCACTCGTTGAGTTCGCCGGCTTTCAGGCGCGCGAGAGTGTGCGGCATTTCGTGCACCAGCGCGCGTGCGAGTCCGAGGTGAGTGCCGCCACGGTTCGGCGATTCGCGTCGGGCCAAGCCGATCTGTGACGCAATCCCGCTGCGCCACTGAGCTTTCGGTTTGCCGAGCTCTTTGCGTTCGTTGCTGATGGCTGTTGCGACGGCATCGGTCACCACGGCTTGCGTTGCCACGCTGACGCACTTGACCGTCTCGAGAGCGGAGATCAAATCGATGCCTGCTGCTGCGTCGACAACGACATCGGACGCCTGAAGACGTGCGACGAAACGCAACACCTCATCAGGTGTCAGCGGCAAATTTTTCAAAGCTGTGACCACGAGTTCCTCCCCAGTACTCGAATGCATGTTCGATAGTACGGGTGAATTCGATGGTACGCAAGACCTGCTTCGGACGTCAGGTGAGCACTACTGCGATGGCGATGGAGCTGACAACGGCGTTGTTGAATGCGTGCAAAATCAGCGGAGCCCAGAGCGATCGATACCAGAGACGGAGTGCAACAAGGCCGGTGCCCAGGAAGAGGATGTACAGCATCGCCGGCGGTGCAATGTGGCACAGTGCGAAGACGATGGTGACAAGCGCAGCACTGACCGCTGTCGGCATCTTGGACCTGAGCCAATCGAGCAGGATCCTGCGAAACACTATTTCCTCTATCAAGGGAACAACGCCCGCGATCAGCACGAGTATCGCGGCGATCGAGGCCGGTCCGATTTCTACGGCGTCCTTCACTATCGCGTTCTGATTGCCGTCCGGTGCGACGTCGAGGAGTGCGCCAATTCCGGCCGTGGCCAGCACGGCGAGGAGCATCAGGAGCGGAACCTGCCACAGGAGATGGAGGAGGCTGTGCGCGGGGGATCGAAAACCCAAGTCCGACAGCGACCATCGACGTCGACGGATCAACGCGAAATAGAGGCCGGCGCATCCGATGATGCCGGCCAGAACCATGGCGAGCAAAGCTGCCTCGGCGACCCCGCCGATCATGAACCCCGCCACGGCCCCGATCAGTCCGCCGATCGTCGTTCCCCCGAACCCGCTGACGAAGGCCAACGCGACGTCGCCCACGGTGGGTGTAGGCAGTGGCGAGCCGGTGAATTGCGGGAAACTCTTGTGGTTCAGGTGGACGAGTGGCGCATGCTCGTCAGGGGAGTGGTCCACACCTGCACTATTTCGCCATACGCTCGCCTCCGCAAGTGCCGCACCCGGGCATCATGGCAGTCTTGCAGCGCTCTGTGGTGCCCTCGGCAGGATTCGAACCTGCGACCTACCCTTTAGGAGAGGGTTGCTCTATCCCCTGAGCTACGAAGGCTGGTAACTGTCCGTTGATCGTAAACTGCTGCAGCGCAACATTTTTCGATTTTCGGAACAATCGGTTGCGGATAGGTTTGCTGCCAGAGTGCACAGCCGACCCACATCGCGCTCGCTAGTCTAGCGGCCCACCCCGCGGATCGGGAAGCAGGTTCTGGATCGACGCCACTCGACCGGTCAGTGACGCAATCAGCTTCAATGCGGTGCGGTGCTGGTGAGCGGTGTAATCGGCAATCGCTTCGACGCCGACGAAGCACTCAATATCGCGGGCGGAAGCGTCGAACGTCGTCGCCAAAATTCCCGCCGACGCGAACACGCCCACGATGATGAGCTGGTCACGGCCGCGTCGGCGCAATTCGACCTCCAGATCGGTGGCGTAGAAGGCGCTGTAACTTCGCTTTGCGATCGGAGCGAAGTCCGGCTCGGTGATCGCTACCTCCTCGGCGTTTGGGCCCAACCCCCACATCGGTCCCAGCAGTCCCCGCTGGGCGACGTCACTCGCCGCTCGTGGAGCACTGGCCAGAATGGGTACCCCACTCGACCGCGCCCACGCGACCACCTCCGATGCCGCCGCAAACACTTTCGAGCGGACAGAGTCGTCGAGCACGTTGAGGTAGTACGGCTGCATGTCGTGGACCAGGAGGGCGGCTCGCTGAGGAACCAACTCCCACTCCGGGCCGCCCGAGCAGTCGAGCAGAGCGTCGGCGTCGTAGTCCTCTGCTGCGACGCTGAATGTGGCCATCCGACAACCCTTCCCTCCCGCAAACGCGCGCGCATTCGCTAGGCGCGCGCAGTCCTGCTATACGTCCGCTGACCATTCCGCTCGCACCTGGCAAACGCGCGCGCGTTTGCGAAATCCAGAGGCCCCGCGAATCCTGCCGACCCGCCGAATCCAGAGGCCCCGCCCACAACCTAGTCCGCCGCAATGGCCTCCACGATGTTCAGTCGCGAGGCGTGCACGGCGGGTGGAGCCGAGCCCAGCAGCGACAGGCCCAGGGCGACGAGGCCGTACAGCAGCACCGACCAACCGGCGGTGTAGGCAACCGGGATTCCGATGCTGGCGCCGAGGATCAAGGTGCTCAGATACTGCAGACCCGCGCCGATGATCAGGCCGAGCACGCCGCCCACGATGCCGACCGACAGTGCCTCCGCCAACACCATTCGTGCCAGGGTTCCCCGTCCACCGCCCATGGCTCGCAGTACGCCGAGTTCGCGTCGACGCTCCAGGACCGACAGCGTCAACGTGTTGAGCAACGCGACCGCGGCGACGAGCGCGACGATCCACTGCAACGCGATGGCCAGTGCGCCGGACTGTCTGATGGCAGCGCTGGTGCCCTCGAGTGCGGCAGCGCCGGTGTACACGAAGACCTCGGGCGGCAGTGTCGAACGCAACGAATCCTCAACGGCCGCAACGTCTCCGTCGACGCCGATCTCCAGGTAGGTCGCGCCGGGTCGGTCGTACCAACGCTGCATCGAGTCCAGCGAGATTGCCATCGTGCCGCCCGCGGCATTGATGTACTGGACCAGATCCAGCACTCGCACGTTCTTCACGCCCGTCGGCGTCGGCAGATCGATGTAGTCGCCCACCGATACACCCAACGTCCTGCCGAACCCCTGGGACAGCACCACACCGTCACCTGCGAGCACCTGGGACCGCACGGTGTCGGTGAGCGATGCGAGCGTCACCGCATTGCTGCCGTCGGCGACGCCCTGGATGGATACCGTCTCGCCGTCGATCGTTGCGTATGCCCACTGCCCCTCGACGACGCGAGCGACACCGGGCGTCGAACGGACGGCGTCTGCCACCTCCGTAGGAACGATGGGGCCCGACGGTATGGCGTCGGGCGAGGACATCGACACGTACAGGTCGGTGTTCGCCAACGACGACAGCGATTCGGCCGCCGAGTCGGTCATGTTGGCCAACGAACCCGACACTCCGACACTGACTCCCACCGCAATCACGATCGTCATGACCGTTGCCCAGATCCGTCGCGGGGCACGTTCGATGGTGGCGGTGGCCAGCCGGCCGGCACCACCCCAGCGGCGAGGGACGGCCGCCGTGGCCGACACGATCGGTCCCGTCCCCCCGACGCACAGCGCAACGACGCCGAACATGAACAGCGCTCCGGCACCGAGGGTCAGTTGGCCGTCGACGTTGACGGCGAACACGAACGATCCGGCAATGGCGACGAGGCCGAACGCGGTGGCTGCAGCGACGAATCGACGACGTGGTCCACCTGCCGTTTCTCCGCCGCCGACGGCGAGTGCCTCGATCGGCGAGATGCGATACACCTGTACCGCAGCGACGGCCGAGGCTCCGACGCAGGCCAGTACACACGCTGCGATCGCCACGGGAATGGCAAAACCTGGCAACACGTACTCGATTCGAGCGTCGAATGCCTGCGACAGGAACGGCGGAAGGCTCTCGATGGCGATGCGGCCCATCGCGATTCCGAGTGGAACACCGACGGCACCGCCGACCAGTCCGACCAGGACGGACTCGAACAGCAGGTCGCGGACGATATCCGCGCGGCGTCCACCGACGGCGCGAAGGAGAGAAATGGTGGGTCGACGCTTCGCGATGGCCATGTTCATGACGTTGAAGACGAGGAAGGCCGCGACGACGAATGCGATGAGCGAGACCATCAGCGTGGCATTGCGCGTCAGACTCATCGCCTGGTTCGCGCGGTCGGCCCGGTAGTCGGGGCTCATCACCGACACTCGGCCGGCGAGTGCGGCGTCGAGGTCGGACCGCAGTGTGTCGCCGTTGCCCAGGACGAAGATCGAATCGAGCTGATCGGGGCGATCGGTGAGTGCCTGCGCAGCGGGAAGGAGCGCAACCGCGAACATGCCCCCACCGATGCGTTGCGTGCCGGGGCCGTCGATCACGCCGACCACCGCCGTCGGAACGTCGTCGATCGTGACGGTGTCTCCCTGATTCAGACCCGTTGCGGCTCCGACCAATACACCGGAAGGATCGGACAACAGTCCCGCCGCGTTGCCGACCGCGCCCTGCAGATCCGACTGCAGTGCCGTGATGGACGAGTCGACACCGAGGACCGTCAGATCTCCGACGTCGGATCGAACGGTGCTGCGCAGCAGGGGAACCGCCGTGTCGACACCGGGAACGGAGCGCACCACGTCGAGTTCGCTCTGGTCGAAGCCGGAGTCGGTGACACCGACGACTTCGTAACTCGCGTTTCCTGCGATCGTCACCGCGAGACGTTCGACGGATCCGGTCAACGACCCGTAGGTGCCGAGGACGGCGATGAGCAGCCCGGCGGCGACGGCCACGACACCCGCGGACACGAGCGAACGCACCCAGTGCATGCGGAGGTCGCGAAGGCTGATGACTCGAAATCTGCTGAGAGCGGTACCGATCACCGATCGAGACCGGCCGTCGGTGTGTCGGTCTCGACGCGACCGTCGATCATGCTGACGATGCGGTCGGTGGAGCGCGCCGCCTCGAGGTCATGGGTCGCCATCACCACTGCTCGACGCCCCTCGCTGGCGTGTGCCACGTCCGCCAGTATTTCGAGGATGTTGTGGGAGGTCTTCGAGTCGAGATTGCCGGTGGGTTCGTCGGCGATCAACAGTGCCGGATTCATCATCAGTGCTCGGGCGATCGCAATGCGTTGGATCTGACCACCGGACAGCTGCGCCGGCCGGTGCTCGGAGCGTTGCGAGAGCCCGACCATCTCGAGCAGTCGCATCGCGTCGGCCTTGGCCTTCTTGATGGGAGTGCCGTCCAACAACTTGGGGACGGCGACGTTCTCCCACGCCGACATCGTCGGCAACAGATTGAAGAACTGGAAGACGAAGCCCACCTGGTGGCGTCGGAAATCGGATTGGGCGTTGTCGTCGAGGGTGGTGACTTCGACATCGTTGAACCTGATGGAACCCGACGTCGGTGTGTCGAGTGCGCCCAGCATGTGCAGCAGCGTCGACTTGCCGGCACCGGACGGTGCGACGAGGGAGACGAACTGGCCGCCCTCGATCGTGAGATCGATGCCGTCCAACGCCCGCACCGGTTGCTCTCCGGTGGGGTACTCCTTGACCACCCCGGACAACTCCAGCATCAACTTCGCCACGGACGAATCCCCTTGCTTCTCGAATGTATCTTCGACGCTACCTGCCGTCGGATCGAGAAACCGTTCGGAACTCTCAGATCAAGCTGCGCCGCGCGAGGATTCGAGTCGGCGGGCCACCAGCGCGGCCTGCAGGTGTCGGATTCCGGACGGACGTGTGGGGTCGAAGCCCGTGAGCTGTGCGATCCGCTTGAGGCGGTAGTCGACGGTGTTGGTGTGCAGATGGAGCTGACGAGCAGACCGCTGACGGTTCAGATCGTGCGAGATATGGATCTCCAGGGTTTCGAGCAGCTCGGGTGACGAATCGAGCGGCTCGAGTATCTGAGTCAGGTGGCGTCGGCCGGGGCCCGGACGCGTCAGCTGGTACTCCAGCACGAGATCGTCCATGCGGTACAGGCCGGACGGGCGGTGCAGTTGATGGGCCAGAGACAGCAGTTCGTGGACCTGATCGGCTGCGGTGGGGATGTCCGCAGTGGCGGCCTGCTCGGCCGTGACGGTGACGGGCACCTCGGCGGCGGTACCGATGCGATGCACCAGAGCCTCGACCCACTCGTCGTCGTGGACACCGGGAATCAGGACGGTGCCACCCTCGGTGCTCAGCAAGGACAGGGGAGTGCGGCCGCAGATCGTGGCCAGCTCGGCCTGGACACGACGCAGCTTTCTGCGAGCGGCGACCGTCTTCTGGATGTTGGGGTCGTTCTCGTCCGGGTGCGGCGGCACCGAGATGGCGAGCACGAGGTAGCTGTCGGCGAGTTCGATGCCGGACTGACGTGCCATCGACACCGCGTTGTGGCCGCTGAGAAGTGAGGTGACCAGAGTGTGCGCTGCAGTGTGGTGTTCGCTGGCCACGGCCTGCAGTTCTTCCACATAGCTCTTGCTGGCGGCGATGGATACCTTCTCCGACAGCAGCACGAACATGCGCGCGGCCTCGATCAGCTGCGCTGCATCGCCCTCACCCGCTCGCTTCGACACGAGATTCCAGCCGATCTGGATGCCCTCGTGGTAGACGCTGAGCACCGATTCGAGCGGAACTCCTTCGCGAGCCCACTGGCTGGCCTTGGCGCGAAGCTCGGCCAGGTCGGATTCCGCCGGGGCGCGGCGCTCGTCGAGCATCTGGACCGCGATGCTGATGCATTTGACGGTGAATTCGGTGACGTCGCCGTGGAGCTGTTCGCCTGGCAACGACCCGCAGGGAGTGTTGGCTGCGAAGTGTCCTACCAGGAGCCGCGCCACCGCGCGGAAATCGCGAAGAGGAGCCGACGCAGGCTGACCCGCGACCATGATTCCGAGGCTAGTCGAGTTGTGAACGGTCACAGATCAACCCTTCGTGTTGGTTCTTCAGGTCATACGGACTGCAAACTTACTGGCGCGTATCAACGCGCTTCGATGGCTCAATGTAAACAATCGAACCTGAAACCGCGTCGTTTTCGTACTTCAAGTTTGTTTCCTGGCCTCTAACAGGATCGATCATAGGTTGTTATCTACGTGTGATCCATGGTTTCGGCAAAACTCGTTGTGATCTATCTCGAGCGACCGACGTGGCCGGCTGCGACTTGCCCTAAACAATCGGGAAGCTGTTCACGGCGCACGCGGCGCACATCTACCTTGATCCCGTCGGGAGTGGGCAACGAAGGGACGAGCATGCACAGTGATATCGGTCAGTTCACTGTCCTCCGGGAGTTGCGCCCGACGATCGAGGAAAATCTCGCCCGTCACCGTGTCGAGTCGGTTCAGTGGGTACCGGCCGATTTCGTGCGTGCCGAGATGTACTGGGGATCGCGTCCCTCGCCGCTGACCGAAACTGCCAAAGCCGCGTTGGTGACCAATCTTCTGGTCGAGCAGAACATTCCGCTCTACCGCCGAGATGCAGGGGCAACCGAGATCGGTGCCTGGCCGTCCTGGCTCACCGACTGGAGCAGCGAACGACGTCGGCACTCGGTGGCCCTCACCGATTACCTGGTCGCCACCCGCAGCGTCGATCCGGTCGCCCTCGGACGAGCTCGAGCGCAATGTATGACGGTGGGGTTCGACGCCCCCATGAACGGTGCACACCTGCTTCGGTCACTGGTTCAGGTGGTCCTCGACGAGTCGGTCTCGACTATCAGTCATCGCAACACCGCGGACCAGTGCCATGATCCGGTGGCGGATCGTCTCCTCGGACGCATCGTCGCCGATCAGGAACTGCACGTCCGATTCTTCGCGAACTTGGTCTCGGCAGCGCTCACCGTGGCACCCGGCCTGACGGTCACCGCCATCACCGAGGTCGTCATGAATTTCCAGCTACCGGGTACCAACCTCCCCGGTTTCGCGCGCAGTGCGATGCTCATCGCGCGCGACGGCATCTACGACCTTGCGCGCCATCTCGACGAGGTACTGCGGCCCATGTTGGCCCAGTGGCGCATCTTCGAGCGGACAGATCTCGGTGCCGGGGCGCGTAGTCGCGATCAATTGGCGGACTACTTGGACCATCTCGATGCCCAGGCCGCCACCATCGAACGCAGCTCTGTGCGAACGCGGGAGTACGCAAACGCATTGCGCGCCAGCTGACACCACTTACCTCGACGGGGTGGATCGACTAACCTGAACTCCTACTCTTCTTCACGCTCCACACCTTGTGTTCGGGGCAACGACCGGAGGCCCCCATCGTGACAGGCTCTCGACCGATCATCGTCGGTATAGACGGATCCGCCGCGGCGGACAAGGCAGTGATCTGGGCGGCCTTGTGCGCGCATCGACGCGATCGGCGGTTGCACATCGTCACTGCCGTCGACATGCCGGGAGTTGTCGATCTGAGCGAATTCGCCGGAGAAGCAACGGAATTCGTTGCGACGGCCAAGTCCAGGTTGGTGGCGGCAGAGACCCTGGCCGCGCTGGTCGTCGACGATCCCGCGTTCGAGGTGACGTCGAGCGCCATCGAGGGCGGCGTCATGGACGTTCTCATCGGCGTCTCGGCGCAGGCCGAGATTCTGGTGATCGGCGCCAGTGAAACCGGCGCTGTCACATTGTCTTTGGCGGCCCACAGCGTCTCGCCGGTGGCAGTGGTGCGGGGCCGTGACATCGACGGTCGTCGGGTCGCCGAGGGCCCGGTCGTTGTCGGCATCGATGGATCGGACGTCAATCAGACTGCCGTCGAGTCGGCGTTCGTCGAAGCGTCGGCGCGCGATGCCGTATTGATCGCGGTACACGTGTGGTCCGATGTGGATCTGACGCAATCGTTCGGCCGCGCGCCCAAGGATTGGCACGCCATTGCCGACGGCGAAGAGGCACTGCTGGCAGAGAGCCTCGCCGGCTGGCAGGAGCGGTTCCCCGAGGTCGAGGTGCAGCGCATCGTGGCGCAGGACCGACCGGTACGGGTACTCAGTGGCCTGTCCGAAACCGCAGCACTGATAGTGGTGGGCAACCGGGGACGCGGCGGATTCGGTGGAATGCTGCTGGGGTCCACGAGTTTCGCTCTCGTCAACACCGCGGACTGCCCGGTGTTGGTAGTGCGAAAAGCACTCACATAGCGACGGTCAGCAAAAAGCTCACGTCTTCGAGGGCCTCGACGCTGTGGCGGGCGTCGGGGATGACGAGCAGATCGCCGGTCGAGCCCTTCCAGGATCGCTCGCCGCTGATCAGCTCGAGCTTTCCGCTCAGCACCAGCACCGTCGACTCGCCGGACAGGTCGTGTTCGGCCAACTTGTTACCGGCGGCCAACGCCACGACAGTCTGCCTCAGGTGGCGTCGGTGACCGCCGTACACCGTCTGCGAACTGCGGCCACTCGACGCACCGACGGCGAGCTTGAGTTGTTGGCGGGCAAGTGCGGTGAGTGACTTCTTGTCCATGATCGTCAGTATGACGCACGGTCTGCGGTCGCGACGGGGGAATCCTGAACGCGCTCAGGAAGGTTGGGTAGCCTGTCCGTACTCGACGTAGCGAAATCTAGTGTCGTTCACTCGGCTGTTCTGCCACTCGCCGGCCTTCGCGGTCCAGCCGTCCGGAATCTCGGGGGCGACGGTATCGCCGGAGATGTCGAGATCGACCTCGGTGACTTCGAGGTGCGTCGCGATACTCACTGCACTGCGATAGATTTCGCCGCCACCGATGATCCAAACCGGGCTTCCGCTCGCCAGGGCCACAGCGTCGGCGACACTCGGTGCGCTTTCGGCACCGTCGGCGGTCCACGACGCGTTACGGGTGACCACGATGTTGCGACGGCCCGGCAGCGGGCGGAACTTCGCCGGCAACGAATCCCAGGTCCTGCGCCCCATGATCACCGGGTGCTCGGCCGTCGTGGCTTTGAAGTGCGCCATGTCCTCGGGAATGCGCCAGGGGATGCCACCCCCGTCGCCGATGACCCCGGCCCGGCTCTGAGCCCAGATCAGACCGACGAATTGCGGGGCAGTCACACTGCGACCGGAGCCTTGATGGCCGGATGGTGCTGATAGTCCACCATCTCGATGTCCTCGAAGGTGTAGTCGAAGATCGAATCTCGTTGTGCCAGTTTCAGAGTGGGGTACGGATACGCCTCGCGGGAGAGCTGCTCGGTAACCTGTTCGCGGTGGTTGTCGTAGATGTGGCAGTCGCCGCCGGTCCACACGAATTCGCCCACTTCCAGACCCGTCTGGGCCGCCACCATGTGCGTGAGCAGCGCGTAGCTGGCGATGTTGAACGGCACACCGAGGAACATGTCTGCGCTGCGTTGGTACAGCTGGCAGGACAGTTTGCCGTCGGCCACGTAGAACTGGAAGAACGCGTGGCAGGGCGGAAGCGCCATCCGCGGGATCTCGCCGACGTTCCAGGCCGAGACGATCATGCGCCGCGAATCCGGATCGGTCTTCAAGGTCTCGATGACCTGGCTGATCTGGTCGATGTGCTCGCCGGACGGGGTGGGCCACGACCGCCACTGCACTCCGTAGACGGGGCCGAGCTCGCCGTCCGGAGCTGCCCACTCGTCCCAGATGCTCACGCCGTGCTCCTGCAGCCAGGTGGCGTTGGAGTCGCCGCGCAGGAACCACAGCAATTCGTACACGATCGACTTCAGATGGACCTTCTTGGTGGTGATCAACGGGAAGCCCGCTGCCAGATCGAAGCGCATCTGATGCCCGAACACGCTGGTGGTGCCGGTCCCGGTGCGGTCGGACTTCGCCGTCCCGGTATCGATGATGCGGCGCAGCAGATCTTCGTACGGAGTCGGAACCATCACGACGGTCATCGTAGCTGCATACTGGTTTCATGCCGGAATTGCCCGAGGTCGAAGCCCTTGCCGGCTTCCTGCGCGAACATGCCGTCGGTGCCGTCATCGGCCGCATCGACATCGCCGCGCTGAGTGTTCTCAAGACGTTCGATCCGCCGATCACCGAACTGCAGGGCCAGGACGTCACCGATGCCGCGCGGTTCGGTAAACACCTGGCACTGCGGGCCGGCGACCTGTGGTTGATCACGCATCTCTCGCGCGGCGGTTGGCTGCGGTGGGTGGACAATCCCAGCGCCGCGCCGCCCAAGCCCGGCAAAGGTCCGTTGGCACTGCGGATCCACTTCTTCACTCCCGAAGGCGCGACGCCCGCCATCGACCTCACCGAAGCCGGTACCAAGAAGCGATTGGCGGTCTGGGTGGTCCGTGACCCTGCGCAGGTGGCGAGCGTCGCTCGCCTCGGACCCGATGCGCTGACGGTCACCGAGCTCGAGTTCGCCGAAATACTCGCCGGCACCACCGCGCGACTGAAGACCTCGTTGGTGGACCAATCTCTGTTGGCCGGTATCGGCAACGCGTACTCGGACGAGATATTGCACGTCGCGAAGCTCTCGCCGTTCGCGTCGTCGAGCAAGCTCGATCCCGAATCCGTCGCGACGCTCTACGCGTCGATGCGCTCGGTGCTGTCCGACGCGGTGGCCCGCTCGGCCGGGCAGGACGCGGCGCGGCTGAAGGGGGAGAAGCGATCTGGTATGCGGGTGCACGCCAGAACTGGGCTGCCGTGCCCGGTGTGCGGAGATCCGGTACGCGAAGTCGCGTACGTCGATCGATCGTTTCAGTACTGCGCCACGTGCCAGACGGCCGGCAAAATTCTTGCCGACCGTCGAATGTCACGTCTGCTCAAGTGAAGGGTTCGAGTTTCTGGCTGGCGTAGCCGCGGTAGCCTTCCCACGCCTTGCGGCGGTCGCTCCGCGGATCCTTCTGCACCCGAGTGCGGGTGTCGAAGATCAGTGTCTTTCGGTCGCCTTCGTCGTACGCCGGCCACGACTCCAACGGCTTTCCGTTGGTGGCGAACGCAATCCAGTGCGATTGCACCTGCTCGGTGACCTCGGAGAACGCCTTGCGTCCGCCGGCCAGGGTGAGCGCCTTACCGAACAAGGTCTCACTGATCCCGAACACGGCGAACAATTCGAAGCCGTGGGTGGCGTCCAATCCGAGCAGCTTCATCGATCGCGGCGCGAAGTCGAATCGGTAGAAGTACGTCGGTGCGTGACGCGAATGTCCCTCGGCCACTTCCAGTGACGGCTTCCAGAAGGTGAAGTCGCCGCCGAAGTCGATGGCGGCACGCTCGTTCGGGTAGCCCCGGTAGCCCGAAGTGACCACCGCTTCGGCGTCGGGATCGGTGAGTGAGAACAGCTTGGTGATGCGCTCTGGATTGGTGGGCAACACGGGGAAATTCCGAAACAGCGTTCCCTCACGGGCATTGGTACCGATGATCAGCGGCACGCGGTGCGCGGTTCCGTTCGCATACGCCTCGACCGGGCTGATCGGTAGGAAGTCGCCGTCGATCACCGGGCCGAACGGGAGCAGGCCCGGAGTGCGGTGCCACGTGGTGAGACCCAGCTTGGTCCCCGCGCGTCCGAGCCGTAGTACCTCGGCGTTCTCGAGGGTCTCGGCAGCGTTCTCGACGGTGCCGCCGAGGTAGCCGACGTATTCCCGCGCCCATTGATCGGCGCGCTCCTTGGTGGCGGTCATGCCGGGAGCGGAACTCTCGGAAATGGCCTGAGCGAAAAGGCCTTTGGCCGAGGGAACCGTCATCAGGGTGGTGACGGCGTTGCCGCCGGCAGACTCACCGAAAACGGTGACGTTGCTCGGATCGCCGCCGAACTCGGCGATGTTGCGTTGCACCCATTCCAGAGCGGCTACCTGATCTCGCAAGCCGAGGTTGGAGTCGAACGGCCGCTCGGGAGTGGAGAACTGGGACATGTCGAGGTAGCCGAGAGCGCCGAGTCGGTAGTTGACCGAGACGTAGATGATGCCGTCGCCGTCCTTCAGCGAGCGGCGCACCAGGGAGCCGCCGCCGTACAGGGGAGTAGCGGACGTGCCGAGGGTGTACGCGCCGCCATGGATGAACACCATGACCGGACGCGGGTTCGCGCTCGGTGCGCTGGGGGCGAGCACATTGAGCGTCAGGCAGTCCTCGCTGGACGGCTGGTACTTGCCGATCGCGAGCATCGTGCCTCGCTTGTGCTGAACGGAGGCATTGCCCCACTCGGTGGCGTCGCGCACGCCGTCCCACGGTTCGGTGGGTTGCGGCGCCCGGAAACGCAGTGGGCCGACGGGTGGGGCGGCGTAGGGAATGCCTCGCCAGGTGGTGAGGTCACCGACGGGCTTTCCCTCGATGATGCCGTCGGAGGTGGTCACGCGTGTCGTCACAACCATGTCGCGAGTGTACAAGCACGCCGGTGAAGCCGTCAAGCAGTTGGGCCGCTATATGTGACCGGGCGGGCCCTGACCCGATCTGCAGCGCCGTCGAGAACGCCACCGAGCGGGTCGACGGCGCTGCCGTTTCGAATGAGGTCTTCGGACGGCCGGTAGATCTGCCGAATGATCAACGCGCACAACCCGATCACCGCGATATCGCGCACCACGACGGCTGCGGTGAACCATTGCTCGGGCACGCCCTTGTTCTCCACGCCCAAGTAGTAGTACATCCGCGGGAACCAGACGAACGCGTCGATCGTCATCCACGCCAACAGTATTCGGCGATGCGGTAACGCAAGCACGGCCAGTGGAACCAGCCACAGCGAATACTGCGGGCTCCATACCTTGTTGGTGAGCAGGAAGCCGGCGACCACCAGGAATATCAACTGCGCGAGCCGCGGCCGCACGGGGGCCGTCGTGCCGATGTAGGCGATCACCGCACACACGATGGCGAACAACACCAGCGTCACGGCATTGAGGATCAGGGGCTTGGCGCCTGCATAGAGCGGACCGTCGAAACCGGGCCAGCCGGTGAACGAGGTGACCACGTTGTACAGGGAATCGGGGTCGGCTCCGCGCTCGGAGTTGAGCCGGAAGAACTCGTACCACCCCGACGGATACAGCAGCGCCAGAGGAAGATTCACGGCCAGCCAGGCTCCGATGGCAGCGCTCGCGGTGAGGCCCCACTCCCGCATCCGGCCGGTCCGCCAGCACAACACCAGAAGCGGACCGAGGAACAGCAGGGGATAGAGCTTAGTGGCACCGCCGAGTCCGATCAGCACACCGGCGAGAACCGGCCTCTTCTTGGCCCATGCCAACAGACCGGTGAGCGCGAAAGCCGCGGCCAGAGCGTCGAAATTGGTGAAGCCGTGGACGATCACCAGCGGCGACGCGGCGACCAGGGCCGCGTCCCAGATCCGCCGTCCCGCAGCTATTGCCGTGGCCCACACGGTGACGAGCCAGGCGACGGCGAGACCCAGGGCAACCACGTTGAAATACACGACGACGGGCAGGGCCTGGGGAAGGAAACTCAGCGAGTTCCACATCTTCCCGACGACCATCGAGCCGTACTGGTACAGCCCCGCGAGCACCGGGTACTCCATGTATCGAACCTGGGTCGAGCCGTCGGCCTTGGTTTCTTCCCAGGACTTCTTGTACGGGAACGCGCCTTGGTCGAGTCGCTCGGCACCGTACAGCGGCACGGTGTCCGAATAGCACATGGCCACGTACTGCCGGCTGCCACTCCAATCCAGTCCCAGTTCACCGTTGGGACCGACCGGAGCCTGCTGAATGCACGCCGCCTTCGCGAACCAACCGAAGCACAGGAAGATCACCGCCAACAGCAGGATCACCCGCAGTGCGGTGAACCACCGTTGCCGTCCGATCACCGCGTGACGTCCGACCGGACCGCCGATGACCGAGGACAATTCCCCGGCCATCGGATCGGTCCGACTGGGTAGATCTCGGTCATTCTCGCTCGCCGCGTCGAGGCGACCGGGGCTCGCCAATGCTCGACCCTTGCGGTCGGGTTCGGTCGTCACCGGTGGAGTCGCTACTGCCCGGGAGTAGCCGGTTCGGGCGCGGCCGGTGCCGGCTGAGCCGGTGCCAACCCGGGAAGCGGAATCGTCACTCCGGGCAGAATTTCAACCTGCCGTGGCGTGATGACGACGGGCGGGGAGATCTCCGTCGGAATCGGCAGGGTCACCTGCGGCGGAGCAGTCGTCGGTGCGACCGTGGCCGTCGGTGCGGGCGCGGAGTACTGCGGCACTCCGGCCTGACCGGCAATGGCTTCGGGCGTCGGGAAGGTCTCGTTCGAGGTGCCCTCCAACGTGCCGTCCATCGTGTCTTTCCAGATGTCCGACGGTATGCCCGATCCGTAGATCGGTCCGCCGTAGCTGTTCTCGAGCGGCAGACCCTGCTCGGTGCCGACCCACACGGCCGTCGACAACGATGGCGTGTAGCCGACCATCCAGGCATCCTTGTTCTGCCCGGTGTCGCCCAGCTGAGCGGTACCGGTCTTCGCTGCCGACTGACGACCACCGGCGAGGTTGTGACCGTTCGAGTACCCGGCGATCGGTCGCATCGCCGAGGTCACGTTGTCCGCGACCGCGGCCGAGACGACCTGCTGGCCGGCTTCGGGAGCGCGGTCGAGAAGCACGGTGCCGTCGGCGGTGACGACCTTCTGCACGAAGTGCGGGGTGTGATATACGCCGGACGCAGCCAATGTCGCGTAGGCGGAGGCCATGTCGAGGACGCGAGACTGGTACTGGCCGAGCACAACTCCGTAGTTGGGACCCGCGTTGTCGGGCTCGGTCAGGGTGGGGCCGACGCCGTCGATCTCCTGCGGGATGCCGAGCTTGTGCGCCATGTCTGCGATGGCCTGCGGGCCGTTGTCCATCCCGAGCATCATGCGATAGAAGCTGGTGTTCAGTGAACGTTTCAGCGCCTCGGCGATGGTGCACGTTCCGCAGGAGGCACCCTCGACGTTGCTGATCTCGATGCCGTTGACGTCCAGCGGAGAGCTGTCGTACATCTTCGAGAGCGGGATGCCCTGATCCAACGCGGCGGCCAGACCGAACACCTTGAACGACGATCCCGTCTGCAGGCCCGACTGCGCGAAGTCGAATCCGCGCCCGTCCGCGCCGCCGTAGTACGACCGGACCGCACCACTGCGCGGATCGACCGATACCGATGCCGTTCGCAGTTCCGACGGCTCGCCTTCGAGGTTGCTGTTCACGGCCTCGATCGCAGCAGCCTGCGCCTTCGGATCGATTGTCGTCGTGATCTGCAGACCTTCGGTGTTGAGGTCCTGCTCGCTGACTCCGGCAGCAGACAACTCGCGCAGTACCTGGGCCTTGATCAGGCCGTTGGGACCAGCGTCGTCCGCGTCACCGGTGTCCACCTGGGAGGTCGGAACCACCGCGGGGAACATCATCGCGGCTCGCTGGGTGGAGTCGAGCTGGCCCTGCGAGACCATGCCGTCGAGGACGTAATCCCACCGAGCTTGCGCTCCCGTCGGGTTGACCTCGGGATCGAGGTTGGAGGGCTGCTGGATGACTGCCGCCAGCACAGCACCTTCCTCGACCGACAGTTGATCGACGGACTTACCGAAATACGCCGTGGACGCGGCTGCGATGCCGTACGCGCCACGACCGAAGTAGATGGTGTTCAGATAGGCCGCGAGAATGTCGTCCTTGGACCACTGCCGCGCCATCTTGGAGGAGATGACCAGCTCACGCATCTTGCGAGTCAGCGTCCGGTCGTTACCGACCAGCGCGTTCTTCACGTACTGCTGGGTGATCGTGGAGCCGCCACCTGCGCTGTCGCGTCCGAGCACGTTGTCGCGCAGAGCCCGGCCGAATCCGGTGACCGAGAATCCGGGGTTGGAGTAGAAGTCGCGGTCCTCGGCCGAAAGGACGGCATTGCGTACGTGCTCCGGGATCTGGTCGATCGTCACGTCGGTCCGGTTGCCCTCGGGGGGCACCACCTTGCCGAGCACGCTCGCACCGTCGGACGCAAAAATCGTCGCGACCTGGTTGGTTCTGAGGTCACCGGGTCGAGGAACGTCCACCAGCGTGTACGCCACCATGAACGCCAGAATCGGCACGATCAGGCCCAAGGCGATCAACGCGTACATCGTGCGCCGAACAACCCGCCACTTGGACTTCTTCTTCGTTTTCGCGGCGGAACCTCTTTCGGGCGGCTCGGGCGGCTCGTTGCCCGAGGAGCTAGCTGATGGATCGTTCGGTTCGTACGGGGGTGGGACGGATCCCGATCGGGTGATCCCGGCCGCAGCGGCTCCCGGCCCTACCGCGGAGCGCGCAGCGGGCGTGACCGGCGGCTCCCCATAGCGGCGTTCACCGGGGGGCCGACCCTGCGGCGGCATCGGACGCTGACCGGGCGCAGACCCTGGGCGCTGCCCGGGAGGCGGCATGGGTGGCCTGCCCTGGGGTGGCATCGGACGCTGCCCCGGAGGAGGTCCGGGTCGCTGCCCGGGTGGCGGCATCGGAGGCCGACCTTGCGGTGGCATCGGACGCTGCCCCGGAGGAGGTCCGGGTCGCTGACCGGGTGGCGGCATCGGAGGCCGACCCTGCGGCGGCATCGGACGCTGACCGGGCGCAGACATCGGACGCTGCCCGGGCGGAGGCACGGGACGACGTCCGGGCGGATCGGAATGCCTGCTGCCGCGCGGCGGCCCTGGCACGTCGGGACGCCGTCCGGAGTCGCTACGGCCAGGTTCGTTGGTACCCGGGTTGTTGTCGTAGGGGGAACTCACGTACAAATCTCCAGTAATTTCGGCGGCCGCGTCGACTTCTCGCGAAATGATCCCTCCCGGGATTTCC
>NZ_LRRH01000106.1 GCF_001646785.1 Rhodococcus phenolicus
GGCCTTTCGTCGGGACGTGGACACCGATCCCGGCACCGGTGTACCCCTTGTCGGCGAGGGTGGGCATCCCGCCGGCGGCAGCGTGGTAGAGGGCGCCGAGGATCCCGCCCCGACGAGCAGCGGTGAGGTCGTGCACCGAACCGGGGGCAACCTCGGACACCCAGATCGGGTAGCCGGTCGGATCGGTCAGGACCTGGACGTTGCCGCCATGGCGGCGATGTTTACCCGAGTACCACACGTCGTGCCCGGACTCGGAACGCTCCCGGCAGCGAGTCGAGGCGATGAGGGTGCCGTCGAGACAGACATGCTCCCAGCCGGACTCGATCCCACGTTCGAGCACGTCGTGCAGGTCCGGGGCGTGCGCAGCGATCACGTCGATACCTTCATGGAGATACCGGTAGGCGGTGGCCTGCGAGATGCGGGCATCGCGCGCCAGGGTGGCGACAGCGGTGCCGTCGCGAAACCACCGCAGCACCATCAGAGCCTGGACGTAGACGGTCGCGGCCCGCTGCCACGGCCGGCGATCGGTCCTGCGGCGGTGGGCAGCGAGGATACGGGCGACGAAGGTCAGGGTGTGCTCGGGCACGTCGAGCGTGGCACGATAGGTAATCACGTGGGGTCCTGCTCCGGGTTGCTTCTTGCTCGAAACAATCCCTACCAGGCAGGA
>NZ_LRRH01000012.1 GCF_001646785.1 Rhodococcus phenolicus
AAGGTTGACTCGAAGGATCACGCGGTGACCGTTTCACGTCCAGCAGCGACACGCTGTCGGTTGTGGTGCTGGTCACCGGGTTACACCACTCTATGGGGCACTACTGAGTCGGCTCGGCCGAGGGATGCGAGTCCGGCTCGGTCGCCGCGGCGAGGGGCGCTCCACCGACGTGACACGTGCCGGCGTGCCGAGCGGGTTGTCCGGAGTGCCGGTAGGGCCGCAGGACGGTAGGTCTGGAGACAGGGGGTTTGCGTGTGAGTTCGACTGCGGACGTCGAGCCGCCGAAGGTCGCTCTGGTGACCGGGGCCAGCCGCTTCCTCGGTGGATACCTCGTCACCCGGCTGGCGCAGAATCCGGCGATCGAACGGGTCATCGCGGTCGACACCCAGTCGCCCACCAAGGACATGCTGCGGCGCATGGGCCGCGCCGAGTTCGTCCTCGCCGACATCCGGAACCCGCTGATCGGCAAGGTGATCCGCAACATGGACGTCGACACGGTCGTCCATGCCTCGACGGTCACCAAGGCCCCCAAGTCCGGCAGCCGCACGGCCATGAAGGACATGAACGTCCTCGGCGCCATGCAGTTGTTCGCGGTGTGCCAGAAGGTGCCGTCCGTTCGGCGCGTGGTGCTGCGGTCCTCGTCGGCGGTGTACGGATCCAGTGCCAAGGACCCGGCGAAGTTCACCGAGGAGATGAGCGCGCGCAGACGTCCGACCGGTGCCTTCGCCCGCGACATGATCGAGATCGAAGGCTATCTGCGGGGCCTGGCCCGCCGGCGCAGCGATCTGTCCACCACGATCCTGCGGCTCGCCCCGACCGTCGGGAACCGGCTGCCCGGATCGCTGTCGCCGTACCTGACCTCGCCGCTCGTGCCGACGGTGTTCGGGCGGGACGCCCGGTTGCAGTTGCTGCACGAAGAGGACGCGCTGTCCGCGCTCGAGCGGGCGACGGTCGCCGGGCCTCCCGGCACCTTCAACGTCGCCGGGGACGGCATCGTGATGCTGTCGCAGGCCGTTCGCCGCGCGGGCGGTCTCGCCGTGCCGATGCCGTACGGGCTGTTCCGCACCGCCGGACACGCACTCATGGGGTCGGTCATGAAGTCGTTCACGAAGGAAGAACTCGACTACTTCCACTTCGGCTGCGGACTGGACACCACCCGGATGCGCGCCGAACTCGGGTTCGAACCGCGCTGGACGACGAAGGACGCACTCGACGACTTCGCCCGCAGTATCGGGCTGAACCGCATCGTGAAGACCGAATGGGTCGATCGAGCCGAATCGATGGTGCTCTCCGCGTTGGGAGAGAGGACGGAGGCGCGATGACACAGGTTGCAAAAGTCATTCCCCTGCACGGCGGAGCGAACGCGCAGCGCCGCGGCGGCGCGAGACCCGGCAGCGGGCATCCCGCCGGACTCGACCTGGGCGGTCCCGACGTCGACGCCTTCGACCTGCCGACCCGGCACACCGCCGCGGACGGCTTCCTCGACGACCTCCGCCGGTCCCTGATCGGCCAGGTCACCGGCACCGCGGAGTTCGTGCGCCGGCGCATGACCGGCGACTACGACGTCGACGACTTCGGTTTCGATCCGCACTTCGCCGAGAACGTCGTGATGCCGCTGCTGCGGCCGCTGTTCGACAAGTGGTTCCGCGTCGAGGTCCGCGGCATCGAGAACATCCCCGCGGACGGCAGCGCGCTCGTCGTCGCCAACCACGCCGGAACCCTCCCGATCGACGCGCTCATGACGTCGGTCGCGGTGTGGGACCAGGCGGACCGCCCGTTGCGGATGCTCGCCGCCGACCTCGCGTTCGACATGCCCGTCATCGGCACCGTCGCGCGCAAGGCCGGTCACACCCTGGCCTGTCACCCCGACGCCGAGCGACTGCTGCGCGACGACCAGGTCGTCGCGGTGTTCCCCGAGGGCTACAAAGGCCTGGGCAAGCCGTTCCGTGAGCGGTACAAGTTGCAGCGGTTCGGCCGCGGCGGGTTCGTGTCCGCGGCGCTGAAGACGCAGGCGCCGATCGTGCCGTGCTCGATCGTGGGTTCCGAGGAGATCTACCCGAACATCGCCGACCTCACCTCGCTCGCGCGTGTGCTCGGACTGCCCTACCTGCCGGTCACGCCGCTGTTCCCCGCCTTCGGTCCGCTCGGGCTCGTTCCGTTGCCGTCCAAGTGGTACATCGAGTTCGGCACCCCGATCGCCACCGACGTGTACGACGAGGCGGCGGCCGACGACCCGATGGTGCTGTTCGAGGTCACCGACCACGTGCGGGAAACCATCCAGCAGACGTTGTACAAACTGCTCACCCGGCGCCGGAACGTTTTCCTGGGCTGAGCCGCGGCAGGGCTGCGCGGTGTGGTCCGGGGCTACGCGGCGTGGTCCCGGCGACGGCCGAGGAGAACCGCCAGCGCCCCGCCCGCCGCACCGATCCCCAGCGCCGTCGGCACGCCGATCTTCGCGGCCTTGCGCGCGGTCCGGAAATCCCGGACCTCCCAGCCCCGGGTCTTGGCGAGTTCCCGCAGGTCGGCGTCGGGATTGATCGCGACCGCCGTCCCCACCAGCGACAGCATCGGCGCGTCGTTGTGGCTGTCGGAATAGGCGGTGCAGCGCTTGAGATTCAGCCCCTCCCGGATCGCCAGTGCGCGCACCGCGTGCGCCTTGCCGAGCCCGTGCAGGATGTCGCCGACGAGGCGGCCGGTGAAGACGCCGTCCTTCGACTCGGCGACCGTGCCGAGCGCCCCGCTCAGGCCGAGACGCTTGGCGATGACGTCGGCCAGTTCCACGGGCGTCGCCGTGACCAGCCACACCTGCTGTCCCGCGTCGAGATGCATCTGCGCGAGTGCGCGCGTGCCCGGCCAGATCTTGTCGGCGATGATCTCGTCGTAGATCTCCTCGCCGAGGCGTCGCAGTTCCTCCGTCGAACGGCCCTGCACGAACGACAGTGCCTTCTCGCGACCGCTCGCGACGTCGTTCGAGTTCTCCTTGCCGGTGATCCGGAACTTCACCTGCTGCCACGCGAACTCGAGCAGATCGGTCTTGCGGAAGTAGTCGCGCGAGACCAGCCCGCGGGCGAAGTGGATGATCGAGGCGCCCTGCACCATCGTGTTGTCGACATCGAAGAACGCGGCGGCGGTCAGGTCGCGCGGGACGGGGGTCTCGGCCTCGATGCCGATCTCCGCTTCGGTGCGGGCCTCGTGCAGCGCCAGCGCGGCGTCGGCGCTGGCCTCGCCGGCGAGGTTCGCGCGCACCTCGGCCTCGCTGGGACCGAACTTGCTGAACAACCGGCGGCGTCCCGGTCGGATGAGCGCGGACAGAGACTCGCCGAATCCTCCCCCGTACGGCAATGAACGTCCAGGCACTCGCACCTCCGGTGTCACGACGGCCGTGTCGCCGCGGGCAGCGGACGACGCGCCCAGCCTAGCCCGCGGCCGGGCAGGGTTCCGGGCGGGAGCGAACGCGGAGACCGGGTGTGACGTTCATCTCGACAGGTGATGACGCACAGTAGGGGGATGACAGAGTCTCGTCCGGCCGCCGCAGGCGCATCCGTACCCGCCCACGAAGTCACGCTTCTCGTCCGCGCCGGCTGCGGCGCGTGCGCACCCGCACGCGAACAGCTCGAGCAGGTGTGCGAGGAGTTCGGGCTGACCGTGACGTGCATCGACGTCGACGACGCTGCCGCAACGGATCCCGAGTTGCGAGCCGAGTTCGGTGACCGGTTGCCGGTCGTCCTGCTCGACGGCCGCGAGCACAGCTACTGGGAGGTCGACGAACCTCGGCTGAGGGCCGATCTCGCTCGCTGACCGCGACAGGCGGGGTCGTCGCGCAGGTAGCGAGCACATTCGAGGCCCTTGGAGCAACTTTGTGCATGGCTTCACAAGCGGTTACCGTGGTGTGAACGAAACCCCGGATCACCGTGAGGACCGACGTGTATCCGTCGGCCGGACGAGGAGCCACGAACGTGACAGAGCTGCACCCACCGCAGGGCGACGACGCCCGCGGCACCGCCGGGACCGGCGGGGGGGCCTCTCCCGGAGTTCCGGTGCGTGACATCCCCCAGGCTACTGTGACCCGTCTCGCGACCTATCTGCGGGTCCTCGGTGGGCTCGCCGACGCGGGCACCCTCATCGTCTCGAGCGAGGAACTCGCGACCGCGTCGGGCGTCGGATCGGCAAAGCTCCGCAAGGATCTGTCGTTCCTCGGGCCCAACGGTGTCCGCGGTGTCGGATATGACGTGCTGCGCCTCCAGGCGCGGATCGAGAACGCGCTCGGCCTGGACCGCGGGCACCGCGTCGTACTGGTCGGCGTCGGCAGCCTCGGCCGTGCGCTGGCCCGGTACCCGGGTTTCGATCGCCGCGGATTCACCATGGCCGGCCTGTTCGACTCGGACCCGCGGATCGTCGGCACCCGCGTGGGGGAGCTGACCGTCCGTCACGTCGACGGACTGGAGTCGGGAGCCCGCGAACTCGGCGCGACCATCGGGGTCGTCGCCACGCCCGGCGACGCGGCCCAGCAGGTGTGCGATGTCCTGGTCCGGTCCGGGGTGCGCAGCGTGCTCAGCTTCGCCGCGACGGCGCTGGACGTGCCCGAGCACGTCGAGGTGCGCCGCGTCGATCTCGCCGTCGAGATGCAGGTGCTCTCCTTCAACAGCGTCCGCAACGACGAACTCGCCCACGCTTCCGGTGACGGACGGCCTGCCGGAATGGCGCAGCCCTGCGGTCCCCTCGGAACCGCGGTGAAGGCAACGAGCGCCCCGCACCGGGCCTCGTCCGGGAAGCCGGGCCCGTTGGGTTCGGCCGTGACAAGAAACGGATCGGTGATCGCACCGTGAGTGTTCTCCTCGTCGGGATCTCGCACCGGAGTGCCCCGGTTTCCGTACTCGAGAAGGTCGCGGTCACCGACACCGACCGTCCGAAGCTGACGGACAAGATGATGTCCTCCGGGCACATTTCCGAGGCGATGATCGTCTCCACCTGCAACCGGGTGGAGATCTACGCGGTCGTCGATGCGTTCCACGGGGCGCTCGCCGACGTCAGCGCCCTGATGGCCGAGCATTCCGGGCTGACCCTCTCCGATCTGCACCAGCACGCGTACGTGCGATACAGCGAGGCCGCCGCCGAGCACCTGTTCTCGGTCGCCAGCGGTCTGGACTCGATGGTCGTCGGCGAGCAGCAGATCCTCGGCCAGATCCGGACCGCCTACGCCAGCGCCGACGCCCAGCAGGCCGCGGGCCGGGCGCTGCACGAACTCGCACAGCAGGCGCTGCGCGTCGGCAAGCGCGTCCACAGCGAAACCGGGATCGACGCGGCCGGTGCCTCGGTGGTGTCGGTTGCGCTGGACAAGGCCGGCGCCCGGCTCGGCGGTCTCGTCGGGCGCACCGCCGCCGTGATCGGAGCCGGAGCGATGGGCGGGCTCGCGGTCGCGCACCTGACCCGCGCCGGGATCGGCCGGATCATCGTGACCAACCGCACCCGCGACCGCGCCGAACGTCTCGCCGAGACGGCCCGCGGCAACGGGGTGGAGGCCGACGTCGTTCCGTTCGGCGATCTCGCGTCCGCGCTCGCCCAGGCGGACGTCGCGGTGACCTGTACCGGCGCGGTCGGCACCGTGGTGACCCTCGCGGACGCGCACCGCGCGCTCGCCCAGCCCGGCCGCGGAGCGGACCGCCCCCTCGTCATCTGCGACCTGGGGCTGCCCCGGGACGTCGACGCCTCCATCTCGGGCCTGCCCGACGTCACCGTCTTCGACATGGAGGCGCTGCAGAACGATCCCGCCGCGGGCGCGGCCGCTTCCGACGCGGACGCCGCCCGCGCGATCGTCGCCGCCGAACTGTCCGACTACCTGACCGCGCAGCGTCTCGCCGAGGTCACCCCGACCGTCACCGCGCTGCGGCAGCGGGCCGCCGAGGTCGTCGAAGCCGAACTGATGCGCCTCGAATCCCGCCTGCCCGACCTCGACGACGGGGAACGCGGCGAGGTCGCGCGGACGGTCCGCCGCGTGGTCGACAAACTTCTGCACGCGCCGACGGTGCGTGTGAAACAACTGGCGTCCACCCCCGGCGGCGACCAGTACGCCGAGGCGTTGCGTGAACTGTTCGAACTGCGCCCGGGTGCGGTCGAGGCCGTCGCCATGCCAACGGCGAAGGAACCGGGCGCCCTGCCGGATCCGGTCGGCGCGACCGACCTGTCCGCAGCCCTCGATCCCGCCCTCACAACGGAGCTTCGGGCTCCACGAAAGGACAGGCAGGCATGAGCGCCGAGGCCGCATCGGTTACCCGGAGCGACGACCGGGCCGGCAGCCGCACGTTGCGTATCGGAACGCGCGGCAGTCTCCTCGCGACCACGCAGGCGGGCACCGTCAGAGACGCGCTGACAGCCGCCGGACATCCGGCCGAACTCGTGATCATCACCACCAAGGGCGACACGTCGATGGCACCGGTCGAACGCATCGGCGTCGGGGTGTTCACCGCGGAACTGCGCGAGGCGCTGCTCGCCGGCGAGGTCGATCTCGCCGTGCACTCGTACAAGGACCTGCCGACCGCGCAGGATCCGCGCCTGGTCATCGCCGCGGTCCCGGAGCGGGAGGATCCCCGCGACGCGCTCGTCGCGCGCGACGGCCTGGTGCTGGGCGAACTGCCGCCCGGATCGAAGGTCGGGACGTCCGCGCCGCGACGCCGCGCCCAGCTGGCCGTGCTGGGCCTCGGCCTCGACATCCAGCCGCTGCGCGGCAACATCGACACCCGGCTCGGCAAGGTCGAATCCGGCGAACTCGACGCGATCGTCATCGCCCGCGCCGGGCTCTCCCGGATCGGGCGGACCGACCGCATCACCGAGTCCCTCGAACCGGTGCAGATGCTGCCGGCGCCCTCTCAGGGCGCACTCGCCGTGGAGTGCCGCGCCGACGACCCGGACCTGATCGCCGTGATCGGCGGGCTCGACGACCCGGCAAGCCGCGCCGCCGTCGTCGCCGAACGCGCACTGCTCGCCGAACTCGAGGCCGGGTGCACCGCACCGGTCGGGGCCCTCGCCGAGGTCGTCGAATCCCTCGACGACGACGGCAGGGTGTTCGAGGAGCTGTCGGTGCGGGGCTGCGCCGCCGCGATCGACGGTTCCGACGCGATCCGCGCGAGCGCCGTCGGGCCCCTGGACCGCGCCGACGAGCTGGGGCGCGCCGTCGCCCGTGAGCTCCTCGATCTCGGAGCCCGCGACCTGATGGTCACCGAGGAAGGCACCGCGGGCGAGCAGGCAACAGAAGGTGCCGCAGATGTTTGACGCCCTGCGTTTTCCTTCCCGTTTTCCCGATACCGCAGATTTGATCGCACTGGAGAATGACCGATGAGCCGAGTCCGCAAGCACACTCCCGGACGGATCCTGTTCGTGGGATCCGGGCCGGGTGACCCGGCGCTGCTCACCGTACGCGCACGCGACGTGCTGACAGGCGCCACCATGGCCTTCACCGACCCGGACGTCGACAAGGCCGTCGTCGCGCTCGTCGGCATCGGCGCCGGCCACGACCCGGAGACCGGGGAGCCGGTCGCCGAGGTCCGTCCCGCCCTGGGCGAGCCCGCCGAGGTCGCGAAGACCCTGGTCGCCGAGGCCAGGAACGGCCACGACGTGGTGCGCCTGGTCGCCGGTGATCCGATGACCACCGATTCGGTGATCGCCGAGGTCAACGCCGTGTCCCGCACCCAGGTGGTGTTCGAGGTCCTGCCGGGTCTGCCCTCCGGATCGGCCGTCCCCAGCTACGCCGGGATGGCGCTGGGTTCGTGTCACACCGAGGTCGACGTCCGCGGTGAGGTGAACTGGGCTGCGCTCGCCGCCGCGCCCGGCCCCCTCGTGCTGCACGCCACCTCCGGGCACCTGGCCGAGACGGCCAGTGCCCTCGTCGAGCACGGTCTGGCGCCGCAGACCCCGGCCGCCATCACGGTCCGTGGCACGACCCGCCAGCAGCGCACCGTCGAAGCGACCCTCGCGACCCTCAACGACGCCGGTTCCGAGCTGGTGGGCCCGCTGATCGTCACGGTCGGGAAGATCGTCTCGCATCGCAACAAGTTGTCGTGGTGGGAGTCGCGTGCCCTGTACGGCTGGACGGTGCTGGTGCCGCGCACGAAGGATCAGGCCGGTGAGATGAGCGATCGGCTCGTCACCCACGGTGCGATCCCCATCGAGGTGCCGACCATCGCGGTCGAGCCGCCGCGCAGCCCCGCCCAGATGGAACGGGCCGTCAAGGGCCTGGTGGACGGCCGCTACCAGTGGGTGGTGTTCACCTCCACCAACGCGGTGCGCGCGGTGTGGGAGAAGTTCGAGGCGTTCGGTCTGGACGCTCGGGCGTTCTCCGGTGTGAAGATCGCGTGTGTCGGCCAGGCCACCGCGGACAAGGTGCGCTCGTTCGGCATCACCCCGGAACTGGTTCCCACCGGGGAACAGTCCAGCGAGGGCCTGCTCGCCGAGTTCGCGCCCTACGACGACGTGTTCGACCCGGTCAACCGGGTCCTGCTGCCGCGCGCCGACATTGCGACCGAGACGCTCGCCGAGGGCCTGCGCGAACGCGGCTGGGAGATCGACGATGTCACCGCGTACCGCACCGTCCGGGCCGCGCCGCCGCCGGCCGAGACCCGCGAGATGATCAAGACCGGTGGTTTCGACGCGGTGTGCTTCACATCGTCGTCGACGGTCCGCAATCTCGTGGGCATCGCCGGTAAGCCGCACGCGCGCACGATCGTCGCGTGCATCGGCCCGAAGACCGCCGAGACCGCGATCGAGTTCGGCCTGCGGGTGGACGTGCAGCCCGAGTCCGCGCAGGTCGGTCCGCTGGTCGAGGCGCTCGCCGAGCACGCGGCCCGGCTGCGCGCCGAAGGTGCCCTGCCGCCGCCGCGCAAGAAGTCCCGAGCTCGGCGCTGACTCCACTCGTGCGCGGTTTCGGTAGCCACCGCTACCGGGACCGCGCACGACTCGTATCGGAAGGTGTAGACCGTGTATCCGGAATTCCGTCCCCGCAGGCTGCGCACCACCCCGGCGATGCGACGCCTGGTGGCCGAGACCTCGCTCGAGCCACGGCATCTGGTGTTGCCGATGTTCGTCGCCGACGGTATCGACGCGCCCCGCGAGATCTCGTCCATGCCCGGGGTGTTCCAGCACACGCAGGACTCGTTGCGGGCCGCGGCGACGGCCGCGGTCGAGTCCGGAGTCGGCGGCCTGATGCTGTTCGGTGTGCCGCGACCGGAGGACAAGGATGCATGCGGGTCGGGTGCCACCGATCCCGAGGGAGTGCTGAACCGGGGGCTGCGCGCGCTCCGCGACGAACTCGGTGACGCGACCGTGCTCATGGCCGACACGTGCCTGGACGAGTTCACCGATCACGGTCACTGCGGCGTGCTCACCGGCGCCGGCCGGGTCGACAACGACGCGACGCTCGCTCGATACGCGGAAATGGCTGTGGCGCAGGCGGAATCGGGGGCGCATCTGCTCGGTCCGAGCGGCATGATGGACGGCCAGGTCGCGACGATCCGTGAGGCGCTCGACTCGGCCGGCTTCCAGGATGTCGGGCAGCTCGCCTACGCGGCCAAGTACGCGTCGGCGTTCTACGGTCCGTTCCGGGAGGCCGTGGGATCGTCCCTGGAGGGCGATCGCCGTACCTACCAGCAGGATCCGGCGAACCGTCGGGAGGCGCTGCGTGAGGTCGACCTCGATCTCGCCGAGGGTGCGGACCTGGTGATGGTCAAGCCCGCGATGTCGTATCTCGACATCCTGCGGGAGGTCGCGGATCGTTCCGACGTTCCGGTTGCGGCATACCAGATTTCGGGCGAGTACTCGATGATCACCGCTGCTGCGCAGAACGGCTGGATCGACCGGGACGCCGCCGTCCTCGAATCGCTGATGAGCATCCGCCGCGCCGGGGCCGACATCGTCCTGACCTACTGGGCCGCCGAGGCCGCGGGCCGGCTGTCGTGACCGCGCCGGGGCCCATGCCGATGCCGACGCCGCCGCACGGTCCGGGCGGCGGCGAGCCTCGCCCGATGCCCGTCGACGTCGGAACCGCCTACCAATTGTGGTGCGGAGTACTGATTTTCGGAATCGTGTCGACGGTCACGAGCCTGGTCGTCATGTGGCGGGATCGTCAGGCATTCGTGGATCTGCTGATGGAGCAGATGTCCACGATGTCCGGTTCGGAGACGCTGACCCGTGACGACGTGCTGGCACTGATTCCGGTGGGGCTGGGCGTCGCGGCGCTGGGCAGCTTCGTGATTCTCGGGCTGCTCTATCTCGTCGTGCGGCAGATCCGGCGCGGCAAGAACTGGGCGCGAATGCTGTTGACGCTGGTCGGAGTGTTCATGACCCTCTCGACCGTGCCGACGCTGTTCGGCGTGGGCGCCGGAACCGGCGCCGAGAGCTGGGTGCTCGGAATCGTGGCGATCCTGCAGTCGGTGCTCACGGTGGGCGCGATCGTACTCATGCATCGCCGCGAATCAAATCTGTACTTCCTTCGTATCCCTAAGAATTGAGGATTCGACACCCGTTCGCTCCGGGTATTTGACGTTGCGGCCGCGGGGGGTACGGTGGGCTCGACCAACGGTCTGTGGCCGTGCCCGACGAGCGTGAGGACGTCATGCAGGTGGAACACTCGCACGTGGAACCGCGACCCTACAGCCGTCGGCGAGAGGCACTTCTGATCGGCCTCATCGCGGTTCTGGGTCTCGTGACACTCGTGCTCCTGGTCGTTCCCGGCGCTCTCTCGGCCTGACGGACAGTCCACCCTTGACCGACGGTTCGACCACGACGGACGGTCTGCCCGCCCCGCTGTTCCACGAACCCGGTGCCCGCTGGCGGACGGTGGCGTTCGGTCCGCTCTTCTGCCTGGTCGCGCTCGTGATCGAACTGGCGACCGGCCCAGTCGTGCACTGGATCGCGCTGCCGGTCATGGGAGCGGTGCTCGCCGTGTTCGCCTACATCATGGTCGTCGCGGGCCGGCGGCACGTGAGCGTGGAACTGACCGAGGCCGTGCTTCGGCAGGGGACCGAGGAACTGCCGGTCGCCGACATCGAGGCGGTTCTCGCGCCTGCGGATCCGGAGGCGCGGGACCCGGCCCGCTGGGAGAACGCGCGCACCCTCGGGGAACTGTCCGGTGTGCCCCGGAAGCGCACGGCGATCGGATTGCGGTTGTGCGGTGGCACGTTCGTCCGCGCCTGGGCGAAGGACGACGTCGCGCTGCGCGCGTGTCTCGACAGCCTCGTGAGTGGCCGTTCGCGCTGACGACCCGGTGGCGGAAGGTACCCCCGGGGGGTATGGTGGTGTGAGTTGTCGAGACTCGAAGGAGCCCCCGAATGCAGAACACCTACCGTGTCGAAGGCATGACCTGCGGCCACTGCGTCTCCGCGGTCCGAGAGGAGATCTCCGCGCTCACCGGCGTCTCCGACGTGGACGTGAACCTCGAGACCGGTGCCGTCGTGGTCACCAGCGAGACCGGACTGGACCGGCAGGCCGTGGCGGACGCCGTCGACGAAGCCGGATACGTCCTCGTCGGGTGACACCGTGACCGCCGGAGTGCGCACGGCCACCGCGTCGCTGGTCGCGGGCGCGGCGCTCGTCTTCGCCGCGTCCGCCTGCACGAACACCGAGCCGCCCCGGACACAGGTGCCGGGGACTTCCGCGACCGTCCCCGCGAGCGGGCCCCCGGCGGTCACCGTCGACACCGTGCTCGACGGTCTGGATCACCCGTGGGACGTCGTGGTGGCACCCGACGGCACGGTCCTCACCGGCGAACGCGGCGGCCGTTTCGTCGTCCGCCACCCGGACGGGCAGGCCGCGACGCTGCAGGCCGACCTGTCCGATCTCCACGCGATCGGCGAGACCGGACTGATGGGGATCGCCCTGTCCCGCGACTTCGCCACCGACCGCACGTTCTACACCTGCCAGGGGCACCGCGACCCGGACGACGTGCGGGTGGTCGCCTGGACCGTCGACCCCGACTGGACCACCGCCACCCGCACGCGCACCGTGATCTCCGGCATGCCCGTCGCCGGCGGTGGACGCCACGGCGGCTGCCGGATCCTCGCGCACCCGGACGGCACCCTCTACGTGGGCACCGGCGACAGCACACGCCCCACCGTCCCGCAGGACCGCGGCAGCCTCGGCGGCAAGGTACTGCATCTGAATCCGGACGGAACTCCCGCCGCCGGCAACCCGGAACCCGGCAGCGCCGTCTACACGCTCGGGCACCGGAACGTGCAGGGACTGGCGCTGCAGCCCGGCACCGGGCGCATCTACGCCGTCGAACAGGGCACCCGGCGTGACGACGAGGTCAACCTGCTCGAACCGGGCGGCAACTACGGCTACCGGCCCGACCGGGAACCGGGCCGCTACGACGAATCGGTACCCATGACCGACCCGGACCGGGTTCCCGGCGCGATCGGCGCGGTGTGGAGTTCCGGTTCGCCGACCATCGCGACACCGGCTGGGGCGTTCGTCACCGGCGACGCGTGGGGACGATGGTCGGGAGCCCTCGCCGTCAGCAGTCAGCAGGAGGAGCAGCTGCTCCTGTTGCGCCTGTCCGACGACGGGCGCAGCGTCGTCGACTCCACCACCCTGCTCGAAGGAACCTACGGGCGGCTGCGGTCACTGACCCCGCTGCCGGACGGTTCCCTGCTGGTCACCACCGACAACGGGAACGACGATCGCGTCCTCCGGGTGATGCCGAACTGAACTCCGCGGACCCGCGGCGCACCGATCAGGCGAGTCCCGCGTCGGTCCCCGGTCCGTCGAGCATCGCCGAACCCAGCAGGAACTCGGGCACGCCGAGCCCCTCGACGAGTGTCGCGGCGTGCGGCCGCAGCGACCGGCACCGCTCGTTGATGCCGCGCAGCACCGCTTTGGCCCGCTCCACGGACAGGTGCCGGTGCTCCATGAACCACGCCTTGTCGTCGTCGATGACGCTCAGCGCATAGAGATCGCACAGGTCCGACAGCAGTTCCCGGGCCGTCTCGTCCTCACACGACTCGATACCTGCGACGAACGCTTCGAGCACGACGCGGTCGATGTGCGCGCGGGCCGCGTGCAGCACGTGATCCTGCACGAAGTTGAACGCGTCGAACTGGTTGTCCTCCCGCTTCGCCGCCGCCTGCAGCCGTCGCGCCGCCGTCGAGAGCAGGTACTGCTCCCGATCCTCGAACATGGTGAGCTGCGTGCCCCGGTTGAACAGGCTGCCGTCCTCCTCGTTGTCCTGCCGGGTGTCGACGAGCGTCTGGATGATCTGCTGCGCGGCGGTGCGTTTCTTCACGATGTCGGACACCGTGGTCGCCGCGAACCGCATCCACTCGACCGGGCTCATGCCGCGCACCTCGTCGGCGTACGCGGTGAGCAGTTCCTTCGCGACGAGCTGGGTGAGGACATGATTGTCGCCCTCGAACGTGGTGAACACGTCGGTGTCCGCCCGCAGCGCCGTCAGCCGGTTCTCCGCCATGTAACCGGCGCCGCCACACGCTTCGCGGCACTCCTGGATGGTGCGGGTCGCGTGCGCCGTGTTCGCGACCTTCAGGCCCGCCGCACGACCCTCGAGTTCGCGCTGTTCCTGCGGGTCGACCTCGTCGACGGGACTGGACTGGATGCGGTGCATCGCCGTGATCAGTTCGTTCTGGGCGAAACCGAGCGCATACGAGCGGGCGATCAGCGGCAGCAGCCGGCGCTGGTGGACCAGATAGTCGAGCAGCAGCACCTCCTGCTCGTCGTTCGGGGCCGAGAACTGGCGGCGCTGCAGTGCGTACCGCGTCGCGATGGTCAGGGCGACGCGCGCCGCGGCCCCGGCCGAGCCGCCGACCGTGACGCGACCGCGCACCAGGGTCCCGACCATCGTGAAGAACCGCCGGTTCGGGTTCTCGATGGGGGAGTGGTAGGTGCCGTCCGCGTCGACGTCCGCGTACCGGTTGAGCAGGTTTTCGCGCGGGATCCGCACCCCGTCGAAGGTGATGCGGCCGTTGTCGACACCGGGCAGCCCGCCCTTGTATCCACAGTCGGAGGTCGTCACACCCGGCAGGTCGTTGCCGTCCTCGTCGCGGATCGGCACGACGAAGCAGTGCACACCCTCCGTGGCGCCGCCGGTGATCAGCTGCGCGAACACCGCGGCGACCGTCGCGTGCTGCGCCGCACCGCCGATGTAGTCCTTGCGCGCGGACGGCGTGGGGGAGTCGACGACGAACTCCTGGGTGGCCGGATCGTAGGTCGCGGTCGTCTCCAGGGCCTGCACGTCGCTGCCGTGGCCGGTCTCGGTCATCGCGAAACACCCGAGCAGCTCGAGATCGATGAGGGGGCGGATGTAGCGGTCGTGGTGCCGCTGCGTGCCGAGGTTCTCGATCGCGCCGCCGAACAGGCCCCACTGCACACCCGACTTCACCATCAGCGACAGATCCGACATGGCGAGCATCTCGATCGACGCGACAGCGCTGCCGGGGTCCCCGGTGCCGCCGCTCGCCTCGGAGAAACCGGCCGACGCGTAGCCGGCCGACGCGAGCAGGCGCATCTGCTCGAGGACGGTCGCGCGGGCCCGATCCAGATCGGGAATGTGATGGGGGGCGAACTCCTGCCGTGCCAGGTCGGTGCGGGCACGGGAGCGTGCCTGCCGCCACGCGCCGTCGAGGGTGTCGCGGAGTTGATCAGCTGTGGTCGCCATGAATCCGACCCTAGGACGGTGCCGCCGCGAGCGCTGACGTTCGGAATCCGCCTCACCGCGAATCCCGAGTTCGGCGACCGGGCGAGACGGTCGTCACGCGCGCGCTCCTCGCACGCCGAGCCGTCTTTTGGCAAATCCGCCGAAACTGGGACACTGGAGGTCGTGACTGCGACCCCCGATGCCTCCCGCACCCACGACACCGCTTCCGCCGCCCTGTTCGACCGGGCATCGAGGGTGACGCCCGGAGGCGTCAACTCGCCGGTGCGGGCGTTCGGTTCGGTCGGCGGGACTCCCCGGTTCATCGCGTCGGCCACCGGCAGCACGCTCACCGACGTGGACGGCAATACCTATGTGGACCTGGTGTGTTCGTGGGGGCCGATGATTCTCGGCCACGCGCATCCCGCAGTCGTGGAGGCGGTGCGGACCGCCGCGACGTCCGGCCTGTCGTTCGGTGCGCCGACCGCCGGTGAGGTCGAACTCGCCGAGGAGATCGTGGCGCGGATCGCGCCCGTCGAGCAGGTCCGGCTCGTCAATTCCGGAACCGAAGCGACGATGAGCGCGGTGCGTCTGGCGCGCGGATTCACCGGCCGCAGCAAGATCGTCAAATTTTCCGGGTGTTATCACGGTCACGTCGATGCGCTCCTCGCCGACGCCGGCTCCGGCCTCGCGACGTTCGGGTTGCCGACGTCCCCCGGTGTGACCGGCGCGCAGGCCGAGGACACCGTCGTGCTGCCGTACAACGACCTCGAGGCCGTCCGGGCCGCGTTCGCGGCCAACCCGGGGCAGATCGCCGCCGTCATCACCGAGGCCGCCGCCGGGAACATGGGTACCGTCCCGCCGCTGCCCGGCTTCAACGAGGGCCTGCGCGAGATCACCCGCGAAAACGGCGCCCTGCTGATCATGGACGAGGTCATGACCGGATTCCGCGCCAGTGCCACCGGCTGGCACGGCATCGACGGGGTCGCCGGCGACCTGGTCACCTTCGGCAAGGTGATGAGTGGAGGCCTGCCCGCCGCCGCGTTCGGTGGTCGCGCCGACGTGATGGCCCGCCTCGCTCCCGCCGGCCCGGTCTACCAGGCCGGCACCCTGTCGGGGAACCCGGTCGCGGTCGCTGCGGGCCTCGCGAGCCTGCGCGCCGCCGACGCCGAGGTGTACGCGAGCCTCGACCGCAACGCCGCGACCCTGGGCCGGCTGCTGGACGACGCCCTGACCGCCGAAGGCGTGCCGCACCGCGTCCAGAACGCCGGAACCCTGCTGAGCGTGTTCTTCACCGACGGTCCCGTCACGAACTACGACGAGGCGAAGGCCGCGCAGACCTGGCGTTTCCCGGCGTTCTTCCACACTCTGCTCGAGCACGGCGTGTACGCCCCGCCGAGCGCATTCGAGACGTGGTTCGTCTCGTCCGCCCTCGACGACGACGCGTTCTCGCGTATCGCCGACGCGCTGCCGCACGCCGCGAAGGCCGCCGCGGCAGCGACGGCACCCTGACCGGCCCCGATCCGCCTTTCACCCCGATCTGCTCACCGCCCGACGCGAGGAATACCCACGTGACCGAATCCGTCCCGTCCGAGAAGCGCACCATCGTGCACGTGCTGCGGCACGGCGAGGTGCACAATCCCACCGGCATCCTCTACGGCCGGCTGCCGGGCTACCGGTTGTCCGTCACGGGTGAATCGCAGGCACGGTCGGTCGCTGCGGCACTCGCCGACCACGACATCGCGCACGTCGTCGCGTCCCCGCTGGATCGGGCACAGCAGACCGCCGCGCCGATCGCGGAGAAGCACGGCCTCGAGATCGTGACGGACACCAATCTCATCGAGGCGGGCAACCAGTTCGAGGGACTGAAGGTCGCGGTGGGCGACGGCGCGTTGAGCCGTCCCCGGCACTGGTGGAAGTTGCGCGACCCGTTCACCCCGTCGTGGGGGGAGCCGTACCTGCAGATCGCGCACCGTATGCTCGCCGCCGTCAACGCCGCGCGGGTGGCTGCCGTCGGCCGCGAAGCGGTGTGCGTGAGCCACCAGCTCCCGGTGTGGACGCTGCGCCGTTTCCTCGAGGGTGAGCGGCTGTGGCACGACCCGCGGAACCGGCAGTGCAGCCTCGCGTCTCTGACGTCACTGGTGTACGACGGGGACACCCTCGTCGACATCGTGTACTCCGAGCCGGCCGGAGCCTCCGATCCGAATGTGCACGGCGCATGAGAAGGATCCTCTCGGCGGTCGCGGCGCTGCTGTGCAGCGTCGCGGTTCTGACGTCGTGCGCGACCGGTGACGACGCCGTCGCCACCGGCGGCACCTTCGACTTCGTCTCCCCGGGCGGCCAGACCCGCATCTTCTACGATCCGCCGTCCGAACGCGGCACCCTCGGTGACCTGTCGGGCGAAGACCTGATGAACGAGGGACGGACGCTGTCGCTCGCCGACTACGAAGGCCAGGTCGTCGTCCTCAACGTGTGGGGTCAGTGGTGCGCGCCCTGCCGCAGCGAGGTCGGCGACCTCGAGCAGGTGTACGAGTCGACCAAGGACCTGGGCGTGCAGTTCCTCGGCATCAACGTCCGCGACAACCAGCGCGACAAGGCGCAGGACTTCGTCGTCGACAACAAGGTCGGCTATCCGTCGATCTACGATCCGGCGATGCGCTCGCTGCTCGCGCTGGGCCGCAACTATCCGACGTCGGTGGTGCCGACGACCGTCGTCCTCGACCGCGACCATCGTGTCGCCGCGGTGTTCCTCACCGAACTGCTCGTCGAGGACCTGCAACCGGTCGTCGAGCGGATCGCCGCCGAACCGGCCGGACAGCAGTGATGACGAGCATCCCGGCGTTCACCGCCACCGACACGGTCCTGGCGTTCACCGCCACCGACACGGTCCTGGCGTCCGGCGTGGGCGAGACCTTCCAGTCGCTGGCCGCGGGGGGACCGCTGCTGCTCGCGGCCGGGGCGTGTCTGCTCGCCGGTCTCGTCTCGTTCGCGTCGCCGTGCGTCGTGCCGCTCGTTCCCGGCTATCTGTCGTACCTGGCCGGTGTCGTCGGTGCGGAGGCACCCGCCGTGACCGAGGCGCAGGCGCAGGCGCGCACGACGACGCTGCGCAACGACGGCCGGTTGCGGGTCGCCGGTGCCGCGGGACTGTTCGTCGCCGGGTTCACCGTCGTGTTCGTGCTGGCCACCGCGTCCGTGTTCGGGGCGATCTCCCTGCTCTCGGTCAACCGCGACGTCATGATGCGGGTCGGCGGTGTCGTCACCATCGTCATGGGCCTGGTGTTCGTCGGCCTGATCCCGGCGCTGCAGCGCGACACCCGGCTCGAGCCGCGTCGTCTGTCGAGCCTGGCCGGTGCGCCGCTGCTCGGTGGGGTCTTCGCTCTCGGCTGGACCCCGTGCCTCGGTCCGACGCTGGCCGGAGTGATCTCGCTGGCCGCCGGCACCGAAGGCACGACGGCGGCGCGCGGGGTCGCGCTGATCGTCTTCTACTGCATCGGCCTCGGCCTGCCGTTCGTGGTGCTGGCCCTGGGGTCCGCGCGCGCACTGCGGGGTGTCGGCTGGCTGCGATCCCATGCCCGCACCGTGCAGATCTTCGGTGGCGTGATGCTGATCGCCGTCGGGGTCGCCCTGGTCACCGGTGCGTGGGACGTGTTCGTGTCCTGGGTGCGGGACGCCTTCATCTCCGAGGTGACGCTGCCGATCTGACGGTAGCGATCGCCACAAGTTCCGAACGTTTCGAGAGGCAGTACATGCAGCCCGATCAGATGGTCCGCGCGGGGGACCGCAGCGCCGGGGGAGGCCGCAGCATCATGGGAGACCACACGTGACCGCGACCGACACTCCGACGACCGCGCCGCAGCCGGCGCCCCCGCCGCGACAGGGCCCGGCCGGACGGGCCGTCGCCTTCGTGCGCAACACCTGGCGCGGCCTGACCTCGATGCGTACCGCGCTGGTGCTGCTGTTCCTGCTGGCACTCGCCGCCATTCCGGGTGCGTTGCTGCCGCAGCGCAGTCTGAACGTCGGCAAGGTCGACGAGTACATCGCGGCGCGGCCCACCCTCGGCCCGCTCATGGACAAGCTCGAACTGTTCGACGTGTTCGGCAGCTTCTGGTTCACCGCGATCTACGTGCTGCTGTTCGTCTCCCTGGTCGGGTGCATCCTGCCGCGCTGCGTGGAGCACTACCGGGCGCTGCGGACCCGGCCGGTGCCGGCTCCGCGGAATCTGGGCCGGCTGCCGCACCACGCCGAGACGACCGTCGACGGAAGTCCCGAGGAGGCGCTCGCGCGGGTCCGCGGGCAGCTGAAGGGCTGGCGCGTCGCCGAACGCAGCGGGGGCGCCCGCGCGAAGGACGGGGAACTGACCCTGTCCGCCGAGAAGGGGTACCTGCGCGAGTTCGGCAACCTGGTGTTTCACATCTCGCTGGTCGGGCTGCTCGCGACGGTCGCGATGGGCAAGCTGTTCGGCTACGAGGGGCAGCGGATCCTCATCGCGCACGGGGAGGAGTTCTGCACGACCTCTCCGGCGTCGTTCGATTCGTTCCGGGCGGGGATCACCCTCGACGGCACCGGCCTGAATCCGATGTGCATCCGGGTGAACGACTTCCGGGCCGACTACCTCGACAACGGTCAGGCCGAGATGTTCACGTCGAACATCGACTACCAGTACGGCGACGACATCACGTCGAACACCTGGCAGCAGGCCGAGCTGAAGGTGAATCATCCGTTGCGCGTCGGCAGCGACCGCGTCTACCTGCAGGGGCACGGATTCGCGCCGACGTTCACGGTGACCTGGCCGAACGGGGAGACCCGCACCGAGACGCTGCAGTTCGCCCCGGACGATGCGACGACGTTCCTGAGCAGCGGCGCGATGCGGTTCGACCCGCCCGGCGGCATGTTCCCGGACGCCGACGAACGGCGCCGGAACCAGATCGCGATCGAGGGCCTGTTCGCGCCCACGGCCGCGCTGCACGGCTCGCTGTTGTCCTCGGCGTTCCCGGCGATGCTGGATCCGGCCGTGGCGATCGACATCTACAAGGGCGACTCCGGTCTCGACACCGGCAGCCCGCAGTCGCTGTTCTCGCTCAACGGCGAGCTGATCAACCAGGGTCGCCTGGTCAAGCAGGATCGGGTGAACCTGCGTCCGGGTGAGAGTGCCACCCTGCCCGACGGCACCCAGGTCCGGTTCGACGGCGCCACCGACTTCGTGAACCTGCAGGTCTCGCACGATCCGGCGCAGCGGTGGGTGCTCGTGTCGGCACTGACGATGATGGCGGGACTGCTCGTGTCGCTGCTGGTCAAGCGTCGCCGCGTCTGGGTCCGGGTCTATCCGGCCGGTACAGTGGCACACGGCGAACGACAAACCGTAGTAGAACTCGGTGGTCTGGCCCGCACGGATCAGGCGGGCTGGGGTGACGAGTTCGACCGTCTGGTTGCGCGCCTGCTCGGTAACGACGCAGCCGGTGCGGCAGAGGAGAAGAACGCATGATTGCTCACGAGACGCTCGCGCGATACAGCGACTGGGCTTTCGAATCGGCATTCGCGGTGCTGGTGCTGGCCCTGGTGCTGCTCGTCGCCGAGTACGCCACCCACCGCGCGGACCGCGTCGCCGAACGCGAACTCGTCACCGCGGGGGGCCCGCCGGCCGGGACGCAGGTTCCGGGCAGGGTCGACGGCCCGCCCGCCCGGACGCTCTCGGAACGGCTCGGCAACATGGGTCGCGCCCTCGTGGTCGTCGTCGCGGCGCTGCAGGTCGCCTCGATCGTGCTGCGCGGACTGTCCACCGAGCGGTTCCCCCTCGGCAACATGTACGAATTCGTGTCGATGGCGTGCACGGCGGCCGTCCTGTTCGGCCTGGTCGCGCTGCGCAGGCCGGCCTACCGCATCATGTGGGTGTACCTGCTGGTTCCGGTCCTGATCCTGATGTTCCTCGCCGCGACCGTCCTGTACGCGGACGCCGCGCCCGTCGTGCCGGCGCTGCGGTCGTTCTGGCTGCCGATCCACGTGACGATCATCTGCATCGGCAGCGGCATCTTCCTCGTGTCCGGTGTGGCCAGCCTGCTGTTCCTGCTGCGCATCCGATTCCCCCAGGACGCCGAGGGAAGCGGTGTGTTCGGCCGTATCGCGCAGCGTCTGCCGGATGCGCAGACCCTCGACCGTCTCGCGTACCGCACCACGATCATCGCCTTCCCCCTGTTCGGGGCCGGCATCATCCTCGGCGCGATCTGGGCCGAGGCGGCGTGGGGCCGCTTCTGGGGCTGGGATCCGAAGGAAACCGTCTCGTTCATCACCTGGGTCGTCTACGCGGCGTACCTCCACGCCCGCGCGACGTCGGGCTGGCGGAACACCCGCGCGGCCTGGATCAACGTGGCCGGGTTCGTCGCCATGCTGTTCAACCTGTTCATCATCAACATGGTGGTCTCCGGTCTGCACTCGTACGCCGGCCTGACCTGATCCTGCTATCGTCCTCGACGGTCGTAGGTGGGGGCGAGAACAGGGGGACCGGCCATGCCGGACGGAGCGAGGCGGGGACCGTCGGCGCAGGATCTCGATGCGTCGCTGCTGGTGCGGCGGGTGACGCCGCCGCCCGCGCGCGGATGGCGGCGCGCGCTCTATCAGGGCACGGGCGGGCGCCTCAACGTCGGCGACAACAGCCGCGACCGGAACCGGCTCGAACTCCGCGACCAGGTGCGGCAGCCGCTGCGCGGCTGCTATCGGATCGCTCTGCTGAGTCTCAAGGGCGGGGTCGGCAAGACCACCACGACCGTCACACTCGGATCGACGTTCGCGACGCTGCGCGGCGACCGCGTGATCGCGGTGGATGCGAACCCGGACCGCGGCACGCTGAGCCAGAAGGTGCCGTCGGAAACCCCGGCGACCGTGCGCACGCTGCTGCGGGACGAATCGGACGTGCGCACCTACGGCGACGTGCGCGCCTACACGTCACAGAACCGGCACCGGCTCGAGGTGCTCGCCTCCGACAGCGACCCGGCAATCTCGGAGGCGTTCAGCGCGCGCGACTACGAGCGGGTCCTGTCCACCCTCGAGCGGTTCTACAGCATCGTGCTCACCGACTGCGGAACCGGACTGATGCACTCGGCGATGGCGGCGATCCTCGCGAACGCCGACGCGCTGATCGTCGTCAGTTCCGGTTCGGTCGACGGTGCGCGCAGTGCCTCGGCAACGCTGGACTGGCTGGATGCCCACGGCTATCGCGAGCTGGTCGGCCGGTCGGTGGCGGTGGTCAACGCGGTGCGTCCACGGTCGGGCAAGGTCGACATCGATCGGCTCGTCGGGCACTTCGCGCAGCGCTGCCGCGCGGTACACGTGCTGCCGTTCGACCCGCACCTCGAGGAGGGCGCCGAGGTCGATCCGGACCGTCTGCAGGACCGGACCCGCCGCGCACTGCTGGGGCTCGCGGCGGATGTCGCCGCGGACTTCCCGCGGCGGTCGGGAATTCAGTCGCCGGTGTCCTGACCGTCGGGAGAGGCGGGGCCGTCCGTGCGGCGCCGGTGCACTTCGCGATCGACCTTCCACAGGAATTCGGGATCGTCGTCCGGGCCGAGGGCTCGGCCGGACTGTGGGCGCACACCGGGACCGAACGCCTTCCACAGCAGAACCGCGAGTGTTACCGCACCGATGAATGCCAGCAGATAGAGCACGATGCACCTCCTTGCCGTGGACGCGCCCCGTCGGCCCGGACCGGGCCGTGGGGAACTCTTCCACCCAGTCTATGCGTCGCGACCAGCGGTGACACGGTCAGGTGTCCCCGGCGCCCCGTCGGCGATTCCGCCGGATTGGTCCGAAAGGCCGGAATGTCGAGGGCGACCGGTGTCGTTGCGTCGGAGATGGTTGTCAGTGGGTGGCTTCGGTGGTGAGCGAGCGCAGCAAGGCCAGGACCTCCGTCTCGCGGAAGCGGCGGTGCCCGCCCGGGGTGCGCAGGGATCCCAGCCGTCCGGCATGGGCCCACCGGGTCACCGTCTTGGGGTCGACATGGAAGAGCGCGGCGACCTGACCGGGTGTCAGCAGAGATTCCTTGGCGCCGTTGAATGTGGGTGCACTCATTGCTGTGTCCTCCGGGTGTTTCGTCGTGATCGGGTGTTTCGATCGGTTGTTCCCCGCCATGTTGACACCGAAACCCCCGGTTGCTCGAACGGTCTACGGTTGGTAAAGCGGAAGTAATAGACAAAACGGACGAGCGGTACGGATTTCCGCGCCGCGGGGGACGGCTACCCTGGATGTGTGAACGACGCAGCCGACCACCGCCCAGACCAGGACTCGCAGACCGCCACCGGCAAGGGAGCTCTCGCCCGCGACGTGGCCCTGTACTCGCTCGCCCGGATGCTGCTGGTCGTCGTCCTCGCCGCCCTGATCCTCTACGTTCCGCGCGCCTTCGGGGTCGAGGTTCCGCTCATCATCGCCGCCCTGTTCGCCGTGCTCATCGCGCTGCCTCTGTCTCTGGTGCTCTTCGCGCCGCTGCGCCGGCGGGTGAACGAGGGCATCGCCGACGTCGATGCCCGCCGCCGCGCAGACCGCGCCGACCTCGAGGCCCGCCTGCGCGGGCGCGACGGCAAGTGACCGACTCCGGGGAGCCGGTCGCCGTCGACAGGTCCGTCCCACGGGACTGGGTCGACAACGCGATCCGGCTCATCGAAGCCGACGCGCAACGCAGCGCGGACACCCACCTGCTGCGCTACCCGCTGCCCGCGGACTGGGGCATCCAGCTCTATCTCAAGGACGAGTCGACGCACATCACCGGCAGCCTCAAGCACCGGCTCGCGCGATCGCTGTTCCTGTACGGGCTGTGCAACGGCTGGATCCGGAAGGACACGCCGATCGTCGAGGCGTCGTCCGGTTCGACGGCGGTGAGCGAGGCCTACTTCGCGAACCTGCTCGGACTGGAGTTCGTGGCGGTGGTCCCGCGCAGCACCAGCGCCGCGAAGGTCGCGCTGATCGAGGCGCAGGGCGGCCGTTGCCACTACATCGACCGGCCACCGGAGATCTACGCCGAGGCGCAGCGTCTCGCCGCCGAACTGGGCGGTCACTACATGGACCAGTTCACCCACGCCGAACGCGCCACCGACTGGCGCGGCAACAACAACATCGCCCAATCGATCTTCGCGCAGTTGCAGCTCGAGGAGCACCCGGTCCCGGAGTGGATCGTCGTCGGCGCAGGCACCGGTGGAACCAGTGCCACCATCGGCCGCTACCTGCGCTACCAGCGTCATCGCAGCCGCCTGGCGGTGGTAGATCCGGAGAACTCGGCGTTCTTCGGCGGCTACGCGACCGGATCGGCCGACTACACGACCGGGATGCCTTCCCGGATCGAGGGCATCGGGCGCCCGCGCGTGGAACCGTCCTTCGTCGGTGAGGTCGTCGACCGGATGATCCGCGTGCCGGACGCGGCGTCCGTCGCCGCGGCGCGGCACGCGAGCGAGGTCCTCGGCCGGCGCGTGGGCGGGTCGACCGGCACCAACCTGTGGGGCGCGTTCGGTCTCATCGCCGAGATGCTCGCCGCGGGTCGTCGCGGCAGCGTGGTGACCCTGCTGTGCGACGGCGGGGAACGGTATGCGCAGACCTACTTCTCCGACTCGTGGGTCGCGGCCGAAGGACTGGACCTGACCGGTCCGGCCGGCACCCTCGCGGCATTCGCGGCGACCGGGACCTGGAGCAGCTGAACCGCGCCGGCGACGCCGGATGCGCGCGTACCGTGAACCCATGGATCGCCCCGAGGTGACCCTGGCGAACTACGACGCCGTCTACGACTTCTACCGCGACCACCAGCAGCCCCGCGCGATCGCGCGGCTCGCCTACGCGATGCTCGCGGCCCGCTACCGCCCGCGCGTGAACTACCGGGCGGGGGCGCGTGATGCGGTGCGGGAGATGATCGCCACCGGCACACCCGTGGTGATCGTCGCGAACCACCTCACCCACAGCGACCAGTACACGCTCGCCGCGACGGCGTGGCGGTCGCCGCTGCGCACCCTGATCGGCCGCACCCGGGTTCTCGCGAAGGACGAGTTGTTCCGCGAACCGCGGCAGCGCCGCGAGGTGGACATGATGGGCGGCATACCCGTCTTCCGCGCGAAGAATCACGGGGTGCGGGCCGTCGCCGATGCGGGCCGCCGCATGATGGACGTCGCCGCGCTGCGTCTGAGCCGAGGCGACGCGCTGGCGATCTTCCCGGAAGGGACGTGCAACACCGGTGATCCGGCGCAGGTGCAGGCCGTGGGCAGCGGCATCGGTCACATCGTGCGACGTGCCGCCGCGCTCGGTGTGCAGCCGGCGCTGGTGACCGTCGGCATCGCGTACGGGCCGGACAACGATCCGGGCAGACCGGCGAGCGTCTTCATCACCCTGCCGGTGCCGGAGCTGGCCGGGAGCCCGCGGGAGGTCACTCAGCGGGTCGCGGAAGAGTTGCAGTGCGCGGTCGACGGCGCCGTCGCACGGTACTGACGGCGCCGCCCGGGATCGGCACGGAGTCGAGGAGACGCGACCGATGGCGGTGACGAGCGCGGGCCTGTTGCTGTACCGCATCGATCCGTCCGGCCTGCTCACCGTGTGGCTCGTCCATCCCGGCGGCCCGTTCTGGAAGGGGAAGGACGAGGCGGCGTGGTCCATCCCGAAGGGGGTGTACACCGCAGGCGAGGATCCCCTCGTCGTGGCGCTTCGCGAATTCGAGGAGGAGTGCGGCTTTCCGGCCCCGCCGGTCCCGACGTCCCTCCTGGGACGGTTCCGGCAGCCCTCCGGCAAGGTCGTCACCGCGTACGTGGGGGAGGCCGCCGAGGACTTCGCGTTCGTCCGCAGCAACACCTTCGAACTCGAATGGCCGCCGCGATCGGGGCGGATGCAGGACTTTCCGGAGGTCGACGATGCGCGCTGGGTCACGCTGCCCGTCGCGGCGACGGCGCTGGTGAAGGGGCAACGGCCGATCCTGGATGCGCTGTGCGAGCATCTCGACGCGGCTGGGCGCGCGTATCGGATCGGCTGATCCGGGACAAATTGTCAACACTTGTTGACAGCTTCGGATTGTCAACCTATGTTGACAGCATGAGTGAAGCAACGACACTCGCCGCCTCCGCCGCCAGCCCCGACCCTGCCGAGGGACTACGAGCCGTGCGGGCGCTGCGGCGACTGCTCGAACGACTCGAGGCGATCCAGGTCGAGAACGCCCGCGCCCAGGGCTGGTCCTGGCAGGCCATCGCCGACGCACTCGAGGTGAGCAGGCAGGCAGTTCACCAGAAATACAACCGGAAGCGCAGGTGACCACGATGTTCGAACGATTCACCGACAGTGCCCGCTCCGCCGTCGTCTCCGCGCAGACCGAGGCGCGGGCGCTCCGCACCGATGAGATCCGTACCGCGCACCTGCTTCTCGGCGTGCTCGTCACCGCCGACGTCTCGCTGCGCGACGAACTCGCCGGCGTCGGCCTCACCGCCGATGCGATCCGTACCGGTCTCGACGCCGACCCGCTCGGACCGGACGATGCGGAGGCGCTCGAATCCATCGGAATCGACCTCGACGCGATCCGCGAACGGATGGAGAGCACCTTCGGAGAAGGAGTCCTCGACCGGCCGTCGTCCGGGGGTGGCCGGTACGGACGCTGGGGACACGTCCCGTTCAGTCGCGGCGCCAGGAAATCGCTCGAGCTCGCCCTGCGCGAGGCGATCGCCCGCCGGGAACGGACCATCGGTACCGAGCACCTTCTGCTGGGCATCCTGCGCTCCGACGACGCGTCCGCGCTCCGGCTCGTCGAAGTCCACGTCGACCGCGAAAGCCTGCGGGATCTGCTGCACACGCGCCTCGATCGCGCCGCCTGAGCCGCGACGGCACGTTCCCACCGGTCACACGAGCGGCCGTGTGTAACAGTGACGGTATGACATCACTGATCCTGCGATTGGTCATCAACGCGGTCGGGCTGTGGCTCGCCGCCACCCTCGTCGACGGCGTCCGGATCGGCGCGATGGAAGGCGACGACGGAATCACCGGTCGCACAATCCTCGCGCTGCTGGTCCTCGCACTGATCTTCACGATCGTCAACGCACTCGTGAAGCCGCTCGTGAAGTTGCTGTCGCTCCCGCTGCTGATCCTGACGCTCGGATTGTTCACGCTGGTCATCAACGCGCTGATGCTGTGGCTGACCTCCTGGATCAGCTCGTTCACCGACTACGGCCTGACCCTGAGCGGATTCTGGGCGGCCTTCTGGGGCGCCCTGATCATCTCCGTCGTCAACCTCGTGCTCGGCGTGTTCGTGCCGGACGGAGACTGACCGCTGCCGCGCCGGGCCCTCAGCCGAACGCGAGGGCCGGCGCGGTCGCCAGCGCCCACACGAGCATCGCGAGCCCCGAATCCTGCAACGCCGGAATCAGGCTCATACCCCGGCCCCCGCCCCGGACCGGGGCATTGGCACGGACCGCGAACGGCACCGCGAGCAGGCCGGCAAGGGCCCAGGGGGTGACCGCGACCAGCGCGAGGGTCGCGACGAACGGCACCACGACCAGAATCAGGTGCAGTGTCCGGGTGCGTGGATCGCCCAGCCGGACCGCGAGGGTGCGCTTGCCGCTGACGGTGTCGGTGGGAATGTCACGCAGATTGTTGGTCACCAGAACCGCCGTCGACAGCGACCCCACCGCGATCGCACACGCCAGACCCGCCCAGGTCACCTGCCCGGCCTGCACGAACTGGGTGCCCAGCACCGCGACCAGGCCGAAGAACACGAACACCGCGACCTCGCCGAAGCCGCTGTAGCCGTACGGGCTGCGACCACCGGTGTAGTACCAGGCGCCGACGATGCACACCGCGCCGACGAGGATCAGCCACCACGCGCTCGTCGCCGCCAGGACGATGCCCGCGACCGCGCCGACGCCGAAGCACGCGAACGCCGCACGCTTGACGCTCGCCGGCGACGCCAGGCCCGACCCCACCAGCCTCAGCGGGCCGACCCGATCGTCGTCGGTGCCGCGGATACCGTCGGAGTAGTCGTTCGCGAAGTTCACGCCGATGACCAGCGGCACCGCCACGAGCAGCGCCAGCAGCGCCTTCCACCACACCGCACCGTCGATCGCGGCGGCGGCGCCGGTACCGGCGACGACCGGAGCGATCGCGTTGGGAAGGGTGCGCGGGCGGGCGCCTTCGAGCCATTGACCTGCGGTTGCCATGGGTCGATCTTCGCACCCTGCCCGAGGGTCAGGAGAACCGGGCGACGAGCGCGCGACGATCGACCTTGCCGGGCCCGCGCAGCGGCAGCGCGTCGACGACGTGCAGCTCCCGCGGCGCGGCGGTGCGGTCGAGGGCCGCCGACACGTGGTCGCGCAACTCGTCCAGGCCGGGGGAGCGGCCCGGTACCGCGACGACGACCGCGGCCACCCGTTGCCCGAGCCGATCGTCGGGCAGGCCGATCACCGCGACCTCCCGCACCGACGGATGCTCGATCAGGACCGCTTCGACGACCTGCGGTACGACGGTGAGCCCGCCCGTCGACAGGGCTTCGTCGAGCCGGCCCAGGATGCGGAGCACTCCGTCGTCGAGGATTCCGGCGTCGTCGGTGCGGAACCAGCCGGGTTCGGCGAAGGCGGGATGGCCGGGCAGACCGCGATAGCCCGCCGCGAGGGTCGCGCCGCCGAGCCACACCCGGGAGTCGGCGTCGACCCGTACGTCCACCCCGCGCAGGGGCACCCCGTCGTACACGCAGCCGCCGCACGTTTCGCTCATCCCGTAGGTCCGCACGACGGTGATGCCCGCGTCGCGGGCGCGCCGCAGCACCGGCGCAGGGGTCGCGGCACCGCCGAGGAGTATCGCGTCCAGCTCGGCCAGGGCGCGGGTGCCGTCCGGATGTTCCAGGGTCTTGATCAGCTGGGTCGGCACCATCGACGAGTACCGTCGCGGCCCGTCCATCGCGGCGATCGCGGCGGGCAACGCCGCCGGATCGAATCCGTTCGCGACGTCCACGACCACCGGATCGGTGCCCGCCAGCAGGCTGCGCACCAGCACCTGCATCCCGGCGATGTGATGAGCGGGCAGCGCGAGCAGCCAGGATCCGGTTCCGCCGAGACGTTCGTGGGTGGCGTCGCCGCCGGCGCGCAGGGCCGATGCCGTCAGCTGGGCGCCCTTCGGAGTTCCGGTGGTGCCGGACGTCGCCATCACCAGACCGATCCCGTCCGCGACGGGTTCACCGGGATGCAGGGCACCGGTCAACCGGCGGGTCTCGCGGTCGTCGTGGGCGGGCACCGGAAGCAGGGCCGGTCCGTCGCCGTCGAGCATGCGGCGCAGGGCGGGCAGCACCGCGACGACGTCTCGACCGGACGGAACCGCCAGCGTCTCGAGGACACCGCTCACAAGCCGTGTCCCGTCAGCGGCCAGCCGCCGGATTCCAGATGACGACGCACCCGGTCCACGTCACGATCGAGCGGCATCTCGTTGGTGATCTTCGTGATGAGCACGGCGATGTCGGTCTTGCTGATGGGCAGGTCCCCGGCCTCGATCAGGGCGTCGGCGACCTGGTTGACCTCGTCCTCCCCCAGGCGACGGGTGAGCAGCGCCAGGAGTGGGACATAGTCCTGCTCCGGGACGCCTTCGGGGTAGCCGGCGCGCAGCCATTCGATGATCGAGGACAGGAACGGGGGCAAAATCACGGCGCCCCTCGGCCCGACCCGGGGGCGAGCTCCTTCGCGGTCTCGTCGGCGGACACCGTGTCCTCGGCCGAGACCACGGGCCAGCCGCCCGCGGCGAGGTGCTCGGTGACCCGCTCGACGTCCTCCTCGGACGGGTCCTCGTGGAGGACTCCCGCGATGATCTGCTTGAGCTGGTCGTAGTCGACGTGGCGATCGGGATGTTCGTGGGCGGTCGCGATGGACAGTTCCATCACCTGCGCGATCTCTTCGTCGGTCAGTCGCCGTCGAAGTACCGCGAGCAGTGCGAAGTGGTCCTTGGCCGGAATGCCTTCCGGGTAGCCGGCGCGCAGCCAGTCGAGGACCGAGCGGAGCGAATACTTGGACACTGTGCTTCTTTCGTGGCGTGCGATCAGAACAGGTTGATGCCGAAACTGCTGGACAGGAAGCCCGCAGTCAACAGCAGTATTCCCGCAATGATGGCAATTACAACCACCGCGAAGCAGACAGCTGCGCCGGCCATGCCGGCGGGGGTGGCCCGGGGGTTCTCCTCGGTGGTCCCCGCCGCCAGCGAACGCATGCCGAGCGCGAAAAGCGCAGGTAGGCCGGCTCCGAAGATCAATCCGACGAGGACGACCTGCCAGAGTGAGCTGAGGGTGTGGGTCAGGAGATTCACAGGCGTTCCTTCGAACCGGCCGCAGGTCGGGCGTCGGCGTCCGCCGGAGCGGCGGGGGTGCCCGGGGCGCTTCCGCCCGGCGCGCCGTCCCACTCGTCGGTGACGTTGGAGGCGTCGATCGGCTGCCTGCGCGAGCGCAGGTACATGAAGCCGGCCAGCGCGCACAGGATCGCGAAGACCACCAGGACGCCGGGCAGGCCGCCGATCACGTGGGCGATGCCCCAGCAGAGGGCGCCGACCAGTGCGGCGGACGGCAGCGTGATCAACCACGCCACTGCCATGCGGCCGGCGACACCCCAGCGGACCTCCGCCGACTTCGTGCCGAGCCCGGTACCGAGGATCGAACCGGTCGCGACGTGCGTGGTCGACAGGGGCAGACCGAAGTGGCTGGACGTGAGGATGATGGCCGCCGACGACGACTCGGCCGCCATACCCTGCGGCGGCGAGATCTCCACCAGGCCCTTGCCGAGGGTGCGGATGATGCGCCAGCCCCCGAGATAGGTGCCCAGCGCGATGGCCACCGCGCAGGTGAATTTCACCCAGAAGGGCATCTCGGCGTCGGCGGTGATGCTGCCGTGCGCCACCAGCGCCAGGAAGATCACGCCCATCGTCTTCTGGGCGTCGTTGGTGCCGTGGGCCAGCGACACGAGCGATGCGGTGCCGACCTGACCGATCCGGAATCCGCGGGTCCGGTGACCTTCGGGAAGATCGTGCGTGAGGCGATGCACGGACCACGTGCCGACCGTCGCGACGAGCGCCGCCACGACGGGGGCGAGCAGCGCGGGGATGATGACCTTGCCGAGCACGCCGTCCCAGACGACGCCGTGGATGCCGATCGCGGCGAGGGCCGCGCCGATCAGGCCGCCGAACAGTGCGTGCGAGGAGCTCGACGGCAGGCCGAACAGCCATGTGGCGAGGTTCCACAGGATGCCGCCGACGAGGCCGGCGAACACGATGGTGAGGAGTTCTTCACCACCGGTGCTGCCCAGATCGACGACACCTTTCGCGACGGTCGCCGCGACCTCGACGGACAGGAAGGCACCCACGAGGTTCAGGACCGCGGAGAGAATGACCGCCACCTTCGGCTTCAGAGCGCCTGTGGCGATGGATGTGGCCATTGCGTTGCCGGTGTCGTGAAACCCGTTGGTGAAGTCGAATGCGAGGGCAGTGACGACCACTACCAGGAGGACAACAAGCTCAGCGGTCACATCTCAAGATTGTGCGGTAGCGGGGAGGTAAAAGTACAGCGAACGTCTTGTGAACCTGGAGTGTTTCCCAGCCGTTACGCGAGGTCGCGGCGCAGCGCGGCCCGCAGCGTGTGGGGGGAGTCACTCGAAGCGGCGATGTGATGGCTGTCTCGTTCGACGCCGGCGACGTTCGGTGTGTGCGGCCGGTCCCATCTAACGGGTGTCGCGCCGGATCGGGTGGTCCGGGGGGATCTGCACCAGCACGACGGGGATGCCGTCCGGATCGGCGATCCACAGCTCGTGCAGACCCCACGGCTCCTGCCGGGCGTCCCGCACGATCTCGATCCCCGCGACGACCAGCTCGGCCTCGGCGCTGTACACATCCCGCACCTGCAGCCAGAGAGCGCCGGGGAAGCGGATCGGTTCGTCGCTTCCGCCGTGCGCCGCGATCTCGATCAATCCCTGACCGGCGAAGAACACCGTGCCGCCCGGGTACTCGCGGGCAATCGCCAGGCCCAGCGTCGTTCCGTAGAACTCGAGCGCTGCGTCGTAGTCGCGCGGACGCAGGATCGTCCGGCTGCTCAGCACCTCCACGTCCGGTTTCCTTCCCTCACTCGTTCGAGCCGGGCCGCGCTTCGTGACCGCGCCGGCCGTGGGTTCGCCGCTCCTCTTTCATCTCGGCCTCGAACAGGTGCCGGCGACCGTCGACGAGCTTGCTGCGCACGTCCGCATCCAGGGCCCGGAGCTCGGACCAGTAGCCGTCGTCGAACTCCTCGACGAGCTGGAAACTCCACCGTCCTTCGGCGATGTTGCGGCCGACCATTTCGGTCCGGACCCGCTGAGCGAGTTCCGGATGGCCCGCCGCGTCGAGAAGATCGGCGGCGTCCCCGGCCTGGAGATCGCCGCGGCCCATCAGCTGATGGAACGCATAGAGATGGCCACGGGCCTGCTCGACCGTCTCGAGCGCCTCGGACAGCTTGCCGACGGCCTCGATCGTCGCGTCGTCGACACCGTCCGGGCGGGTGTGCTCCGGGGCCGGATGATCGCGATCGGTCATGGTCCACAGTGTGCCGGACCGGACGGGCCGCGACTGTTCCAACGAACGAAACGACAGCCCGGGACCGGGTGCGAACTGCTAGAAGTACCAGGGGAACGGCGACCAGTCCGGGTCGCGCTTCTCCAGGAAGCTGTCGCGGCCTTCGACGGCTTCGTCCGTCATGTACGCGAGGCGCGTGGCCTCCCCGGCGAACAGTTGCTGGCCGACGAGCCCGTCGTCCTGCAGGTTGAACGCGTACTTGAGCATGCGCTGCGCCTGCGGGGACTTGCCGTTGATCTTCGCCGCCCACTCCAGCGCGACGTTCTCGAGTTCGTCGTGGTCGACGACCCGGTTCACGGCACCCATCCGGTGCATCTCCTCGGCGGTGTAGGTGTCGCCGAGGAAGAAGATCTCGCGGGCGAACTTCTGCCCGACCATCTTCGCGAGGTAGGCGCTGCCGTAGCCGCCGTCGAAGCTGCCCACGTCGGCGTCGGTCTGCTTGAACCGGGCATGTTCACGCGAGGCGAGGGTCAGGTCGCACGTGACGTGCAGGCTGTGCCCACCACCGGCGGCCCAGCCGTTGACGAGCGCGATCACGACCTTCGGCATGAACCGGATCAGCCGCTGTACCTCGAGGATGTGCAGCCGCCCGGCGCGCGCCTTGTCCACGGTGTCGGCGGTCTCGCCGCTCGCGTACTGGTAACCGCTGCGGCCGCGGATGCGCTGGTCGCCGCCGGAGCAGAACGCCCAGCCGCCGTCCTTCGGGCTCGGGCCGTTGCCGGTGAGCAGCACCGCACCCACATCCGACGTCATCCGCGCGTGATCGAGCGTGCGATACAGCTCGTCCACGGTGTGCGGGCGAAACGCGTTGCGCACCTCGGGCCGGTCGAACGCGACACGGACCGTGCCCTGCGTGACGTGCCGGTGGTACGTGATGTCGGTGAGGTTCTCGAATCCGGGAACGGGGCGCCACAGCTCAGGATTGAAGGTCACGTCGCCACCTTAGAGGGTGGGTTCGACACGACCGGATCGTCAGCGGCCGATAACGTGCTGGGTATGAGTGAACAAACGGATCGGTCGGTAGACGCGGAGCACGAACACCACGGTGGTTTCCCCGTGTACACCCCCGTCAAGGCGGGGCCGAACTACGGCCGGTTCGTGGAAGCCCTGCGTCGCCTGCAGGACCTCGCGGTCTCGACCGACCCGCCGGAAGACGTGGTCGATCAGGCGATCGTGCAGGCCGAGGCGCTCGGCGACCTTCTCGAGCCGCACCAGGTTCGCGAGGGCAAGTCGCCGGCCGGGTTCAATCCCGACCTGCCCGGCCGCGGCAGCCTGCTGCAGCCGCCGTGGCTGATCGAGAAGTTCGACGCCGACGGGGTCCGTGAACGCGGCACGTTCCGGTTGTTCCATCGCGGCGGCAACAACGCCGTGCACGGCGGCACCATCCCGCTGCTGTTCGACGACCTGTTCGGCATGATCGTGCACGCTTCCGGGCATCCCATCGCCCGTACCGGCTACCTGCACATCAACTACCGCAAGATCACTCCGATCGGCACCGAACTCGTCGTCGAGGGCCGGGTCGATCGGGTGGAAGGCCGCAAGATCTTCTGCTCGGCGGAGCTGCGCACCCCCGACGGCACCCTGCTGTGCGACTGCGAAGCGCTCATGATCCAGTTGCTGCCCGGCCAGCCGTGACCGACCCGGTACTGCCCCCGCTCGACGACGTCCTCGCCGGCGCGGTCGTCGTGTCGCTGCCGATGCGGGTCCGGTTCCGGGGGATCACCACCCGCGAGGTCGTCCTGATCCAGGGCCCGGCCGGCTGGGGTGAGTTCGGCCCCTTCCCGGAATACGGGGACGACGAGGCCGCGCACTGGCTGCATTCGGCGATCGAATCCGCCTGGCTCGGGGATCCCGCGCCGCAGCGGGCGGCGGTACCGGTCAATGCGACCGTCCCCGCCGTCGACCCGGACCGCGTGCCCGAGATCCTCGCGCGGTTCCCCGGAGCACGTACCGCGAAGGTGAAGGTCGCCGAGAAGGGGCAGGATCTCGCACAGGACCTCGCGCGGGTGCGGGCGGTCCGTGAGCTGATCGACAATGTGCGCGTCGACGCGAACGGCGGCTGGACGGTCGACGAAGCGGTCACTGCGCTGACCGCCCTCACCGTCGACGCTCCGCTCGAGTACGCGGAGCAGCCGTGCGCGACCGTGCCCGAGCTCGTCGAGGTACGACGCCGGCTGCCAGGAGTCCCGGTCGCCGCGGACGAGAGCATCCGGCGCGCCGAGGACCCCCTGCGTGTGGTGCGGGCCGGTGGAGCCGACGTGGCTGTGGTGAAGGTTGCACCGCTCGGTGGCGCCGCGCGGCTGCTGGCCCTCGCCGGAGAACTGGCCGAGCACGGCGTGCCCGTCGTGGTGTCGAGCGCGCTCGATTCGGCTGTCGGGATGGGCTCGGGTCTGGCCGCCGCGGCGGCGTTGCCCGACCTGCCGTACGCCTGTGGCCTGGGCACGGGTGGTTTCTTCACCGTCGACGTGGCACCGGGACGGGCGATGAGCGACGGGATGGTCCCGGTCGGTCCGATCACCCCGGATCCGGCCCGTCTGGCCGAACTGGCCGCTCCCGGCGAGCGGGTCCGGTGGTGGACGGAGCGGCTCCGGCGGTGCCACGCCCTGCTCCGCTGACTCGGGGTATGGCGGCGCCGTCGCGTCGTATATCGTTCGGGCGTCCCAATCGTCACACAAGTCCCATGTATGGAGGCAGTGAAAGTGGTTGCAGCTCTGGGTGATGCTCTGCTCGGCGCCGACAAGTTCCCGGCAGTCGTCACCGACGTCGAGGCTTTGATCGATGCCGAGGTCTCGGACAAGAAGGGCGCCTCGGGTCTCGCCCTCAAGGGCGGATACTCCGCGGTGAAGAAGGTCGGACCGTCGATCGTGCCGGGCGCGGTCGAGGGGCTGCTGCCCGAGTTCGTCGAGAAGATCCAGCCGTTCTGGCAGGAATTCGGCGGCAACGGATCGTTCGCCGACTTCCTCGTCGCTCGCGAGGACCAGGTCGCCGACGCGCTCCTGGGTGTGACGGACGAGCGCATCGCCGGGTCGTCGAAGTCCGCCGTCAAGAAGGTGTACGACACGCTGCGTCCGTCGGCGAAGAAGCACGTCGCCGAGGCGCTTCCCCGCCTGGGCGAGCTCATCCAGAAGCACGCCGGCTGAGCTGAGCAGTAGATGCCTTTCCGGCTTCGGAACGGGGACCGGTCCGGGAAGGCATCACCACTCGCCGCCGCTCAGTAGGCGGCGGCCCCGTAATTCCAGTACCCGGTGAAGGACACCGACGACTTCGGCAGGCCGCGCTCGCGCACCAGGTGCCGTCGCACCCCGGTGACCAGGCCCGATTCGCCGGCCAGGAAGACATAGCCGGGTTCGTCCGGCAGAACCGCTGCCCGCACCGCCTCGGTCACCGCTGTATCGGGTCGCAGGTCCGGGTCCGACCGCACGACCGGGTGCACCCGCACGCCGGGCCCGGTCCGCAACTCCTGCGCGGTGACGTCGTCCGGATCGGCCACCTCCACGAAGACCTCGACCGGCCGGCCGAACTCCATCGAATCCAGAATCCCGGCCAGCGCGGGCAGGGCGCTCTCGTCGCCGACGAGAAGCTGCCACCGCGCGTCCGGGAACGGCTGATAGATGATGCCCTCGTCGAGCAATCCCAGCTCCTCGCCGGGCCGAACGGTGTCGGCCCACACCGACGCCGGACCCAGGTCGCCGTGGGAGGCGAAATCGATGTCGATCTCCGCGGTGTCCCCGAACCGTCCCGCGCCGGCCGGCCGGTAGCGGCGGATCGTGTAGTTGCGCAGCAACGGCCGGATGTCGTCGGGCATGGCCTGGAGTTGCGGCCACCACTGGTCGTCGGCCGCGGTCGGCAGGTGGAGTTCGCTCTGCCCGGTCTCCGGGAACAGCATGCGAAACCAGTGGTCGAAACCCATGGGGGCGATGCTCGACAGGCGTTCTCCGCCCACGGTGACGCGGACGAACGAGGGACTGATCCGCTCGGAAGCCAGTACCCGCGCCCGCACGAGTTCGCGCGTGACGGGTTTGAGGAACTTCGTCGTCCTGCGTGTCGCGGTCCGGGCTTGCTCGGCCATGCCCACCTCCTGAGGTCAGCCGACCCTAACTCACAGGCGTGGACGGCCGCGCGGGTGCACGGCTGCGGCACCGCGGCGCACGCGAACGCTGTGGCGAGGGCGCTCCACCGTTCGGGGAGAAGGTCGAGCAGGCCGTATCCGCCGATCCCGCCGACGAATCGGAGCAGTCGCGACAGCTCGCCCCGCCCGGCAGGCCCGCGAAGACCGCGAGCACTCCGAGTTCGACGCGATTGTCCACGACGAGCAGTGTGCCGGCGGGACGATCAGATCTCCGGACGATCGAGGCGGCGGACCTGGGGTGTCAGCCCCCATTCGGTGCGCCCGAGACGACTGGCCGGGGCGAGCGCCGCGAAATCGGGTGCTCCGTCGTCGGCGAGCACGTCCGGACGCACCGTGACCGCCACGACGTCACCCATCACCACGAAGGAGTCGCCGATCTCGATGACCCGGTGCAGCGTGCACTCGATCGACGCGGGGGATTCGGCGACCCGGGGTGGATGCACCCGTTCGCTGCCCTCGGTCCGCAGGCCCACCCGAGCGAACTCGTCCACGTCGTGCGCGAATCCCGCCGATGTCGCGTTGACCTGTTCCATCAGCGGCACGGTGGCGATGTTGATCACGAACTCGCCGGTCTCCTCGATGTTGCGGAGACTGTCCTTGCGGCCCACCGACGTGAACTGCACGACGGGCGGCGCCGTGCTGGCGACGGTGAAGAAACTGTAGGGCGCGACGTTGGGCACACCGAGCGCCGAGACCGTCGATACCCACGCGATGGGACGCGGCACGACGGTTGCGGTGAGGAGCCGGTAGAAGCGTCCGGCGCTGAGCTCGGCGGGATCGAAGACTGTGCGCATGCCCTCATTCTCACCGCGCAGCCCGCAGGGTTCCCGCCGTGACACCCACGATCGGCCGGGGGAGCGGCGCTCGGCGCCGGACCCCGAACTACGCTGGACGCCGTGAATCCGTCCACCGCCCAGGCCACCGCAGTAGTCGACGAACTCGCCCGAGGCGGTGTTCGCGACGTGGTCCTGTGCCCGGGTTCGCGCAATGCGCCGCTCGCGTTCGCGCTGCAGGCCGCCGACACGGCCGGCCGGCTGCGCCTGCACATGCGCATCGACGAACGCACCGCGGGATTCCTCGCCATCGGGCTTTCGCTCGCGTCCGGCCGCCCCGTCCCGGTGGTCATGACCTCGGGAACCGCGGTCGCGAACCTCGGACCGGCAGTTCTCGAAGCGAACTACGCCCGCGTCCCCCTCGTGGTGCTCAGCGCGAACCGGCCCTACGAGCTTCTCGGTTCCGGGGCCAACCAGACCGTCGAGCAGCTCGGCCTTTTCGGCAGCCAGGTCCGGGCCACGATCAGCCTCGGGCTGGCCGAGGGCATCGAGCAGAACAGCCAGTGGCGCTCGGCCGTCAGCCGCGTGCTCGCCGCGGCCCGCGGCACCCGCTCCGGCAACGCCGGTCCCGTGCACTTCGACATTCCGCTGCGCGAACCGCTCGTACCCGACGTCCACGTCCAGGGGCCCGTGCCGGAAGGACGCGCCGACGGCAGCGCATGGACGACGACGACGCACGCGACCCTCGACGTGCCGCTCGAACTGGACGTCAGCGACGACACCGTCGTCATCTCCGGGCACGGCTCGGCGTTCCGGCCGGAACTGGCGGGGTTGCCCACCGTCGCCGAACCCACCGCCCCGATGCACGGCATTCCCGTGCATCCGATGGCGTTGCCGCAGCTCCAGCCCCGCAAGGCCGTCGTCACCGGCCGGCCGACGCTGCACCGGCCCGTCTCGAAGTTGCTCGCCGACCCGTCCGTCGAGGTGTACGCGCTCACCACGGGACCGCGCTGGCCCGATGTGTCCGGCAACGTCCTGGCCACGGGTACCCGCGCGGTCGTCACCGGCAGCCCCGATCCGGCGTGGCTCGAGCGCTGCCGCCGGCTCACGGCGCACACCGACAAAGCTGTGCGCGCCCAGCTCGACCGGCATCCGAAACCGACGGGCCTGCACGTCGCCGCGGCCGTCACCGACGCTCTTCGGCCCGGTGACCAGCTGCTGCTCGGCGCCTCGAATCCGGTGCGGGACGCCGCGCTGGTGAGCTACCCGAAGCAGGGTGTGACCGTGCTCTCCAATCGAGGCGTCGCGGGGATCGACGGCACCGTCTCCACCGCGGTCGGCGCAGCCCTCGCCTACGAGGAGGGCCGGACCGTCGCGCTCCTCGGCGACCTGACGTTCCTGCACGACGCGTCCGGGCTGCTGGTCGGTACCGCCGAACCGCGTCCCCGCGACCTGACGATCGTCGTCGCGAACGACGACGGCGGCGGCATCTTCGAGCTGCTCGAACAGGGCGATCCCCAGTACGCCGGTGTGTTCGAACGCGTCTTCGGCACGCCGCACGGCATGGACCTGGCCGCGCTGTGCGCCGCCTACCGGGTACCGCACACCCACGTCGACCTGCCGGCACTGACCGCCGCGCTCGCCGACCCGGTCGTCCCGGCCGGCGGCATCCGCGTGCTCGAGGTTGCCACGGACCGTGCCGGACTGCGTGAACTCCACGCGGCCGTGCGGGCGCAACTGTGAGGTCGCGGGCGTGACCTCCACCCCGTCCGGCGCTGCGTCCGGCGCGACCGCCACGGTCCGGGCCCGCCGAGCCGTGCTCGCCGTCGCGATCGCCGTCTCGGTGCTCGCCGTGATCCTGGTGCTCGGCGCATGGCGCAACGACCGGATCATCGGCTCGGACACCGGAACGGCGACGGCCGAGGTGCTCTCGGCCGGTTCCCTCCGGTCCGCGATCAGCTTCGTCACACCCGACGGCGTCACCCACAACCCTGAACTCGGTGTCCTCTATCCGACCGGGCTGACCGTGGGGCAACGCATCGCCGTGGAGTACGCGCGCAGCGAACCCGACCTCGTCCGGGTCACCGGCCGCGATGCGCGTGTCGCGATCGTGCCCGCGGGGTCGGTGATCGTCGTCACCTGGATGATCGCGACGCCGATACTGCTGTATCTGCGCCGGCGGTCGTAGCGGGTAACGTCTCGACCGTGGCAACTACTCACGGATCGCGTGCGTCCCTCGACAAGGATCCGCGCGAGGTCGCGTCCATGTTCGACGGTGTCGCCGAGCGTTACGACCTGACCAACACGGTGCTGTCGTTCGGGCAGGATCGCGGGTGGCGACGTGCGACGCGCGCAGCACTGGATCTGAAGCCGGGGGAGCGGGTCCTGGATCTCGCCGCCGGAACCGGCGTTTCGACGGTGGAACTGGGGCGTTCCGGAGCGTGGGTCGTCGCCACCGACTTCTCGACGGGCATGCTGAAGGCCGGCAGTTTCCGTCAGGTGCCGATGGTCGCCGGGGACGCCATGAAGCTGCCGTTCGCCGATGCCGTCTTCGACGCGGCCACCATCTCCTTCGGGCTGCGCAATGTGTCCGATTTCGATGCCGGGCTCCGCGAGATCGCGCGTGTCACCAAGCCGGGCGGACGGCTCGTGGTGTCCGAGTTCTCCACTCCGGTCCGCGAACCGTTGCGCACCGTCTACATGGAGTACCTCATGCGGGCGTTGCCCCGTGTGGCCCGCGCGGTGAGCAGCAATCCCGACGCGTATGTCTATCTGGCCGAGTCGATCCGTGCCTGGCCGAACCAGAAGGACCTGGCGTTGCGGATCGAGGCGGCGGGGTGGAAGTCGGTGCGGTGGCGCAACCTCACCGGCGGGATCGTCGCGCTGCACAGCGCGGTGCGGTAGAGCGCTGCACAGCGCGGTGCGGTAGAGCGCTGCACAGCGCGGTGCGGTAGAGCGCTGCACAGCGCGCGTCAGGCGAACAGGGGCCGGCGGTCCCAGTGCATGGAGGTGCGCCCGCCCGTCCGCCACGCGCGCGCGACGAGGTCGGCGTCGGCGTCGGTGACGAGGTTGCCCATCACTCGGACCGCCACCGTCATCAGCGCGCGCGAACGCATCGCGATCGGTCCGGTGGCGGGCAGGAACTGCGGGACGGTGAGCAGGCCCGCGAGTCGCCGTGCCGCCGAGAATGCGCGTCCGTAGCGTTCGCGCAGCAGGGTCGGCCACAGGTGGGTGAGGTCGTCGGAGCCGAGGACCCGCGCCACCAGGCGTCCGCCTTCGAGGCCGTAGTCGATTCCTTCGCCGTTGAGCGGGTTCACGCACGCTGCGGCGTCCCCGATCAGAGCCCAGTTGCGGCCGGCGATGCCGCTGACGGCACCGCCCATCGGCAGCATTGCGGACGCCACCCGTGTCACCTCCCCGAGTTCCCATTCGGGGCGGCGCTGCGCGGCGTACAGGTCGATGAGCGGTCGCAGCGAGCCGGATGCGGGTCGTGCCGATGTCGCGAGGGTCCCCACGCCGATGTTGACTTCGCCGGTTCCGAGAGGGAACACCCAGCCGTATCCGGGCTGCAGGGCGCCGGAGGGGTCGCGCAACTCGAGATGCGACGTGATCCACGGGTCGTCGCTGCGCGGAGAGGTGGCGTAGGACCGGGCCGCGACACCGTAGGCGGTGTCGCGGTGCCAGGTCCGTCCGAGAATCTTGCCGAGGGGCGAGCGGACACCGTCCGCGACGACGAGCTGCCGGCAGGCGACGGTTCGGAGCCCCGCGGACGTGTGCATCGTCACAGCGGTGATGCGATCGCCGTCGCGTTCGACCGAGACGGCTTTCGCCCCGTCGACCATGTGCGCTCCGGCATCGACGGCGGCGCGGCGGATGCGGTCGTCGAGTTCGGTGCGCGGCACCGCGCTGCCCTGCGTGGGAAAGGACCCGTCCGGCCACGGCAGTTCGAGTCGCTGCCCGAACCCTTCGAGGCGGAGTCCCCGGTTGACGGTGTGGGTGCGCAGCCAGTCGCCGAGCCCGAGCCGGTCGAGTTCGGCGACTGCTCGCGGGGTCAGCCCGTCGCCGCACGTCTTGTCGCGCGGGAAGGTCGCGGCGTCGACGAGAAGCACCTCGTGCCCGTCCCGGGCCGCCCACGCCGCCGCGGACGAACCGGCGGGACCTGCGCCGACGACGAGCACATCGGTGCGTTCGGGCAGGGAGCTGTCGGTCTGGCGCGACGCGCGCGCGGAGGGTTGTTCCACCACGTGCCCATCTTGTCAGGTGTAGGTTCGGTGCCTCGACGAGGTGGCCGGCCGAGGGAGCGGCTAGGTTCACTACGGTGGAGCCGAGGCGACAGAACAGGATGGGTACTTCATCGTGAGCACTGAGGGGGCGGCGCAGACCGCCGGTTCGTCCGGCGCGGTGTCGGGAACCGTGGTGGCCGGGGTCGATCTCGGCGATCCGGGCCTGGCGGCCACCGTGCGGGACGGACTCGCCCGGGTCGAGGACCTGCTCGTGCAGGAACTGTCCGACGGCGAGGACTTTCTGACCGAGGCCGCGTTGCATCTGGCGAAGGCCGGCGGCAAACGGTTCCGCCCGCTGTTCACGGTGCTCACCGGTCAGCTCGGCCCTGATCCGACGGACCCGTCCATCGTGACCGCGGCGACCGTCGTCGAGCTGGTGCACCTCGCGACGCTGTACCACGACGACGTGATGGACGAGGCGACGATGCGCCGGGGTGCGCCCAGCGCGAACGCGCGCTGGGGCAACAGCATCGCGATCCTCGCCGGCGACTATCTGTTCGCCCACGCGTCGCGTCTGGTGTCGACGCTCGGACCGTCCGCCGTGCAGATCATCGCCGAGACGTTCGCCGAGCTGGTGACCGGCCAGATGCGCGAGACCATCGGTGCCCGGCAGGAACAGGACCCGATCGAGCACTATCTGCGCGTGGTGTGGGAGAAGACGGGTTCGCTCATCGCGGCGTGCGGTCGTTTCGGCGGCACGTTCTCCGGTGCCGACGCCGAGCACATCGCCCGGCTCGAGCGGCTCGGCGACGCGGTCGGGACGGCCTTCCAGATCGCCGACGACATCATCGACATCGCGTCGGTGTCCACCGAATCGGGGAAGACCCCGGGCACGGACCTGCGTGAGGGTGTGCACACCCTGCCGGTGCTGTTCGCGTTGCGGGAGTCCGGACCGGACGCGGATCGCCTGCGGGAGATCCTCGTCGGGCCCGTCGTCGACGAGGATCTCGTCGCCGAGGCGCTGGAACTGCTGGTGCGGTCCCCGGGGATGGCCGCGGCCAAGCGCACGCTGGCGGAGTACGCGGAGCGCGCACACGCCGAGCTGGCTGCGCTGCCGCAGGGTCCGGCGAACGACGCTTTGCGCCGTTTGGTGGACTACACGATCGCCCGGGTCGGATAATTCGGGCAGGGTCCACCCCCTGCCCGGAATCCGGCAGGGAACCCGGTGCGTGCCCCCGTTCGTTGAACGGCACAGGGTTCGGATCGGGAAGGGGTGCTACGTGCACGGATACGCGAACGGTATGAAGACGGCCGTGCTGCTGATCGGCATGTCGGCGCTGATCGTGTTCATCGGCTCGTTGTTCCGGAACCCGACGATCCTGATCCTGTCGATCGTCTTCGCCGTCGGCATGAACGCATACGCGTACTTCAACAGCGACAAGCTGGCCTTGAAGGCGATGCATGCGCAGCCGATCACGGAGGTGCAGGCACCGGTGATCTACCGGATCGTGCGGGAACTCGCGACGACGGCGCACCAGCCGATGCCCCGCCTGTACGTCAGCCCCACCAACGCCCCCAACGCCTTCGCGACCGGCCGGAACCCGCGCAATGCTGCTGTGTGCTGCACCAGCGGGATTCTGGACATCCTCGACGAACGGGAGTTGCGGGCGGTGCTCGGGCACGAGCTGTCCCACGTCTACAACCGCGACATCCTGATCTCGTCGGTGGCGGGGGCGATGGCCGCGGTGATCTCGGGTCTGGCGAATTTCGCGATGTTCGCGGGTGCCTTCGGCGGGAACCGGGAAGGTTCGAACCCGTTCGCGCTGCTGCTGGTGTCGCTGCTCGGCCCGATAGCCGCGACGGTGGTCAAGCTGGCGGTATCGCGGTCCCGGGAGTACCAGGCGGACCAGTCGGGCGCGGAGCTGACGGGCGATCCGCTGGCGCTGGCGTCGGCGTTGCGCAAGCTCGAACGCGGAACCCAGGCGGCACCGTTGCCGCCGGAACCGCGCATCGCGGCCCAGTCGCACATGATGATCGCCAACCCGTTCCGTGCCGGTGAGAAGGTGGGCCGGCTGTTCTCGACGCATCCGCCGATGGAGGAGCGGATCGAGCGGCTCGAGCGCCTGGCCGGCCTGCGCTGAGAACAGTCGCGTCAGCGCAGGCCGCGGGCTGTCCGGCGGACTGCTGGGCTCAGCGGTAGTTGACGAACTGCAGCGCCACGTCCAGGTCGGCGTTCTTCAGCAGCGCGATCACGGCCTGCAGGTCGTCGCGCTTCTTGCCGGACACGCGCAGCTCGTCGCCCTGGATCTGGGCCTTGATGCCTTTCGGTCCCTCGTCGCGGATCAGCTTGGAGATCTTCTTCGCGTTCTCCTGGCTGATGCCCTGCACGAGGGTGCCGGTCAGCTTGTAGATCTTGCCGGACTGCGCCGGTTCGCCCGCGTCGAACGACTTGAGCGACAGATCGCGGCGGATCAGCTTCTCCTTGAACACGTCGAGGGCGGCGAGCAGCCGGTCCTCGGTGTTCGCGGTGAGGGTGATGGCTTCGTCACCGGACCATTCGATCGAGGCGTCGGTGTTGCGGAAGTCGAAGCGGGTCGCGAGTTCCTTCGCGGCCTGGTTCAGAGCGTTGTCCACCTCCTGCCGGTCGACCTTGCTCACCACATCGAACGACGAATCAGCCACGAGGCACTCCACTTCGGATCGGGTTGTGTACGGGGTTTCCACGCCGACGCTATCGGTTCGCAACCGCCTGTATCCACCCGGTTTGCATTCCAGGGGGGTGTGCGTTGTATTCTTCCAACGCGTCAGGGACACGGTCCCGGATCGCACACCAGGCAGGTTGCCCGAGCGGCCAATGGGAGCGGACTGTAAATCCGTCGGCTTACGCCTACGTAGGTTCGAATCCTACACCTGCCACCGGAACGGCCCCGATCTTCACGGATCGGGGCCGTTCTGCATTTCGGGGGCCGTTCTCCCGTTTCGGAGCCGGATCTGCGGCGCGTGGCACAGCAGGTTGCAGCGCGCCGGAAACCGGGGGGAGGGGCCGGCGCCGCGGGTGGGGCCGGCAGTTCGGCGCCGGTCGCGCCGAGAACCCTGCGATTGTCCGATTTATGCGCTCTGACCTGCTGATTTTGTACTGCGGGCGAGTGTGTGTAATCTTTTGGAGGCCGCAGGGAGCAGAGATGCGAACGGCGGCCACGCCCCCTTAGCTCAGTCGGCAGAGCGTTTCCATGGTAAGGAAAAGGTCGACGGTTCGATTCCGTCAGGGGGCTCGCTGGATTGTGGTGCCGCCGAATGGTTTGCTCGTACGGCACTCGACACCGAGGCGGTGTAGCTCAGTTGGTAGAGCAAACGACTCATAATCGTTGTGTCGCCGGTTCAAGTCCGGCCATCGCTACCAAAGTTGAATGAACCACCTGATCTACAGCAGATCAGATTTACGCGAAAGAAGGCATCCCGTGGCCTCCTCAACCGACGTTCGGCCGAAGATCACCCTGGCCTGCGAGGTGTGCAAGCACCGCAACTACATCACCAAGAAGAACCGTCGTAACGACCCCGACCGGCTGGAACTGAAGAAGTTCTGCCCGAACTGCGGCAGCCACCAGGCACACCGCGAGTCGAAGTAGTCAACAGGTCGACGTCGACGCGTGAGCTCTCCGCAGAACCGCCCACGTCACAGACGTCCGGGTGGATTTGCGGGGGGTTTTCCGTATGACGGACACATTGGTGAGTGAAGAGAACATCGTGGACGTGACCGAACAGGCCGGGATCCCGTTCGACGTCGCAGCCCACGCAGCGTCCATGGTCGGGCACCATTACCGGGTCGAGGACTTCTACGAAGTCGGCCGGGAGAAGGTGCGCGAGTATGCACGCGCCGTGCTGGATCCCCATCCGGCTCATCACGACGAGGAAGCAGCCAAGGGCCTCGGTTACGACGGCCTGATCGCGCCGCTGACCTTCGTCTCGATCATCGGCATGATCGCCCAGCGCAAGATGTTCGACGAGATCATCGTCGGATACGACCTGAGCCAGATCATGCAGACCGATCAGCGGATCGTGTTCCATCGCCCGATCCAGGTCGGTGATCGACTGTTCTGCGACGTGTACCTCGACGATTTCCGTCAGGCTGCCGGCAGCGACATCATCACCACCAAGAACATCATCACGGACCAGCACGACAACCTCGTGCTGACCACGTGGACGACGCTGGTCGGACGGACCGGCGGCGAGGTGGACGCGAACATCGCCCACGCGGTCAAGGATGTGATGATGCATGTCGCTTCGTAGGTTCGAGGACGTTTCGGTCGGAGACGAGCTGCCCACGCGGGTCGTCACGCTGACCCGGGGCAACCTCGTCAACTACGCGGGTGTGTCGGGTGATCCCAATCCGATCCACTGGAGCGACAAGGTTGCAGAACTCGCCGGGTTGCGCGGCGTCGTCGGTCACGGCATGCTCTCGATGGGCATCGCGGCCGGCTTCGTGACGGAGTGGCTCGGGGACCCGGGTGCGGTGACGGAATACAACGTCCGTTTCACCAGCCCTGTATACGTGGAGGCCGACAAGGCCGCCGAGGTGGAGTTCACCGGCAAGATCAAATCGGTGGACGAGACCAGCAAGACAGCAGTGGTCGCGATCGTGGCCAAGTCCGAGGGGCGTAAGATCTTCGGACGGGCCACCGCAACGATCCGACTGGCCTGAGTGCCGGACGGATTGGGTTTGTTCCGGGGCTATGAAGTACACTAAGGCTTCTGGGATCGCATAGCGCAGCGCGCTGCTCTTCGGTGCTTGTTCAGACCGACTGGGTAGCGCGCGTGTCATGTGGTCACGGATGGGTCGACGGAAGACGCCGGATTCCGGCGAGGTCGGCCAAAGGGGCGTAGCTCAACTGGCAGAGCAGCGGTCTCCAAAACCGCAGGTTGCAGGTTCAAGTCCTGTCGCCCCTGCACCCGGACGGCCAGCGACCGAGAGGAACGATGTGAGCGAGGAGCGCGGTACGCGCGACGGCGACACCGCAGGGACCCCGGGTCCCCGCGACGGCCGGACTGCAACCGACGCAACCCCCGATGTTTCCTCTTCGGTCACCCGGCCGAGTGGCAAGCGTTCCGGTCGACGTTCCCCCGAATCCCCGAGCGAGGCCGGGTCGGGACGGTCGGCATCCGCGGTCGCGACGAAGCCGTCCGCGGGAAAGTCCGGAGCGAAGAAGCCCGAGAACATCTTCAAGCGTCTGCGACGCTTCTTCCGCGAGGTCATCGCCGAGCTGCGCAAGGTCATCTGGCCCAACCGCAAGCAGCTCGTCACCTACACGACGGTCGTCGTCGTCTTTGTGGCGGTCATGACCGCATTCATCTTCGGAATTGATCTGGCGTTCGTGAAGGGCGTCAGCTGGTTGTTCGGCTAGGCACGTACGCGTGCCGGCGAATTTGTGATCGACGAGAGGAAAGTGCCCCGGTGAGCACCCCCGAGAACGACTCATACGAGCCTTCGGCCGAGGAGAGCGTTTCGGACGAGGTCTTTGTCGACGACGCCGCGACCGCGGAAGCGGCCGGGGAGTCGGCAGAGGCGGGCACCGAGACCGTCGAGGACGCTCCGGTCGAGTCCGAGACCGCCGAGGCGGAGCCTGTCGAGGCGGAGGCAGAGGTCGATCCGGCCGAGGCGCTCGAGAAGCAGCTGCGCCTGGAGCCCGGCGACTGGTACGTCGTGCACTCGTACGCGGGCTACGAGAACAAGGTGAAGGCCAACCTGGAGACCCGCGTCCAGAACCTGGACCTCGCCGAGTACATCTTCCAGGTCGAGGTCCCCACCGAAGAGGTCACCGAGATCAAGAACGGCCAGCGCAAGCAGGTCAATCGCAAGGTGCTGCCCGGTTACATCCTCGTCCGCATGGAACTGAACGACGAGTCGTGGGGCGCGGTGCGCAACACCCCCGGCGTCACCGGCTTCGTCGGCGCGACCTCGCGTCCGTCGCCGCTGACGATCAAGGAGGTCGTCAAGTTCCTGCTGCCGCAGCAGTCGAAGAAGAAGCCGGCTGCCGGTGCCGCGGCGACCGGTGAGGCCACCGTGGCCGCCGCCAAGCCCACGATCGAGGTGGACTTCGAGGTCGGCGAATCCGTGACCGTGATGGACGGACCGTTCGCGACGCTGCCCGCATCGATCAGCGAGGTCAACGCCGAGCAGCAGAAGCTCAAGGTCCTGGTGTCGATCTTCGGTCGCGAGACCCCCGTGGAGCTGTCGTTCAACCAGGTCTCCAAGATCTGATCGGCTCCGGGGACCGACCCCTCCCAAACTTGCAGTAGCAGTACGCAAGAACCACACCGAGCAAGAAACTAGGAATAGAGATGCCCCCGAAGAAGAAGAAGATTGCCGGGCTCATCAAGCTCCAGATCCAGGCAGGTCAGGCCAACCCGGCGCCGCCGGTCGGTCCCGCGCTGGGTCAGCACGGCGTCAACATCATGGAGTTCTGCAAGGCCTACAACGCCGCGACCGAGTCGCAGCGCGGCAACGTCGTGCCGGTCGAGATCACGGTCTACGAGGACCGTACGTTCGACTTCAAGCTGAAGACCCCGCCGGCGGCGAAGCTGCTGCTCAAGGCCGCGGGTGTTCAGAAGGGCTCCGGCGAGCCGCACAAGACCAAGGTCGCCAAGGTCACCATGGACCAGGTGCGCGAGATCGCCAAGACCAAGCAGGAAGACCTGAACGCCAACGACGTCGAGGCCGCCGCGAAGATCATCGCCGGCACCGCGCGCTCGATGGGCATCACGGTCGAGGGCTGACGCCCACAGCAGGAACCCGTGGGAGGGCCTGCCAGGCCCGCAACCACGACCGAACCATTCACCGTACGGTGAGAAGTTAGGACAGAACATGGCAAAGCGCAGCAAGGCGTACCTCGCCGCCGCTGAGAAGATCGACGCCTCGGCCCTCTACAGCCCGCTCGCGGCTGCGAAGCTGGCCAAGGACACGTCGTCGAAGAACTACGACGCCACCGTCGAGGTCGCGATGCGCCTCGGTGTGGATCCCCGCAAGGCGGACCAGATGGTCCGCGGCACGGTCAACCTGCCGCACGGCACGGGTAAGACCGCCCGCGTCATCGTGTTCGCGGTCGGCGAGAAGGCCGCCGAGGCCGAGGCCGCCGGTGCCGATGTCGTCGGCGCCGAGGACCTGATCGAGCGGATCCAGGGCGGCTGGCTCGACTTCGACGCCGCGATCGCCACCCCGGACCAGATGGCCAAGGTCGGCCGCATCGCGCGTGTCCTCGGCCCGCGTGGCCTGATGCCGAACCCGAAGACCGGCACGGTCACCCCCGATGTCGCGAAGGCTGTCACCGACATCAAGGGCGGCAAGATCAACTTCCGCGTCGACAAGAATGCGAACCTGCACTTCGTGATCGGCAAGGCTTCGTTCGACGACGCCAAGCTGGTGGAGAACTACGCGGCTGCGCTGGACGAGATCCTGCGTGCCAAGCCGTCCTCCGCGAAGGGCCGCTACCTCAAGAAGGTCACGATCGCGACGACCTCCGGACCGGGCATCCCGGTGGATCCGGCGCGTACGCGTAACCTCCTCGAGGATGCCGACCAGTAAGGTCGGCGACACGCTCGTAGCAGCACGACGGCCGGCGCGGACCTCGGGTCCGGGCCGGCCGTTCGGTGTTTTCGGGCCCGTTTTGCATTTGCGCGGCTCTGTCCGGTACTGTTTCCGGCGTAGTTCGGCATTGTGTCGATCTCACCCCGATCATGTTCTACCCAAGACCGTTGGTCACCGGGTCCGCGTGCGGATTCGGTTGAAGGTCCGGAAATCATCCGGCGGCCCACGCAGGAGGACGAGGTAGGGGAGATGTGAACATTTCGCGCGGAAACGCGCAGTGGATGTGAGCTTTCTCCTGTACGCCCCGTGTGCCCTGCGCCCGGGGCGTTCGTCGTTTCCAGGCCCGTGCGGTTTTCGTAAGTGGGACGTCCCGCACGGGACGGACGGGAAAACGACTGTTACTGAGAGGAGGCGAAGTATGGCAAAGCCCGAGAAGGTTTCCGCGGTCGCGGAGATCACCGAGCAGTTCAAGAACTCGACGGCCGCTGTGATCACGGAGTACCGCGGTCTGTCGGTCGGAAGTCTTACCCAGCTGCGACGCGCTCTCGGAGAGGGTGCCACCTACTCCGTCGCCAAGAACACCCTCGTCAAGCGTGCTGCCGCTGAGGCAGGCGTCGAGGGCCTTGACGATCTGTTCGTCGGACCCACCGCGATCGCGTTCATCGCGGGTGAGCCCGTCGACGCCGCGAAGGCTCTGAAGGCCTTCGCGAAGGACAACAAGGCACTCGTCGTCAAGGGCGGGTACATGGACGGCGCTGTGCTGTCCGTGGACGAGGTCAACAAGATCGCGGACCTCGAGTCCCGCGAGGTGCTGTTGGCCAAGCTCGCCGGCGCGATGAAGGGCAACCTGGCAAAGGCCGCAGGCCTGTTCAACGCTCCTGCTTCGCAGGTGGCTCGCCTGGCGGCCGCCCTGCAGGAGAAGAAGGCCGAAGAGGCCGCCTGAAGCTGATCCGCATCACCGCGAATCACTGACACATCCACGCGCGCCCCGGCGCGCACCATCCCACGGTCGCGGATCAGCGACGAGGGACTTACAGGAAGGACCGCCATCATGGCGAAGCTCACCACCGAAGAGCTGCTCGACGCGTTCAAGGAACTGACCCTGCTCGAGCTCTCGGAGTTCGTGAAGGCATTCGAGGAGACCTTCGAGGTCACCGCTGCTGCTCCGGTCGCCGTTGCCGCTGCCGGCGCTCCGGCCGCCGCTGCCGAGGCCGAGTCCGAGCAGGACGAGTTCGACGTCATCCTCGAGGGTGCCGGCGACAAGAAGATCCAGGTCATCAAGGTCGTCCGCGAGATCGTTTCCGGCCTGGGCCTGAAGGAAGCCAAGGACCTCGTCGAGGGTGCTCCGAAGCCGATCCTGGAGAAGGTCGCCAAGGACGCTGCCGACGCCGCCAAGGCGAAGCTCGAGGAGGCCGGCGCCAAGGTCACCGTCAAGTAATGACGGCTGTTCCTGCGCTGCTCGCCGGGTGACCGGCGTTCGAGTGTGAAGGGGCCGCTTTCCGTGGACCGTGAGGTCCGCGGAAAGCGGCCCCTTTTTTCGTGTCTCCACCCCGTCCGGCCGGTTGGGCTGCGGGAATCGAACGAGTGGCGATATGTTGTCGACGACAGGGTCGCATGCGTCGTATCAGTGCAGGTCACTGGCATAAGTCAGGGTATGTTGCCCGCATTGACCTCCTTTCTTACTCTTGGGTAGGATTCCGTGTCACGGGTACCACTCCGGTGCGATAGAGTGACCCAACCCACAGGTGGGACCGGTGTCGGAGAGGTGTGGAGGTAACGGTGGGAGTTGAGGTAGCGGTCGAGGGGCTCACGAAGTCGTTCGGCTCACAGAGGATCTGGCAGGACGTCACGTTGACGCTCCCCGCGGGTGAGGTCAGCGCGCTGCTGGGCCCCTCCGGTACGGGTAAGTCGGTGTTCCTGAAATCGCTGATCGGTCTGCTCCGCCCGGAGCAGGGATCGATCGTCATCGACGGCACGGACATCCTGCAGTGTTCGAGCAAGGAGCTCTACGAGATCCGCAAGCTGTTCGGTGTCCTGTTCCAGGACGGCGCGCTGTTCGGATCGATGAATCTGTACGACAACGTGGCGTTCCCGCTGCGTGAGCACACCAAGAAGTCCGAGTCCGACATCCGCAAGATCGTGATGGACAAGCTCGAGCTGGTCGGTCTGCTCGGGGCCGAGGACAAGCTGCCCGGCGAGATCTCCGGCGGTATGCGCAAGCGTGCCGGCCTGGCGCGGGCGCTGGTGCTCGATCCGCAGATCATCCTGGTGGACGAGCCGGACTCCGGTCTGGACCCGGTGCGCACCACCTACATCTCGCAGACATTGATCGACATCAACGCCGAGATCGACGCGACCATCCTGATCGTGTCCCACAACATCAACCTGGCGCGCACGGTGCCCGACAACATCGGCATGCTGTTCCGTCGCGAGCTGGTGATGTTCGGGCCGCGCGAGGTGCTGCTCACCTCGGACGAGCCGGTGGTCAAGCAGTTCCTCAACGGCACGATGATCGGTCCGATCGGTATGTCGGAGGAGAAGGACGAAGCCCAGATGGCGCACGAGCAGGCGCTCGTCGACGCCGGGCACCATGCCGGCGGCGTGGACGATGTCGAGGGCATCGTCCCGCAGATGCAGGCCACCCCGGGGATGCCCGAGCGGCAGGCCGTCGGACGCCGGCACGAGCGGGTGCGGCAGATCCTGCACACCCTGCCGGAGAGCGCGCAGACCGCCATCCTCCAGAGCTACGACCAGGAAGAGGCCGCGCACGTCGCGGCCGCGGTGCCGGCGGGATACGACGTCCGTGAGGACGACACGCAGGTGATCCCCGTCTATCGCGAGGAATTCGATCAGCAGTACGGCCAGAAGTAGGAGACCAGATGGGGGTCGGTAACAGTTCGCTCGTGCGTCCGGTACACGGTGCACTCACTCAAGCCGGGAACATCGTCGAACTGTTCGTCGACGTCGTGCGGAACACGTTCCGCCGCCCGTTCCAGTTCCGGGAGTTCATCGAGCAGGCGTGGTTCATCGCGAGCGTCACGATCCTGCCGACCGCTCTGGTCGCCATCCCGTTCGGGGCCGTCGTGTCCCTCCAGACCGGATCGCTGATCAAACAGCTGGGCGCCGAGTCGTTCACCGGTGCCGCCAGCGTGCTCGCGGTGATCCAGCAGGGCAGTCCGATCGTGACCGCCCTGCTGATCGCCGGCGCAGCCGGGTCCGCCGTCACGGCGGACCTCGGCTCGCGGACGATCCGCGAGGAGATCGACGCCATGAGGGTCCTGGGCATCGATCCGGTCCAGCGACTCGTCGTTCCGCGTGTCCTGGCGATGATCCTCGTCGCAGTGCTGCTCAACGGGCTCGTCTCGGTGGTCGGCATCGCCGGTGGCTACTTCTTCAACGTGATCCTGCAGGGCGGAACCCCGGGCGCCTACCTGGCCTCGTTCTCGGCTCTCGCCCAGTTGCCGGACCTGTACGTCGCGGAACTCAAGGCGGCGGTTTTCGGTCTCATCGCCGGAGTCATCGCCGCCTACAAGGGTCTGCACCCCGGCCCCGGACCGAAGGGGGTCGGCGAAGCCGTCAATCAAACCGTCGTCATCACGTTTCTGCTGTTGTTCTTCGCGAACCTGATCCTGACGATGGTGTACCTGCAGATCGTGCCTGCGAAGGGATCCTGAGCCGATGACGATTGCCAAGGGCCGCGGAGATCTCTTCCTGCTCCGCGGCAGGAAGGTGCTGCGCGCACCCCTGAACGTCCTGGATCGCGCGGGCGACCAGATGTCGTTCTACGCGCGGGCGGTTGCGTGGACTCCGAAGACGGTCGTGCATTACCGCAAGGAGGTGCTCCGGCTCCTCGCCGAGGTCACCTTCGGTAGCGGTGCGCTCGCCGTCATCGGCGGCACCATCGGTGTCATCGCGATGATGTCCGGGTTCACCGGTGTCGTCGTCGGCCTGCAGGGTTACGCGGCGCTCGAGCAGCTCGGGTCGTCCGTGCTGACCGGCTTCCTGTCCGCGTACGTCAACACCCGCGAGATCGCGCCGATCGTGGCGGCGCTCGCGTTGTCCGCGACCGTCGGTTGTGGTTTCACCGCGCAGCTCGGGGCCATGCGGATCAGCGAGGAGATCGATGCGCTCGAAGTGATGGCGGTGCCGTCGGTGCCGTTCCTGGTCACCTCCCGGATGATCGCCGGCTTCGTCGCCGTCATCCCGCTGTACATCATCGGCCTGCTCGCCGCATACCTCGCGACACGGGTGATCAGCACGTTGTTCAACGGTCAGTCGTCCGGTTCGTACGACCATTATTTCTATCTGTTCCTACCACCCGAGGACGTGCTCTATTCGTTCGCGAAAGTGCTGATCTTCGCGTTCGTGCTGATCCTCATCCACTGCTACTACGGCTTCCATGCCAGCGGGGGACCGGCGGGTGTGGGTGTCGCGGTGGGCCGGGCGGTCCGCACCGCCATCGTCACCATCGCCGTACTCGACTTCTTCCTGAGCCTCGCGATCTGGGGCACGACGACGACAGTGCGGGTGGCCGGATGATCGAGACACCCTCGGTGCTCCGCCGGCGCGTGCTGGGACTGGTGTTCTTCCTGGTCCTGATCCTGTTTCTCGGCGGAACCATCGCGATGTACAACAAGTCCTTCAAGAAGGTCGTCGACGTCGACCTGGTGACCGACAGCGTCGGCAACGCGTTGCCGCACAACGCCGACGTCAAGGTCCGCGGCATGATCGTCGGCGAGGTGCGCTCGACGTCGGTCGAGAACGGCGAGGTCACCGCGCACCTGGCGATCGACCCGGACAAGGCCGAGCTGATCCCGGCCAACGCGACGGCCCAGCTGCTGCCGAAGACGCTGTTCGGCGAGCGCTACGTCTCGCTGCTGCTGCCCGACGACCCCGCTCGCCCGCTCGCCAGCGGCGACATCCTGGTCCAGGACACCAGCGAACAGACGGTCGAGCTCGGTGAGGTTCTCGACGGGCTCCTCCCGCTTCTGCAGGCCATTCCGCCGGAGGATCTCGCCAGCACGCTCGGTGCCCTCGCGCAGGGCCTGAGCGGTCGCGGTGAAACTCTCGGCCGGACCGTCGATCACCTCGAGCAGATCTTCCGTGAGGTCGGGACCGAACTGCCGACCCTGCAGGAGGACCTGCGCGGTCTCGCCGACTTCTCCCAGACCTACGCAGAGGCGGCGCCGGACCTGGTGAACGCGCTGAACAACCTGCGGACCACCGGCAACACCGTGGTCGAGAAGCAGAACCAGATCGCTACCCTCCTGGTGTCCGCGACCGATGCGACGTCGGCCACCGCGGGTCTGCTCGAGACCAACGCCGCCTCGATCATCAGCATCTCCGCGAACTCGAAGGAGGCGTTGCAGCTCCTGGCCCGGTACTCGCCGTCGTTCCCGTGCATGCTGAAGGGCTTCGCCGACGCGGCGCCCGCCGCCGCGGGTGTACTCGCCGCGGACGACCCCTTCCCCGGCGTGCGCGCCAACATCCAGTTCACGAATCCGAAGGGCCGGTACCTGCCCAACCAGGACGAGCCGCGGCTGCTCGACGATCGCGGACCTGCCTGCTACGACAACGTCACCGCGCCCGGCCGGAAGTTCCCGCAGTACCCCGGCGGCTCGATCAACGACGGTTCGTACCAGGTGCCGTCGCGCAACCCCGGTCCCGAGACGATCCCCTTCTTCCCGGCCCCCGAAGGTTCCGGGGTTCCGGACGACGTCGGTCAGATCATCGGCACCGTGCCGGTGTCGTACACGGGCTCGGCCGCCGAACAGGAAACGCTCGACACGATCTACGGAGCCGCGACGGGCCTCGAACCCGGCGACGTGCCGCAGTGGACGACCCGGCTGGGAGCGCCGGCAATGCGCGGAACGGAGGTGAGCTTCGAATGAGGGGACTGACAGCGCCGCTGGTCAAGCTGATCGTCTTCGCGGTCGTCACGGTCTTCGCGACGGGAGTGCTCGCCGCGACCATCGCCAGCATCGGCGGTGGCGGCGGCGAGAAGTACCACGCGATCTTCTCCGACGTCACCTCGCTCAACGAGGGCGACGAGGTGCGCATCGCGGGTGTACAGGTCGGACAGGTCGAGAAGATCGCCATCGTCGACGAGCGCAACGCCGAGGTGACGTTCTCCGTCGAGGACCGCGAGTACCTGCCGGCGTCGACGACCGCGACGATCCGGTACCGCAACCTCGTCGGCCAGCGGTACATCGCGCTCGGCCAGGGCGAGGGCGCGCAGGGGGAGAAGCTGAACCCGGGCGAGACGATCCCGCTCGATCGGACCAGGCCCGCCGTGAACCTCACGACGCTGTTCAACGGCTTCCGACCGCTGTTCCAGACCCTGTCCGCCGACGACGTGAACAAGCTGTCGTACCAGATCGTCCAGGTCTTCCAGGGCGAATCGGGTACCGTCGCCGACCTGGTGCGCAACACCGCGTCGTTGACCAACACGATCGCCGACAAGGACGCGGTGATCGGGGCGGTGATCGACAACCTCAACACGGTGCTCACCACGGTCAACGAGCGCGACGACGAGCTCGACTCACTCCTGGTGAACACGCAGGCGCTGGTCAGTGGCCTCGCCGCGGATCGCGACACCGTCGGTTCCGCGGTGCAGTCCGTCGCCGGGCTGACGGATGCGGTTGCCGACGTGCTCGAGCCGACCCGCCCGGCGATCACCCAGTCGATCACCGCGGTGAACGAGCTCGCGGGCAATCTGAACGCCAACAGCGACGCGCTCGACCAGGTGCTCGAAACGCTGCCGGTCAAGCTCGAGAAGCTCGGCCGGGTCGCGAGCTACGGCTCGTGGTTCCAGTTCTACCTGTGCGGCATCGACGTCATCGCCGGGCCGGGCTCGGTTCCGTACCTGAATCTGCCGACCGGGTTGCCCACGGTGAACCAGCCGATCTACACGAACGCCGCGAAACGGTGCACACAGGACGGGATGCAGGAGTTGCAGGGACGATGAGTACACGTCGCAGTCCGGCAGCGGCCGGAGCGCTTGGCATCCTGGTGATCCTGCTGGCGACGCTGTCGGCCTTCTTCCTGGATTCGCTGCCGATCATCGGGGCCGGCGCCACCTACCGCGCCGAGTTCAGCGAGGCCGCCGGTCTCAAGCCCACCAACGAGGTGCGCATCGCCGGCGTCAAGGTCGGCCAGGTGACCGGAGTCGAGCTGGAGGGCGACCGGGTCGTCGTCGAGTTCAAGGTCAGGGACGCGTGGATCGGCGACGACACGTCGGCGTCGATCCAGATCAAGACGATCCTCGGCCAGAAGTACCTCGCGCTGGACCCGCGCGGAACCGATGTGCTCGACCCGGCGGACACGATTCCGCTCGACCGCACGGTGGCTCCCTACGACGTGATCGAGGCGTTCTCGTCGGCCGCGACCACCCTCGGCGACATCGACTCCGAACAGCTGGCCGCCGGGTTCGGTGCGCTCTCCGACGCGTTCTCGGAGACCCCCGACGACGTGCGGGCCGCGCTCGACGGAGTGAGCCGGCTGTCGGAGACGATCGCGAGCCGCGACCAGGAGCTGAAGAAACTTCTCGACGCGACCGCTCGGACCTCGCAGATCCTCGCCGACCGCAATGCCGAGTTCAACAGGATCATCAGCGACGGTGCGCTGCTGGTCACCGAGCTCAACAACCGGCGCCAGGCGATTTCGCAGCTGTTCGAGGGCACCAAACGGATGTCGACGGAACTGAGCGCACTCGTCCAGGAGAACGAGGACCAGTTCGGTCCCGCACTCGAGCAGCTCCGCGGTGTCGTGCAGGTGCTGCAGGACAACAACGACAACCTCGATCGCGCGTTCGAGCTGTACGAACCGTTCGTCCGTCTGTACGCGAACGTCGTCGGCAACGGTCGCTGGTTCGACCAGGTCGTCGTGAATCTCACCCCGCCGGGTGTGCCGGAGATTCCGGGCTACCGCGAGCCGGGCCGCACGCTGGAAGGGGGTAACTGATGGCGCACGCCGACAACGGGAACGGGAACGGGACCCGCCGGAACGGGCGCACGGCGGCGCTGGTCGCCCTCGTCGCGGTGCTGGTGGCGGGGCTCGTCGCGGGCGGCTGGTACGCGTACGAACGGGTCGGCACGACCGAGATCACCGCGTACTTCGACAAGTCCGTCGGAATCTACGAGGGATCCGACGTGCGGGTGCTGGGCGTCGAGGTCGGCAAGGTCGTGTCGGTCGAGCCGCAGGGCGAGCTCGTGGAGGTCCGCATGCGGGTCGGCCGCGGGGTGGACATCCCCGCCGACGCGCGGGCCGCGCAGATCACGCCCTCGGTCGTCGCCGACCGTTACGTGCAGCTCGCCCCCGCCTACACCGGTGGCGACACGATGGAGAGCGGCGCCGTGATTCCGCGCGACCGCACGGCCACTCCCGTCGAGGTCGACGAGCTGTACGCCAGCATCGACGAGCTCTCCCGGGCCCTGGGTCCCGGCGGTGCGAACAAGGACGGTGCGCTCTCGCAGTTCGTGGAGGTCGGCGCGGAGAATCTCGCGGGCAACGGTGCCGCGCTCGGCCGCAGCATCGACCAGCTGTCCGCGGCGTCGCGCACCCTGAACGCCTCCCGCGACGACCTGTTCGGCACCGTCGAGAACCTGCAGGTCTTCGTGAGCGCGCTCGCCGTGAACGACGAGCAGGTGCGGCAGTTCAACAGCCAGCTCTCCGAGCTCACCGGATTCCTCGCCGGTGAGCGGGAGGATCTCGGTCAGGCGCTGAACCAGCTGTCGGTGACCCTCGGGGACGTCGCGACCTTCGTCCAGGACAATCAGGCGATTCTCAAGGACAACGTCGATGCGCTCGTGCCGATCACGCAGACGCTCGCGGACCGCCGGGATTCGCTGGTCAACTCGCTGACCCTGCTGCCGCTGGCGATGAGCAACCTGGTCAACTCGTACGACGCGGAGGCCGGGGCGTTGTCGTCGCGGCTCGTGCTCACCGACCTGCAGGATCCGAACGCCGCGGTGTGCAAGCTCATCGACCTGGGCCGGCTGGTGCCGGGCGACGAGCGGTTCGAGCAGCTCGGACGGCAGATGCAGCCGCTCATCGATCGATGCGGCGACATCATGGCGCAGGTGACCGCGCAGCAGAAGACACCGGATCTGATCCTGCCGTTCGGAATCCTGAGCGGCGACACGATCCAGGAGCAGGTCGTTCCCGGAACGGTGCCGGGTGTCGAATCGCCGCGCCTGCAGCTCAGCGGAGAGGAGGGCGGTCAGTGACGCACTCGAAACCGGGGATCCGCTCGGTGGTACCGAAACGTGCAGGTGTCCTCGCCGCGGGCGTGTGCGTCGTGGCGGTCACCGTGTCCGGCTGCGGCGGCGTCTCCGATGTCCCGTTGCCCGGTGGACCCGACATCGGCACCGATCCGATGCACCTGAGCATCGCGTTCGACGACGTCCTGGACCTGGTGCCACAGTCCGCGGTGAAGGTGGACGGCGTTCCGGTCGGCCGCGTCGAGTCGATCTCCGTCGCCCCGGACGGCTGGACGGCGGACGTCGACGTCGTCGTGCAGTCGTCGGTGGATCTGCCGGCGAACGCGCTCGCCGAGGTGGAACAGACCAGCATTCTCGGCGAGAAGTTCATCCAGTTGAGCTCTCCGCCGGCGGACGCGTCGGTCCAGCGACTGACGGACGGTGATTCGATCCCCGTGGAGCGGACCCGCGCCGCCACCGAGATCGAGCCGGTTCTCGGCGCGCTGTCGCTGCTGCTCAACGGCGGTGGGGTCGGGCAGCTCGCCCCGGTGGTAAAGGAACTGTCGACCGCGTTCGACGGCCGCGAGGGAACCACGCGCAGCCTGCTCGAACAGGCGGATTCCCTGATCGCCGGTCTCGAACAGCAGAAGTACGACATCACCCGCGCACTCGACGGCCTGGACACGCTGAACTCGAACGTCGCCGCCCAGACCGATCGGATCGCAGGCATTCTCGACGACCTGCCGGTCGCGACGGAGGTTCTCGAACAGCAGCGGCCTCAGCTCACCGCGCTGCTCACGCAGCTGGACCGGCTCGGAACGGTCGGAACCGACGTCCTCGACCGGTCGAAGGACGATCTGATCGCCGACCTGCTGGCGCTCCGCCCCACCTTGCAGCAGCTCGCGTTCGCCGGTGACGACCTGATCGAGGCACTCCCGTTCATTCCGACCGTCCCGTTCCCCGACGGGGTCGAGAAGATCGCGCTGGGCAGTTCGGTGAACCTGTTCCTGCTGGTCGACCTGCAGATCGGGGATGCGCTCGCGGCGCTCGGCGTCGGGCAGGGTGAACCGGTCTACCGGGAACCCAAGTTCGGCAATCCCAAGCCGCTGGTCGATCCGTCGAATCCGTACTACGACGGCAACGGTCCACGCCCGGGGTGGCCGACGGTCTCGCTGTTGCCGATCCTGCCGGCACCGACGCTGCCCGACACGGTCGCGCTGCCGGGCCTGCCGGAGGGCGTGTCCCTGCCGCAGATCCCGGCCGGCATCCCCGATGCCGGTGGCGACGGAACCGCGCCGGCCAATCCGCTGGAGGGCCTGATGGACCAGCTCGGACTCGGGGGTGGCGAATGAGATCACGTCTGGTCAAGGCGCAGCTCGCGGTGTTCGTCGCGATTGCGCTGGTGGGGGTGCTGTTCGTGGGCGCCCGGTACGTGCGGCTGGACAACCTGCTCGGGTTCGGCCAGTACACGGTCGATGCGCAGTTCGCGAACTCCGGTGGTGTGTTCAAGAACGCGGAGGTCACCTACCGCGGTGTCCCGGTCGGTCGCGTCGGTGAACTGTCGCTCACGGCCGACGGCATCAACGTCGAGCTGAAGCTCGACAACGGCGGCCCGGACATTCCTGCATCGGCGCGGGCGGTCGTGGCGAACCGGTCTGCGATCGGTGAGCAGTACGTCGACCTGCGGCCGGACACCGACGAAGGTCCGTTCCTGACGGACGGGTCGGTCATCGAGCAGGACCGCACCGCGGTGCCGATTCCCGTCGAAGATCTGCTGGTCAGCACGAACGATCTGGTGCGTTCGGTCCCGGTGGACGCGTTGCACACGGTCATCACGGAACTCGGCGACGCATTCGACGGGCGAGGCGACGACCTGCAGGTGCTCGTCGACTCGCTGGCCGAACTCAGTGCCGCCGGAGTGGACTACCTGCCGCAGACGGTCACCCTCGTCCGGGACAGCGAACCCGTGCTGAACACGCAGTCGGTGCAGTCGTCGGCGATCCAGCAGTTCAGTTCCGATCTGGACCTGGTCACGGCGCAGCTGCGCGAGAGCGACCCGGACATCCGGCGTCTCATCGAGACGGGGCAGGCCGCCAGCGACCAGCTGACCCAGCTCGTCGCGGAGACCGGTCCGGGGTTGACCACGGATCTCACGAACCTCGCGCTGCTCGGCGACAAGCTCGGGCCGCAGGCGATCGCGTTGCAGCCGCTGCTGGCGTTCCTGCCCGCGGTGGCGGGCAGTGCCGGAACGGTCGCGCCGGGCGACGGTGCGGTCCGGCAGGGCATCGTCCTCGAGGTGAACAACCCGCCGTCCTGCACGATCGGCTACGAGGGCACCTACGAGATCCTCGACGAGATGCACCGGCAGAACCCGAATTTCGACGACACGCAGCAGGACTTCCCGTTCAACACGAACGCGTCCTGCGAAGTGCCGCAGGGCAGTGTCACGGGTGTGCGCAGCGCCAACCGGATCGTGTTCGCCGATCCGCTGACGCTGCAGCCGTGGGACTTCATCCCGAAGAAGGATCCGGACAAGTTGAACCTGAATCCGATCGCGACGCAGCTGGCGCCGTTGCTCGGAGTCACCCCGAAGTGAGAAGTGAGTAGGTTGTTGGAGTGAGCGAGGAGACCACAACCCGACCGGCCGGCGACAGCTTTCGTGCGGCGGGCCTGGCGGTCGTCGGGGTCGTTGCGCTGGTCGCGCTGGCCGCCGCGATCTGGTTCGGGGTCGGCTGGGGACGGGCGTTGTTCGTCGAACGACCCGTGGCCGACGCGAGGGACGCGGCGCTGTCGGGCGCGATGCAGGCGGCGATCAATCTGAACAGTGTCGATGCGGGGAACGTCGACGGATCGCTCGACAACATGCGGTCGTCGATCACCGGTGATGCACTGGTGAACGATCTGAACGCGACCGAGCAGCAGATCCGCGACCAGGTTGCGGCGACCGGGACCGGCATGGCGGCGGACGTTCTGTTCGGTTCGCTGACGGAGCTGAACACGGACGACGACACCGCGCGGGCGCTCGTCGTGTTGTCGGTGACCACGACGACGCCGACGAACTTCGTGAAGAACAAGGTCTCGGTCGATGTCGCGGTCCGTAAGGACGGCGACACGTGGAAGGCGGAGACGATCCAGCCGCTCGGTTCGGTGGAACTCGAATCCGGCGCGAATCCGGGGGCTGCCCCGCCGCCCGCGGAACCGGGCGCGCCCGCAGAACCACCTGCGACCGTGCCCGCAGAGCCCACGGCACCGGCCGAACCGGGTGTCACCGACGGTGAGTGAGCCGATGAAGGAGTGTGTGTAGTGCCCCCGCAGCGACGCAATCCGGGGACCGGCGGTGCGCGCCGCCGGCCGAAGATCGCCGGTACCGGGCGTGGACAGGGCACCGGCGGGGCGCGCCCGGCGTCTCCGCCTCCGGACGCGGCCGCGCCGGAACCCGAGGCCCTCGAGCAGACGGCCGCCGTCGCAACACCCGGGGACACGGGGGTGGAGCTGTCGAAGAAGTCCGAGCCTGCCGCCGGAACCTCCCCGGAACCCCCCGGGACGGAACCCACCGAGACGGCGGAACCCGCCGCACCCGAGGCTGCTGCGGGCGAGCCTCCTGCCGGCGAGGCTGCTGCCCCCGGGCCCGCGGCGCAGCGCACCACGCGCCCGCTCGTGCTCCTGGGAGCCGCCGCGGTCGCGTTGGGTGCGTTCGCGGTGGTCGCGGCATTCCAGCCCGGGGCGAAGGTCGAGAACCGTGCGTGGGTCGACACCGCGGCGACCGACGAGGTGCAGCGGGCCGCGACGCGCGCGATCGAGACGATGCACGGCTACAACTACGAGACGATCGACGACAACTTCGCCGCGATCCGCGACCTGCTGACACCGCAGATGCAGGAAGAGTTCGACAGAACCGCCGAGGTCACGAAGGAGGCCGCGGTGCAGACGCACACGGTCACGGAGGTCGCGGTCACGCAGATCGGGACGTCGATGCTCGACGATTCGCGTGCCGAGGTGTCGGCCTACATCAACGTCAGTGCGACCGGGGACGGGATCGCCCAGGGCAGTGCTGCAGCGCCCTTGCTGGTGCGGATGGAGAAGGTCGACGGGCGCTGGCTGGTGTCGGAGCTGACGGACAGCTGAGGGGGAGCGGAACCCGTGGGGTGTCACATCAGCCTCGCCGGAAGACACTTCTCTCCTCCGATCTCTTGACGCAGCGTCCGGCAGCGGTCACTCTATCGGTACGCCCGCGCGAAACCCGCTGAGTCGAGTTTCCGGAATGGGCTTGTTTCTGGCACCCTTGTTGCGCGTTGCCGTCTGCCGGTGTAGGTTGGTTCTTTGCGCTGGCTGCCTCCTGTCCATTCCTCGATCGCAAAGCCGGAAGCGTCTCCTCGCGGGGCGCATGCCACCGGTCTTCGTGGTGGGGCACTCGTTCGGGTTGTGACCAGCCGAAACGCCCCACTGAAGAAGCAGGTACAGCGGCGGTCGCACCGGTTGGAGCGGCCCGCGTGAGGTGCTGGAAGGACGCATCTTGGCAGTCTCTAGCCAGACCAAGGCAGTTGCCGGAATCCCCGGAGCCCCGAAGAGAGTCTCGTTCGCGAAGATTCGCGAGCCGCTCGAAGTCCCAGGGCTCCTCGATCTACAGACAGATTCCTTCGAATGGTTGATCGGCTCCGAGCGCTGGCGCGCGAAGGCTGCCGAACGTGGTGACGGGCCTGTCGTCGGCGGCCTCGAGGAGATCCTCGCGGAACTCTCGCCGATCGAGGACTTCTCGGGTTCGATGTCCCTGTCCTTCTCCGACCCGCGCTTCGACGAGGTCAAGGCCTCCGTCGAGGAGTGCAAGGACAAGGACATGACGTACGCGGCCCCGCTGTTCGTCACGGCCGAGTTCATCAACAACAACACCGGCGAGATCAAGAGCCAGACGGTCTTCATGGGTGACTTCCCGATGATGACCGACAAGGGCACCTTCATCATCAACGGCACCGAGCGCGTCGTCGTCTCGCAGCTCGTGCGGTCCCCGGGTGTGTACTTCGACCGGAACGTCGACAAGAGCACCGAGAAGGACCTGCACAGCGTCAAGGTCATCCCGGGCCGCGGTGCGTGGCTCGAGTTCGACGTCGACAAGCGCGACACCGTCGGTGTCCGCATCGACCGCAAGCGTCGTCAGCCGGTCACCGTGCTGCTCAAGGCGCTCGGATGGACGAACGAGCAGATCGTTCAGCGTTTCGGGTTCTCCGAGATCATGATGTCCACGCTCGAGAAGGACAACACGGCCGGTACCGACGAGGCCCTGCTCGACATCTACCGCAAGCTGCGCCCGGGCGAGCCGCCGACCAAGGAGTCCGCGCAGACCCTGCTGGAGAACCTCTTCTTCAAGGACAAGCGCTACGACCTGGCGCGCGTGGGACGTTACAAGATCAACAAGAAGCTGGGCCTGAACAGCGGCCAGCCGATCGCCGCGTCGACCCTCACCGAGGAAGACATCGTCGCCACGATCGAGTACCTGGTGCGCCTGCACGCGGGCGAGACGGTGATGACCGCTCCCGAGGGCGTCGAGGTTCCGGTCGAGGTCGACGACATCGACCACTTCGGCAACCGTCGCCTGCGCACGGTCGGCGAGCTCATCCAGAACCAGATCCGTGTCGGCCTGTCCCGCATGGAGCGCGTGGTTCGTGAGCGGATGACCACGCAGGACGTCGAGGCGATCACGCCGCAGACCCTGATCAACATCCGTCCCGTCGTGGCCGCGATCAAGGAGTTCTTCGGAACGTCCCAGCTGTCGCAGTTCATGGACCAGAACAACCCGCTGTCGGGCCTGACCCACAAGCGCCGCCTGTCGGCGCTGGGCCCCGGCGGTCTGTCCCGTGAGCGTGCCGGCCTCGAGGTCCGCGACGTCCACTCGTCGCACTACGGCCGCATGTGCCCGATCGAGACCCCGGAAGGCCCGAACATCGGCCTGATCGGCTCGCTGTCGGTGTACGCGCGGGTCAACCCGTTCGGTTTCATCGAGACCCCGTACCGCAAGGTCGAGAACGGCGTCGTCACCGACGACGTCGTCTACCTGACCGCCGACGAGGAGGACCGCCACGTCGTGGCGCAGGCCAACTCGCCGATCGGTGCGGACGGCCGGTTCGCCGAGGATCGCGTTCTCGTCCGTAAGAAGGGCGGCGAGATCGAGTACATCCCGGCCGGTGAGGTCGACTTCATGGACGTCTCGCCGCGTCAGATGGTCTCCGTCGCGACCGCGATGATCCCGTTCCTCGAGCACGACGACGCCAACCGCGCCCTGATGGGCGCGAACATGCAGCGTCAGGCCGTGCCGCTGGTGCGCAGCGAGTCACCCGTCGTCGGTACCGGCATGGAACTGCGTGCCGCCGTCGACGCCGGCGACGTCATCGTCACCGAGAAGACCGGTGTGGTGGAGGAGGTGTCCGCCGACTTCATCACCGTGATGGCCGACGACGGCACCCGCAAGACCTACCGTCTGCGCAAGTTCGATCGTTCCAACCAGGGCACCTGCTCCAACCAGCGTCCGATCGTGGACGAGGGGCAGCGCGTCGAGTCCGGCCAGGTCCTCGCCGACGGTCCCTGCACCCAGAACGGTGAGATGGCGCTCGGCAAGAACCTGCTCGTGGCGATCATGCCGTGGGAAGGCCACAACTACGAGGACGCGATCATCCTGTCGCAGCGCCTCGTGGAGGAGGACGTGCTCACCTCGATCCACATCGAGGAGCACGAGATCGACGCCCGCGACACCAAGCTCGGTGCCGAGGAGATCACCCGCGACATCCCGAACGTCTCGGACGAGGTCCTCGCCGACCTGGACGAGCGCGGCATCGTGCGTATCGGTGCCGAGGTCCGCGACGGCGACATCCTCGTCGGCAAGGTCACCCCGAAGGGCGAGACCGAGCTGACCCCGGAGGAGCGGCTGCTGCGCGCGATCTTCGGTGAGAAGGCCCGCGAGGTTCGCGACACGTCGCTGAAGGTGCCGCACGGCGAGACCGGCAAGGTCATCGGTGTGCGCGTGTTCTCCCGCGAGGACGACGACGATCTGCCTCCGGGTGTCAACGAGCTCGTCCGCGTGTACGTGGCGCAGAAGCGCAAGATCCAGGACGGCGACAAGCTCGCCGGTCGCCACGGCAACAAGGGCGTCATCGGCAAGATCCTCCCGCAGGAGGACATGCCGTTCCTGCCCGACGGCACGCCGGTCGACATCATCCTCAACACGCACGGTGTTCCGCGTCGTATGAACATCGGCCAGATCCTCGAGACGCATCTCGGATGGATCGGCAAGGCCGGCTGGAACATCCAGGTCGCGGACGACGGCAGCCGTCCCGAGTGGGCGCAGAACCTGTCCGACGAGATGCTGGCGGCGGACCCGGGCACCAACATCGCGACCCCGGTGTTCGACGGTGCGCGCGAGGACGAGCTGAGTGGTCTGCTGAGCTCGACCCTGCCGAACCGCGACGGTGAGGTCATGGTCGGTGCCGACGGCAAGGCGACGCTGTTCGACGGTCGTTCCGGCGAGCCGTTCCCGTACCCGGTGTCGGTCGGCTACATGTACATCATCAAGCTGCACCACCTGGTCGACGACAAGATCCACGCCCGTTCGACCGGTCCGTACTCGATGATCACCCAGCAGCCGCTCGGCGGTAAGGCCCAGTTCGGTGGCCAGCGCTTCGGTGAGATGGAGTGCTGGGCCATGCAGGCCTACGGTGCGGCGTACACGCTGCAGGAACTCCTCACCATCAAGTCCGACGACGTCGTCGGGCGCGTGAAGGTGTACGAGGCGATCGTCAAGGGCGAGAACATCCCGGAGCCGGGTATCCCCGAGTCCTTCAAGGTTCTCCTCAAGGAACTCCAGTCGCTGTGCCTGAATGTCGAGGTGCTCTCGAGCGACGGCGCGGCCATCGCCATGGCCGACGGCGACGACGAGGATCTCGAGCGGGCGGCGGCCAACCTGGGCATCAACCTTTCCCGCAACGAGTCGGCCACGGTCGACGACCTCGCGAACTAGGAAGCCGACCCGGAGGGAGGCGCGTATGGACGGCGAACACCGTGCCGCATCCGCACCGCCTCCCTCCGGGGCCCGGCAGCGATAGCGACAACTAGCAGCAACACAACCCGCACAGGGGAAAGGAAGTTACGTGCTCGACGTCAACTTCTTCGATGAACTCCGCATCGGCCTGGCCACCGCAGAGGACATCCGCAACTGGTCGTACGGCGAGGTCAAGAAGCCGGAGACCATCAACTACCGCACGCTCAAGCCCGAGAAGGACGGACTCTTCTGCGAGAAGATCTTCGGTCCCACCCGGGACTGGGAGTGCTACTGCGGTAAGTACAAGCGCGTCCGCTTCAAGGGCATCATCTGCGAGCGCTGCGGCGTCGAGGTGACCCGCGCGAAGGTGCGCCGCGAGCGGATGGGCCACATCGAACTGGCCGCTCCGGTCACGCACATCTGGTACTTCAAGGGCGTGCCGAGCCGTCTCGGTTACCTGCTCGACCTGGCGCCGAAGGATCTCGAGAAGATCATCTACTTCGCCGCCTACGTCATCACCTCGGTCGACGACGAGCTGCGCCACAACGAGCTCTCGACCCTCGAGGCCGAGATGGAGGTCGAGAAGAAGACCGTCGCCGATCAGCGCGACGCCGACCTCGAAGCCCGCGCCCAGAAGCTCGAGGCCGACCTGGCCGAACTCGAGGCCGAGGGCGCGAAGTCCGATGTCCGCCGAAAGGTCAAGGACGGCGGCGAGCGCGAGATGCGCCAGCTGCGCGACCGTGCCCAGCGCGAGCTGGACCGTCTCGACGAGATCTGGACGACCTTCTCGAAGCTGGCTCCGAAGCAGCTCATCGTCGACGAGCTGATCTACCGCGAGCTCCAGGATCGCTACGGTGAGTACTTCACCGGTGCGATGGGTGCCGAGGCCATCCAGAAGCTCATCGAGACCTTCGACATCCACGCCGAGGCCGACATCCTGCGCGAGATCATCCGCAGCGGCAAGGGCCAGAAGAAGCTGCGTGCGCTGAAGCGACTGAAGGTCGTCGCGGCGTTCCAGCAGTCCGGCAACTCGCCGATGGGCATGGTCCTCAACGCCGTTCCGGTGATCCCGCCGGAGCTGCGCCCGATGGTTCAGCTCGACGGTGGCCGCTTCGCGACCTCCGACCTGAACGATCTGTACCGCCGTGTCATCAACCGCAACAATCGCCTCAAGCGACTGATCGACCTCGGGGCGCCCGAGATCATCGTCAACAACGAGAAGCGGATGCTGCAGGAGTCCGTGGACGCGCTGTTCGACAACGGCCGTCGCGGCCGGCCGGTCACCGGCCCGGGCAACCGTCCGCTCAAGTCGCTGTCCGATCTGCTCAAGGGCAAGCAGGGCCGCTTCCGTCAGAACCTGCTCGGTAAGCGCGTCGACTACTCGGGCCGTTCGGTCATCGTCGTCGGTCCGCAGCTCAAGCTGCACCAGTGCGGCCTGCCGAAGCTGATGGCGCTCGAGCTGTTCAAGCCGTTCGTGATGAAGCGTTTGGTCGACCTGAACCACGCGCAGAACATCAAGTCCGCCAAGCGCATGGTCGAGCGTCAGCGTCCGCAGGTGTGGGACGTCCTCGAAGAGGTCATCAACGAGCACCCGGTGCTGCTGAACCGTGCGCCGACGCTGCACCGCCTCGGCATCCAGGCGTTCGAGCCGCAGCTCGTCGAGGGCAAGGCCATCCAGCTGCACCCGCTGGTGTGTGAGGCGTTCAACGCCGACTTCGACGGTGACCAGATGGCCGTGCACCTGCCGCTGTCCGCGGAGGCGCAGGCCGAGGCCCGCATCCTGATGCTGTCCTCGAACAACATCCTGTCGCCGGCGTCGGGCCGCCCGCTCGCCATGCCGCGTCTGGACATGGTCACGGGTCTGTTCCACCTGACCCGGCTCGTCGAGGACGCCGTCGGCGCGTACACCCCGGCGACGGCGGACGAGCCGGAGCAGGGCGTGTACTCGTCCCCGGCCGAGGCCATCATGGCCGTCGACCGCGGTGCGCTGTCGGTGCAGGCCCCGATCAAGGTGCGTCTGACGCAGCAGCGTCCGCCGCGCGAGATCGAGTCCGAGCTGTTCCCGGAGGGCTGGAAGCACGGCGAGGCGTGGACCGCGGAGACGACCCTCGGCCGCGTGCTGTTCAACGAGCTGCTGCCCGCCAACTACGGCTTCGTCAACGACATCATGCCGAAGAAGCGCCAGGCCGCGATCATCAACGATCTCGCCGAGCGTTACCCGATGATCGTCGTCGCGCAGACCGTCGACAAGCTCAAGGACGCCGGTTTCTACTGGGCGACCCGTTCGGGCGTGACCGTCTCGATGGCGGACGTGCTCGTTCCGCCGGAGAAGAAGGAGATCCTCGAGCGGTACGAGGCGCAGGCCGATCAGCTCGAGCGCAAGTTCGCGCGTGGTGCTCTCTCCAAGGAGGAGCGTCGCGACTCGCTGGTGAAGCTGTGGCAGGAAGCGACCGAAGAGGTCGGTCAGGCCATGGAGGCGCACTACCCGGACGAGAACCCGATCCCGACGATCGTCAAATCCGGTGCTGCGGGCAACATGACCCAGATCCGCTCGCTCGCGGGCATGAAGGGTCTGGTGACGAACCCGAAGGGCGAGTTCATCCCGCGTCCGATCAAGTCCTCGTTCCGTGAGGGCCTGACCGTTCTCGAGTACTTCATCAACACGCACGGTGCCCGTAAGGGTCTGGCCGATACCGCCCTGCGTACCGCCGACTCGGGTTACCTGACCCGTCGTCTGGTGGACGTCTCGCAGGACGTCATCGTCCGCGAGGTCGATTGCGGCACGCCGCGCGGCATCGAGATGACCATCGCGGAGCCGGAGCGCGACGCCGAGGGCAACGAGACCGGCAAGCTGGTCCGCGACGCCCACATCGAGACGAGCACGTACGCCCGTACCCTCGCCTCCGATGCGGTCGACGCGAACGGCAACGTCGTCGTCGAGCGTGGTTCCGACCTGGGCGACCCGGCCATCGAGGCTCTGCTCGAAGCCGGCATCCAGAAGGTCCGCGTCCGCTCGGTCCTGACCTGCGACACCGGCACCGGCGTCTGCGCCACCTGCTACGGACGCTCGATGGCGACCGGCAAGCTCGTCGACATCGGCGAGGCCGTCGGTATCGTCGCGGCACAGTCCATCGGTGAGCCGGGTACGCAGCTGACGATGCGTACCTTCCACCAGGGTGGCGTCGGTGAGGACATCACCGGCGGTCTGCCGCGTGTCCAGGAGCTGTTCGAGGCTCGTGTCCCGAAGGGCAAGGCCCCGATCGCCGACGTCTCGGGCCGCATCCGGCTCGAGGACGACGACCGCTTCTACAAGATCACGATCGTCCCGGACGACGGTGGCGAAGAGGTCGTGTACGACAAGCTGTCGAAGCGTCAGCGCCTGCACGTCATCCGCAAGGCGAACGGCACCGAGGGTGTTCTCGCCGACGGTGACTTCGTGGAGGTCGGTCAGCAGCTCCTCGAGGGTGCTGCCGATCCGCACGAGGTGCTGCGTGTGATGGGTCCCCGCCAGGTGCAGATCCACCTCGTCAACGAGGTCCAGGAGGTGTACCGGAGCCAGGGTGTGTCGATCCACGACAAGCACATCGAGGTCATCGTGCGCCAGATGCTGCGCCGCGTGACGATCATCGATTCGGGTGCGACGGAGTTCCTGCCCGGCTCGCTGGTCGAGCGCAGCGAGTTCGAGGCCTCGAACCGCCGGGTCGTGTCCGAGGGCGGCGAGCCCGCTGCCGGTCGTCCCGTGCTCATGGGTATCACGAAGGCGTCGCTGGCCACCGATTCGTGGCTGTCGGCGGCGTCGTTCCAGGAGACCACTCGAGTGCTGACCGACGCGGCCATCAACTGCCGCTCGGACAAGCTGATCGGTCTCAAGGAGAACGTGATCATCGGCAAGCTGATCCCGGCCGGCACCGGCATCAACCGGTACCGGAACATCCAGGTCCAGCCGACCGAGGAGGCCCGCGCGGCCGCGTACGCCATCCCGGCGTACGACGACCAGTACTACTCGCCGGAAGGCTTCGGCCAGAACACCGGCGCCGCGGTCCCGCTCGACGACTACGGTTACTCGAGCGACTACCGGTAGGCGACTGCCGTAGGTGATCGAAGGTCCCGCCCTCCTCTCTTCGGGGGCGGGACCTTCGGCGTTCCGGCAGGCTTTCCGCGCAGTCGGATCCGCCGATCACATCGGGCCGATCACCTCGGTATGTGGAAGTCCGTGAGCTCGGCCCGGCCCGCCTCGAGCTCGTGCCAGGCGCCGCGGACGGTCAGCACCGCGACCGCGGAGGTCGGGAACTTCTCGGCGAGCTGGTGTGCGGCCTCGCTGTCGTGATCGGGGGCGAGCATGAGTGCTGTCGCCGACAGTGTGGGTTCGTGTCCGACGACCAGCAGCGTCGTCACGTCGTCGTCGACGGTGCGGATGGCGTCGACGAGCAGGTCCGGGGACGTGTCGTACAGATCGTCCCGGTAGTCGACCGGTGCCTCGATCGCCGCTTCGGTCAGCGTCTTTCGGGTACGCACCGCCGTCGAGCACAGAACCGCGTCGATCGGTGGCTGATGTGCCCGGAGCCACCGGCCGGCGAGCCCGGCTTCACGCCGGCCGCGCGGGGCCAGGGGACGCTCGTGGTCGGCGACGCCGTCCGGGTACGCGGACTTGCCGTGGCGCAGCAGGATCAGGGTGCGGGTCATGAGTCCCAACTTAGGGGCTCGGGATCGTCGTCCGCCGCAGCGGCGCCGGCGGACACGGGGGGTGTCGGCGCCGTCGCTCGTGCCACCCGTGCGACGGCCCGGACGTGGTCGTCGACGGTGAACCACAGCGTCAGGGCGTCGTCCTCGTGGTGGGTGCGGATGGTCAGGTTCTCACCTGCGACGACGGGGCGCAGGTGCTCGACGATCGCGCGGTACGGGCCGTCCTGGAGATCGCTGCGCCCGGCGAGGTGTTCCTCGACGCCGTGCCAGTAGGTGGTGTTGTTGACGTGGTCGAACGGGTCGATGTCGGTGACCCGCAACGGGAACGGCGTGGCGTCGTGGTTCGTGCCGGTGGGTTCGGGGGAGAGCCAGGCGTGCCATCGCAGCCGGGTGTCGCGGGCGTGCCGCGACATGTGCTCGAACAGTGGGTCGCTGATCCGGGTGGGGGCGCCGCTGGTCGGGCTGATGTCGATCCAGAAGCCGGCGGTTTCGATGAGCGCGCCCTCGCCGTCGGGGTCGTTCTCGTCCATCCGGACCCGGACGTTCGCCCACCGCGTCGACAGGGCGTCGCACCAGCGGCGCAACCGCAGGTGTTGCGGATACCGGGCCGGGCGGTGCACGTCGATGACGGTGCGCCGGACGATCCACAGCGGATCGGTGCCGGTCGCGTCGACGGCGGCGAGATTGTCGGTGCCGATGTCCTGCAGGTACCGGGCGATGCCGTCCAGCCGCAGGCGCTGGTTGTTGTCGACGTCGCCGGTGCGGACGGTGCGTTCCGTGGTGTACGGCGACGCGTCCGCGGGTAGCGCGCCCAGTGGCTGCGTCCAGGACGGTGTGGTGGTCGTGTCGATCCGCATCCGCAGGCCCCCTCGCGTTCGTGGATCGCCCGATTCTCGCAGGTGCGGTCGTTGTGCGCAGCGTCTCTTGCGGTCCGCATGTGGCGGCGACTACAGTCTCATTTAACTGTTACGCAGTGTTACATGAAATGCGGCGGTCGTGCCGCCCGGCTCCCCGAGGACCCAGACCATGGCCTACGTGATCACCCAGACGTGCTGCAACGACGCGAGCTGCGTGGCCGTCTGCCCGGTCAACTGCATCCACCCGACCCCCGAGGAACGGGAATTCGCGTCCACCGAGATGCTGCACATCGACCCGCAGGCCTGCATCGACTGCGGTGCCTGCGCCGACGCGTGCCCGGTCGAGGCGATCT
>NZ_LRRH01000107.1 GCF_001646785.1 Rhodococcus phenolicus
GTTAGCCTCCTGAATCCGCCCCGGGCGCAGCGACCATATGTGCACACTCGAGCGGCTCCTACGGCCGCTGCAGCGTCACCGTCACCAGGGCCAGGACCCGGTCGTCGTCGCCTGCGTCGACCAGCCGGATGTCGATCACGCTGTGGTCGGGGGCGTCGCGCACGACGGTGCCGTACGAGCGCGCCGGCCCGGACCGCACCTGGGACAGGTAGCGGACGAGCATGTCGGTGGCGACGAGCCCCGGCCGCATCGTGTGCGCGGCGGCCTCGGCGAGCAGGGCCTGCGCGCCGCCCTGGATGGTGCCGATCTGGTTGATGACGAACAGGGTCCGGTCGAGTTCGAGGACGCCCGCCTCCGCATCGACGACGCGCAGGTCGAGGCGTTCGTAGACGTCGCCGTCGATGTCCCGCTCCGGGTGCCCCCGCACCTTGCCGACCCATTGTTCGGGTGTGTAGAGGTCTGCGTGGGCCGCCGCATGGCGGGGCAGCCGCGCGAAGGTGACGAGACCACGCGCCACGAGTGTCGGCCCGCCCGGTGTCCCGGCCGCGCCGCTGTCGATCTCCTTCGCGAAGCCGGCGAGGTCCTCGCGACCGTGACCGTCGTAGACGTCCGCGGAGACGACGACCGTCTTCTTCCCGACCCGGACGAGATTGGCGTCGATGAAGATCGGACCGTCCTTCGGAGTGGCCACGGCGTGCAGGGACAGGTCCTGTGTCGCGGTCCAGTCGCCTCCACCGGCGACGAGGGCGGGGTCCGAGGTCACGATGTCGACGGCGGTGACCAGGAAGCCCAGCGCCGCCCCGCCGGAGGGTGAGCGCAGCTTGTCGGTGAGGTTCCCGCGAATCACCGATCGCCGCTCGTCGAGCAGGAGGGTGTTGAGTCCGAAGTCCGCGGTGAACGTACGCGCCCCGGACAGGATGAGCTCGGACAGGTCCTCCGAGAAGTCGACGGAAATGGCGTTCTCTTTCATATCGGCATCATGGCAGAGGTTCTGCCAGGTGTGTAGCCGCCAGGTCGAGGCACCACGAAATCTGGATTCTCACTTCTGAAAGTAATATTCTCACAGGAAGCGAGTGCTGCCGGACAGCTCTGTTCCGCACGAGAGGATTCCGATGAACATTGACGACATGGTGATGATCAGCATCGACGACCACGTGGTCGAGCCGCCAGACCTCTTCGAGAAGTACTTCCCGAAGAGCCTCAAGGATCAGGCCCCGAAGCTGACGGCCAACCCGCGAAATCCCGATGTGCAGGCATGGGTGTTCCAGGGAGTCGTGGTCGGCAGCTCGGGTCTGAACGCCGTCGCGTCGTGGCCCAAGGAGGAATGGGGCATGGACCCCACCGGCTACGCCGAGATGCGCCCCGGCATCTACGACATGGACCTGCGTGTACGCGACATGGACGCCAACGGCACCCTCGCCGCGACGCTCTTCGCGACGTTCCCCGGATTCGCCGGCACGCACCTGGCGAGCCTGCCGGACAAGAAGCTGTCGCTGGCCGCGTGCAAAGCGTTCAACGACTGGGTCGTCGGTGAGGTCCCGAGCAACCACCCCGGCCGCTTCATTCCGCTGGGCATCATCCCGTTCTTCGACGTGGACGAGTCCGTCAAGGAGATCGAACGCCTCGACGCGATGGGTGTCCGCTCGATCAGCATCCCCGAGACCCCGTACGGAGTCGGCGAAGGCTACCCGCCGTTCAAGTCGGGCTACTGGGATCCGATCTTCAAGGCGTGCGCCGACCGCAACATCGTGCTGAGCCTGCACATCGGCGGCGGCATCAGCCTCGTCAAGCGCGCCGAGGGCTTCGACCTCGACGACATGATGATCCTGACCCCGCTCATCTCGACGATCGCAGCGACCGACGTGATGCTCAGCGGCGCGATCAAGAAGTTCCCGGACCTGAAGTTCGCGATGAGCGAAGGTGGTGTGGGCTGGGTTCCGCCGTGGCTCGACCGGCTCGAGCGCCACGTCACCAATCAGGAATGGACCGGGCGCACCTTCCTGCCGAAGGGCGTGACGCCGACGGACGCATGGCACAAGAACTTCCTGGCCTGCTACATCACCGAGCCGAGCGCGCTGAGCAACCGCGACCGTCTCGGCGTCGACACGATCGCGTGGGAGTGCGACTACCCGCACTCGGATTCGACGTGGCCGAACTCGCCGGAGATGCTGATGGAGGAACTGAAGGCATCGAACTGCACCGACGAGGAGATCAACAAGATCACCCACGAGAACGTCGCTCGGTTCTTCGGCTGGGATCCGTTCAAGCACATTCCCCGTGAGCAGGCGACCGTCGGCGCGCTGCGCGCGAAGGCGACCGATGTCGACACCAGCGAGACGTCCAAGCACGAGTACCGCCGCCGCTACGAGCTCGCGAACTCGTAGCCTCGCGACACACCACTGTGCCCGCCGGCTCCTCGCCGGCGGGCACAGCCGTCCCGTGCAGCGAAGCTGCCTTCAGACGGTCACGGCGCTGCGCCAGCGCTCGAGGATCGCGCGGTCCCCGAAAACCTCGAACCCGGCGGAATCGAGCCGGTTCCACAACAACAGCAGCAGATCGGACGCGGAACCCCGCACCGCGACATCACCTTTCGCGTGCGCGTGCTCGACGGTCAACGTCTCGGCACCCAACCCGATCAGCCACTCGCCGACGCCTTCCGCGAGGTCCGGGTCGGTCGCGTGCAGGTGGAGCGTCTCCCCACCCCGGCGCAGGTCACCGGTGCCGCGGGGCGGGAGGACGACCTCGAACAGTTCGTCGACCCCGTCCACGGCCAGCGGGGTGTCGATCGCCGTGGCCGCGCTCACCGCCAACTCCCCGTCGACACGGTGCAGCGCGGTCTCGATCGCCATCCGCCGGATCCAGAACGACGGCGGCCGCGGCCCCGACCAGGTCGCGACCGTCCGGCCGGGGTCGAGGGCATCCTGCGCCGCGAGCAGGTCGTCGAGGCCGCACCGCACCCAGTCCGGGAGGTGCTCCGCGGCGGGCGGCTGTTCGATCCGGGCCGATCCGCCGCCGGTGGTCAGCCACGACGCGGCCCGCCGATGCACCCGGCCGACGTGGCCGATCAGCCTTTCGACGGTCCAGCCGGGGCAGGTCGGGACCGGCCGGTCGTGGTGACCGTCGGTGATGTCGAGCAACCGGAAGGTGTCGGCGCGCAGCAATGTCGCGTAGTCAGGACTGGTCATGATCAGATCCTCTCCCGGGCCCGCTGGTGTTTCCGGGCAACAGGATGTTTCAGGGCAGCAGCCGGTCGAGGAATTCGTTGCCGAAGACGCGGTGGGGATCGTGCCGGTCGAACACCTCGAGCGCGCCGTCCCAGCCGGCCTTCGCCGGGAGCCCGGTTCGGTACGAGGCCGGAATGGTCTCGCCGAGGAACTGCGGATTGCGGTAGCCGCCCTCCTCGTCGAATGCCCAGCCCTTGGACCATTCGGAGCGGAAGGTCGCGTAGTCACCCGAGTAGTGGCCGGCCATCCATTGCTCCATCTCCTGGAAGAACGCGGGCAGACCCGCCGTGCCGGGGAGTGAGACCACGTTCATCCAGATCGCGGTGTCCCAGTCCGGCCGGTCGGGCCGCGGCCGCACCGGCGAGAGGTTCGGGGCGCCCGCCGAGTCGACGAGTACCTCGGACTGGTCGTCGACGGTGCACAGACGCACCTCGAACGGACCGTTGACCGGGTACTGGCCGAGCGAGGCGTAGTGGGTCATCCGTTCGTTCAGCCACGTGGTGAACTCGTTGATGACGCGCGCGATGTTCTCGCGGCGGGTCACCACGGCACCGCCGCCGGCGACCACGCGCAGCGTCGTGTGCCGCAGGTAGAACAACAGGTCCTTCGACCAGCCCCACAGGTCGGTGGTGCCGGTCGCGACGAGTCCGGCCGCGACCGCACCGAACTGGCCCGCCCCGAATACCGGGGTGGCGGACTGCAGACCGCTCGCGACCTGCCCGAGCGGGGTCGTCACGGCCTCCGGGATGGTGTCGGAGAAGAAGTAGTTGTAGGGGCCGGACACCTCGCGGGACGCGGCGGGCTTCTCGGGGCTCACAGACCAGATCTTGAGCCACGGAGTTTCGGTGAAGGGAAACCAGATCGCCTCGACCCGTCCGCTCTCCTCCACGAACCGCTCGAAGGTGCGGCCGGGCGACCCGGCGGGGGCGAACAGTTCCTGCCACGGCACGTCGGTGAAGCTCTGGCAGCGCAGCCGGTAGTTCGCGCCGGCCTGCAGGGTCACCGACGTGACGAAACTGCGCCCGACGTGCGCGAGCAGCGCGGTGATGTCGGCGTCGGACCGCTGGAAGGTGCGCAGCTCGTAGGCGCCGGCGGCAGGGTCCCACACGACGGCGTCGAGGGCGACGACGAGGTTCGACAGGGAGCCGAAGGACTGGCCCGGGATCGCCTTCTCCCCCGCCGCGGGAAAGGTCGCGCCGTGAGCACCGATGGACAGGGCGCCGGCGATGGTGATGTCGCCGATGGCGGGCGAATTCGCCCACCCGAGTCCCTCGTGTTCGAGGGCGGTGAGGATCGCCTCGATGCTCGCCCCCGCACCGGCGGTGACCGTTGCGGGCGTACCGGAGGGGTCTACCGCCACCGAGTTCAGATGCGCCATGGTGTCGATGAGCACGGTCTTGTCGACGTTGCTCCCCGGCACCACGGTGAGCGGACTCCAACTGTGCATGGTGCCGCGCGGGCGGACGCGGTAGCCGTGGGCGTGCGCCCAGTTCGCGATGCGCACGACGTCCTGGGGCTCGCGGGCGGTCGCGGTCCACACGGCGTCGAACCGGATGGTCTTGGCCCAGTTCTCGAAGCGCTGCTGGGCGAGCGGGATGTCGGCGGGGAACTCGGGCGGGGCGGGGATGGTCGCTCGCGGGTCGCCGAGGGGAACGGCACCGGCGGCGCTCCAGCCGAGGCCGGTCAGTGCCGCTGCCCCCGCGGCGGCGCCGAGGAATCCACGTCGGCTGAGGCTGATGGCCGGTGCGCTGTCGCTCACGTCGTCGGGCTCCGATCTGGGTTGGGACACAGGAGGTCGGAGCCAAAAATAGAACATGTTCACTTCCGATACCAGTGGCTTCGGAAATATCCGTTCAGAAGCCGAGGCCGGACGCCTGGAGGGCCTCCTGGATGTACTCGGGTGCCCCGTCGATGGACCAGATCCCGAACGCCACCGTCGCCAGCGTCAGACCGGGCCCGAGAATCCCGACCTCGAACGGCCCACCGGCCCGGATCGCGATCGCTCGAGGCATCCTGAACTCCCACCAACGCTCACCGCGCCACGGCAGGAACGGCGCCAGGAACGGGATGCCCTCCTTCGTGATGGCGTCGCCGAGACAGTGCGTCACGCACCCCAGCGCGACCGCGACACCCAGGCCGACGGACCCGACATCGCCGGGGAACCACGTCCACGTGAGCACCGACAACACCGCGGCCGTCGCGGTGACGGCGAGCCAGCCGTTGCGTTTGGCCCACGATCCGAACAGCCCGCGCAGCGCGAGTCCGAGCGTGACGAACAGAACCGCGATGATCGCTTCGCGCCCGAACCGCGCGACGAGCGCGGACACCCCGGCCCCGAGCAGGCCCGCGAAGAGTGCCGTGTGGGTCAGCGTGCGGTGCCCGCCCCGACGCTTGCGGTCGCGACGCCCCTTGGTCAGGTTGTAATAGCCGACCGACACCTTGTCGATGCCGCGCGCGGCGGCCTGGCTCACCGGCCCGAACGAGCGGGCGACCGTCGACTGCGCGGTGTCGAGGTCGGGCAGCAGAGCCGCGCCCGCGCACACCGCGGCGAACGCAAAGCTCTCGGCAGTGGACGTCGGCCCACCCCATTCGGGCGGCAGCACGTCGGCGACGAGCAACCCGACGAGCGCCCCGGAAACCGCATGGGTGGGACCCATCACCATGGCAGAGAACACCTTTCGAGAGCGCAGACAGAAACCCGGACCGCCACCGAGGCGTCGGTCCGGGTTCCAACCTAGCAATCACTCCCGACACATCCGTCACACAGTTGTTCGAACGGACGGGCTTCGGGTCAGGCGAGCTGCGCCTGCCACATCCAGTGCAACTGCTCGAGCCGCGCGGTCTGCCCGATGAGCAGGTCCTGCGTCACCGGATCCGCCTCGGCGGTGGCGTCGATGTGCCCGCGCAGCCGCGAGACGACGGCCGCGATGTTGTCGACGATCGCCGCGACGACCTCCTCGCCCTTGGTCCAGCCGTCACCGAATCCCTTCGTCCCCGATTCGCGTGCCACCGTCGCGACACGGCCGTCGGGGGCGACGCCGATCGCGGTCAGGCGTTCGGCGGACTGGTCGGCGAAATCACGTGCCGCCGTGACCAGCTCGTCGAGGGCGAGGTGGATGCTGCGGAACTGCGGACCGACGACGGTCCAGTGCGCCTGCTTACCGATCAGACTCAGGTCGACGAGGTCGACCAAGGCGGCCTGCAGTGCGGCCGCAGCGACATCGCGGCGCGCGGGATCGAGTGTGCTGGTGATGGGACCGGTCATTTTCCCACTCCTTCCGAATGCTGCGCGGGGTCGTTCCCGGCGAAGCGGTGAACACGAACGTGATCGATGTGGATATCGGTGCCGGCGGGGCGGATGATGGTGTCATCGCCCACCGTGCAAGGAGGCCGACGATGGAATCCGTGATCGTCTTCGTTCTCGCCGTCCTGATCTACTGGTGGGGCCTGCTCTGAGGCCGGTGCCCGGTCAGGCGCGACCGGCCCGGACTCCCTCCTCGACCTTCTTGCCGAGGTCGGCGTCGACGTTCCGCCAGTACTCGAAGATCCGCTCGTGCAAGGACTCCGAGGTTCCCCCGAGGACGTGGCCGACGATGTTGTCGACCAGCCGCGCCCGCGCGGCGTCGTCGAGCACCTCGCGCACGAGCGTCCCAGCCTGCGCGAAGTCGTCGTCCTCGGCGTGCGGGACGTATCCGGCGCGGACCGCCTCGGTACCGAACTCCCACCGGCCGTCGTCGCCGGCCTGTTGCGGATCGGCGTGCGGTCCACCGAAGCTGTTCGGCGCGTACACCGGCGTCGCCGAATCGTTGAACGAGTACGCCATGTTCCCGTCCTTCGAGTACGAACGCACCTCGTTGCGCGCCGCGTTCACCGGCAGCTGCGCGTGGTTGGCGCCGATCCGGTAGCGCTGCGCGTCCGCGTAGGAGAAGACGCGACCGAGAAGCATCTTGTCGGGCGAGAATCCGATGCCCGGCACGATGTTCGACGGCGCGAGTGCCGCCTGCTCGATCTCCGCGAAGAAGTTGCGCGGGTTCCGGTTCAGCGTCCAGGTACCGACCTCGATCAGCGGGTAGTCCTTCTGCGACCACACCTTGGTCAGGTCGAACGGATTGAAGCGGTACCCCTCCGCCTCGGCGACGGGCATGATCTGGACCTTCAGCGTCCAGCTCGGGAACTCGCCCCGCTCGATCGCGGCGAACAGGTCGGCGCGGTGGTGGTCGGGATCCGACCCGGCAAGGGTATCGGCCTCGGCCTGGGTGAGGAACTCGATGCCCTGGTTCGTCTTGAAGTGGTACTTCACCCAGAAGCGCTCACCTTCGGCGTTGATCCACTGGTAGGTGTGCGAGCCGAATCCGTCCATGTGACGCCACGTCTTCGGGATCCCGCGATCGCCCATCAGCCAGGTGACCTGGTGTGCGGACTCGGGGCGCAGGGTCCAGAAGTCCCACTGCATGGTGTGGTCCCGCAGCCCCGACGCGGGGAGGCGCTTCTGCGAATGGATGAAGTCGGGGAACTTGATCGGGTCCTTGATGAAGAAGACCGGCGTGTTGTTGCCGACCAGATCGTAGTTGCCGTCCTCGGTGTAGAACTTGATCGCGAATCCGCGGGGGTCGCGCCACGTGTCGGGGCTGCCCTGCTCGCCGGCGACCGTCGAGAAACGCACCATGGATTCGGTTTTCGCGCCCGGCTGGAACAGCTTGGCCTTGGTGTAGGCGCTGACGTCGCCAGTGACGACGAGTTCGCCGAACGCACCGCCGCCCTTGGCGTGCACGACCCGCTCGGGTACCCGCTCACGGTTGAAGTGCGCGAGCTTCTCGATGAGGTAGTGGTCGTGCAGCAGGATCGGGCCCTGGGTGCCGGCGGTCAGCGATTCGTCGTCGCTTCCGACCGGGTTGCCCACGTTGTTGGTGGTGAAGTTTGCGTTCGTCATGATGACCTCCTGATGCGGGGTACGCGGAATCGCCGCGGGTCTCGGGACACGATCCGCGCTGGTCGACGGGTTGGGACTAACGACAGTCGCTACACAGGCCCCAGAACGTGACCTCGGCCTCGTCGACGACGAATCCGCGGGCGTCCGAAGGGGTGAGACAGGGCGCCGAGCCGACCACGCAGTCGACGTCGACGACCGTGCCGCAATTACGGCACACGAGATGGTGATGGTTGTCGCCGGTTCGGGTCTCGAACCTGGCCGGGGACCCCGCCGGCTCTATCCGGCGGAGCAGCCCCGCGTTCACACAGGCCTTCAGAACGTCGTAGATCGCCTGGGTGGACACGGAACCGAGTTCACTGCGCACGGCTGCCGCGATCTCGTCCGCATCCGAATGTGGATGCGCGGCAACCGTTCCGAGCACCGCCACGCGCGGAGCGGTCACCCGGAGCCCCACGGAACGCAATCGCTCCCGGGGGTCGAAGTTCTCGTCCGTTCGTTGCATGTCATCGAGTATGCCGCTTTTCTGGAATAAGTCAAGAAAACGGGGACGTTGGTCCCGCAGAACGGAGTACGGTGTCGCAGCCGGCCAGTCCCGTCGACGTGGTTGTCGCCCCCGCCCCACCTCCAGGACAATTCTCGCCATGAGCAGCTACGACGACTGGAATGCCGGGATCATCGCCGAATTCCGGGCCAACGAGGGCCGGGTCGGAGGCCGATTCGAGGGCGCCCCGATGGTTCTCGTCCACCATCGAGGCCGCAAGACCGGCAGGGAACTGGTGACTCCGATGATGTATCTGCCCGACGAACACGACTCCGACACCATCTACGTCTTCGCTTCCAAAGCCGGAGCCCCCACCAACCCGGCCTGGTACTACAACCTGACCACCGCCGGAACCGGCGAGATCGAACGCGGCACCCACACCTACCCCGTCACCGTCGAAGAACTGACCGGCGAGCGCCGTGACCACATCTACGCGGAACAGGCGCGCCGCTACCCCGGCTTCGCCGAGTACGCCCGCCGAACCGACGGAGTTCGCACCATCCCGGTCCTGACGCTGCAGCGCGCCTGAAGACAACAGGAACACCATCGAAAGGGAACGAGTAGACAACGGGTCCTGTGGTCCACCGTCGACCTGGTGAGGGGTACTCGGGTGCCTCGTACACCGGTCTTGCACCTCATCGGCGACGGTGATTCACCTCATGGTGGGCACGGCATCGGGAATTTGCGGCCGGGCGGATGCCGTTGCGCCACCCATGGACCTGTTCACACCTGTCGCGCTAGGCGACCTCGAGCTCGCCAACCGTATCGTCATGGCCCCGCTGACCCGCCTTCGCGGCGGACCGGCCGGTGTTCCCGGCGACCTGATCGTCGAGCACTATCGGCAGCGGGCGAGCGTCGGCTTGATCATCGCGGAAGGCACCTATGTGAACTTCGAGTCGCAGGCCTTCGTGGGCCAGCCGGGAATCGTCACCGACGAACAGGCCGCAGGCTGGCGCCGTGTGGCCGAGGCCGTCCACGATCGCGGCGGGAGCATCGTGGTGCAGTTGATGCACGGCGGCCGGGTGACCCACCCCGACGTGAACGGCGGTCGGCGCGTCGTCGCCCCGAGCGCGATCGCGATCGACGGCCTGATCCACACGACGAACGGCAAACAGCCGTACCCGGTGCCGCACGCGTTGACGACCGATGACCTCGAGGCAACCGTCGACGACTTCGTCGCCGCGGCCCGACGGTCCGTCGAGGCGGGATTGGACGGGGTCGAGATCCACAGCGCCAACGGCTACCTGCTGCACGAGTTCCTGTCCCCTGCGTCGAACCGGCGGACCGACGAGTACGGCGGCTCCGTGGAGAACCGGATCCGCTTCGTCGTCGAGGTGGTCACGGCCGTGGCGCGGGTCGTCGGCGCCGGGCGGGTCGGACTGCGCATCTCCCCCGAACACAACATCCAGGACGCATACGAGACCGACCGCGACGACGTCCTCGCCGTCTACGGTGCCCTCGTCGATCGGTTGCGCCCCCTCGGCTTGGCGTACCTGTCCGTTCTGCACCGGCAACCCGCCGGTGACCTGGTCCAGGAGCTGCGGCGGCGCTTCGGAGGCAGGGTGATCGCCAACAGCGGATTCGCCTCGCCGACCACCCGTGAGGAGGCTGTGCAGCTCGTCGACGACGCCCATGCCGACGCTGTCGCGGTGGGCCGTGCAGCACTCGCCAACCCCGACCTGGTCGAGCGGTGGCGGGAGGAACAGCCGGAGAACGAGCCGCGGCCGGAACTGTTCTACGCCGCCGGCGCCGAGGGCTACACCGACTACCCCGTCCTGCACACGGTCTGAACCCGGCAGGAGCCCTCCGGCGGTACCGTCCGACGCGACCGCTTCGATCCGGTGCGGGCCGACCGGATCCGTCACCACGTGATGGCGTTCGCGTCGTGGCGTGGCAGTACAGGATGTCCACGCAGTTCGGCACACGTCCGTGGACCGACGCCTCGGTCGAGCCCGCCGACTAGGTGGGCGCGGCTCCGGTGGGCAGCCGATCCGGATCACGAATCGATCTACTCCGCCCTCGCCCACCGGCACGACGGTTAGCATCCGAAACGATGCCCGACGACGGAAGTCGAGGACCCTGTGGACATTCGACCGTGTGCCCGGCACCTCGGCGTGGTCGTCGCCGCAGGGTGCCTCGGATTGTTCGTGACCCCGGCGACCGCCACGGGCGGCGGTATCCCCGGCCTGATCGAGGGACCCGCGCATCCCGTAGGAGCGGGCAGTGCCCGCACGTACGTCACCCTCGACGCCGAGGGCACCCCGGCCACCCTCGGTGTCCGGCTCGACGCGGCCGCGCTCGACGACCTGCCCGACGGTCTGCTGCCGATCACCGAGGACTACGTGCTCGACCTGCCCGAGCAGGCCGACGCCACCGCGTTCGACCATGTCACGGTGGACTGGAATTCCCACGGCCACAACCCCGAACACGGCTTCGACGTACCGCATTTCGACGTGCACTTCTATCTGCTCGACCGGCCCACGGTCGATTCGATCAACCCGCTCGTACCCGGCTACGTCCAGGCCGCCGCCCGCATCCCGGACCCGAGGTACGTGCCTGTGGGTTACGCCCCGGCAGGGGAGCCGCTGACTTCCACCGTCGCGGGCATGGGGCTGCACTGGCTCGATACCGCCGAACCGGCGCACCATTTCACCGAGACCGTGCTCTACGGTACGTGGGACGGACGGCAGGCGTTCGTCGAACCGATGATTAGCCGCGAATGGCTCGCGTCCCGGCCTCAACTGCACGAGCAGTTGCCGCAGCCCGAGGCGTACCAGCGGGACGGGCTCTACCCCACCACCTATTCGGTGTGGTGGGACGGGGCGTCGCAGACGTACACGGTCGAACTCGGCGGCCTGACGATGCGCGAGGCGTCGTAGCCGATCGGATGGACAGCCACGCGCGACTGCCTGCTGCCGGTGCGAACCCCTGGCTATCGGCCGGGACCGGTGCTCATCCGGCCACGTGTGATCACGATGCCGTGATGGGTTCCGGGTCGCAGCCACCGGCCGAGGGTCGGTCCGCTCGCCTGCACGTCCACGCGCGCGTAGCGGAACCGCCCGCGCAGCCTCGCGGTCGCGCGCAGGAGCCCGCCTCCGTCGGTGGGTTGCGCGAACGTCAATCCCCCGGCGATGGGCAGTTCCGGCCCCTTCGGCGACGCAACGGTCGTCACCTTCCACGACTCGCCGGTCGCCGAGAACGTCCCGGTGACGTCGCCGGTGAACTCGGCCAGGACCTTCGGCAGATGCCAGTGTGTCCGGCCGCCGTGCACGGACGGTTCCGAGTCGACCGCGATGAACGGCACCGCCATCGCCGGAATCAGCCCGGGCCGCAGTACCGGGCTCGCCAGGATCTCCCGGTACGGCCCCACCGGTGACTCGACGTAGTCGACCATCATGGCGAGGGTGAACGGCAGTGTTCTGCCGCCGGGCCCGAACTGCGCCGCGTCGGGGGTGCTGCGATGCCACCAGAGGGTCGCGCGCACGTCCGCCGGCCAGGGCGGCGGAGGCGAAACCGGCCAGTCGTCGCGGTCGGTGTTGCTCTCAGGCACGCTCCACAGCATGTGCGGGTTCCTCTCGCCGGACGGTGGGTGTGGGCAGCAGCAGCGCGGCCGGTGCACCCGCGGGCACCGCGGGCCGGGCCGGAACGACCGGTGCGACGGGAACGTAGGCGGCGCCGAGTTCGGGACGGGCGTCGATGTCGCCCTTGTTGGGCCACAAGGCCATCGCGCGCTCGGCCTGCGCGGTGATGGTGAGCGACGGGTTCACGCCCAGGTTCGCGCTGACCACCGATCCGTCGACGACGTGCAGGCCCGGATGCCCGTACGCACGCAGATACGGGTCGACGACACCGGTGTCCTGCGAGTCGCCGATGGCGCAGCCACCGAGGAAGTGCGCCGTCATCGGAATGTTCACCAGGTCGGCGACGGATCCGCCCGCGTCACCGTCGATCTTGTCCGCAACCCGGCGGATCGCGTCGTGTCCCACCGGGATCCACTCCGGCGGCGGCTCCCCCGGACCCGGCTTGCTCGTCACACCGCGACCGAACGGGCTGCGGCGGCTGCGCAACTCGAGCGAGTTGTCGTCGGTCTGCATGACCAGGGCGATCACGGTGCGTTCGGACCAGCGGCGGACCGACAGGTTGCGCAGGAACGCACCCGGGTTGCGCGCGGCGACGCCGAGGAACTTCACCAGCCGCGGCGCGCGGCCGCCGCCATCGGTGAGCAGTGCCTGCAGCAATCCGATCGCGTTGCTGCCCTTGCCGTATCGCACCGGTTCGATGTGCGTGTGGTCGTCCGGGTGGAACGAGGACGTGATCGCCACGCCCCTCGTGTAGTCGATCGTGGTGTCCTGCGCGGACGCCGCGAGCACCGCCTCCGAATTGGTGCGGACGACCGTGCCGAGCCGGGGCGACAGATTCGGCAGCGCACCGGTCTCCCGCATCGCCAGCAGCAACCGGGCGGTGCCGTAGGTGCCGGCCGCAACGACGACCTGGTCGGCAGTGAAGACCGTGCGGCGCTTACGGATCCGATCGGTACTCTTCGTGTGGATCTCGTATCCGCCACCCCGGCGCGGGCGCACCTCGGTGGCGGTCGTGAGCGGATGAACGGTCGCGCCGCCCTGTTCGGCGAGGTACAGGTAGTTCTTCACGAGGGTGTTCTTCGCTCCGACCCGGCAGCCCGTCATGCATCCGCCGCATTCGGTGCAGGCGGTGCGGTCGGGCCCGACCCCACCGAAGAACGGGTCGGTCACCGTCTCACCGGCGGTCCCGAAGAACACCCCGACCGGGGTCGTCGTGAAGGTCTCCCCCACGCCCATGTCCTCGGCGACCGCCCGCATCACCTCGTCGGCAGCGGTGGTCGACGGGTTGGGGCGGACGCCGAGCATCCTCGAGGCCTGGTCGTAGTAGGGACCGAGTTCGGCTTCCCAGTCGGTGATGTGACCCCACTGCGGATCCCGGAAAAACGACGACGGCGGCCGGTAGAGGGTGTTGGCGTAGTTGAGCGATCCGCCTCCCACTCCGGCTCCGGCCATCACCAGTACGTCGGGCAGCAGGTGGATGCGCTGGACGCCGTAGCAGCCGAGGGCCGGTGCCCACAGGTACTTGCGCATCCGCCAGCTGGTCTTCGGCAGCTCGTCGTCGGCGAACCGGCGCCCCGCCTCCAGGACACCCACGCGGTAGCCCTTCTCCGTCAGCCGCAGGGCCGAGACGCTGCCGCCGAAACCGGAGCCGATCACGAGCACGTCGTAGTGGGTCATGCGGTCACCTGCTCGGCCGCGGGCCGCGCCTCGTAGTTCTCGGAGTCGAACTGCCGGGTCGCCTGCCGGAACTTCCAGGTGAAGGTCGGCCACATCACGGAGTTGCGACCCTTGCGGTCGAGGTACCAGCTCTGACATCCGCCGGCATTCCAGATCGTCTCGGCGAGAATCGGATCCAGCCCGCTGTTGTATCGCCGCTGCGCACCGTCGGTCACCTCGACGGACCGCAGGCCGTGGGTGCGCATCGTGCGGATCGCGTCGGCGATGTAGGTGGCCTGGGATTCGAGCATGTACACGATCGAGCTGTGGCCGAGGTTCGTGTTCGGTCCGTACATGAGGAACAGGTTGGGGAATCCGTGCACCGCCGTGCCCAGGTGCGCGGACGGGCTGCCGTTCCACACCTCGGCGAGAGTCCTGCCGTTCGATCCTCGGACATGTCGGGCCACAGGGGGTTCGGTCGGCGTGAAGCCGGTGCCGAAGATTATCGCGTCGACCTCGTGTTCGTTACCCTTGTCGTCGACCACGGCGTTCTCGGTGACCGCGGTCAGGCCGGATGCAACCACAGTGACGTTGCGGCGGGTGATCGCGGGAAACCAGTCGTTGGACAACAGGATCCGCTTGCACATGATCCGGAAGTCCGGTGTCAGTTTCGCGCGCAGAGCCGGATCGGCGACCTGCTTTGCGAGGATGGACCGGGCCCGGCGCTCGAAGATCGGCACGATCCACTTGCGTGCGAACGGCTTGGTTATACCGACCACGTAGGTCTCCTTCTGGCCGTAGACCGCCCCGCGGACGACCTTCTGCGCGAAGGGGAACCGACGATAGAGCGCCTTGACCGGAGCGGCGATCGTGTGATCGTGCTTGGGCATGACCCACGACGCGGTGCGCTGGAAGAGGACGAGGTGTGCGACGCGGTCCACGATGGCCGGGACGAACTGGATCGCCGACGCTCCGGTGCCGATCACCGCGACCCGTTTCCCGGACAGGTCGTAGTCGTGGTCCCACTCCGCCGAATGGAACATGGTGCCGCCGAACAGTTCCAGCCCGGGCACCTTCGGCAGGGTCGGGGCGGACAGGGCTCCCGTGGCGGCGACGAGGATGTCGGCGGTCAGATCACCGCGCGAAGTCGACACGAGCCAGTGCCCGCGCGCGTCGTCCCACTGCGCGTCGCGCAGTTCGCAGTCGAACACGGTCCGGTCGGCCACCCCCGTCTCGCGCGCCACGCGCCGCAGGTAGGCGTAGATCTCGGCCTGGGTGCCATGGGCCTTCGTCCACTCGGGCTCGGGCGCGAAGGAGAACGAGTACAGGGCGCTGGGCACGTCGCAGGCGGCACCCGGATAGGTGTTGACACGCCACGTGCCGCCCACGTCGCCGCCGCGTTCGATCACGACGACGTCGGCGTTCGGGTCCTCACGCAACAGCGTTGCAGCCATACCGATTCCGCCGAACCCGGCACCGACGACGAGTGTGTGCACGTGGGTGGGGAGCGTTGCCGAACTCATTTCATCACCAGCGCCTTCCAGACCGGGAGCAGTCGCGCCCGGAACTCACGATCGGATTCGGGGGTACGCATCAGTGACGACACCGCGAAGCCGCGGGCCAGTTCGATGCTCAGGTCGATGGCGTCCGGGCTCATCCGGTCGCCCATGATCTCGAGGCAGCCGACGTGCAGGGCGTCGGAAACCTTCCGTTCGAGCGGGATCATCGCCTCGTGCAGGGCGGGATCGGTCCGGGCGGCGACCCACAACTCGAGGGCTGCGTCGAACAACGGGCCGACGAACGCGTCGAACAGCGTCTCGAGCGCATCGTCGGGTTCGGGGTGCGTTTCCAGGATTTCGACGAGCCGCTTGTCGACGAGGTGCGCGACCGCCGCGACGACGAGCGTCTCCTTGGTCGGGAAGTGATGCAGCTGGGCGCCGCGGGAGACCCCGGCGCGCTTGGCGATTCCCTGGGTGCTGGTGCCCGCGTACCCGGATTCGACCAGAGAGTCGACCGCCGCGTCGAGCAGCTTGGTTCTCGTCGCCGCGGTGCGCTGGGCCTGCGTGCGCGGGACGCCGGCTGTGGTGTCGGTCACGTGACCGAGAGTAACGTCAAATCCACAAACAGTCCAGACTGTTTGTAACTTTCTCCCGTGCGACAGCGCGAGGCCTCAGCCGACGTCGCGCCGCATCGGGACGTGGTCGATCCCTGCCTCGAGATAGTTCGGTCCGGTCCGGCGGAAACCCCAGCGCCCGTACCACTCCTCCAGGTAGGCCTGCGCCGAGATCTCGATCGGACGGGGGAAGTCACCGATCACCGCGTCGATCAACCTCGCCGCGTGGCCGCGCCCCCGGGCATGTCGCGCAGTCGCGACGCGCCCGATGTGGATCGTCGGCCCGTCGTCGAGGACGCGGAGGGTCGCCACCACATCCCCCTCGACCTGGGCCCAGTACAACGTGGTGGTCGGCTCGAGATCGAGACCGTCCAGCTCCGGTTCGGAGACGATCCCCTGCTCGTAGACGAAGACGTCCGTACGCAACTGGGCTATCCGATACAGAATCGCCGGGTCGATGCGGTCGAGCGTTGCGGAACGGATGGACGGCACGGTCCTCATCCTACGAGCCGAGCAGTCCGACGAACGGCGACGAAGGAAGCGTGGCGAGCGGCGGGCCGGGGCCGGGCAACGTCGGCGATGTCGACCACGCCGGGGCGACCGAACGGGCGCGGCTCATCACCCCTGTGCCCGGCGGGGTCGGCCCGATGACGATCGCGGTACTTCTCGAGCAGACGCTCGCTGCGGCGAGATAAGGCCACTCGGACTAACCGGATCGGCTCCAGAAGTCTTCGGCGCGGCGACCGGGACGGAATCCGAAGTGCTCCAGCATCGCCACAGCTTCCGGGAAGTTGTCGGCGAGCGCCTCCGGAACGTGTGCATCACTGCCGAATGTGACTGTGCTGCCACCTTCCTCGGCCCACCACTGTGGAATCCACGACCTCGGGCGCCGGGTGTTCATCTCCAGTGCGCGCCCGCTGCCGGCGAGCGCCCGCATGGCCGTCCGGAATCCCTCCTCGAATCGTCGAGGATCGAAGGGGCCTGCCGTGACGCTCGGCCAGGCCCGGACCGCGTAGTCGATGTGACAGAACACCTCGAACTCACCGGACCCGGCGACCATCCGGGGGATCTCCTCGAGATACGCCCGCATCACGTCGTCCGCGGGCCACATGCGGAACAGAGTGTTCGGCTCGTACCGGTCGTCGCCGACCTTCAGAGTGTGCAGAGATCCGTTGACCCGATCGAAAGTGGACAGGTCGACCAGTTCCGCCGCTCGATGCCCGAACAGGTGCGGTTGTCCGAACTCGACGCCGGTAAGGATCGTCAGTTCGGGGAATCGACGACGGCAACGGTCGATGCTCTCGAGGTAACCCGGCACCTCCAATGGCGGTGGCCGGAGATACCCGTCCGGGTCGAGCAGCGATTGCTGATGCGGCATGAGGTCGTCCCGCGTGGTGCGCCACACATCGTCGAAATCGAAGTGCTCGGTGAAGACCACTGCCGGAAGACCGATCGCGACGGCACGTTCACACATCGACACCATCCGGCCGGCAGCGAACGAATCCGGGCCGCCGGTGTCCCACGACCATTCGCTGTGCACGTGACTGTCGGCAGGCAGGGTCATGACTCGATGCTCGCATGTCCGGGATCCTCGGCCGTCCTCCGGCAATCGGGGACGGGACGGGTGAACCGAGCGTAGGCGGATACAGAAACGAGCGAGTGGACCGCCCCGAAGGACGATCCACTCGCTCGCAGGGTTTCGTCGGCCGAAGCTCAGACGAGCAACTCCGCGATCTGAATAGTGTTGAGCGCAGCGCCCTTACGGAGGTTGTCACCCGAGACGAACAGCGCCAGGCCACGGCCCTCCGGGGCACCCGGGTCCTGGCGGATGCGGCCCACCAGCGACACGTCGTCGCCCGCCGCGGCGAGCGGAGTCGGCACGTCGACGAGCCGGACACCCGGTGCGTTCGCGAGGATCTCCTGCGCGCGCTCGACCGACAACGGACGCTCGAACTCCGCGTTGATCGAAAGCGAGTGACCGGTCACGACCGGGACCCGCACGCACGTGCCCGACACGAGCAGATCCGGAAGACCCAGGATCTTGCGCGACTCGTTGCGCAGCTTCTGATCCTCGTCGGTCTCGAAGGAACCGTCGTCGACGATGGACCCGGCCAGCGGCAGCACGTTGAACGCGATCGGCGCGACGTACTTGTCCGGTGAGGGGAAGTCGACGGCGCCGCCGTCGTGGACCAGCTTCTCCGCGTCGCCGATGACGGCACGCGCCTGGCCGAGGAGTTCCTCGACACCGGCGATGCCGCTGCCCGACACGGCCTGGTAGCTCGAGACGATGAGGCGCTGCAGGCCCGCCTCGTCGTGCAGGGCCTTGAGGACCGGCATCGCGGCCATGGTGGTGCAGTTCGGGTTGGCGATGATGCCCTTCGGCGGGTTCTTCGCCTCGTCGGGGTTGACCTCGCTGACCACGAGCGGAACCTCGGGGTCCTTGCGCCACGCCGACGAGTTGTCGACGACGACCGCGCCGGCCGCCGCGAAGCGCGGGGCCTGCTCGCGCGAAAGGGTCGCACCCGCGGAGAACAGCGCGATGTCGATGCCCTTCAGGTCCTCGTCGGAGGTCGCCGCGGCGTCCTCGACGACGATCTCCTCGCCGCGGAACGGCAGCTTCTTACCGGCCGACCGGGCCGACGCGAAGAACCGCACCTTGTCGGCGGGGAAGTTGCGCTCCTCGAGGAGAGTGCGCATGACGATGCCGACCTGACCGGTCGCGCCTACAACAGCAATGGTGGTCATGATTACCGTCCCGTTCCGGCGTGCACGACGGCTTCTTCCTCGCCGCCGAGTTCGAACGCGGCGTGCAGGGCACGGACCGCGTCGTCGAGTTCGGTGTCGTCGACCAGCACCGAGATGCGGATCTCCGACGTGGAGATGAGGTCGATATTGATACCGGCCGCGGCCAGCGCCTCGCAGAACTTCGCGGTGACACCGGGGTGGCTCTTCATTCCGGCACCGACGAGCGACACCTTGCCGATGTGGTCGTCGAACAGCACCTGGGTGAACCCGATCTCGTCCTGCCGGGCGGTCAGCAGCTCCACCGCGCGCGGCGCGTCCGACGTCGGCAGCGTGAACGTGATGTCGGTCTTGCCGGTCTCGACTTTCGAGATGTTCTGCAACACCATGTCGATGTTGATCTCGGCGTCGGCCACGGCACGGAAGACCTTCGCCGCGTAACCGGGGGTGTCGGGCAGGCCGACGACGGTGATCTTGGCTTCGCCGCGATCGTGCGCGACGCCGGTGATCAGGGCCTCTTCCACGGGGATGTCCTCCATCGATCCGGACACGATCGTGCCGGGCTTGGTGGTGTACGACGAACGAACGTGCACGGGCACGTTGTAGCGGCGGGCGTACTCGACGCAACGCAGCATGAGCACCTTCGCGCCACACGCGGCGAGCTCGAGCATCTCCTCGAAGGAGACGGTCTCGAGACGCTGCGCGTCCTTGACGATGCGCGGGTCGGCGGTGAACACGCCGTCGACGTCGGTGTAGATCTCGCAGACGTCGGCGTTCAGTGCCGCGGCGAGCGCGACGGCGGTGGTGTCCGATCCGCCCCGACCGAGGGTGGTGATGTCCTTGCTGTCCTGGCTGACGCCCTGGAAGCCCGCGACCAGCACGATGCTGCCCTCGTCGAGCGCGGTCCGGACACGGCCCGGGGTGACGTCGATGATCTTGGCGTTGCCGTGGCTGCCGGTGGTGATCACGCCGGCCTGCGAACCGGTGAACGATCGGGCCTCGGCGCCCAGCGAGTGGATCGCCATCGCGACGAGTGCGTTGGAGATGCGTTCACCGGAGGTGAGCAGCATGTCCATTTCCCGGGCCGGCGGGGCCGGGCACACCTGCTGAGCGAGGTCGAGCAGTTCGTCGGTGGTGTCACCCATCGCCGAGACGACCACGACGACGTCGTTGCCCGCCTTCTTGGTCTCGACGATCCTTTCAGCGACGCGCCGGATCCGTTCGGCCGTCGCGACCGAGGATCCTCCGTACTTCTGGACGACGAGTGCCACGCTGGCGAACCTCCGGGTATCGGGTGCAAGTCCAGGAAGCGAGTCTACCGATGAGGCCCCGGACGGGCGGGGTGGCCCCGTTCACCTCGGACAAAGCCGACCTTTCCGTCGCTTCCGGGATCACCCCGCGCGGGTGACGCGACGCGATGCGCCGACCGGGAAGAATCCGCGTATGGCGCCCGCGAATCCTCCGACGGCCCGGCAACTGGCCGCGCTGGCCGTCCCCGCTCTGTTCGTCGGTGTCGGCTGCGCGCTCGTCCTCATCGGTGTCAGCGTGCTCGCGGGGAAACTTCAGCACGTGCTCTGGACGACGTTGCCGGACGTGGTGGGCGTCGCGGACGGCTCCCGGTGGTGGACGTTCGGGGTGCTCACCGCGACCGGTGTGCTCGTCGGGCTGATCGTGTGGAAGATGCCCGGACATGCCGGGCCGGATCCGGCGACCACCGGGCTGGTGTCCTCACCGCTGCCTCCTTCGGCGCTGCCGAGCCTGGCACTGGTCCTGGTCATCGGCCTCGCGGGTGGGGTGAGCCTGGGACCGGAGAATCCGATCATCGCGATCAACACCGCGCTGAGTGTGTGGTGTGTCGGACGGGTGTGGCGCCGGGTTCCGCCCGACGTGTGCGTGATGCTCGCGGCCGCCGCGACGATCGGTGCCATGTTCGGAACGCCCGCCGCGGCCGCGTTGCTGTTCACCGAGATGGCTGCGGCGGCGCCGGGAGGCCGCGTCTGGGACCGGTTGTTCGCGCCGTTGGTCGCCGCCGGGGCAGGCGCCCTCACGATGGTCGCGTTCTCCCGGCCGGTGCTCGCGGTCGAGATACCCGGATACGACAGTCCCGCTCTCCTCGACCTGCTCACGTGCACCGTAGTCGCGCTGGCGACGGCACTGCTGTGTCTCGCGTCGGTCTATGCGTTCCCCGTCGTCCACGGGCTGTTCCACCGGCTGCCGAATCCGTTGCTCGCGATCACGGCGGGCGGGGTGATCCTCGGTGTGCTCGGCGCGGTCGGCGGCGACCTGACCCTGTTCAAGGGTCTCGACGAGATGAAGGAACTCACCGCGGGCGCCGGCGACCGCACCACCGCGGCCCTGCTCGCGATCGTCGTGATCAAGGTGCTCGCCCTGCTGATCGCCGCGAACTGCGGTTTCCGCGGCGGGCGGATCTTCCCGGCGGTGTTCATCGGGGTCGGTGCCGGGTTGGTCGCGCACAGCGCGTTCCCGGGGATCCCCGAGATCGTCGCGGTCGCGGGTGGAGTTCTCGGTGCGGTCCTCGTCGTGGCACGCGACGGCTGGCTCGCGCTGTTCATGGCCGTGACCACCGTCGCCGACATCCGGATCCTGCCGGTGCTGTGCGTGGCGATCCTGCCGCTGTGGCTGCTCGTGGCGAATCGCCCCGAGATGCTCATCACCCCGGAGCCGCAGCCGGAATCCGCGCCGGACCCGGCCCCGGGCGACGAGCGCCACTCGAAGTGACGGCGGGGCTCACCGCGCGGCCGCGAACCTCTCGGCGTAGCTCCGCAGGAAGGCCGCCTCGACGTACGCCATGTTCTCGATCTCGGTCGGATCGACGCTCTCGTTCGGCGCGTGGATCAGGCACAGGGGCTCTTCGACGCCGATGAGCATGATCTCCGCGGCAGGGAAGGTCTCCTGGAAGACGTTGCACAACGGGATCGAGCCACCCTGCCCCTGCATCACCACGTCGCGGCCGTACGCCGCGCGCATCGCCTCGAGCATCGCCTCGTAACCGGGACCGTTGTTCGTTCCGGTGAACGGCTGACCGTCCGCTTCGCGTTCGAACTCGACGTGCACGTGCCACGGCGCGACCGCGGCGAGGTGCTCGATGAGCGCGTCCTGGGCCCGGACGGCGTCCATGCCCGGGGGCACCCGCAGGTTGATCCGGGCGCGCGCCTCCGGTTGGATCGCGGCCGACGATCCGACCACCGGCGGGCAGTCGATGCCCAGCACGGTCACGGCCGGTCGCGCCCACACCATGTCGGAGACGCGGCCGTCGCCGAGCAGATCCACCCCGTCGAGTACGTTGCCGTCGATGCGGAACTGCTCCGGCGGATAGTCCACTCCCGGCCACACCCCCGTCGCGTCGAGACCGCGAACCGTGGTGTTGCCGGCCGGGTCCCGCAGCGAGGCGAGCATCGCGATCAGCGCGGCGAGCGCGTCGGGGGCGGCGCCGCCGAACATTCCCGAGTGCATCGGGCTGGACAGGGACCGGACGGTGACGACGACGTTCGCGAGTCCGCGCAGGCTGGTGGTCAGGCTCGGCACCCCGACCGCGAAGTTCCCCGCGTCGCACACGAGGATGGTGTCGGCGGCGAGCAGGTCGGCGTGTTTCGGCACGAACGCCTCGAGCCCGCCGGTGCCCTGTTCCTCCGAACCCTCGCCGATGATCTTGATGTTGACGGGGAGGTCCTTCCCCAGCGCGCGCAGTGCGGTCAGGTGCATCGCGATGTTGCCCTTGCAGTCCGCGGCGCCGCGCCCGTACCAGCGACCGTCGCGTTCGGTGAGCGTCCACACCGGCGAGTCCCAGGCGTCGTCGCCGAGCGGCGGCTGCACGTCGTGATGGAAGTACAGCAACACCGTCGGCGCGTCCGGCGGCCCCTCGGCGAATCCGGTGACCGCCTTGCTGCCGTCGTCGGTGACGTGCGCCTGCACATCACGCAGACCGGTTTCGGTGAAGGCCTCGATCAGCCAGTCCACCATCCTGTCGCACTCCTCCGGAGGCGACTGCGCGGGATCGTGTACCGAACGGAACGAAACCATTTCTGCCAGATCGTCTTTTGCTCGTGGCATCAATCCCTTGATGTCCTCGCGCAGGGAGTCGGTGTGCATCCGGATCGTCCTCATTTCCTGTCGGCGGGGGTCTGGTCTGGTTCGGGTTGTGGTCGGCGGGGCCACACGAAAGCGACGATCACCGTGACTACGAGGGCCAGCACCGCCGTGGCGATCATCGTGTGAGCCAAACCCTTCGAGAACGCGTCGATCGCCGCCCGGGTCACCACGTCCTGCAGGGACGCCGGGAGCGAGCCGATCGCCTCGGCGAACGACGACGAGTTGACCAGGGCCTGGTCCGCCTGGGCAATCTCATCGGAACTCATGCCGGCAGCGCGGAATTCGTTGCCGGTGTCGGCCACGGTGAACCCGCGGGCGAATGCCGACAGCACCGCCACCCCGAGTGCCCCGCCGACCATGCTCGA
>NZ_LRRH01000108.1 GCF_001646785.1 Rhodococcus phenolicus
CACTCCACGGGGCACTATCGGCTGCGGCGGCTGCCCGATCGGCCTGATACGGCAGATACCGGCCCTCGAGGCTGCCGCGACGAATCTCCCTCGAGACGGTGGAGACGTTCTTGCCGATCCGAGCGGCGATGGTCCGTAGCGAGTCCTCTACGAGCAGGCCGTCGGCGATCGCGATCCGGTCCTCGACCGACAGGTACCGGTCGCTGATCGCCGGTCGTCCGCTGCCATCACAGGTCACACTGGTCACAGACTGTGTGTAGACGGTTCCGTGGTGGTAGTCCACGACCCGCCCATCCGGATGAATGCGCTTGCTGTTCGAGCGCCGGATCCCCTGACGCCAGTCCCGTGCGGTGCGTTCGTTGACCCCGACCTCACGGGCCGCTCGTCTGGCCGACCAACCGGCTTCGATCAACTCCAGACAGCGACGCTTGGCTCCGGGTTTGCCCTTCGGCGAGATTCTCTCCTTGCTGACCATGCCCTCGGCCACCAGGATCCGGCGGGCCACCGACTGCGCCACCCCGGATGCCCTCGCCGCTGCGCTGATCGAGCCGGTCTCGCCGTAGACCGTCACGATCAGCTGGGGGTCGGGGGTGCCGACCCGGCCGCGAGGCTTGCCCACCGGCCGGCCGATCGCCCGCAAGATTGCGTAGCACCGCTGCCGCGGCAGCCCGATCGCGGCCGCAGCCTCCTTGACCGGAATACCGGCGTTGACCAATCGCGTGAGTTGGTTACCGAATCGGTCGCAGTCCTCCTGAAACGACATGATCGTCGCAACCTCTCGTTGAGAGTGTTGCGACGATCATGTGAACCCGCCGTTCTGCTCGTGGGGCCTTCGTTGATTTCCCTGTCTTACCAGTTCAGCGCCCGGTCCGGTGTCTGCGTGGACCCCGCGCAGCAAACACTGCGACGGTGCCGATCACCTCGACCTCCACATTCTCGAACGCGGCCTCGAGCGCAGCCTCAAGTCCGCTCCGATCGTCCTGGCGGTTGCTGAAGATATTCGAGGCATCGTTGTAGATCGTGCTGAGCGCCTTGCCCGCGAGATTGTGTGTCACACCGCGGCCCAGGATCGTCGAACCGAAGAACACCCCCTCCTCGGCGGTGACGTCGGCGATGTGACCGAAAGCTACGCCCTTGTCCTGCCAGGCCCCCGGAACGCAGTGCATCACGAAGTTGGCCGCCACCGACTCGAATGGGCCGTGTTCGATGTCGATCGGTGCAAGAACGCTGCCGGTGTGCGCCGCCGCGACGATTCCGCGTTCGGCGAGGCGTCTCGAAGTGAGTTCCATCGTGGACGGATTCAAATCCATCAACGTGATCTCAGGCTCGGGGGTTGGGTACGTCGCGTTCTGGAGGTACCAGCCGGTGCCCGGTCCGATATCGAGATGGCGGCCGCTGAGATGGCGATCGTAGTGAGCAAGGAGTCGTTCGGTGGGGCAGCGCCAGACGAGGCCGTTACTCCACCGCAGAACGACCGTGTCGTACACGGCCAGCGCGGCTCTGTTGTAGAGCGCCGCACCGTCCTTCTCTGCCTGTGTGACTTCGTCCCGGGACATTGGATTCCTTAGCACTCGACATCGCCGGCCAGCTCTGCCGGACCGGACGATCCTAGTGCCGCGACTGTGGCATCCGCGGGTGGGGCGGCGATCTGTTCCACCCCACGTGAGCGGACTCCGGATCTGAAAACCGGAGGAGCCCAGCTGAGCTCGGCGCTGATCCGTGCTCACTTCGCGATGGCGAGTCGCTGACGATAAAATGTTCTCTGAACTGGGAAAACGGCACGTCCCCTTTCGTCTGCCGAATCTGAGAGGAACATCGTGAAGGTCGGCGATCTGGTGAAGGTTCATCCCCGCGGGAAGTCTGTATTCACTGTCATCGAGGTTGATGAGGGCAGCGGCACTGCGTTCATCGAAGCGGTGGAGGACAGTCCGGGGAGGTATCCGTGGACCGCTCGCCTGTCCGAGCTGGTGCCCGCAGATGAATAGCGTTTCAACACGATCGGCTCTTGTAGGCCGAGAGTGCCAGGGCGGTCCCGCATCCCAGTTCGTTCCGTGAAGAACCAGGAGCGTGTCCCGCCGGTCTGAAAGTTCGGCTGAGTGCTCTCGGGGTGTCCACAGAACGGCTCGTTGAACTGGGATGATGACACGTCCCCTCAGCCTATGTGAGCCGATTCGACGTGCCGCGACCATGAGTCCCACGTCCGGTCAGGGATTCTGCGGATCGGGAGGGGGTACGGCACACTCTGGCCATGACTTCAGTGGGGAGTGCCCGTTCCGGTGAGGCCGCACCGACCAGCGAGGCAGAGGGAAGCGCCAGCGTAGAACCTCGGATGCCTCGACCGTCACGGCGGCTGCCGTTGCTCGGCGACGTGCTGCGTCTCGACCCGAAGCGACCGGTACAGCGCGAAATGCGGTTCGTGGAAGAACTGGGCGACGTCTTCGAGATCAGCATCATCGGCCGCAGGGTGGTCGTGGTCGGCGGCGGCGACGCAGCGGCAGAGGTCTTCGACGAAACCCGCTTCGCCAAGGCCGTGGTGCCCCCAGTGAGCAATCTGCGGGAGTTGGCCGGCGACGGGCTGTTCACCGCGTTCAACAGTGAGCCGGCCTGGGCTCAGGCCCACAACGTGCTGATGCCGGCGTTCAACCAGGCATCGATGCGCAGCTACCACGACGCGATGGTCGAGTGCGTCGACCAACTGTGCACCTACTGGACAGAATCGGCCGCACGCGGACCTATTGACGTCTCCTCCGACATGAACCGGCTCACCTTGGAAGTCATCGGCTGTACAGGATTCGGGTACAGCTTCGACTCGTTCGCTCCAGGCCGTCATCCGTTCGTCGAGGCGATGAGCCGGGCAATGTCGTACGTCTCGCAGACCGCGAACGATGTTCCTGTCATCCGGGAGATCCTGGGGTGGAAGGCGATGCGCCAGAATCCGAAGGACATCGCGTTGATGAAAGCCACCGTCGACGAAGTGATCGCCGCGCGGCGCAGCGGCGCGACACCGCGACAAGACGACCTGTTGCAGCGGATGCTCGAAAACCCGGACCCCGAAACCGGGGAGATGATGTCGGACCAGAGCATCCGCAACCAGGTTCTGACCTTTCTGATCGCCGGTCACGAGACCACAGCAGGATTGCTGTCGTTCGCCCTGCACTACTTGTCGCTCAATCCCGAGATCGTCGAACGGGCCCGGGAAGAGATCGAGCAGGTGCTCGGCACCGATGGTGCGCCGGTGCGATTCGAGCAGGTCGCCAAGCTCCGGTACGTCCGACGCATCGTCGATGAGACCCTGCGTCTGTGGCCGTCCGGCCCGGCCTTTTTCCGCAAGGCGCGGCAGGCGACCACTCTGGGCGGATATCCGATCCGCAAGGGCGAAACGATCCTGGTGGTGCTGCTCGCGCTGCACCGCGACCCCACACTATGGGGCGAGGACCCGGAGCGGTTCGATCCGGATCGGTTCCTTCCCGCAGCTGTGCGAGCGCGGCCTGCACACGCGTACAAGCCGTTCGGCGTCGGTGCTCGCGCCTGTATCGGTCGTCAGTTCGCCCTACACGAGGCAGTGCTTGCCTTGGCGCAGATCCTCACGCGCTTCGACATCGTGCCCAACACGGACTATGAGCTGACGGTCGAAGAGCTGCTGACGATCCGGCCCGAGAACCTGAAATTGGCCATGCGGCCCCGGGAGCAGCGCCGAATGCAGCACACCTCGTAAGAACGTAATCCTGGTTACACTCGCCCGTTGATCGAGATCAAATTGCAACAGGCGGGGGTCTGATGGGTACGTGGCATGTGATCGAGACGCTGACCGAAGGCGTAGCGACACTGGTGGCATCGGGGAACGAAGCGAAGGGGATGATCTCCACCAGGCGAAGCATCTCCCCAACGGCGGACATCCTTGTCGAACCGATTATCGAGCATGTACGTCAGACTCGTGAACCGTTCGACCGCGTCCTGCATTCAAAGCGCGCGAACCGCGCGTGGCGGTTCTACGCTTGGCCGATCATCGGGCCCTTCGGGGACGTGCACGGTATCCAGATGTGGGTCGGCGACCCGAAAGAGCCGATCGCAAAACGGCGGCTCACGTCGGGAGTGGTCTGGTCGACCACCGATTGGCTGATTTATCAGACCTGGGAGTCCGGCGCGATGTCCGGCACCCTTCTCGAAGACTGGGTGCCCACTGCGTTGTCCTCGGACTACATCAACCGCGCGATCCACATGGAAAAAGAGCAGGACTTCTTGGAGATCGTCCTGACTCCGAAGCCGGATATGGCGCTGAGCACGTGGTTCTCAGTCCGGCACGATCACGGCCACGCGATGCAGTGGCAGGTCGTCCTGCGGCCTACCGCGGACGGGACAGCTGTGCGGGCGCTCTACCAGGACTTCTCCGATGCCTACCCCCCGTCGATGCCGACGCTCGCCGAGCTGGGGCTGACGGAAGGGCTCGAGGGATCCAAGGTGCACGTCGCGCTGTTCGAGGCGCAGCGCGGTTCGATCACGCTGTGGATCGGCCGCGCCCCGGAATGGATCGAATGGCAGTACGCGCACCTGACAGGGCCGGTCGTGCACCCGGACGACCTGCCCGCCTTGCAGGACAGCGCGAAGCGAATCAATGCCGGAGAGGTCCCACGAACCGTGGACCTGGTCCAGTTGCATCGCGGCGACAATGAATGGGTGAAGTGCTCGGTGACGATGCGCCCGTTCCAGCTCAAGGACCGCCCTGCACACGCGGAGCTGACGCTCATCCAGGTTGTCCCCGCGGACGATCAATACTGAGCTCCCATCTGGAGTCACGGTGATGTCGGCGCGGATCGCGTCGGCATCACCGGCTCTCTCCGTGATGCTCGCGGTGCTGCGCAGCAGTGGAGGATAGAAGCGGGCTCGCGTTGTTCATGCACCAGCGAAGTTTGGCTGTACGGCCGGAACGCCGCGGCCACGAATCGCGCACATCCGGTGCAGGGGACGTGTCGTCACTCCAGTTCAAGCGGTAATTCTGCGCGGCTCCGGTGCGGCAGGGTGCTCGATGAAGGGGGCTTGTCCGTCCGGTATGTGCGCGTGCGGATGCCGCGCGCTCGGCCGGTTTGCAGGCAACCCGCTTGACACTTTGCAAATAATATTTGTAATGTAAGGATATGGAAACAGACCGAAGTCCGCTCAATTCCCCTCACGTGCAAGGCAATGCAGCGGAATCGCAGAACTCATACCCGACCGCATGGTCAGGACGGGGTGACGCCGCGGAGGGTGGCTTCGATCCGGCTTTGCCGGACATCCGAGTGATCCTGGAACAGCTCAACAACGGTCCTACCGACGGTGGCTATGGGGCCGGTATCTGCTTCGAGCTGGGCGCACACAGGGCGGTCGGCGTCGGCGCCACGATCGACCCCGCGACCGGCTCCTTGATCATCGACGTCGACATGCTGACATTCGACCGCGCGATCGAGCTGCGCATCGACTGCACCACCGTATTTCGCACCGCGGCGCGTACCAGCTGACTTCGTCCCCGGGGTATCTGCCGCCTCCGCGATCGACGAGCAGTGCGGTACTGAACGCAGTCAGACCATCACAGCGCCACCCGCGCCAGTAGTGCCCCATAGAGTGGTGTAACTCGGTGGCCGAGATCGTCTGCGATCCGTGTTGTGCACGGGTGTAGAGCGGCCACCGTGTGATCCTTCGAGTCAACCTTCTCCACCGAATCCTCGAACCGACACCGTCACGATGACCGCCCATCATAT
>NZ_LRRH01000109.1 GCF_001646785.1 Rhodococcus phenolicus
TTCGAGGATTCGGTAGAAGGTTGACTCGAAGGATCACACGGTGGCCGCTCTACACCCGTGCACAACACGGAATCGCAGACGATCTCGGCCACCGAGTTACACCACTCTATGGGGCACTACTCGCGTTACTCGACTGTGCGCGGACCAGCGGCGATTCCGCGCATGTCCGGAACCACGACACGCGCACAAGCGGACTCTCCTTTTCCTGCGGTGATTCGCCCGACATCGGCACTGCGGCAGAGCTGGGCTCGAGCACCGATCCCACCTCGGCCATCTGCCGTGGACGCACTCTCGGACCGACCAACTACCGCCCGACCGAGACTCACCTCCCTGACCTCGGACCGGCGGTACCCGATCCCGCAGTTCCTTCGTGTGCTGCGTAGTTCACGCACACGGGATTCGGCTCATCAGCACGAAAGGCGATGTCTATGTCCACATCCAGCGAAGATCAGCTAATTCCCCGCGCCGGTAGGCACCGGCGCCGCAGAACAACCAGTGCGGTGCTCAGCACTGCGACACTGGCCCCGGCAGCCGCCGGGTTGCTCATCACCTTCGCGCCCACGGCAACAGCGGCCCCGATCGACACCTCCGGTGGCGGGCAGGCGGGCATCACATCTCCCTCGCAGACCGGCGGTGGACAGGCAGGTATCACATCGACGCCCCCCTCGGCCCTGGCTCCTGCACCGTCCTCGCCTGAGCCGCAGCCGACGGAGAACTTCTGGGTCACCCCTCCTGCCGAGTACAACCGCGGCACCCGCGCCTACGATCCGCAGACCGGTGGCGGCGTCTCGATGACCCAGTACAACAGCTACTCCGGCGGCGGCACCGGTGACGCTGCGCCGGTGCCACCGGTTCCGGTCGTGTTCGGTGGGCCGACGCTGCCCATCGAGGCTCCGGCCAAGAAGGTCCGGTTCGGCCGCGTGATCTTCGATCAGCCGAACTGGGCGACCGATCCGGATGTCGAACGCACCAACCGCACGACCGCTGTGGCCGAGGCGATGGTGACCGACTTCCACAAGTCGACCGGCATGGAGACCGAAGAGGCCGAGAAGATCGCGTCCGCACAGGTCGCGGGGGTCGCGCTGGGTGCCGGGGCCGGTTTCGCCGCCGGATGCCTGGCGGCCGGGACGCCGACCGCGCTGGTGACGAGCACGGTCGCGGGCATCGCAGGTGCGGGCATGGGCGGAATGGTGCCGCTGCCGGTTCCGGGCGTCGCTCCGGTCACCACCGGCGTTGCGGGCACTGCCCTCGGTGCGGCGGCCGGCTTCGGCGCCGGTTGCGCGGTCGGCGGCGGCCTCGGCGCTGTCGGCGGCGGCCTGGCCGGATACGTCGTCGGTACCGCCTACGGCGCGGGTGAGGATGCCACGCCGATCGAGGTCGAGGTGCCTGACGTCGAGTCCGATCAGATCGTCGAGCAGGTCGACGCCTCGCTGGCGCAGTGGTCGGAGGATCCGGTCGGCGCGGCCGCGGTCGAGGCGGTGCAGACCTTCGCCACCGAGACCGCCCCGGCGATCGATACGCAGGTCCGCGAGTTCGTGCAGGCACAGCCGGGCGGTGCGCAGCTCGTCGAGCAGGCCGACCAGGCGCTCGGGGAATTCTTCACCGAAGCGACGCCGGGCTTGGCATCGCGCCTGGTCAGCGAGGCCGTGGGTCTCGGGCTGGGCGCTGACGAGCCGGTTGCTGATGCCCCGGTTGCTGACGAGCCGACACACGAAGCCTGAGTGACGGTCGAGGGGGAGACGAACCGATGAAACGAAACAGCCAACCGGGTTCACCACGTGTCCTCGACGCGACAGCACCACGTACCCGCACGGTTCGGCAGCCGGTGTCGGCACCGGCGACCGGGGAGCGTTTCTCCTCCTCTGCGGGAGCAAGCGCACGCGACTCCGGGGTTCGGGTGGTGGCGGCGGCCGATGCCGGTCGCCGCCCCGCTCTGCCGGCCACGCGGCCTGCCGGGTCCAGTACGCGAACCGGTCGGGGTGTCCGGTTCGCCGGGGTCGGTGCCGCTGCTGTCGCGGTGGTGGGCGTGGCCATGTGGGGCGCCTCGTCGCTGATCGGTGCAGTCACCGGGGACGACGAGGTGGACTTCGGTGCCCCGGCCCCGGCGACTGCGGCGGCGCCCGCCACTGCGGCCGCGGTGTCCGACGGTCCCTGCTCTCCGGGGGAAGGGGACCAGTCCTCCGGAGAGGGCGTGATCGCCGCACTCGAGCACCGGTACTACCTGCTGCGCGACGGGGTCGCGGTGCGGGAGCTGATGGCCACCGATGCGCCGTTGCCCGACGCAGCAACGATCCAGCTGGGAATCGACTCGGTTCCGCTCGGGACGACGCACTGCCTTGAGGTGACCGCGATCGGACCGAACACCTACAGCGCGCAGATCACCGAGATTCGCCCGGATCGCCGGAACGAGTTCAAACAGCGCATCACCACGACCACGGGCCCGGACGGCCGCGTGATGATCCGCTCTATCGAGGAAGTCAGGGGGTAGGTCGGATGAGAAAAGCGGGTATCGCTCTGGCGGCCGCGGTGATGACCGCGGCCGGGGCGACGGTTCCGGCGCTCGCCCACGCTGCCGAGACGGGCGGTTGTGCTCGCACGATCGCCTTGATGATTCCCGGTACGACCGAGACTTCGGCCAATGCCGATCCGAACGTGCCGGCGGGGATGCTCGCCGCGGTCGGGGATGCGCTTGAGCAGCGCTTCGGCAAGTCCCTCGATGCGGTGTACGTGCCGTATCCCGGTGAGGCGTTCTTCAACGGTGCCTCGTACGCGGAATCGAAGTCGCGGGGCGACAAGGCGGCGGCGGAGCTGATGCAGCGTTGCGCGTCCTCGTCGTACGTGATCGCCGGGTACAGCCAGGGCGCGCAGATCGGCAACGATCTGGCCGTCAACATCGGTCACGGCCTCGGCCCGGTCACCCCGCAGCAGGTCAAGGCGGTGATTCTGCTCGCCAACCCGAAGCGGGGCACCGACGGCGCGAAGCTGGTCGGTCCACCGCTGAGCGGGCAGGGCATCGCGGGTCCGGCCCCGGAGGGGTTCGGCACGCTCGCCGGCAAGGTGTTCGACATCTGTCACCCCGACGATGCGTACTGCAACACTGACGGGCAGTCCACGCCGTTCCTGGCCTCGTTGGGCCGGATCATCGCCAATCCTCCGGGCGCGGTGGATGTCTCGGCGCAGCTCGCCTCGACGGCGGCGCCGCAGACACCGACGGTCATGGGCGAGTCGACGGTGGCGCAGTCCTCGTCGTCCTCGCCGCTGCTCGATTCGCTGTCCTCGCCGGGCGATTGGCGCAATGCCGATCTGTCGGCGGTGCTCGGTGCGGCCACGCGGCTGTCCGAGTCGGTGGCCTCACTCGATGCCGGTGGCCCGACGTCGACGACCTCGGCGGCGAACATCGCCCGGATCACGCAGCAGGCACGGCTGGTGTCGGAGACGTTGACACCGGTCAGCCAGGCCAGCGAGTGGATCGACAGCAATCCGGGGGCTCGCCAGACGTTCTCCTCGGCTCCCGTGGGGTCGCCGGAGTCCACGACCGCCGGTGTTCTCGACACGCTTGGGCAGATCGACGTTCCGGCGGTGCTCTCGGCCGCGGAGTCGGTGACGAGCACGAGCACTGCGCTGCTCAAGGCGCGGTCTTCGGGTGATCCGGTGGATGTGTCGACGCTGGCGAGTTCGGCGGACACGCTGGTCGCGGGTCTGTCGCCGTTGGCGGCGGCCGGTCCGCCGGAGCTGCGGACGGCGACGCAGGTGCTCTCGGTCGCCAAGCCGACGACGATCATCAACCAGCTCCTCAACGTCGTCGCCGGGGTGACCACGATCGACTACGCGGCGGTGGCGGCAGGGTTGCAGCAGTTGCCGATCAAGCTCACCACCGGTGATGTGCGCGGCGCGCACACCATTGCCGGCGAGCTGAACAACCAGCTCTCCCCGCTGGTGGCGATGGCGGCCGGGGTGGACTTCAAGACGCTCTCGCGGCTGGTGGCGCTGGTGCCGGACCCGTCCGGCACGGCGGCGATTGCGGGGCTGGTGCTTGACCTGCTCGGCAACGTCGACGTCGTTCGCCTGGCCCGCAACGTCGGTGAGGTCCAGGAAATCGCCTGGTCGATCGCCGAGACCGGGAACGTGCTCGAGCTGTCGCGGTTGATGCCGGTGGCGGTGGAGCTGGCGCAGGTGGCCATTGGGGTGCTGATGCCGGGCCAGAAGATGAGCCCGGACCAGTTGAACGATCCCGGCGATCCGATCGGATCGCTGATGTCGGTGCAGGCCCAGCAGAGCGATCTGGCAGGTCTGAGCTCGTCGGTGACCGCGCTGGCGGGCAGTGACGGCGCGGCCGAACTCGGGCAGCTCGTTTCCGAAGGGTTCACCGCCGCGAGTTTCTACGCCTCGAATTCGCACATTGCGTACCCGAGCTGGTCCCCGGACGGAAAGGACAACGCGATCGACACGATGGTCGACATCTTCGCGCGGGCGATCGGCAGGTAGTGCCGCCGGTCCCGGCGGCGGGTGGTGCCGCTGCCGGGACCGGGCCTTCACGCAGCACGGCATCCGACCTCGGGCGGGCGGATGCGAAGTCACACACACGGTGCATGGCCTGGGCGGGCTGTGAACACACACATGCAAGGGGGTGAGATACGTGGCTTCTTCGACGGCAAAAATCATGACGGCGGCGGGTGTCGTCATGCTGATGGGCACGCTGGTGATGTGCGGCAGCGACAACCCGGAACCGGACAACTGCCTGCCGACGCAGGGCTCGACCCGGTCGCCGAACAGCTTGCGTGCCGCCTCCGGCAAGAAATTGCAGCCGATGGTGACCGGCACGTACACCTTCACCTCCGGCTTCGGCCCCCGGTGGGGTGGCCAGCACAACGGCGCAGACCTCGCCGCCCCGATCGGCACCCCGTTCTTTGCACCGATCGACGGGATCGTGGTTGCGGCCGGCGACTCCGGCCCCGGCGATGACAACGGCTTCGACAACTGGATCATCGTCGACTCGATCACCTCGGACGGGGCGACCCTCTCGACCGTCTACGGCCACATGTTCCCCGACGGTGTGCTCGTCGGGGTCGGCGACGAAGTGCGGTCCGGTGACCTGCTGGGACTGGTCGGCAATGCCGGTGGCTCGACCGGCCCGCACCTGCACTTCGAGGTCTGGCCCGGTGGGCGACTCGACGGCGGTTCCCCGATCGATCCGATGCCCTGGCTGGCCGATGCCGGCGAGCTCGAGGCACCCGAGCAGGGTCCGCGCTCCCCGAACGTGCGCCTGGTCGCGGCCGAATCTCCCCTCGGAGCGGGCTGCACCGGATTGACTCGCCCCGGCGGCAACACCCTCAAGGACGGCTCGGTGCCCGAGGAGTTCCGCGAGTGGATCGTCAAGGGAGCGCAGACCTGCGACGCCGTTGATGCGCCGCTGCTCGCCTCCCAGCTCTACGCGGAGAACCAGTTCCGCCACGGGCCGAGCTCGCCGGTGTCACCGGCCGGAGCTCGCGGGCCGGGACAGTTCATGCCCGCCACCTGGGAGGCGATCGGCCGTGATCACGACGGGGACGGCGTGGCGGATGTGAACTCGATCGGCGACTCGGTGATGGCGATGGCCGATTACGACTGCCAGATGTGGGACCTGACGCAGCAGTGGCTCCGGGACGGCAAGGTCCAAGGCGAGGGAACTGCGCTGATGCTCTCGGCCTACAACTGCGGCCCCGGTGGCACGCTCGCCTCCGGCGGGGTCTGCGGCAACGCGGAAACAACGAACTACGTGCGCAGCATCATCGCGCGCCGGCCCGACTACGCGGGGATCGAACAGACGCCGCGGCCGCCGATGAGCGGATCCCGCGTGGTGCAGGCTGCGCTCGGATGGCTGGGCACCGATTACGCCTGGGGCGGCGGGGATGCCAGCGGCCCGACTCGCGGTATCCGAGACGGCGGTGTGGCCGACGCACACGGCGATCACGACAAGCTCGGATTCGACTGCTCGGGCCTGGTGCTCTACTCCGTCGCCCAGGCAACCGACGGAAGAATCGTTCTACCGCACCATGATTCGGCTCAGGTCAACGATCCGCGCGGCACGCCGATCGCCGCAGCATCGGACTTGCAGCCCGGCGACATCGTGCAGCCGTTCCCCGGACATGTGTGGATCTGGTTGGGGGACAACACAGTTGCCGAAGCTCCCCAGTCGGGCGGAAAGGTCCAGATCACCGATTGGACACCTCCAGAAAGTGTCAGAGCCATGCGATTTACTTGATACACAACGATTTTCATGCACCAGAACATCGGAAACGATGAGATACCAGAGAGAGGACACCGCGTCGTGAGCGACGAATGGGACAAGGCAGAGGCAGCGGTCCGCAGCCTCGGATCGACCCGGACGGTCGGGGACATGACGGCCGCGGACCTGCGGGCATGGGCGTCGGAGAACACGCTGATGACCCGCAGCCAGTGGCCGAAGGTCAAGCGCGAGCTCTACAAGCAGTTCGACGTGGACTACGACGCACTGCGCGAGCGTGAGCAGCGCGAACGGACCGAGGCGTTGGCGGCCGCGGCGGCGGCCGCCCCGGTGGTGTCCCTGTCGGCGGCTGGCGACGAACGCGGATCGTTCGCGGTCGTCGGCGAGGCCGATACCAGCGATGTCGCCTGGTACGGCTCCTTCCACAAGGACGATCGGGTCTTCCGCCCCGGCGATCAGCACTCGGCCGACGAGGCCAGCTCCGGCAAAGCGGTGTTCCTCGCCTCGAAGGTCCGCGAGTACCTCGGCGTCGACGCGATTCGGCTGCGCCTGCGGGTGAGCAGCGAACGCATCGACGGTGTGAAACTCGCTGATCTGGCGGCGAAGAAGCAGGTCATCCTCGATCTCGAGGTGGTTCCGACCGGCAATCCGGCCGAGCAGTGGTGCCTCGAACCGGGGTTCGGTGAGTGGCGGGCGATCCGCCTGGCGGACCTGGTGGTGGCCGAATGATCCGCCGGCTGGCACTGTTCGGTGTGCTGGCCGGGGCGCTGACCGTGGCCGGGTGCAGCTCCGAATCGGAACCGGATCGGCCGGTCTTACCCCAGACGTCGACGTCGACTGCGGCGTGGCCTCCCACCGAGCCTGCCGCTACCTCCGAACCGTCGGCTGCTCCGGCCGCGTCGGCGATCGACACCAGCGATCCGGGTGAGCTCGGCCGCACGGTCGTGCAGGCGTGGTTCTCCTACGACACCCGCACCGACGTCAACCGCAACGACGCCCCGGTGCGCGCTGCCGAACTCGGCGTGCTGACGGACGAGCTCGATGCGCAGGTCCGCCTCGCTGTCGAGGTGCCGGTCAAGGCGACCGGCGACTGGGTGCAGTGGGCCGAGCAGGGGGCGACGGTCACCGCCGTGGCCACCGAGGAACCCAATCAGGGGCAGGCCAATACCGAGAGCAAGTACCACGGCATGTACCGGGTGACCAGCACGGTCACCGATTCCAGCGGCACCGAAATCGGCAGTGACGTGCAGTTCGTCGCTGTGGTGCTGATCGACAACGGCGACGGATGGCGCGTGTCGTCCGTCACCACTTTGTGAGGTGAGCGTGATGGCTGACATCGCCGATTACAACCACGAGCCGACCATCGACCCGCGTCGACTGCGCCTGCGCCCCAACCGGGCCGCGACCGAGCCGGATGTTCCCGAGCATGCCGCCGAGGAGATCGTCGATCCGTACGGGGTCGGCGCGGACGCCCTGACCGCTGTCGACGAATCGACCGTACCGGCGGCGATCCCGTCGGTCGCCCACGGATCGCTGTTCGACGAGGCTGCCTCGCCTGCGTTGTTCCAGCCTGCCCAGTGGGGCTGGCGCGGGCGGATCAATGCAGCTCTGGGCACGAAACTGGCCCCGAAGCCGGACTCGGCGGAAACCGGCTTCCGGGCCGCGGTCGAAGCGATCCAGCGCACCTTGCCGGGCTCGGGCATGGTCACGGTGGTCAACACCAAGGGCGGTGCGGGGAAGACCACGACGGTGGTCGCGCTGGCGGCGACGCTGGGTAAGCATCGCGGTCGCGGTGTCGTCGCGGTGGATATGAGCGAGGCCGGCGGCACCCTGGGTATTCGGGCGGCGCGCACCGCGCCGGTCGAGCGCACGGTGTGGGATGTGCTCGCCGATGCGTCGCGGCTGGCCTCCGGGGATGTCGAGGCCGGGGAGTTGGCGGCGTACCTGCGGCTACAGCCCACACACGACGAGATCCTGGCCGGCGACACCGATACCTCCTACGACGATGTGCTCGGGGAGTCCGAGTGCGCGGCGTTGGGGGCGGTACTGAGACGCCACCGTGACCTGCTCATCGTCGACACCGCGACCACGGCCCAGGCCGCGGCCTGGCAGTGGGCGGTACGCAATGCCGATGTGCTGGTGGTGCCGTTGCCGATGCGGCGGGACATGGCCCAGCACGCCTACGCGATGCTCGAGGGCCTGCGCAAGCGCGGTCTCGAGCACCTGGTGCACTCGGCGATCGTGTTGCTGTGCGCGACGCCGGGGTCCGATCCCAACCTCGAATCGGTGATCGTCGACGAGTTCGACGCTCTCGGCGTGCAGACCTACCTGCGGGTGCCGTTTGAGCCGGTGTTCGCCTCGGGAGAGCGGATCACCCTCGAGGCGATGTCGCAGACCTCGATCATCGCGTGGACGAACATCGCCGCGATGGTGACCGATGCGCTGGCTGAGGCCATCGGTGAACGGCAGGCCGGGTATCGGCAGCACCCGGTCGCGGCGCCGCCGGAACCAGCGGCGTTCACGCCGGATGTTCCGCGGTTCACTCCGGCGGCCGGGCGGTCCTCGTCCGATCCGTCGTCGTTCGAACTGCCCTCGTTCGAGTCGGTCTCGGCGGCCGCCGATCCGGCTCCGGCCGTTGCCGTACCTGTGGCGGAACCGGAGATCGAGCGTGTCGCGGCTGCGGAGGCCGAAGTGCATCAACCGCCGGAACCGGCTCGCCGGCCACAGCCGCCCAAGCCGTCGAGCTTCAACCCGTACGCCTGAACCCGTGTTTGTGAAAGGAAATTCCATGCCTCGCAACGTTTCTGCTCGTTCACTGTCTCGGCGAACGGCGCGGACCGCAACCGTGACGTCGGCCACCGTCGGCCTGTTGCTGATGACTGCCGGTCTCGCTTCCGCGCAGGGGGCCGAGAATCCGTTGAACGGCATCAAACCGGACATGAGCGTCTTCGGTGGCGCGTTCAACGAGACGTGGGCTCGCGTGGCTGCCGGCATCTGGGGGGTCGTTCTAGCGGGATCTGCCATCAACCTGATGGTGGCCCTCTACAAGATCCGCAAGGCGCGAGCCGGGGGCTATCAGAGCGAACTGAGTGAATCGATGGATGCCGCCAAGACCGCCACGATCGCGTTCGGTGCCGTAGCTGGGGCGAGCATCATCATCGGCGCCATCTTGTTCATCGTCAATGGCAGCTGACCTGCCCATCACCGATTTCGACTCGACTTCCAGGAGTTTCGTATGGCACCCGATTTCAGCTCGATCAAGCCAGGTTCCCAGCAATCGGCGGCTGCCAGGCCGGCAGTGACGCCGCCTTCGTCCACCGCGGAGCCGGGTAGTTGGAAAGCCGCGTTCGACCGAATCCCGAACTGGAAGAAGTACGGATTCGTCGGTCTCTTCGTCCTGACCCTCGTTGTACTCCTCGTGGCGGCGACAGTCGGCGGGGGCGGGAAAACGAACTCCGCCACGGTACGGACCGGGCACGGCCCGAACGAGATCACCAGCGGTATCCCGCACGGCTACAACCGGACTCAGGCCGGCGCGCAGACCGCCGCCTCGAATTTCGTTCAGGCGGCGAACCAGGTTTCTCTGGGCCGCATCACCGCGGAGGACGTGAAGAGCGTCCTGGTTGGCAGCGACGCGACCGACGCACTGGTCGCCGTCATCGACGACAGCGCATCCCAATCCGACGACACGGTGATGAACGTCCTCCCGGCATTGATCAACGTCACCGACTATTCGGACGATCGCGCAGTGGTGTCGGTGTGGGCGGTCTCGGCGAGCCAGAACGACCTGAGCGGCACCGGCAAGGTCAGTGTCATCACACTCTGGGCGACGACGACGGTGACGTTGCAGTGGGAAGACGGGGATTGGAAGGCCGTGGACTGGTCGTTCCGCTCCGGTCCCGAACCGTCCGAGGTGTCGTTCCCCGAGGGTGATTCCACACTGGCCGAGTTCGGTGCGAACGGCCTCTACACCTTCTTCGTGGAGTAACCGATGCGACCCCTTGTCCGTAGATTTCTCGCAGCGCTGCTGACGACGCTGGCTCTGGTCGCGAGTGCTTCGCCCGCTCTGGCGCAGCCGCTCGACTCCGCTGCTGAGGGCTGGCCCATCGGTATGCCCGAAGAGCTGAAACAGTTCTTCCCCGGTCATCCCGAATTCGACGCAGCCGGATGGTCGACTGATTCGACGTGTGCGGACAAGGGGGGAGATTTCGGCCTGTACCTGGGCCAATACCTTCGATTCGACCAGCGGATTCTGTACTGGTCGGCGCCGGTGACACAGCGGGCCGCCCAGTACGCGGAGCTGATGGGCGTCTCGGAGGACGAAGCCACGCAAGCCGTGCTCGACGGCAAGGAGCCAACTGACTGGCCCGAGTCCTTCCCCGGTGGAGAGCCGGACTACTCGCCGAAGGCGGGTATGTGTGCCGGCGACATGGCGAAGTGGGCCGAACCCGCTGGGAATTCCTGGGGTTTCACCTGGGCAGCCAAGCCTGATGCCTCCTCCATCGAACTGATGAAGCAGCAGACGGATGTGAACAACCTGCCCGATGACATCTTCGAGAATCCGTGCAGCGATCACGAGATGCTGTGCAATCGCGCGTACTTCCTAGATTGCGACAAGGCAGACAGCATCAACGACGGAAATACGTGCCGGGGCTGGAACATTCAGGTCGGCAACATGTTCGGTGGTATCTGGTACTGGAAAGAGCAGAACAGATCTGCCCTCGACAGGTTCGTGGATCTGGCGAAGCGCGGCGGGGTCGTCCTCGAAGCGGTCACGCCGTTGCATATCAAGATCGGCATCGCCGCGGCCCGCATCGGCTACAACAACGCGGCTGCGACGATCGCCTTCGTCCAGGATCCCGGCAGTGTGATCGACGACTGGGCGAACAGTACGAAGGAAAGCGCGGTCTCGCTGACCGTCTCCGTCCTCGAGGGGCTGTCGAACATCAACGAGTTCAATCCGCGTGATGAGAACTTCCTGAAGTGGTACGCGATCAGCAGCGGCATCGGCGTGTTCGTCATGTCGATCACTGCGTTGTTCACCATCTACCGCACGTCCGCGCAGAAATCGACGCGGATGGAGATGGTGCACAGCCTCATCGGATACGCGCCTTTGGGCCTGGTCTGCATGATGTTCGCGCCGGCCGCGGCGGAGTTGCTGGTCCAGCTCTCGCACGCACTGACCACCTCGTTGTCCGGTCTGCTCAAGCAGGACATGGAACAGGCGGTGATCTCGGTTTCCTCGATGCTCGGGGGCATCACCAAGGACACCTTGGTCGGTGGCCCGATCGCCGGGATCGTGTTCTTCGGCCTGCTGTTCCTCGGCTCGCTGAGCTTGTTCTTCGGCATGCTGATGCACGCGGCGGCACTGCCGATCCTCGCTGGTCTGGTCGGAATCGCGTTCGGGTTGTGGGTGCACCCGACCTTGCGGAAGAAGGCCGTGCGGCCGATCTTCGTGTTCGTCTCGATCGTGTTCTCCAAGCCCGTGATCTTCCTCGGCCTCGGGTTCTTGACCGGCGTGCTGCTCGACAGCAGTTCCATGGCCTACGTCGGTGGTGAGCTCGCCTCGCTCGGTGCGCTGGCGATGACGGCCGTGTGCATCGGCCTGGTCGGATTGGCGCCGTGGTCGCTGCTCAAGTACGCGCCGTTCATGCCGTCCAGTGAGGACTCGGAAGGGTTCGGCGACACCGGTTCGGCCGCCGGTGAGGGGATGGGCAGCACGTTGCAGACCGCGCAGATGGCGATGATGGCGCGCCACGGCAAGGGCGGTGGAGGCGGCGGGGGCG
>NZ_LRRH01000110.1 GCF_001646785.1 Rhodococcus phenolicus
GCTGTGGGCACCGCGCCGGACAGTGTCGGGGAGGTGGTTAAAGAACCTGCTGCCGCGATTCCTGCCGCATAGTCAGGACAGGAGAAGGGATCACCGTCCTACACCACCTTCTGGGGCTTGACCTCGTGTAGTCACCGACCTGGTCGGCGTATCGCATCTATGATGCGTAGCGTATCGATGCCCTTTTGCAGGAAGATGCGAATTTTCATACGAACGTGTGATTCGTATCAGCACCGTATGGGTTCGCGTATTCCGGTTGTCGTACTCGACTCAAGCAGACCGCCACTCGAACCGCTCGAGGTTATTGCGACTTTCCGATCATCTGGATATGGGGGCGGAGGCCGGCCTGGACGGAGCATTGCGGAAGCCACGGCCACGACATGGCCTAGCTCAGGCGTTGGCGAGGCCGGGGTCGCCAGGACAGCGTTTCGTTGTTGAGGGAAGCGATGATCTCGTCGAGAGTGCAGTAGCCGTCCTCGAGTGCGCGAATGAACAATGCGAGTTTGCTGCTCGCCGGACGGCCGGCGTCCTGGTACTTGTCGCGGATGCGCATCAGGTGTGTCTGCACAGTGGAATCGGCGATGAACAACCGTTGGGCCACCGCGTGCTTGGAGTCGCAGATCAGCCAGGTAGTCAGGACTTCCTGTTCGCGATCACTGAGCGACGGGGGTCGCGGGAATGCGGTGCGCGAGACAAGTGCATCGGATGCTGTCATCTGGTCAGGTCTCCTCGAAAACCGTGTGACCGGCGAGGTCGGTCGCGGTCACTGTGCCTGAGGAAGACGCTATGTCCGTTTCGTCGATACGGACAGTCACCTTTTCGGGTGGCACCCGATTGGGGGACACCGTCGACTGTGATCGAGAAAATCTCGCACGGACTCTGGAGGATCGCCTGGGGCTAGCGCTTGGGGCAGGTGGTTCGGTGATGCGCTGAGGTCGCCTCGTCGGTGACGTCAGGTGACGTGGATGTTGCCGTCCCGGTCGATCTCCCGCAGGCGGGTGCCGTGATCGTCCCGGGTAAGGATCGATGCGACGGTGGTTCGGCCGTTGGGGAGCACTCGGACACAGACTTGTCCGCAGGTGGCGGTGTGCAGGGCTGTCGATGCGGTCGTGTAGAGGACGTCGGCGAGGCGCTGATCGAGGTCGTTGGGACTGAGGTCATCGATGAATACCACGTCGATTCCGCGGGTGCGAGCACGGTAGGCGGCGTCGTCGAGTTCCAACGTGGTAAGGATGGGGGCACGCAGCCGATCACGGAGATGCGCCTCCAACAGTGCGCATTCAGTCCGTTCGAGTTCGGTGAGTTCGGTGCCGTCGCCGATGCGTTCGAGGAGGGGCCGAACCAGGCTGTCGAGATGACGTAGTTGCCGGCTTCGTTCGTCGGCCACGGCGGCGTCCGAGGACAGTTCGGCGATGCGTGCCGTAGTTTGGTTGCGGAGCGAGAACACGGACTTGGCGGTGGGGCGAAGGGTGAACGACAAGAGCGCTGCCATGGCCAAGGGTGCCGCATCGATCGCCACGACAGAGACTCCGTAGGCCGCGCCGTACTCGGTGTCTGCTGCCCATACAGCGAACACCGCCACCATGCCGACGAGCCCTATCCAGGGCGCCACGCGGCGTCCCCGGACGTTCATGAAGCAGTAGATTGCGGTACCTGCGCCATGAATCCACAGCTGTAATGCGGACTGTAGGACGGGCGGTGTGACCGAGAGAAACAGAGCGCAGGCCGCAGGTCCTGCTGCGGTCAACGCGATCGTCGCCGACTGCGGCAATGGGTCACCGGGCACAGCGATCAGTGCGATCGTCGCAGCGACCATCACGGTGGACGCGAGAGCGGCAGGCCAGGGACTGGTGACATAGGAGATGGTCGCTACGGTAACGGCGATCATCGCTGTGAGGTAGCACGCCAGAATCAGCCAGGCACTGCGAGTGCGCATTCCCAGGAGATCGCGTACGTCTTCATGGGGGTACATCAGACGTTCGACCATTCGAGCAGAACGCGTGTGCCGTTGCCGCGGCTGGAGTCGATCGTGGCGCTACCTCCGGGGAACTGATGCATCGGGTTGCGGATGCTCACAGCGATACCCAACCGCTCAGTGGGTATTGCTCGCGGATCGAATCCCACTCCGTCGTCGACGATCTCCGCCCCGAGTCGGTTTGGGTGCGCGGCCACAGTCACGGCAGTGGTGGCCCTTGCACCGGCATGGCGGCAGCTGTTGCGGACCGCTTCGCCTGCAGCGCTGGCGATGGCGCGCACCACCTCCAGCGGATACTGCTGCCCTTCGCGTGACGTCGTGTCGACGGTGATGATGTGCAGTCCCGGATCGATTGCGGTACAGGCGGCGCGGATCTGCGCGAGCGCCTCCTCGATGGGCACACCGATGCCCGTGGGGGTGGTCGTCGCGCTGCTGAGGTCGTCGAGGTCGGCCAGTGTCACACGCGCTTGGTGCGCGAGTTGGTCCGACGCGCCTTGTCGTGCGGCGGAGAGCAGTGTGGACATGATCCCGTCGTGGGTGAGTTGGGCGAAGCGTTGCCGTTCGGTGAGGCGGGCATGCAGGGCGGACGCCTCGGCTGTAGCGGCGTACGCCTGGGCGCGGGTCGAGTCGAGGATCGCGGCGATACGCATGGCCATGACGGCGGCAGCGAAGTAGATGAGGGAAAATGCGAATGCCCACGCCATATCGGGCAGCAACGGTCCGTTGAGTTCCGGGGCGCGCACGATGTGATTGATGGTGACCGTAGCGGGCACGACGATGCACAGGACCAGGAAGGCGTATGCCGGGCGGAAGGCGACGGCGGCTGCGATCGCGGCGAGTCCGCAGAACAGGGAGAACCACATGCTGTCCCCGTCCAGGAATCGGCCGTTCCATCCGAACCACCACGATCCGATCGTGACCAGGTAGCCGGCGACGGCGACCGTCGCTGCAGTCTTGATGCGGCGTGCCGGGGCTTTCCAGGAGAAGAGTCCGACCGCGATGCCGGTTCCGAATGTCACCGGCAGAGCAAGGACGGTCCACCAGGTGTCCATCACCTCCAACGAGGTGGCGATTGCCGGGATGGTCAGGACGGCATAGGCGAGGTAGCCGACGCCGACGAATACTGCGAACTGTCGCAGGATCCGCAGACCCGCGGTCTGGTCACGCTCGTCGTCGACGACGTTCAGCGCCGGAAGCGGCGGGGAATGGGAAGCCATCCGTCCTCTATCGCGCGTTTGTACAGATCTGTCTTGGTCGGTGCCGGGCGACCGGCGACCATGTACTTGGTACGGATCCGGTCGACATATTCCTTGACGGTCTCGGTCGACAAGCTCATCGACTTGGCGACCGCGGTGGTGGACGCGCCGGCAGCGTACAACTCGAGTACCCGTCGATGCTGGGGTGAGAGATCGACGAAACCGGGATCCGAGTCGAGGGCCGCCGCCCAGTCGATGGTCGGCACTGCCACCCCGGCAGCGGCATGTCGCACGGCATCGACGAACTCGTCGTCGGTCACGTTCTTACGTAGGACGCCCAGCACGCCGGCGCTGGCCGCCATCTGCACCAGATACGGCTCGTCTCCCGAGGTGTAGACGAGTGTCGGTATTTCGGCTTCACGCAGCAGCTCGACATTTGTTCGCGGGGAGGAACCGTCTTCCAGGCGCAGGTCGAGCACAGCCAGATCGATCCGGGTCGAGGTCGTCAACAATTCTGGGACGGTGCTTGCGGCAGCGACGAGCTCCATGTCCGGTTGCTCGTCGATGATGGCGCGTAGTCCCCGCACCAGGCTGTGATGGTCGTCGACCACACCGATACCCCACTGCACACTGCGCCGCTCTGGTTGCACGGCAACAATAATGGCCCACTGCGCCAACTGCCGAGTTGTCGGGAGGCACATTGTCGTCACCGTGTCGCCTACACTGCCGATAAACCGGGGTGCAAAGCATCGTGAGATGAACCCTCCCTCGACATATCTGTCCGTGTCGCAGCATGCGAGCGCCACGCAGACCCCAGTGGTGAACAACGAGCATGCCTCGACCGGCGCAACGTACTGACCCGTCAGGATTGCGGCGGTGCCGCATCCAGAGCATGGAGCATGCGTGCACTCGAGCCGGGTGATCGGGCCGTCGACGATCGGCGCGGTGGCCGAATACGGTTGTCGCAGGATGCGCGACGCAGCACCGTGGAGCGTCCGAGCAGGGTCTCGCCCGTATCCTAGGTGCGCTCTCCGTGAGGGTGCACCCCACGACAGTTACTTGTGCGCCGCGCCGCGGCAGATGGGCAGTGGACCAGATCTCGACATCACTGTGGCCGCGACTGCCTTGTGTAGTGGGGGTACGTGCCTTGGTCCAGATGGCTTCGCAATGGTCATGGTTGTTCCTCTGTCCGGTCAAAGGGGAGATGCGTCCATGTCCATCCTGCAAGGACGTTTCACGTGCAGGTATCGGCCGAACGAAGGAACAATCGGGACCGGTGGTCCATGCGTAGGCGGTGCCGCAGGTGGTGGACAGCCGTTCTCTCGCCGGATCCGGGGCGCAGTACCCACGCCCGCCGGCCGGAGGGCAGGTCCCTACCGATCGTCGGCGTGGACAGCTGGTTTACCGCAGAGCGCTTTCCTGATGGCGACGAGTTGTCCTGTACCGCCCGAAGCGGCGAATCGACTCGCTGAACAGCAGCGTCGATCATGTCCCAAGATAGCCTGCGCGTCTTCACCTCTGCGGCCAAGACCCCGGAAACGGTCGGGGCGACAGTAGGTTCGTGAGCTTGTCGGGAGTTCCTAGATCGAGCTCGTCAGCCGATCAGATGAATCTTCGACTTCCATTGGGCTCTAGGGATTTTGATATGCCAGTATCAGCGCGACACAGCTGACCGGCTCACCGAGACGAGGAATCGAAAATGGCACGCGTAGCCGAACGACAGTTGCCCCGCGTCAGTCATTTCACCAAGTGGATTCATCTGGCCGGTGATCGGTATCTGTTGATGAATCATCCACGCAACGTGTTGATGTTCACGTCGAGTCCGCTGGTCGAGGCGCTGGATGCCGGTCGGCTCGATGACATCTCTGCCGATGTGCGCAACCGCTTGCTGGCGCAGGGTTATCTCACCGATCTTGCGCCCGCTGACGAAGACGCATGGATCACCGGACGTATAGACGATCTGGAGAACTACTACGCCGCGGCCGGAGAACCGAAGAACTACTGTTTCATCACGACCTACCGTTGCAACCTGAGTTGTTCCTATTGTTTCCAGAGCAACGCCGAACAGCGCATCGTTACCAACCGCATGCTTTCGCTCGCCGACGCCGAAGCCGGTCTGCAGGTGATGGAGAACGAGACCGCCACTGTCGATCCTGGCACCCCTCGATCACGCGTACTGCTCTTCGGTGGGGAGCCTTTGCTGCCTCGCCAGCGCGAGGTCGTCGAGACCATCGTTCGTGGATGTCAACGCCTCGGCTACTCACTCGAGGCCACCACCAATGGGTACTTCCTGGAGAAGTTCGAAGACCTGCTGGGACCCTCGCTGATCGAACATCTGCAGATCTCACTGGACGGCCCCCCGGAGATCCACAACACCCGGCGTATACCTGTCAACGGCGCGCCGACTTTCGACAAGATTTGGCGCAACATCCAGCGGGCATTGGACAAGGGCTGCACCATCAGCCTGCGCTGCAATCTCGACCGCCGCAATCTCGACGGCTTCGTGAAGCTGGCGGAATTCCTCGAGGCAGAAGGAACACTCGATCACCCCGGTCTCGACTTGCGCTATTCGCGGGTCGTCCCCGATTTCGAATCCCGCGATGCAGTCGCCGACGTGGCACTCGACTACGACGAACTCGAATCGCATCTACTCGACGCGATCGAGACCCACCCTGTGCTGAAAAAGGTACCTGCGCCCTCGGACATCCACGACCTCGCCACCTGGATGCAACGACGGTTCCCGACCAAGACGTCACGCCATTGCGGCGCCGTGCAGCGCAACGTCTACTTCGGGCCCGATCGTGAAATCTATCCGTGTCACGAAACGGTCGGGAAAGTCGAACTGTCGATCGGTGTCTACCGCGACGGTGAAATCCGCTACAACTCGTCGCGGTCGAAATGGACCGACCGCAGACCGGACCAGCTGACGATGTGCCGTCGATGCCCCTACATTCTTGTGTGCGCCGGTGGCTGCGCAGCCCATGTCGACCTCGACGGAGAGCCACTGCAGAGCAATTGTGAAGGCTTCGATGCCAAATACTCGCTGGCCGTGCAACGCGCCTACCTCGGTGACAACACCGGTCTGGCCGAAGCGCTGGTAGCGGAAGGCTGCTGACCCCACGACCCCCGAAGCACACGTACTTGGAAAGGAGGTGAACATGGACCACAACACACGCGACGACATCATCGATCTGATCGAGGAGATCGAGGTGCGCGAAGAGATGAAGGGGCTGCCCTCGATGTGCAGCTGCTTCTCCTTCGGCGGCTGATCGACGAGGTGGGCGGTGTCCGGGCCGACGCGACCTCCACCGCCCACCTGCGCGGTTCGCACGACGATGAAGGAATCCGATGTATGCACTCTCACCCGAGGTCAAGCTGGTCGCGCCCCCCTTGATCTATGTAGACGGCCGGGTCTATCGGCTCGGACCCGCCGCACTGGCCGTCGTCGATATGCTTGTCGATCCCACGGCCGAGTTCGCCACTGACGACCTCGACGAGGTCGTACTCGCCCGACTTCTCGACCTCGGCATCGTGATCCGCGACGGCGCCGTATCCGGCGTCGCAACCAGCCGGATGCGCCATCCGCTGGCCATCCATGTGCGGTCCTATTCGACGACGCTCCTACGCTTGCTCCGGCATGCGGGCGCTCTCTATCCCTTCAAGACCACCGTTCACGCCGGTCTTGCCATCGCGGCGGGGCTGATGGTCTTCGTCTGGGTACTACGCGATGTGCACATGACCGGCGGTGTCGCCGCCTTGCTCACGCGAATCTCGATCGCCGAGATCATTGTCGCGGTGCTTTTCTCGGCTATCGCGATGATGCTTCACGAGGCAGCTCACGTCGCCGCGACCCGTCATGCCGGGTACCCGGTCGTCCGCGCCGGCCTGGGTATCTATCTCACCCGGATCGTCTGCTTCGTCGACCTGTCGGCTCTCGACCAGGCGGCACCTTCACAGCGCCGCCACGCCGACCTCGCAGGAATGGCCACCGATTCGGCGCTTATGGTCGTGGTGTGGTTTCTCGGCGGGATGCGGATACTTCCCAGTGACTTCGCCGCACTGGTCGCGGTCGGCTACATCTCCTCCCTGCTGTTCTCCCTCAATCCGTGGGCCAAGAGCGACGCGTACTGGCTTCTGCGGGATTGCCATCCCCGCCCCACCTTCGACCCGTCGAACTGGCTGCTACAGCCGCGCCTGTATCTCGCCCGCGCTTTCAGCCGCCACGGTAGTGACACCGCGCTCTTACGGCACCATCTCACCGCTGGGGTGATCTGGCTGATCGTCTCGATCGGATGGGCGGCAACCGTCGCCATGAGCTTCCTGAACCAGCCGTCCTATGACAACGGCCAACTCGGAAGCTGGGTGATGACAGCCGTCACTGTCGCACTGTCCCTCGTTGGCCTCAGCGCGGTGGCACTGGCTTTCCTGAAAGGTTCACAATGGCGCAATTCGTAATACCGTCAAGCGAAAACGCGAACCAGGCAGCGATCGATCTCTACCTCTCGGTCTTCGACACCGCATCGGTCGACCACCGTATCGCCCTTCTCACCGAGGCAGGAATGGCTGCCGTCCCCACCAGCAAGGCGCGCATGCTCGGACGCCGATCCCTGACCTGGGCCACCGCCGCCGAGGTCGGGGTGCAAGCCCTTGCCACCGTCCGCGACCCCGACCTGCTGTCGACTGCAGACGCCATCGTGGCGGCACTGCGCGTAGCACGAGGATTGGCGGAAGACTGCCGCTCGACCAACGACGTCGTCATCGACGAACTCTTCGCCGCCGCCCACTCCCTGGCACACTCGGCCGCACCGTCGTCGGCAGCACTGGCGACCGTGCTCGCCGACTGTCGGGAATACCACGAGATTTTGTGCACCGGTAATGCTACGCCGCGCACTTATCTCGGGGCTCTTCACACCCACTCCAACGGGGTCTGTGGTGCAGTACTACGTGAACTCCGACTCGTCGACACCGAGATCGCCTCGCAGGTCCACGCTTTCGCGGTATCCCTCGGAGTCCTGTATCAACTCACCACTGATCTGCAGGCAGCCGCCCATACGGTTTCCCCGAATTCCCTCACCCACACCCTTGTAGCGCAGGCGTTGGTGGACGAAGAAATCTGGATGTCGGTCCTCGACGTGATCGTCGCGCACAGTCGGCTGCTCCTGGAGTCGATGAAGCAGGTAGAGCGCTATTACTCGCACAATGCACTCCTGCACGAAATCCTTTTGCGAGCCAACATCGTCTTGCGCGACTGCGCGAGACTGCTTCGCACATCGTCCCGACGGTGACTGCGACTGCCACGGCCTGATTCGTCAGGGGAAATTCGACCGATCGGATGCTGGGGGTCGCGTGTCTCCATGAACTCGTCCCCTTGTCGAATGCGCCTTCGTTGGACACGACCAGAATCGTGTGTTACCTTATGGTCGAGCAAGGAGCTGGCCTTCCCGGTTTTTCCGCGACAGTCAGCCTGGCCCTCGGTGTAGCTACGGCAGCCGGGGGCTGCTCGCTTTTCCGGGGCAGACATATGAGCTTATGACGTGGTGCACGGCCGTGGAGCTTGCTTCACCCCCGCGAGCGGGTATCTGCAGTGTCGTGGCCCGCAACCGCCGACTAGTCCACCGGCTGCACGAAATGTACTTGATCCTTCACGATCTCGAACAGGGTGCTGGTTCTGTCGTGGTGGGTGAGCGTGCGCCTAAATGCCATGGAGACCACATCGGGAAGCCACAGCAGACGTTCTAGGCTCGGAGAGACTTGAATCTGCCGGGTATGGCGGGGAATCTTCGCTTCTGCCACCAGTTCGCTGTGGTTCTTCCGGTCCTTGTTACGGAAGTTCTTCTGATTCCGCTGTTCGAGGACGAGTAACTCGACGGGGTCCCATTTCCCTTCCGCTCCGCGGGCCAGCTCCATGGCCATACCCCGGTAGCAGGCGCGACGCGCCTGTTCGGCATCATGGTCGGTTGCGTCGACCGGAACACGATGGGCGATGACGCATGCTTCGGAACCATCGGCCAGAAACCCCAGCATATCCTCAGTTTGTTGACGGCCTTTCGTCGCGGCCAGAGCATCACGTGTATGCCAGTATCTGCCTCCGGCAATGTCTTCGAGTCCCTTGCGGAGTTCGTCCATGTCCTCGTGATGCACCACCACAGCTGTGAAGATGTAGAAAGTGTTGGCGGTGGTGATCACCGGATCGGGTGCCTGATAGGACTCGTCCAAGTACGCGACAGGTCCACGGGTCCGCGTGTACGCTTCAGCGAGCGTGTCGCGCATCGTTCTGTCGTATCCCACACGGGGATCGTAGAGCGTTAAGGATGCCGGATCTGCCACAGCCGTGTAGGCCTTGCTCCCGTTGCCGGCGCGGAGGCACCGATCACGCGTTGCGGATGCGTCCGGCTCCGTGCGCTATTGCGGCCTCAGCGGGGATCGGCAGAGCCGCGATCCCCGAGGTCGTCGAATGTGGCACACGGGCGCCGCGCGACCGCCCAGCGCGTGGCGTGCACCGGATACACCGAGGTCCCCGGTACATATGTACCGGGGACCTCGGACGAGGTTCACAGTCGGTCGAGGGTGAAGGCCGGGCTGCCGTTGGAGCTCAAGACATCGAGGTGATCACTTCCGTCGGGCTCGAGGAGGTAGGTGGCGTAGTTCTCCCCCTGCTGGATCCGCAGCACGTACCCTCCGCCCGAAGACTCCCCCAGGCTGCAGTACATCGGCCCCCCGATGTCGACGCTCATCAGCCCCGAACAGGTGCCGTCCTCGAAGAAGGACACCATCGGCGACAGTCCCGTGGACTGCCACATGCCCGTCAATTCCGGCGATGTCGAGCAGCCGGCGGTCAGCACGGTCGTCGAGGCGGCGCCGGCGAGCACCAGACCACGCATTGTTCGTCGCATCACTTCTCTCCGTTCTCGATGATGTCGTGCAGGACGAGGGCGGACCACTCGGCCGCCGACATGGGCGTGGAAGCCTCAGCGAACGTCGTCGTGTACGCCTGATGCGTGGTCGGGCCCGCCGCGGCGGATTCGGCAGTGAGATCGCAGATCAGGTCCCCGTGGAGGCACACCGAGAGCACCGGAGCGTTTTCGTCGAACTCCGCGCGTTGACCGAGGCTGCCCTCCATCGCAGCGGTTTTCTCCAGCGACAAGGCGGTGTAGGGCTCACCGTCGTTGAGGGGGGTTCGGTAATCGAGACCGAGGGTGTTGGGTGAGGCGCCGTTGAACGCCGGGTCTCCGAAGAGCAGCACACCGCCGAGGTTGTCCTGCCCGAACGGTTTCGACTCGTGGAGGATCGTCTGTGCCAGATCACCGGCGATGTGACCACCCTGGCTGTAGCCGATGAGCACGATCTTGGTGTCGCTGCCACACACCTCGACCCACTCCTTCACGGTCGAGTATCCGGCGGTGTAGCCCTGGTCTTTTGAGGGCTTGTACTTGGACTTGTCGTAGCGTGCCCACGCCATGAGCTCGTTCTCGTCGAGCGCAGCCGGATAGTACAGCGGAGCGCTGTCCGCCGAGACACCCCGCTCGTTCAGTTCGGCGACCAGTGTGGAAACTGCCTGCCACACCTCGGGGCCGTACCGGTCCTCGGGCACGTCCGAATCAGGCGTGTTGGCCCCACCCTGGTGGCTGCCGGGAATGCCGAGAATCATGTACTCGGAACAGACAATCGAGTTGAGGTCCTCCGCGTTCGCCACCGACGCCCCACCGGTCAGAGACAGCGCCAGCGCCGCCACCGCGGCCGACGCCCCACCTCGAACGACCTTCATGCCTCGACGCCTCGACTTTCGCGAAGTCGAGGTCTTGCACGCGGATGCCGGCAGTGGATCTCGTGAAGCCCCTGCCTCGACATTCCACGATTCGGCCTGTGCGGACTGCAGGTCCATGGTCTCGCCCTTCAGGTCGGTGCCCGCCGCCCAAGTTGGCGGGCTGCGATACAACTAGTACCAGTACCACTGACAAACATCAATACAGATATTCGCGTATACGAAAATACGTAAGCTTTCGGTATGCCCGTTCATCTGTGATACTGAAGAGACCTATTGCCGTTCCAGACAGGGGAGCTCTGAGAGCCAGTGGCAGCCAAGACGCCTCACACCATCTGCTTCCGCGCTTCGGATGCCGACCGTGAGGTCATCCAAGCCGTGGCCGATTACACAGGGCTGAGCCTTTCCGGGTTCGTCCGCTCGCTGGTCCTCGACCAGTGCCGAGACATCATCGAGAAGCAAGGCGCCGGCGCAGTCATGGCGGCGGCGCAAAAGGCCGCGGATGCTCGCGCGAAGGAAAAACAAAGCCAGGACAAGGCGAACACTCTCCTCGAGAATCTGCGCGCGTTTTCGTAGGGTCGGTTCATCTCCCGAAGGGGGTGGTGGTGATCTATTGCCATCGAGTCTTGGATTGGGATAATCTTCCAAACCCCGGCGAGAAGGATGTGAACGTTTGAGCGTCAGCAGCTATCAGGGTAAGGGCCGCACACGACATAGCACTGTCGCCAAGATGCGGCACCTTGCGGCGCTGGCCGCCCTCACTATCGCACCTTCTGCGGCAGTGGTCGTAGGTACCAGCCCTGACGGAACGGCACTCCTCGCCCCGAACCCGAATGGGAAGGCGGCGGCGAACACTCGCCGTGCCGACGCAATCCTCGGTAAGGCCACAGCCTGGCAAATGCTCGCTCTGCGACGTCACCCCTCGGACATGCTCAGGTCCCGGATCTCGCAGAACCTGTCGGATGCAGCTGGATTCCAGGCGCAGCAGAGATCCGGGGGAGGCCTACCCAGCACTTCCCACCTACCACGACGTGGAAGACTGACCAATTCGAAATCCGACAAGCACATGTGGTGGGACAACTCTGCGCACAGCAATTATGTACTTCCTGTCGCAGAAAGAGAATTGATCAGCGTCGGATAAGCCCCGTCGAGTGGTGGCCGAATCTCCTTGCACGGAATTCGGCCACCACTTCATGGACACGGTCAAGACCGTAGCCCGGCTGTATTCCCTCAGCACTCAGAAAGAGCAACTGACTGTCGGTCTTCCTGACGTACAAGGGTTGTCGGGGCCGAGGGTGAGCTACTGCAGTTCGACGACCAGGACTTCATACCCCTCGGGGTACGGCGCGAGTTCACGAGACTGCGTGATCAGGGCGTCGATCAGGTCGTCGATATGGGTGTGCAAGTTCGACACCACAGTATCCAGACCCTCCCCGAAGTGAGGCTCCAACGTCTGGAGGTCTCGGGTCAACAAGCTGCACAACGAGATCAGCGCATCGCTGGTAGTCACCGCCGGGGTCGTGGCCAGGTGGAAAAGAAGCTGAAGACGCCGTAGACAGAACGCTACGTTTGCTTCGACTCGGGAGAATTCCGCATCACTGCCCACCTGAATGCTGCCCAGATCGAAGGTGTAGCTCTCGACCGAAAACCGCTTCTTCAGTTCTTCGAACACCCGTTGACAAGGGGAACCCAGGACGCGGAGCTCCACGGGCTTTTGTGCGGTATGTGTCGGTTTCATGCGGGAAGGTTACATTGACATGTACCAGAACGTATTTGGCGCCGGATGGCATTGCCTCGGCTCGGCGCGAAGGAAGTCCACCGCTGCGCTCGAGCGGTCCCGACGTCCTCCTGGCGGGGCGATTATTGTCTCATCGCCGGTGGGTCGGGCGCCGCAGCAAGGCCGAATCGGTGCTGGGGTACGCGTCGATTATCCATGATCATGGGATCCGGACCGGGCACGACGGCCGCGCCCTGCTCGATGAGCCGCTACGACTCGACGCGGTGGAGACCGGACGGTGAACCGTGCCGGTAAGGGCGGGTTTGGGTGCGCCGCGGCTTTCTGTGGATGAGGACACCATCAAACCCGATCGTATGTGCTCGGCTGGCTGGCCCGCCACGGCGCTGACGTCGATGCCGGCCACCGACCGTACCCTGATCACCGAGCTCGCCACCGGGATCAGCAGTGTGCTCGGCCCGACGAGTCACCGCCTAGGAGATCGACCATGCCATCTGAGCCTCGGCGCGTGCCGTGCGCACCGAAATGCAGCCGGATCAGGACGAGCACCACCCGGAAACAACCGGGATGGTTCCAGATTCTCAAGCGGCAGAGGTAGTAGCCGAGCTCGCCGACATCCGGGATCGCCTCGATACAGTTCTGACCACGATCGGTGGACAGTCTTCTCGTCGCGTGGTGCTCGATCGCGACGACCCAGACGAGCCGGACTTGTATTTCGTGCTGACCACCGCGCTGCGGGACTGGACCGATGGTCTGCGCCACCGAGTGCAGGATGAACCCGATGCTCCCAACCGGGAGGATTTGCTGCGGTGGGCCGAGACAGCGGAACGGCTCCACGACTTTATCGGCAAGGCGTTGTAGGGGCTCGCGACGCCGGCCGGATGCCGCGCGAGGCAGGTGAGCAAGAGGCTACGCCGCCGCGGCGTGCTGGCACGGAGTGGACGAGGAAGGATCGGGTGCATTCGGTCGCCTCTCGGTAAGAGACGCAACACGGCTCCAGCCGAACGGAACTCCGTGAAGGCAAAGGGTTGAGCCCGGGGGGGTGTCCCTATGTTGATGTCAACCGCTCGGGGATGCCACTGGAGTGCGGTCCGGTAGGGGCTGGAATAGTCGACGTGCATGGAATCCGTTGTGACGCTGTCGGGTGGGGACGCGGGTGAGCTGCTGACGTTGCAGCGGGCTGCGTATGTGACTGAGGCTCAGGCCCACGATGACGTGAACCTTCCCCCGTTGATGCAGTCCTTCGCCGAGTTGGTGAGCGAGCTGACGCAGCCCGACGTTCTCGCGTTCGGGTTGCGCGACGACTCCCGGCGTCTCGTCGCCGCCGTGCGCGTGTATCTCTCTCTGACGGAGCTTCACATCGCCGAGCTGGGACGGCTGGTCGTGGCCCCGGACATGCAGGGCCGGGGCCGGGGCAGTCGACTGCTCGAACTGGTGGAAGAGCGACTACCTGAGCAGATCACTGATCTGCAGTTGTTCACGGGTGAGCGCAGCCTCGGCAACCTGCGGCTCTACTCTCGGTTCGGTTATCAGGAAACGCACCGAACTCCGACTCCAGGCGGCTATGCGCTGGTCCATCTGGCGAAGCGAGTGCGTTAGCACGCCTGCTGGGCGTGATCACGCCGCGTCTGCGGTTGGTGGCTGGTAGAAGGTCTTGTTCTTGAGCATCGCGTGCAGGACGTCGCAGCGGCGTCGGGCGAGGCAGATCAGGGCGGCGTTGTGTCTCTTGCCCTCGGCGCGTTTGCGGTCGTAGTAGGCGCGGCTGGTCGGGTCGTGCAGGGCCGCGAACGCGGACAGGAACAGGGCGCGTTTGAGTTTCCGGTTGCCCGAGCGGGCCGGGTGCTCGCCGCGGATCGAGGTGCCGGAGCGGTGGGTGACCGGGGCGATGCCGGCGTAGGCGGCGAGGTGCCCGGCTGTGGCGAAGTCCGAGCCGTCACCGATCTCGATGAGGATGCGTGCTGCGGTCCTGACTCCGATGCCGGGCATCGAGGTCAGGACCTGGGAAAGAGGGTGCTCGTCGAGAATCCTCTCGACGTCGTCACCGATGGTTCTGCGTTGTTGCAGCACCTCTTTGAGCGAGTCGGCGAGTTTCGGCAGCACGATCTCGGCGGCCTTGCTGCCGGGAACCGTCACGGTCTGCGCGTCCAGGGCGGCGAAGATTTCCTCGGCCAGGCGGGCGCCCATCCGCGGTGCGTGTTTGACCGCGAGGGTGGTGATTCGGCGTTTGCCGGCCTGTCGGATCCCGGCCGGTCCGCCATAGCGGGACAGGATCTCGAGGACAGCCAGATGGTTGATCCGAGGTCCCAGTACTCGTTCGAGGGCAGGGTGGATGCCGGTGAGCAGTCCTCGGATGCGGTTGCTGACCCGGGTCGCCTCGCCGGCGAGGTCGTCGTCGAACCCGACGAGCACACCGAGTTCGGTCAGGGTCTCGTCACCGACGTCGACCCGGCGCAGCGTGTGCGGCATGGTGCGGGCGGTATCGGCGATGATGAACGCATCGCGGGCATCGGTTTTCGCTTGCCCCGGATACAGGTCGGCGACCCGGCGCATCGACAACCCCGGCAGGTAGGCGACGTCGTGACCACAGTCTCGGGCAACGGTGACCGGCAGCGCGCCGATCGTGTTCGGTTGATCGACGACCACCAGGATCGGCCCGTGTACGGCCAGATCCGCGAACACAGCCCGTAGTCGGGCCTCGTCGTTCGGCAGTGCCTTGTCGAACAGTCGGCCGCCGGCGGTGTCCAGCCCGACCGCGTGATGATCGCTTTTACCCACGTCGATGCCGCAAAACACGGCGTAACTCGTGTCCATGAAGCAGTCTTTCGTCCGGTCCTACCGGTCGCCGATCCAGCATCGATACCCGGCACCCACGTTACGAAGAGACCTACCTCGAACCCGGTGGCCTTGTCCCTATCAGCGGTCTACCGATGCCACCAGGCTCGGCGACACCACCCCCCGGATCATTCGAGAGACAAGGGAAGAAAGTCATACCGAACCTGGCGACCGTGGCCCCGCGGTGCGGGACTACGAAGAAGGTAACGGGGGGGGGCACGAAAACTCCCCCGATCCGGCCGGGGCCACGCGACCCTGCCTCGGGCTATTCCCAGCGGGATTTGCAGTGGAGCTGACCGCGTGAGCTGCACCAGCGGCTGGACCCCGGACTTCATGAAGCCGCGTCGACACGGATGCGTGCAGTGCGTGCGATGCGTGCACGCACTGCGAGCCATGCATGCACCATCCGCGGGGACTCGAGGCGGTGGCCCACAGGGTGTTCCAGGTCGCGACGGTGACTTCGGCGTTCTCCACGTGGGGCACTGTATGAGCAGGCGGCGACACGACCGGCACACCCCGACGGTGACCAGTCCGTCCTCGGGAGCCCGAAGGTCGTCCGGTCTTGGCAGCTACCCTCCGAGGATCAATAACACTCTGGATCAGAGATGGGGGACTCGGTGGAGATCGACGGGAAGCAGGCTGTTCCGGTTTCTCGAACAACGCGCACCGCAGGGGCGTGCCCGCGCCCACCGGACGCAGGTGCCCGGTCAGCTCGACTTCAGTACCGCCACCGTCCGGGGCTGCATTGTCCACAACGGTGTCGTCCTGAGCCGCGCCGACATCGGCGAGATCCTCCGACGCCACCACGCCGACAATGGCGAGAACAAGGCACTCATGGTGTTCACCACTGCCGTTCCGGAGTCCGGCAAACGCGCGTTCCCCCTCCATCCGATCTTTCATCTCGCGCAGGACGGCACCATCACCCCGTGGAACCGCCGTGCCCGGATTCTCACTCCGCGCACCCCGCAGCAACAGTCCCGTCGCCGTGTCGTCTGGTGGACCCTCCTGACGCTGCTCGTGATCGCGCTCATGGTTGCTGCCGTGATGACTGTGGCCGGTGCGGCCAGCGATCCCATCCGCGCAGTCGGCATCGCCGTTCTTGTTGTGTGCGCTCTGGCGATCCTCGGCGCGGTCGGTGCGGTGCTCGAAGCTCAGCGCCTGCGTGAGTCGGTCGACACGGAGAGGTCGTCGCGTCCCGCCATGTGGACGTCATGGGTTCGCGTGCCGCGCAACTCGTGACGGTTGATCGTGGATAACCCCGATTATCCATCATGATCACGTCGAGAAGGCGGTCTACGGTCCGGGGTGGCCGTCGCCGAGATGACCACGACGACTGCGGTCGTTTGCCGCGTCTTCGGTTGGGATGCCGCCACCCGTATTGGTCCTGTCGTCGCTTCGACGTGTCGATCATGACCGAGGTAGATATCAGACATCCGAGTCGATCGACGCGTGTCCGGTTTGGGTCGATCGACATGCGCCCGGGCTGGCGGGGCCGATGGTCGCGGGATCGCTGGTTCGTGCCGAGAGGTCGCGATCGGATGAGCCGCCGAAACGCCTTCATCCGCGGCGGAGATAGGTGGTCGTATTCGCGGTCCGCGCGAATAACCAACCTGCTACTGGTGCCCTCCAGGGTCAAGCCCCTGGTAGT
>NZ_LRRH01000111.1 GCF_001646785.1 Rhodococcus phenolicus
CGGCCCGGGTGCGGCGCACGATCGCGAGCAGCAGGTCCAGGATCGGGATGAACATGACGGCGCCGACGAGCAGCAGGGGCGACAGCAGACCGAGCAGGTCGCGGGTGCCGTACGCGGCCAACGGAATCCGACCCGAGGCGCTGGTCGACACTGCAGCGAGCATGAGCCCGATGAGCGGCGAGACCGGAGCCGTCGACGAAGTTCATCGCGTTGATCATCACCGCCGCGACCGCGACGGTGATGAGGCCACCCTGCAGCTGGTCCAGGACGAGGGTGTTGCCGCTGAACGGATCGAAGATGACGATCCAGCTCACCCCCATCACCGCGAGCACTCCCGCCGCGGTGACCTGGCCGACGAACTTCGTCAGCGCGTCCAGGCCCCAGCGGTCGTCGATGATTCCGACGACGACGATGATCGTCCCGGCCACGAGCGCCGCGCTCATGTCGGGTGTGTATTCGAATCCCCGCGTCAGCGCGGGCAACTGGTGCGCGAAGACCAGACCCGCGACGAGCCCGAAATAGATTCCGACGCCGCCGAGCCGCGGCGTCGGAATCACGTGGACGTCACGGTCGCGGGGTGCGGCGACCGCACCGAAGCGGATCGCGGCGATCCGGATGAGACCGGTCGCCAGGAACGTCACGACCGCGGCGGTGAGCAGCACCAGCAGCAGCTCACGGAGAGGTACACCGGCGCCGCGGCCCGACTGGGCCAGCACCAGGGCAGTGTCGACGGAAGTCACCTACGCAGGTCCCTGCCCGTCACTCCCCGCCGGGGCGCAGGCGGTCCGGGTCCTCGCCCAGTACCTCCGCGATGGCCTCGATCGACACGGCACCTTCACGGAGGATGCGCGGACGGTCGGAGGTCATGTCGACGATGGTCGAGGCGACCGCGTGCTCCGAGGGTCCACCGTCGAGGTAGACGCTCACCGAGGCACCCAGCTGCCGGCGGGCGTCGTCGACGACGGTGGCGGGCGCCTGCCCGGAGACGTTCGCGCTCGAGACGGCCAGCGGGCCGACCTCGCGCAGCAGTTCGAGGATCACCGGGTGCAGGGGCATCCGCAGCATCACCGTGCCGCGGGTGTCCCCCAGATCCCAGGCCAGGGAGGGCGCCTGGTGCACGACGAGACTGAGTCCGCCCGGCCAGAACGCCCGGATCAGCTCACGCGTCTCGGGGCGGACGGTGGTGACCAGTCCGTCGATCGTGTTCCACGATCCGACCAGCACGGGGACCGGCATGTCCCTCCCACGACCTTTCGCACGCAGCAGGGAGGCCACTGCTTCGCTGTCGAAGGCGTCGGCCGCCACACCGTAGACGGTGTCGGTCGGCACCACGACGAGCCTGCCGGCCTTCAGAGCGCCTCGTGCGGCGTTGAGACCTGCTGTCCGGGAATCTGGCTGACTGCAATCGTAGACGGTGCTCACCCGACCATCCTTTCACTCGGAACGGCGTGCCCGGCATCCCGCCCGGGACTCGTCACTCGTCGGTCCCGGTCTCGTCCGCCACGGGCCGGGTCGCGCGCGTCCGTTGCGCCTCGACGTCCGTCGGCACCCGCAGGGCGACGACGAAGCGCGGTCTTCCCGCCAGATCGGGGTGTTCGGCGACCTCCCCGAACACGCGACGCTGGGCGAACAAGTCTGCAGTCTGGGCACCGTTGGTGTCGTCGTGCTCGACGGCGACGGCGCCGCCGATACGCAGCCAGCGCGCGACGTTGGAGACCATCGGCTTGATGACCGACAACCCGTCGGGTCCCCCGAACAACGCCGAATACGGATCGTGGTCGATGACCTCGGGTTCGAGCTCGGCACCCTCCGGAATGTAGGGCGGGTTCGCGACGATCACGTCGACGCCGCCCTCGAGCTCGGTGAGCAGGTCACGGTCGGTGACGTCACCCTGGTGCAGCACGATCGGCGTGTCACCCTGCGACGCCCGGTGCTCGGCGTTCCGTCGGGCCCACGCGAGAGCCTTCGGCTCGAGTTCGACCGCGTGGACGACCGCGTCCGGCCGGGCGTGCGCGATGGCCAGGGCGAGCGCGCCGGAACCGGTGCACAGATCGAGCACGACCGGGGACCGTCGCGGGTAGCTCGCGAGGAAGGCCAGCGCCCAGCCGAGCAGTAGTTCCGTTTCGGGGCGCGGTACGAACACGCCCGGCCCGACGGCGAGGTCGATCTCCCCCATCGCCGAGGTTCCGGTGATGTACTGCAACGGGATTCGCTTGGCGCGCTGCGCGATCATCGCCCGGTACGCCTCGACCATCGCGACGTCGACCAACGGCACCAGACCCAGCCTGGTCCGTTCGATCCCGAGCAGGTGGGCGGCGAGCAGTTCGGCGTCCGCGCGCGGGCTCGGCACTCCCGCTTCCTCGAGCACCGACACCGCCTCGATGATGGCCAGGCGCAGAGGTTGACGATTCACGGCGTACAGACTGCCATGCCGGTCACGAACGGAGAACGGATAGGTCACGGTCGGCACGCCCCTGATGGTTCGGCGATAGCGTCGGGCCCGTCCGAGCACCACGGAAAGGGAGAGTAATGACCAAGTCGAGAACAGCTCTTCGCGCGGCGGTTGCGGCCGCGTTCGCCGGAGCCGCGACTGTCGCCGCTGCAGGCGCCGCGACCGCGGAACCGATCGACATCCAGCCCACGCCGCTGCTCTGTGCCGGCGGCATTGCACCGGTGGAGTCCATCACGTACGACGAACAGGAAGCCGTCGAGGCCGAGGAGTTGCTCTACGTCGTCGGCGAAGAGGGCGGGAACGGCGCAACCGTCAACTGGTTCAACCTCGCCAACGGCACGTCCGGTGCGGCGACTCTGGCTCCCGGCGAGAGTTCCGACGTTCCGGTCGCCCTCGTCGAACCCGAAGCGGGCACCGTGGTCTCCGCGGTGTGGGGAATGCACGAGAACGCCGCCGGGGAGAACTGCTTCCTGTTGCCCGGCATCGACATCGCCGAGGTCCCGGCGGAACCGGGAGATCCGGACTGACCGGACCGCGTAAAGCGCAGGTCCGAGCAGTGGATGACCGCGGGCCTGCGGGTCACTCGGCGGCGAGCCGGGCTTCCCGGTCGGCCTGGCCCAGCGCGTCGAGCAGCGCCTCGAGGTCGCCGTCGAGCACGGCGTCGAGGTTGTGCGCCTTGAACCCGATGCGGTGGTCGGTGATGCGGTTCTCGGGGAAGTTGTAGGTGCGGATGCGCTCGGAGCGGTCGACGGTGCGGACCTGGCTGGCGCGGTCGGCGGATGCCTCGGCGTCGGCGGCCTCTTCCGCAGCGGCCTGCAGGCGAGCCGCGAGGACCTGCATGGCGCGGGCCTTGTTCTGCAACTGGGACCGCTCGTTCTGACAGGTCACGACGATCCCGGTGGGCAGGTGTGTGATGCGCACGGCCGAGTCGGTGGTGTTGACTCCCTGGCCGCCCTTGCCCGACGAGCGGTACACGTCGATACGCAGGTCACCCTCGTCGATCTGTACTTCCTCGACCTCGTCCGGCTCCGGGTAGATGAACACGCCGGCGGCGGACGTGTGGACCCGGCCCTGCGATTCGGTGACCGGCACGCGCTGCACGCGGTGCACTCCGCCCTCGAACTTCAGGCGCGACCAGACGCCGTCGCGCACGTCGGCCTTCGACTTGATCGACAGCGTCACGTCCTTGTAGCCGCCGAGATCGGAATAGGTGGCGCCGAGTACCTCGACACGCCATCCGGCACGTTCGGCGAAGCGGGTGTACATGCGGGCCAGATCCGACGCGAACAGCGCGGATTCCTCACCGCCCTCCCCCGACTTCACCTCGAGGACCACGTCGTCGCCGTCGTGCGGGTCACGCGGCGCGAGCAGGTCGGTGAGCGTCTTGTCGAGTTCGGCGACGGTCTCTTCGAGTCCGGGGACCTCCGCGGCGAACGCGGCGTCGTCCGACGCCAGCTCACGGGCCGCCTCGAGATCCTCGCGGGCCGCCTTCAGTTTCGTGTACGTGGCCATGACGGGAGCGAGCTCGGCGAACCGCTTACCGACGCGACGCGCCGCCGCAGGGTCGTTGTGCAGTGCCGGATCGGACAACTGCTGTTCCAGACCCGCATGTTCGGCCAGGATGTCGTCGACGGCCGACGGCTTGGTCTGCCCCGCCATGGGTTCGCTCCACTCTGTCTCTGTCGTGCTGTCCGGGTGACGGTCGTACCCGGACGGAAAGCCTGCGAAAACACCGACGCCCGGTCTGTGACGAGACAGAACCGGGCGTCGGCAGGGCAGCTAGCTGTCGGCAGCGGCCTTCTTCGGGGTGCGCTTGCCGTAGCGAGCCTCGAAGCGGGCAACGCGTCCGCCGGTGTCGAGGATCTTCTGCTTGCCCGTGTAGAACGGGTGGCACTGCGAGCAGACTTCGACCGTGATACGGCCGGCCTCGCTGGTGCTGCGCGTCTCGAACGTGTTCCCGCAACCGCAGACGACGGTCGTCGCCTGGTAGTTCGGGTGGATTCCTGCCTTCATGGTGTCCCTTTCGATGGCCGCCGGGTCGCCTTCGCGGATCGAAGACGTGAACCGGAACCGGACTCAGCTGTTCGATTATGCCAAACGCACGCCCGGGGAAAAAATTCCCCGGGCGGGCGCTTCTAGTCCTCGAGTGCGCCCGGCGCGGTCTTCGTGACCTGCAGGAGGAACTCGACGTTGCTCTTGGACTTCTTGAGCCGGTCGATGAGCAGATCGATCGCCTGGTGCGAATCGAGTCCGGAGAGCACACGGCGCAGCTTGTGCACCACCGCGAACTCGTCGGGGCTCATGAGCAGCTCGTCCTTGCGGGTACCCGACGGATTGACATCCACGGCCGGGAACACGCGACGCTCGGCGATCTTGCGGTCGAGCTTGAGCTCGGCGTTGCCGGTGCCCTTGAACTCTTCGAAGATCACGGTGTCGCCGGTCGAACCGGTCTCCACCATCGCGGTCGCGATGATGGTGAGCGACCCACCGTTCTCGATGTTGCGGGCAGCACCGAGGAACCGCTTCGGCGGGTACAGCGCGGTCGAGTCGACACCACCGGACAGGATGCGGCCCGACGCCGGCGAGCTGTTGTTGTACGCGCGGCCGAGGCGGGTGATCGAGTCGAGCAGCACGACGACGTCGCGGCCGGCCTCGACGAGACGCTTGGCCCGCTCGATGGCGAGCTCGGCGACCGACGTGTGGTCCGACGGCGGACGGTCGAACGTCGAGGCGATGACCTCGCCCTTCACCGAACGCTGCATGTCGGTGACCTCTTCGGGACGCTCGTCGACCAGCACCACCATGAGGTAGCACTCGGGGTTGTTGGTCGAGATCGCGTTCGCGATGTCCTGCAGCACCGTGGTCTTACCGGCCTTCGGCGGCGAGACGATGAGCGCGCGCTGACCCTTGCCGATCGGCATGATGAGGTCGATCACACGGGTGGTGAGGATGTTCGGCGTCGTTTCCAGACGCAGGCGCTGGTTCGGGTACAGCGGGGTGAGCTTGTTGAACTCGGGGCGACGCTTCGCCGCGTCGACCTCACCACCGTTGACCGTGTCCAGGCGCACCAGCGGGTTGAACTTCTGCCGCTGGTTGCTCTGCTCACCCTCGCGCGGCACGCGCACGGCACCGGTGATCGCGTCGCCGCGACGCAGGCCGTTCTTGCGGACCATGTTCATCGACACGTAGACGTCGTTGGGTCCGGCGAGGTAGCCGGAGGTCCGCACGAACGCGTAGTTGTCGAGAACGTCGAGGATGCCGGCGACGGGCTGCAGGACGTCGTCCTCACGGATCTCGGGCTCGCGGGTATCGGTGCCCCCGGCCTCTCCGCGGTCACGTCCACGGCGGCGCTCACGGAAACGACGGCCCCGGCGACCGCGGCCGCCTTCCTCGTCGTCCCCGCCGCGGTTGTCGCGGTTGTCCTGGCGCGGACCCTGGCCACGATCCTCGCGCTGGGCACGATCGCCCTGCTCGCGCTGACCGCGCTGACGGCCGTCGCCCTCGCCCTTGTCGTCGCCGCGCTTGTCGTCGCCGCGTCCACCCTGCTCGGCGGGCTGCTCGACGGCCGGCGCCTCGGTCTTCTGGCCCTGCTCGGCGACCTGGTCGGGGTTCTGGTCGGCACCACGGCGACCACGACGCTGACGGCCACGACGGGGAGCCTCGCCGTCGCCTTCACCCTGGGGACGCTCGCCGGCCTCGGTCCTCGACTCGTCGACAGCCTCGGTCCCGGGCTTTTCGGCGACCTCGGCCTTCGGCTGCTCGTCGGCCGCTTCCGGTGCGGCAGTGCGCGTCCGGCGGGTCCGCGCGGGCCGCGCGGTCTCGGCGGCGGGTTCCTCCTCGGAGGCCGCCGCCTTGTTCGTTGTGGCCGGAGCGCTCGACGCGCCCCCACCCTGGCGTTCCTTGATCGCGGCGATCAGGTCGCCCTTGCGCATCCCGGAAGTGCCCTTGATGCCGAGTTCGGCCGCGAGGGTCCGCAGCTCGGCGAGCACCATGCCCGAGAGGCCGGCACCGCGGCGCCCGGCGGCGCG
>NZ_LRRH01000112.1:0-2427 GCF_001646785.1 Rhodococcus phenolicus
TCACGCTGGGTGGCGCCCGGGTCGAGGATGTTGTTCTGCAGCGCCAGCTTCAGCGTCGACAGGTTCTCCTCGACGGACTCGCCGAACACGTCCGCGTACGCCTCACCGGCGGCCCGGGCGAACTTCTCCGCCTGCGCGACAGTGGTGCCGGTCTGGGCTTGGAACAGATCGCGCTGCAGCTCTGCCTGCATGCCGTCCTTGATCGCGGCGGCGAGCATCGCCCCAGCGGTAAGTCCGAGGGCGGCGATACCGAGGATCGATCCGGCGACCGGTCCGGTCTTGGATCCGAGGTCGCCGATGGCGTCGGAGAACCCGGACAGGAAGTTCCCGCCGGATTGGCTGCCAGCGTCGCCTCCGCCTTCTGCGGCCTGGTCGTACAGGTTGCCCAGCTCGCCCTGTGCGGCCTGGAGGTCCTGCTGCAGTCGGTTGCCGAGTTCGATGTTGTCGACAGCACCGGCGGCCTGGCGTGCCGCGGCGCGGATGTCCTCGATCTGCTGCGCGGCCCGGCGGGCATCGTTCAGCAGCTGGGTGTTCACCGTGATGTCGTCGACGGACTGGTCGGCGCGCTGGGCGTTGCGTTCGAGTTCCTGGATGCGCTGTGCGGCGTCGCGGGCCTGCTGCTCGAGACTCCGGTTGATCTCTACGGCCTGCGCGGCCTGGGAGGCACGCTGTGCGGCGCGGCTGATGTCCTGGAATCCGTTGGTGATGCGCTGAGTGGACTGGCGCGACTGCTGTTCCGCGCGTTGGGTTCCCTGGACGAAGCGGGAGTCGTCAAGGGTGAGGCGGGCGACGAGCTCGCCGACGTCGAGTGCCACAGGTCAGTCCTCCTTGCGGTGCTTCTTTCGTGCGCGCGCCCGGGCGCGTTCGAGGTCGCCGAGCTTCTGGGAGACCTGCTCGAGGTCGACCATCCGGCCGAGGTGCGCCAGCGCCCAATGCACCTCGGCCATGTCCGGGGAGAACCCGAAGTGCAGGAGTGTCGTTCGGCCGGCGTGCAGGATCATCGGCCAGGGCACGCCGTCGTCGACCATCTCGCCGAACGCGCTGCCGAGGGCGTCGATGGCCTGCTGCGACTGCTCCACCGGCGGCAGGCCGGTCGCGACGATCGTCTCCTGCATCTCCTTGTGCGCCTCATAGTCGGGCGCCGGGACGCGGTACTTCTTTCCGCGGATCGGGAGGTGCAGGTCCGGGTCGAAGCCGGTCTCGGTCAAGTCCTTGAGCGCCACTGCGCGCCTTTCGTCAGCGCCTTGTGCAGGCGGGAGGTGGGATCAGCCGCGAGGGCGGTGATGCGCACGCGCAGCCACCGCCACGACCGGGTGTGCAGGACCCCGGATTCGAGGTCGATTCCGTTGTCCTGCAGGTCGAGTTCGATGTCGGACCAGTGGTGTAGGCAGTCGACGAGGGTGCGTGCAACCTGGCCGGGCTTCGGCCGGTCAGGTTCGTCGTTGTACCAGTCGCGCACCCCGGTTACGGGGTCGTACGGGCCGCCGCCAGGATCATCCGGTCCGTAGGTGCCGGGCGCCGAAAGATCGACCGGAGTCTCTCCCCCATCCGCGCCTGCTTCGGGGATGGGGGAATCGGATTTCCCGGCATACCTGCGCTCTCCCACAGGGCCTGTCCGGCGGCTTCGGAATGCCCGAACCACAGCAGGGCGGTGCGGCCAGCGTGGGCGATGGTGGGCCAGCCGATGCCGTCGTCGACCATCTGCTGATAGGTATCGCCGAGGATCGCAAGGATCTCCGCGCGTTCGGCCGCGTCGTCCAGGCGCGCGCCGGTGGTGACGAGATGCTGTGCGCGTAGGCCTTGCCACGCTGTGCAGGCGATCGCGTAGTCGCGTCCCGCGATGGGCAGGTGCAGCGCGGGGTCCATGAAGGCGTCGAGGTCGAGCACCTACCGGTCCTTTCCGTGGTGTGGTCCATCCGGGGCGCCCGCGAGGAGAGCGCCCCGGATGGAGACTGGGTCAGGCCGCGGCGACTGCGAATGCGCCGCCGGTGAGGCCGGTGCCGTCGCCGGTCAGGACGCCGCCGGGGACAGTCACGGCGAACGGGCCGCCCGTCGAGCCGGTGACCGTGAAATCGCTGGCGGTGTAACCGTCGTCGAGCGCCGCCAGCGCCGACTTGATCGCCGCCGACGTGGCATCGAACGCGATCGGCGCGGTGGTCTTGCCGGCCCACGTCAGGGTGAAGGTGCCCGCGGTGGCTCCACCGAGGGTGATGGTGAAGTTCTGCGCGGTGGCCGGGATCAGCGGCTTGACGATGTCGCGGGGCTTACCGCGGCCCGACAGGGTGAAGCTGAACTCCTGCAGTGCGTTCGTGTCCCCGGCCGCCGAGTCCGTCCACTTCACCGTGGTCTCGGCTTCATAGGCGTCGGGCAGTTCATCGCGCCGGTAGATGCGGACCGTGACGACGTTGTCGAGGCCCGTCTTGCGTC
>NZ_LRRH01000112.1:2636-4569 GCF_001646785.1 Rhodococcus phenolicus
GTCCGCGCGTCGCGGCCGGCTCGTCGGCCCCGGATCTGCAGGTAGTAGTCCGGGTTGTCGTCGTCGCGGGATCGGTCGTCGTTGTAGGTGTTGATGACGATGGCGTCGTTCGGGGCGTCGGGCATGGTGCCGAAGAACACCGCGGGGAGTGTGCCGGTGCCGTAGACGCCGGTGGGTTCATATCGCACGAGCCCGAGGGCGGTGAGGCGTTGCGCGAGGGCGTCCTCGAGTGCGGTGGTGTCGGGTGCGCGCGCGGTCGTCATTCGCCCTCCGAGGTACTGAGCACCATAGGGGCGATGATGTGTGCCTTCGCGAACTCGAGTAACCCGAGGGTTTCGACCATCATGAGCGGCTCGCCATCGGGTCTGCAGGACTCGACCTCGATGCCGTCACGGCCGTCCTGGTCGATCGTGCGGACGATCGTGATCCGCGATATCTCCATGCTGGATTCGCTCACAGTGCGCTCCTGATGGCCTGGGCGATGACCTGCCCAACTTCCTGCCGCTTCGCGATCACGGCGTTCTCGAGGAACTTCGCCTGACCGTGCTCATGCTGGTAGCCCAGCTCCTCGTGCTGGCGAGCGGCATAGGGCAGCGAGTAGTACACCGCCGCCTCACCGTCACCGGACGCCGTGGAGCAGTCGTTGCGCAGCGCGCCGGTTTCCTTCGGGGTGCGTTGGATCGACTCCTGCTTGACGACCTCGGCGGCGTCGTTGAGTCCGCGTTGCGCGGCGGCACGGATCGCGGCCATGTCGAAGTTCAGGCTCACCTGTAGCCGCCCGCCTTCTTGACCTTGTCCGCGTGCGCCTCGCACATGAACACGCCAGGCCGGCCCTTGGCGTTGACGCGGTAGAGCGCGTACCCGTCATAGGGCGTGCGCAGGCAGTCCGGGTAATCGCATGGGCTGTGGGCGTTGCGGGCCATGAGTCCTCCTAGGTGAGGTCGACGCTGTAGAAGTTCGGGGTTCGGCCGGCCCCGTCGTGGTGCAGCTGCTCCGCCAACACCTCGGCAGTCCGGCCCCCGAACTCCGGCGGCAGGGTCACGAGTGACCCGGGTGGAATCAGCTCGGTGGTGGCGGACATCGACACGCGGGCTTCGGAGATCACCTCCGAGCCGTCCGGCGCGAGCACCTTCTTCCGCTTCGCCGTGATCTTCCCGAGCACCTCCACCGGGGCCGCGTGCACGGGACCGTGCGCGCCGTCGCCGATCTTCCGTGCGACGAGCACCGGCCACCGCCACCAACGAGCGAGAGGCTCCCTCACCACGACCGCACCGCATTCGATGCCAGCCCAGCGAACCGGAGTAGCCGCAACGCAGTCGGCACGAGGCCATCGAGACTCGACGCCTTCGCGGCCTCGAGCTCGGCGGCGTTCGTGGTCTCCGATGCCCCGTCGATCGACGACGACACCACGATCTCGTCCATGCCGGCACGCCCCTTCGCGGGGTCGATGCCGTGCTCTGCCCAGAACGCGGCCTGCACGCACGTTGCGTCGCGCATCGCGTCACGCAGGCTCTGGTCGGTGGGCATGCGGTCGGGGGTGGTGTCGTAGATGTCGGCGAGGCATGCGTCGGCGACGAGGATCGATGCCTCACGCAGGAGCGCCGTGGCGTTCGCTGGTGCGGGGTTGCCGGTCCAGGTGGCGAGCTCTGTCGGGGTGGCGTAGACGAGCACAGTGCCTCCTCAGGTGTTGGTGGTTGGTGCGCAGGACGCGCTGCTGCAGGGGCCGAAAGGAACCCGGCGTGAGACCCCCAAGCGGCCTTCGCGTGCGTAGTGGTCATGTCCTTTGCCGGGACACGCGGTTGACGCACCAACCACCAAGCTCGGTGCGCTACTCGCCGTCGTCGGCCGGGGCCTTCGCGCGGGCGCGCTTGGGCTCGGAGATGCCGTAGCCGTGGCGCCGGAAGTACGCCAGGGCGCCGTCGTTGTCGGTCTC
>NZ_LRRH01000113.1 GCF_001646785.1 Rhodococcus phenolicus
TCACGCTGGGTGGCGCCCGGATCGATGATGTTGTTCTGCAGCGCCAGCTTCAGCGTCGACAGGTTCTCCTCGACGGACTCGCCGAACACATCCGCGTACGCCTCACCGGCCGCCCGGGCGAACTTCTCCGCCTGCGCGACAGTCGTGCCGGTCTGCGCCTGGAAAATGTCGCGGCGCAGCTCGTCCTGCATGCCCTCCCTGATGGCGTTCGCGAGAGCGACACCGGCGGTGAGACCGATCGCGGCGACACCGAGGAGGGATGCACCGATCGGGCCGGTCTTCGAACCGAGATCGCCGACCGCGTCAGCGAACCCGGACAGGAAGTTTCCACCGGACTGGCTGCCCGCGGGGCCGCCGCCCTGGCCTGCCTGCTGGTACAGCTGCTCGAGTTCCTGCTGCGCAGCCTGGAGATCCTGCTGCAGCTGGTTGCCCAGCTCGATGTTGTCGACCGCGCCCGCGGCCTGACGTGCGGCAGCCTGGATGTCTTCGATCTGCTGCGCGGCACGGCGGGCCTCGTTCAGCAGTTGGCTGTTCATGACGATGTCGTCGACGGACTGGTCGGCGCGCTGCGCGTTGCGCTCCAGGTCCTGGATGCGCTGCGCGGCGTCGCGTGCCTGCTGCTCGAGACGCCGGTTGATCTCGACGGCCTGCGCTGCCTGGCCGGCACGCTGGGCTGCCTGGCTGATGCGCTGGAAGCCGTTGGTGATCTGCTGGGTGGCCTGCTGGCTCTGCTGCTGGGCCTGCTGGGTGCCTTGGATGAAGCGGGAGTCATCGAGGGTGAGGCGGGCTACCAGCTCGCCGACGTCGAGAGCCAAGGGGTTACTCCTTCTTGCGCGCCTTCTTCCGGGCGGCGATCAACTCGGCGTGCGCGCCGAGGACCTTCTCGATGTCCGCCATGCGCGGAATGTGGGACATGGACCAATGCACCTCGCCCCAGTCCGGGGACATACCGAAGTGCAGGAGCGCGGTCCGGCCGGAGTGCAGGATCATCGGCCACGGCAGACCGTCGGCGACCATCTCGTCGAACGCCGGTCCGAGCACTGCGATCGCGTCTTCGATCTGCTCGACCGGGGGCACCCCGTCCTTCGCGACCATCTCCCGCATGGCCTTCGCCGTCTCGTAGTCGGGCGCGGGGACGCGGTACTTCTTGCCGCGGATCGGGAGGTGCAGGTCCGGGTCGAAGCCGGTCTCGGTCAAGTCCTTGAGCGCCACTACGCGCCTTTCGTCAGCGCCTTGTGCAGGCGGGAGTGGGGATCAGCGGCGAGGGCGGTGATGCGCAGGCGTAGCCACCGCCACGACCGGGTGTGCAGGACCCCGGATTCGAGGTCGATTCCGTTGTCCTGCAGGTCGAGTTCGATGTCGGACCAGTGGTGCAGGCAGTCGACGATGGTGCGTGCAACCTGGCCGGGCTTCGGCCGGTCAGGTTCGTCGTTGTACCAGTCGCGCACCCCGGTTACGGGGTCGTACGGGCCGCCGCCAGGATCATCCGGTCCGTAGGTGCCGGGCGCCGAAAGATCGCGCGGAGTTTCTCCCCCATCCGTGCCTGCTTCGGGGATGGGGGTATCGGATTTCCCGGCGTACCTGCGCTCTCCCAGTGGGCCTGTCCGGCGGCTTCGGAATGCCCGAACCACAGCAGGGCGGTGCGGCCGGCGTGGGCGATGGTGGGCCAGCCGATGCCGTCGTCGACCATCTGCTGATAGGTATCGCCGAGGATCGCAAGGATCTCCGCGCGTTCGGCCGTGTCGTCGAGGCGCGCGCCGGTGGTGACGAGCTGCTGTGCGCGTAGGCCTTGCCACGCTGTGCAGGCGATCGCGTAGTCGCGTCCCGCGATGGGCAGGTGCAGCGCGGGGTCCATGAAGGTGGCGAGGTCCTCCACCAGACTCCTTCCGTTGAGGCGGGGCACCCGCCGGGAGCAGGGGTAGCGGTTAGGTTGCTCCCGGCGGGTGGTCAGGGGTGCGGTCAGGCCGCGGTGACCGCGAATGCGCCGCCGGTCAGGCTGGTGCCGTCGCCGGTCAGGACGCCGCCGGGGACGGTGACAGCGAACGGGCCGCCCGTCGAGCCAGTGACCGTGAAATCGCTGGCGGTGTAGCCGTCGTCGAGAGCCGCCAGCGCCGACTTGATCGCCGCCGACGTGGCGTCGAACGCGATCGGCGTGGTGGTCTTGCCGGCCCATGTCAGGGTGAAGGTGCCCGCGGTGGCTCCACCGAGGGTGACGGTGAAGTTCTGCGCGGTGGCCGGGATCAGCGGCTTGGTGATATCGCGGGGCTTACCACGGCCCGACAGGGTGAAGCTGAACTCCTGCAGTGCGTTCGTGTCCCCGGCCGCCGAGTCCGTCCACTTCACCGTGGTCTCGGCTTCATAGGCGTCGGGCAGTTCATCGCGCCGGTAGATGCGGACCGTGACGACGTTGTCGAGGCCCGTCTTGCGTCCCTTCTGGCGCAGGAAGTTCTGGCCCGGGTCGTCGACGAAACCAGAGGTGTTCTCGCCCTTGCGCTTGCCGCCGCCTTCGATGCGGAACGCAAGTCCGGTGACGATCTGGGAGGCGAAGCCCTCCGAGTCGATGTCGGAATCGTCCTGCTCGGCGCCCTCGAAGATCGGGGCGACGCTGGAGAGGCCGCGGACGCGGGTCCACTCGGTGGTGCCGGGTTCGCGGACTTCGAGGATCCAGTCGCGGGCCAGGGTGGATGCGAGTGCAGATGTCATGGGGTCGTCCTCCTAGGACGGGTTGGCGGTGATGCGGTACGAATCGGGGCGGGTCCAGCGCCCGTTCGAGTCGGGCGCACGCGGGGCGCGCACGACGCGGCGGCAGAGCAGGACCCGGACGCTCCCCCACGTCTGATGGGAGGCGTCGTGGATCTCGCGGCAGATGGCGTCCATGAGCTGGTCGATGGCCCGCGGGTCGCGGCCGGCTCGTCGGCCCCGGATCTGCAGGTAGTAGTCCGGGGTGTCGTCGTCGCGGGATCGGTCTTCGCTGTAGGTGTTGATGACGATGGCGTCGTTCGGGGCGTCGGGCATGGTGCCGAAGAACACCGCGGGGAGCGTGCCGGTGCCGTAGACGCCGGCGGGTTCGTATCGCACGAGCCCGAGGGCGTGGAGGCGCTGTGCGAGGGCGTCCTCGAGTGCGGTGGTGTCTGGTGCGCGCGCGGTCGTCATCCGTCCTCCTGATCATCCGGAGGTGTGGCGACCGTCTTCGGTGGGCAGTACAAGCCACTGCCGATCCCAGAGCCGCTGTGCTTCCAGCCGGGTCCGTCGTACCAGTTGGTCCGATGGATCTCCTTGCCGCAGTGCTTGCAGAGAATCGTCACAGTGCGCTCCTGATGGCCTGGGCGATGACCTGCCCGACCTCCTGCCGCTTCGCGATCACGGCGTTCTCGAGGAACTTCGCCTCACCGTGCTCGTGATGCCAGCCCACCTCCTCGTGCTGACGGGCCGCGTACGGGAGGTCGTAGTACACGGCCGATTCGAGGTCACCCGACGCGGTCTTGCAGTCGTTGCGCAGCTCGCCGGTTTCCTTCGGCGTCCGCTCGATCGACTCCTGCTTGACGACCTCGGCGGCGTCGTCGAGGCCGCGTTGCGCGGCGGCCCGGATCGCGGCCAGGTTGAAGTTCAGGGTCACGTCGACACCCCATCGCGACCCTCGGCCAACACTCCAGTGATGCTGTCGGCGCACTCCCGGGCCATCTGGTCGCCGAGGCCGACGCAGAGCACGGTGAGGTATGCCGCCTCCCAGCACCGGTCGGCCAGGATCTTCCGAATCCCGCATGGGAGCTCTTCCAGCACCTGCTGTACTTCGACATCAGTCACGGTTCCCCCTCAGGTGAGGTCGATGGAGTAGAAGTTCGGGGTTCGACCAGCCCCGTCGTGGTGCAGCTGCTCCGCCAACACCTCGGCAGTCCGGCCCCCGAACTCGGGCGGCAAGGTCACGAGCGACCCGGGTGGGATCAGCTCGGTGGTGGCGGACATCGAGACGCGGCCTTCGGAGATCACCTCCGAGCCGTCCGGCGCGAGCACCTTCTTGCGCTTCGCGGTGATCTTCCCGAGCACCTCCACCGGCGCGGCGTGCTCGGGACCGTACGGGCTGTCGCCGATCTTCCGTGCGACGAGCACCGGCCACCGCCACCACGACGCCAGCGGATCGGTCACCACGACCTCACCGCATTCGACGCCAGCCCAGCGAACCGCAGGATCCGCAGTGCGGTCGGATACAGGAACTTCACCGAGTTCAGTCGGTCAGGCGCCGTCAGGTACGTGTCGTAGCTGACCGATGCCCCGTCGATCGCGGACACCGTCATGCGGGGCTCTTGCCCGCCGGCGCCCTTGGTGGGATCGACGTCGGCGGATGCCCAGTGTTCGGCCTGCGCGCACGTTGCGTCGCGCATCGCGTCGCGCAGAGCTGAGTCCGCGGGGAGGCCGGTGCTGTCGGTGTCGTACAGGTCGGCGAGGCACGCGTCGGCGACGAGGATCGACGCCTCCCGGAGCAGGATGTCGGCGTTGTCGGGTGCGGGTTTCTTCGTCCAGTCGGCGAGGTCGTCGCTGTCGGCGTAGACGAGCACTGTGCCTCCTCGGGTGGGGGTGGTGGTTGGTGCGCAGGAACGCCGCTACAAGGACCGAAAGGAACCCGGCGTGGAAAGCCCTCAGTCGTCCTTCGCGTGCGGTGGTCATGCCAATGGGTGCCGGGACACGCGGTTGACGCACCAACCACCAAGCATTCAGTCGCCGATCGGGTGCGCGTCCTCGACGTCGGCCGCGGCGCTCGGGTCGACGCCCTCCACGTTCAGTGGGGACACGGCGCGCTCGACGGCGGCGAGGATGTCGGCCTTCTTCTCGGCGTCGCCGAGGTCGATGCCCTTGTCCTTCGCGTACTTGCGCAGCTGCGGCACGGTCAGGTCCGACAGGTTCTCGGCCGGGCCGTCACCTTCGGCCGACTCGGCGACGTCTGCGCCGATGCCGTAGCCGTGCCGCCGGAAGTACGCGAGCGCGCCGTCGTTGTCGGTCTC
>NZ_LRRH01000114.1 GCF_001646785.1 Rhodococcus phenolicus
GCTGATTGCGACGCAGGTCGCAGCACGGCTGGGTGCCGCCCTCGACACCACGGTGCCGGTGCGCCTGCTGTTCGAGGCGTCTTCGGTGGCGGCACTGGCGACCCGGGTCGAGCGGTCCGCTGGCGTGGGAGCCCGGAAGGCGCTCGCGGTCGCCGAACGGCCCGAGCGTATCCCGTTGTCCGCGGCGCAGTCCCGGATGTGGTTCCTCAACCGGTTCGACACCGCGTCCGGTGTGAACAACATTCCGGTCGCCATCCGTCTCACCGGAGCCCTGGACGTGGAGGCGTTGTCCCGGGCCGTGAACGATGTCGTCGGCCGGCACGAGACGCTGCGCACCGTCTACCCCGAGATCGACGGGGTGGGCTACCAGCGGATCCTCCACCCGGACACCGCGCGAATCGATCTCGCGGTCGAGGAGGTCGCCGAGAGCGATGTGCTGACGGTCGTCACCGAGTTCGCCGCCGGCGGGTTCGACGTGACGCAGGCACCCCCGGTGCGGGCGCGGTTGCTGAAGGTCTCCGATACCGAGAACGTCCTCGTGTTCGTCGTGCATCACATTGCCGCGGACGGCTTCTCGATGACGCCGCTGACTCGTGACGTGATGATCGCCTATGCGGCGCGCGCGCACGCCGAGGTGCCGACGTGGACACCGCTCGCCGTCCAGTACGCCGACTACACGCTGTGGCAGCGCGAGGTCCTCGGGGACGAAGCGGATCCGCGGTCGGTCGCGGCCGCGCAACTGGACTACTGGTCGTCGACGCTGGCGGGGCTGCCGGAGGAACTGAATCTCCCGTCCGACCGGCCGCGCCCGGCGGTGTCGTCGTACCGCGGCAACACCCATGTCTCGCGGATCTCGCCGGACACCGGCCGGCTCGTCGACTCCGTGGCACAGGCACATCGGGCGACGCCGTTCATGGTCGTGCACAGCGCCCTCTCGGTGTTGCTGTCCCGGCTGTCCGGCTCCGACGACATCGCGATCGGTACGCCGGTTGCCGGCCGCGGCGAGGAAGCCCTCGACGACGTCGTCGGCATGTTCGTCAACACCCTGGTGTTGCGCACCGGCATCGGGGCCGGCGAGTCGTTCGCCGATCTGCTCACCCGGATCAAGGACATCGACCTCGGGGCCTTCGGCCACGCCGACGTGCCGTTCGAACGGCTCGTCGAGGTGCTCGACCCCGAGCGGGCGCAGAACCGGCACCCGCTGGTCCAGGTCGTGCTCGCGTTCCAGAACATGGCGCCCGCGGTCCTCGAACTCGACGGCCTCACCGCACGCGGGGTCGAGTTCGACGCGCACGTCGCGAAGTTCGATCTTCAGGTCACCTTCACCGCGGCCCCGGAAGGCGGCTACACCGTCGAGTGGACCTATGCGACCGATCTGTTCGACGGCGCGACCGTCGCGGTGTACGCCGAGCGTTTCGAGCGTCTCCTGACCGGCCTGCTCACCGCTCCGGCGTCCGCGGTCGGTGATGTCGAGCTGCTCTCCGCCGATGAACGCACCGAGGTCCTCGGCGCCTGGTCGACGCCCGGCACACAGGTCGATCCGGCGTCGACGCTGCCGGCGCTGTTCGCTGCCGCTGCCGAGGCGTGGCCGGACAACACGGCCGTGGTCGCCGGGGGGACGTCGCTGACCTACGCGCAGCTGTCGGCCCGGGCCAACGGCCTGGCCCGCCGGTTGATCGAGTCGGGCGTGGGACCCGGAACGCTGGTGGCCGTGGCTCTGCCGCGCGACGAGTCGCTGATCGTGGCGCTGCTCGCGGTCCTCACCTCGGGTGCCGCCTATCTGCCCGTCGACGTGACCTACCCGCAGGACCGGATCTCGTACATGCTCGCGGACGGCGCGCCCGCCGTCGTGCTGACCACGACCGCGGACCGGCAGTCGATTCCGGATGTGCCCGGCGTCGAGGTCCTGCTGCTCGACACCCTCGACCCGGCCGGGCTCGACACCCGGCCCGTGACCGATTCGGACCGGGTGGTGCCGCTCCGGTCGGCGCATCCGGCGTACGTGATCTACACGTCGGGCTCGACGGGCCGGCCCAAGGGCGTGGCGGTCGTGCACCGCAACGTCGTCGAACTGCTCGCGAACGCGCAGCCGCTGTTCGGTTTCGACGAGACCGACGTGTGGACGATGTTCCACTCGTACGCGTTCGACTTCTCGGTGTGGGAGCTGTGGGGTCCGCTGCTGTACGGCGGTACGCTGGTCGTCGTCGACTACTTCACCTCGCGGTCGCCGGAACAGTTCCGGGAACTCGTGGTGCGCACCGGCGTGACGATGCTCAGCCAGACTCCGTCGGCGTTCTACCAGTTCGCGGAGGCCGACCGTGCCGCCATGGAGGCCACGGGTGCCGACGGACTGTCGCTGCGGCACGTGGTCTTCGGTGGCGAGGCGCTGGACCTCGGCAAGCTGACCGGCTGGTTCGAGCGGCACCGCGACGACGCGCCGCGACTGGTCAACATGTACGGCATCACGGAAACCACGGTGCACGTGTCGTTCCTGCCGCTGACCGCGGAGATGGCCCGGTCGTCGGTGGCGAGCGTGATCGGCCGGGCGCTCCCCGGCCTGCGGGTGTACGTGCTCGACGAGCGCCTGCGCCCGGTCCCGGTCGGCGTGCAGGGACAGATGTACGTGGCCGGCGAACAGCTGTCGCGGGGCTACCTGGGTCAGCCGGCGCTGACCGCGGGCCGGTTCGTGGCCGACCCCTACGCGCCCGCGGACGACCGTGGCCTGATGTACCGCACCGGTGACCTCGCCCGGTGGAACGCCGACGGTGTGCTCGAGTACGCGGGCCGCTCGGACTTCCAGGTGCAGCTGCGCGGATTCCGGATCGAACTCGGCGAGATCGAGTCCGCGCTGACCCGATGCGCCGGGGTCGCTCAGGCGGTGGCGGTCGTCCGCCGCGCCGACCGCACCGGCGACCGGCTGATCGGCTACGTGGTGCCGAGGGCGGGCGTGACCGTCGACCCGGTCGAGGTTCGTGACGCGGTCGGTGAGTTCCTGACCGCCTACATGGTCCCGGACGTGGTGGTCGTCCTCGATGCGCTGCCGCTCACCGCGAACGGGAAGCTCGATCGGAAGGCACTGCCGGAGCCGGTGTTCGAGGTGCGCGAGTTCCGCGCGCCGCAGACACCGGTGGAGGAGATCGTCGCCGGCGTGTTCGCCGAGATCCTCGGTGTCGAACGGGTCGGCCTCGACGACGACTTCTTCGAACTCGGTGGCAACTCGCTCGTGGCGACCCAGGTCGTCTCGCGGCTCGGTGCGGCCCTCGACGCGCGGATCCCGGTCCGGGAACTGTTCGAGGCCTCGTCCGTCGAGGCATTGGCGTCCCGGCTCGAATCGCACGCCGGGTCCGGCCGGCTCGAGTTGAGCGCGCAGCCCCGCCCGGCGCGGGTCCCCCTGTCGCTCGCACAGCAGCGCATGTGGTTCCTCAACCGGTTCGACAACGAGTCGACCGCGTACAACATCCCGATGGCGCTGAGCCTGACCGGTCGCCTGGACGTCGCCGCGCTGCGCGCCGCGGTCGGTGACGTGGTGGCACGGCACGAGGTGCTGCGCACCGTGTACCCGGAGACCTCGGGTGCGCCGGTGCAGGTCGTTCTGCCTGCCGCACAGGCGGTTCCGGATCTCGAACCCGTGGTGGCAACCGAGTCGGAGCTGCCGGGCCTGCTGGCCGGGCTGGCGGCCACCGCATTCGACGTGACCGCGGCGGTGCCGCTGCAGCTGCGCCTGTACAGCATCTCCGCGGAACGGCACGTCCTCGCGCTGGTGCTGCACCACATCGCGGCGGACGGCTCCTCGATGGGACCGTTCGCGCGGGATCTGATGACCGCCTATGCGGCACGGCTCGACGGTCGCGCGGCGGGCTGGGATCCGCTGGCGGTGCAGTACGCCGACTACGCGATCTGGCAGCGCCGACTGCTCGGCGCGGAGGACGATGCGGAATCGCTGATCTCCGAGCAGATCCGTTACTGGCGCGCCGCCCTCGCGGACGTTCCGGACCAGCTCGAGCTCCCGACCGATCGGCCGCGCCCGGCGACCCAGTCGTTCCAGGGCGGACGGGTCAGGTTCGACATCGACGCGGAACTGCATCAGCGGCTCGGCGCGGTCGCACGCGGCGCCAACACGACGCTGTTCATGGTGACCCACGCCGCGTTCGCGGTGCTGCTCGCGAGACTGTCCGGCACCGGCGACATCGCTGTCGGTACTCCCATCGCGGGCCGCGGTGAGCGTGCGCTCGACGATCTGGTCGGCATGTTCGTCAACACCCTCGTGCTGCGCACCGGGGTGACTCCGGACGTGCCGTTCGGGGAGCTGCTCGAATCGGTCCGCGAGACGGACCTGAACGCATTCGCACACGCGGATGTGCCGTTCGAGCGGCTCGTCGAGGTGCTGAATCCGCAGCGCTCGACGGCCAGGCACCCGTTGTTCCAGGTCGGATTCTCGTTCCAGAACCTCGCCCGCACGTCGCTCGAGCTGCCGGGCCTGACCGTGTCCGGTCTCGAACTCGACAACGGGGTAGCGCAGTTCGACCTGCAGCTGTTCCTCACCGACCGGTACGACGTCGGGGGTGCTCCCGCCGGCATCGACGCGGTGTTCAGCTACGCGACCGACCTGTTCGACGAGACCACCGTCACGTCGTTCGCCCGGCGGTTCGTGCGGGTTCTCGAGTCGATCGTGGACGATCCGGCAGTGCCGGTCGGCGACATCGAGATCCTTGCCCCGGACGAGCGCACCCGGATGCTGGCCGAGTGGAACGACACGGCCCACGCGGTTCCCGGCGCGACGCTCGTGTCGCTCTTCGACGCCCAGGTCGCCGCGACACCGGATGCCCCGGCCGTCGAGGACGACACCACGACGCTGACCTACCGCGAGTTCGGTGCCAGGGTCGCGCGCCTCGCCCGCCGGCTGGTCGGGCTCGGGGTCGGACCGGAATCACTCGTGGCGTTGGGCATGCGGCGCTCGATCGATCTGGTGGTGGGAATGTACGCGGTGTCCGCGGCCGGCGGCGCCTACGTGCCGATCGACCCCGACCAGCCCGCGGAGCGCACCGACTACATCCTCCGGACCGCGGACCCGGTGTGTGTGCTCACGACCACGCGCGACGGCTTCGCATCGAACGGTGACCGTCCGGTGATCCTCGTCGACGAGTTCGCCCGTACGGGCGGCGCGGACGCTGCGCTCACCGATGCCGAACGCGTCGCGCCGCTGCGCCCGGACAACACCGCGTACGTGATCTTCACGTCCGGATCCACCGGACGACCCAAGGGGGTCGCGGTGTCGCACGGTGCAGTCGTCAACCAGATGCTGTGGAAAAAGGCGGAATTCGATCTCGGATCCCGGGATGCGGTGCTGCTCAAGACGGCCGCCACATTCGACCTGTCGGTGTGGGAGTTCTGGTCGGCGTCGGTCGCCGGTGCACGTCTGGTCGTCGCCGAGGCGGGCGGTCATCGCGATCCCGCCTACCTCAACGAGCTGATGCGGACCCGCGGCGTGACCACGCTGCACGCGGTGCCGTCGATGATCGAAGCGCTGATGGCGGAATCCGGTGGCGCACTTCCGTCGTCGTTGCGGCAGATCCTCGCGATCGGTGAGGCACTGCCCGCGCACGTCGCGCAGTCGGTGCGCTCGGCGAACCGGGGCCTGCGGCTGTTCAATCTGTACGGCCCCACCGAAGCGGCGGTGTCGGTCACCAGTCACGAGGTGACCGAGAACGACACGGCGACCGTGTCGATCGGTGGACCGGAGTGGAACACCCGCCTCTACGTGCTCGACGAGCGTCTGCGGCCGGTGCCGTCCGGTGTTCTCGGGGAGCTGTACCTCGCCGGTTCCCAGCTCGCACGCGGCTACTTCGGACGTCCGGATCTGACATCGGAACGGTTCGTCGCGGACCCGTTCGGCCCGGCCGGGAGCCGGCTGTACCGAACCGGCGACCTGGTGGCCTGGACCGACGAGGGAACGCTCCGGTACGTGGGCCGTACCGACTTCCAGGTGAAGATCCGCGGATTCCGGATCGAGCTGGGCGAGATCGAATCGATGCTCACGGCGCATCCGTCCGTGGCGCAGGCGGTCGTGCTGGTCCACCACGACGATCGGCTGGGCGATCAGCTGGTCGCCTACCTGGTTCCGGCCGCAGGCACGGATCTCGTCGTCGACGACATCAAATCCGAGGCCGTCCGTGGGCTGCCCGGATACATGGTTCCGGCGGTGTTCCTCGTGCTCGACGCGCTGCCGCTGAACATCAACGGCAAGCTCGACCGCAAGGCGCTCCCGGAACCGGTGTTCGAGGCCCGGGAATTCCGTGCCCCGGCCACCCCGATCGAGCAGATCGTGGCCGGCATCTTCGCGGAGGTGCTCGGTGTCGAACGGGTCGGCGCCGACGACGATTTCTTCATGCTCGGTGGCAACTCGTTGCTCGCGACGCAGGTGACCTCGCGGATCGGCGCGGCCCTCGACACGATCGTCCCGGTCCGGGCGCTGTTCGAGGCGTCGACGGTCTCGGCGCTGGCGGTTCGTGCGGAAGCCGGTGTGGGTTCGGGTGCACGGCCGGCGCTGGTCGCACGGCCGCTACCGGAACGCGTTCCGCTCTCGCTCGCCCAGCAGCGCATGTGGGTGCTCAACAGGATGAATCCCGCGTCGGCCGCCTACAACATTCCCGTCGTGCTGCGGCTGTCGGGTCTGCTCGACGTGCCGGCGCTCGGGGCTGCCGTCCGGGACGTGTTCGACCGTCACGAGGTGCTGCGTACCCGGTACCCGGACACCGACGACGGTCCGGTGCAGGAGGTCCTGCCGGTCGCCGACGCGGCACCGCTCCTCTCGGCGGTGGAGGTGTCGGAGGCGATGCTGCCGAACAGCATCGCCGAGATGATCGGCACCGGATTCGACGTGACGACCGGTGCACCGGTCCGCGGCCGATTGTTCTCGGTCAGCCCCACCGATCACGTCCTGGTGATGGTGATCCACCACATCAGTGCGGACGGTTTCTCGATGGGACCGCTCACCCGGGACGTGATGACGGCCTATGCCTCGCGGCTCGACGGCGACATCCCGACGTGGTCGCCGTTGCCGGTCCAGTACGCGGACTACGCGCTGTGGCAGCGGGAGATTCTCGGCGACGAGAACGATCCCGAGTCCATGCTCGCGCGGCAGCTCGACTACTGGTCGAGCCGTCTCGCCGGTGCGCCCGAACTGCTCGAGCTTCCGGCGGACCGGCCGCGCCCGGCCCGTGCGTCCATGCGCGGTGCCGAGTACGAGTTCGCCCTCGACGCGAACCAGGCAGAGTTGCTGGACAAGGTTGCGCGCGAGCACAACTCGACGGTCTTCATGGTGATGCACGCCGCCTTCGCGGTGTTGTTGTCCAAGCTGACCGGTACCGGTGACATCGTCATCGGAACCCCGACCGCCGGTCGTGGTGAGGCGGCGCTCGACGACATGATCGGCATGTTCGTCAACACGCTCGCCCTGCGCACCGAGGTCGAGTCGAGCGCCGGGTTCGTCGAGCTGCTCGCACAGGTTCGCGACCGCGACCTCGGGGCGTTCGGCAACGCCGACGTGCCCTTCGAGCGTGTCGTCGACGCACTCGGCCGACGCCGCACCGCGGCGTACTCGCCCGTCGTGCAGGTGCTCTTCGCGTTCCAGAACATGGCCCCGCGTTCACTGCAGCTGCCGGGTCTGGAGGTGTCCCTCGTCGAGGGCAACTTCGACCAGGCCAAGTTCGATCTGCAGCTCAGCGGCGGCGAGGTGTTCGACGAGCACGGACGCAGCGGAGGCATCCGGTTGCTGTTCACGTATGCCACCGACCTCTTCGACGAGGCGTCCGTCGCCCGGTTCGCGCAGCGGTACCTGCGGGTCGTCGACGCGGTCACCGACAACCCCGGTGTCGTGGTCCGCGACATCGACATCCTCGACGAGGAGGAACGCGCGAGCCTGCGGCCGCAGCGGAAGGCGACCGCCGCGGACCTACCGGAGCTGGTGTCGGCCGCGGCGGCCGTCCGGCCCGACGAGGTTGCCCTGACACACGGCGACACCGCCGTCAGCTTCGGTGCGCTGAACGACAAGCTGGTGTCGGTCGCCAAGGCGATGGGCGCGACACTCAAGCCGGAGGCCCAGGTCTCGGTGGCCCTGTCCGGGTTGGTTCCGGGAATCCTCCCGGCGCTCGGCGTCGACGGATATGCCGCACTGATCGAGTCACTCATCACCCAGGCGCAACGCTTGGCGACACAGAGGAATAGGTAGATGTCGGTTCGGAAGCCCGGTCAGGAATCTCTCACGATCGAGGACCTCCCGCGGCTGATTTCAGAGGTGGCGGCGGTAGCGCCGGAGCGGGTTGCGTTGTCGCACGGAGACATCGCCGTCACCTACGGAACACTCCACGACGAACTGACGGTCCTCGACACCGCGATGGGCGGAGCGCTCGGCCCCGACGCTCTCGTGCCGGTGGTCCTGTCGAACCTCGTTCCGGCGCTGCTCGAGTCCGACGCGGACGGCGGTCTCGCCGGGGTGGTCGAGACGATCGTCTGCGACAGCGGTGATGTCGTCGGCGTACCGGTCGCCACCGACCGCCCGGCCGAGACCCTTCCGGCGCTGTTCGAGCAGCAGGCCGCGCGCACACCGGACTCGATCGCTCTCGAATTCGAGGGCGAAACCCTCACGTACGCGCAGTTCGATGCTGCCGCCAACCGGATGGCCCGGTACCTCGTCTCGATCGGTGTGGGCCCGGAGGCGACCGTCGGACTTGCGATCCGGCGTTCACTGGATCTGCTGATCGCGATGTACGGAATCGTCAAGGCCGGCGGCGCGTACGTGCCGCTCGACCCGGATCATCCGGCCGACCGCATCGCACACGTTCTCGCCGCCGCACGACCGGTCGCGGTTCTGACGACCTCGCGAGACGGAATCGCGGTGCCCGCGCACGTTCCGCTCCACGAGGTCGACCGGCTCGACCTGACCGGATTCGACACCGCGCCGCTCACCGACGCCGACCGCACCGGACCGTTGCGCCCCGACAACACCGCCTACATCATCTTCACGTCCGGTTCCACAGGCCTGCCCAAGGGCGTGGCCGTCTCCCACCGGGCCATCGTCGCCAATCTGCGCTGGCGTCAACGCGAGTACGGATTCACCGAAACCGACGTCATCCTGCAGAAGACGCCGTTCACCTTCGACGTCTCGGTCTGGGAGTTCTTCTGGCCGTTGCAGGCCGGGGCACGCCTGGTCGTCGCGCTGCCCGACGGTCACCGCGACCCCGAGTACCTCGCCCGCACGATCGCCGATCGTGGGGTGACCGCGCTGCACTTCGTGCCGTCGATGCTCTCGGTCTTCGTCGCAGAACCCCTGGCCGCCCGAACCGGCTCGCTGCGTTACGTGTTCGCGTCGGGCGAGGCTTTGCCCGCGCAGACCGTCGCCCGGTTCCACGAGATCAGCTCGGCCTCGCTGCACAACCTCTACGGTCCGACCGAGGCGGCGGTCGACGTCACCTACTACGCGACCGTGCGGGGAGACACGACGATCCCCATCGGTGCGGCCGTCGACGACACCGGACTGCACGTGCTCGACGACGCGCTCCGGCCGGTACCGGCGGGCGTGCCCGGCGAGCTGTACCTGTCCGGGGTGCAGCTCGCGCGCGGATATGTCGCCCGGCCCGATCTGACGTCGGATCGTTTCGTCGCGGACCCCACCGGCCGCGACGGCGAACGCATGTACCGCACGGGCGACCTCGTGCGGCGACGTCCCGACGGGCAACTCGACTACATCGGGCGTGTCGACTTCCAGGTCAAACTGCGCGGCCTGCGTGTCGAACTCGGCGAGATCGAAGCGGCGATCCTCGGCCGCGACGATGTGGCGCAGACCGTTGTGGTCGTCCACTCCGATCCGGTCACCGGCGATCACCTCGTCGCCTACGTGGTTGCGACGGGCGCCGCCCCGCTCGACACCGCCGAACTGGCTGCCACGGCCCGCGAGCGGCTCCCGGACTACATGGTTCCCAACCTGTTCGTGCAGCTCGACGAGTTCCCGCTCAACGCCAGCGGAAAGCTCGACCGCAAGGCCCTGCCCGCTCCCGACTTCGCGTCCGCCCGCGAATACCGCGAGCCGTCTACGCCCGCCGAGCAGACGGTGGCGCAGATCTTCGCGGATCTGCTCGGTACCGACCGGGTCGGCGCCGACGACGACTTCTTCGAACTCGGCGGCAACTCGCTCATCGCGACACGAGCGGTCGCACGGATCAACTCGCGGTTCTCGGTGCACGTCGAAGTCGGGGAATTCTTCGACGCGCCCACCGTGGCCGATCTCGCGCGGCTCGTCGACGAGGCCGCCGACCGGGGCACCGGGCAGCGGATTCCGCTGCGTCCGATGCCGCGCCCGGACCGGGTGCCGCTGTCGCTGGCGCAGCAGCGCATGTGGTTCCTCAATCAGCTCGAGCCCGACTCCGCGGTCAACAACATTCCGTTCGCCCTGCGGTTGTCCGGGCTCCTCGACCGGCACGCACTGCAGATCGCGGTCGCCGACGTGCTCGCGCGGCACGAGGTGCTGCGGACGGTGTATCCCGAGATCGACGGCGTCGGTTACCAGCAGGTCGTCCCGACCCGTCAGGTGATCCCGGATCTGAGTCCGGTGTCGGTGCCGGAGAACGAAGTGGCCGAACGCATCGCGGAGAAGATGGCCGCACCGTTCGACGTCACGCATGGTGTCCCGTTCTGGGCGGGGCTGTTCGAGATCAGTGCCACCGAGCACGTGCTGGCGTTCTCCGTCCACCACATCGCCGGCGACGGATTCTCGATGGGTCCTCTGACCCGGGACGTCATGACGGCCTATGCCGCCCGCTCCGCGGGCGAGTCCCCGGATTGGCAGCCGCTGACGGTGCAGTACGCCGACTACAGCATCTGGCAGCGGGAGATGCTCGGTTCGGAGGGCGACCCGCAGTCGGTCGCGGCACGCCAGATCGATTTCTGGAAACGGGAACTCGCGGATCTGCCCGACGAGATCCCGCTGCCTTCCGACCGGCCGCGTCCGGCGGTGGCGACCAGCCGCGGTGACCTGCTGCGCTTCTCCGTGGACGCGCCGCTCCGGAACCGGCTGAACTCTGTCGCCCGGGACAACAACGCGACCCTGTTCATGGTCGTCCACAGTGCGCTCGCCGCACTGCTGTCGCGGTTGTCGGGTCTGCGCGACATCGCGATCGGTTCTCCCGTCGCCGGCCGCGGCGACGTTGCGCTCGACGACCTGATCGGCATGTTCGTCAACCCGCTCGTCCTGCGCTCCACGGTCGATCCTGCCGATCGGTTCACCGACTTGCTGGCCCGGGTCCGGGCCGCGGACCTGCGTGCCTTCGCCAACGCGGAGGTTCCGTTCGAGCGGCTCGTGGAGGTTCTCAATCCGGTTCGCTCGCAGTCCCGTCACCCGCTGTTCCAGGTGGCACTCGCGTTCCAGAACATGGACAACGCCCGGCTCGAGCTGCCGGGGCTGACCGTCAGCGGTGTCGAGTTCGACTACGACCTGGCCAAGTTCGATCTGCAGGTCACCGTCGCGGATCATCCCGACGGTGGTGCCGAGCACGGTCTGCTCGTCGAGATGTCCTACGCGACGGACCTGTTCGACACCTCGACCGTCGAGTCGATCGCGGCACGGTTCGTGCGGGTGCTCGAAGCGGTCGCAGCGGACCCGGCCGCCGTCGTCGGCGACATCGAACTGCTCGACACCACCGAGCGCGACGTCCTCGTCGCGGGTACGGACGCGACCCGGCACGACATCGACGGGTCGACCACGCTGCCGATGCTGTTCGAGGCACGCGCAGCCGAGCACCCCGGGACAGTTGCGGTGGTGTCCGGCGGCGACGCCCTGACCTACGGTGAGTTCGCGTCGCGGGTCAACCGGCTCGCGCGCACGCTGATCGCGCAGGGTGTCGGGCCGGAGGTGCGGGTCGCGCTGGCCATGCGCCGGTCCGCGGACCTGCTGGTGGCGATGTACGCGGTGCTCGCCGCGGGCGGCGCATACGTGCCCGTCGACCCCGATCAGCCTGCCGACCGGATCGACTACATCCTCGACACCGCTGCGCCGCTGTGCGTGCTGGTGGCCGATGCCGCCGACGGACTGCGGTTCGGCGACCGGACCGTGCTGGCCGTCGGCGATGTCGATCCCACGGTCTCCGACGCTCCGGTCACCGACGCCGACCGGCGTGCGGTCCTGCGGCCGGACAACACGGCATACGTGCTGTTCACGTCCGGTTCGACGGGCCGGCCGAAGGGCGTGTCCGTGGCGCACCGCTCCGTGGTGAATCAGGTGCTGTGGCTGTCGGATCGCTTCGGAATCGAGTCGTCGGATGTGGTCCTGCTCAAGACCCCGGTGACCTTCGACGTGTCGGTCTGGGAGCTGTTCTGCACGCTGGCGGCCGGTGCACGCATGGTCGTCGCGGAACCGGACGGGCACCGCGACCCCGTCTACCTGGCACAGTTGATCGACGAACAGTCGGTCACGATGGTGTCGTTCGTGCCGTCGATGCTGGGCCCCTTCGTCTCGGTTCTCGGTTCCGGCGGGGGTGCGTCCTTGCGTGCCGTGCTCGTCGCCGGTGAAGCGTTCGCGCCGTCGACCGCCGCTCAGGTCCGGGCGGCGCTGCCGTGGGTCGCGTTGCACAACCTGTACGGGCCGACCGAATTCACGGTGCACGCCACCGAGGCCGCAGTCCAGCCGGATGCAGCCGTCACCATCGGTCGTCCGGTGTGGAATTCCGGTGCACTGGTGCTGGATTCGCGGCTTCGTCCGGTTCCGTTCGGTGTTGCGGGTGAGCTCTATCTGTCGGGTGTCCAGCTCGCGCGCGGCTATCACGGGCGGGTGGACCTGACGAGCGACCGGTTCGTCGCCGCTCCGTACGGAGCGGCGGGCGAACGTATGTACCGCACCGGTGACCTGGTGCGGCGCAACAGCTCCGGCGACCTGGTCTACCTCGGCCGCACCGACTTCCAGGTGAAGTTCCGCGGCCAGCGCATCGAACTCGGTGAGATCGAGGCGGTTCTGTCCGCAGATCCGTCCGTGCTGTCCGCGGTGGTGCTCGTTCACGAGTCGTCGACCGGCCAGCACCTGGTCGCGTACGTCGTGCCGGTACCGGGCTCGGTGTTCGACGACGGCGCTGCCCGCGCCGCCGCCGCGGAGGCGTTGCCGTCGTACATGGTTCCGTCGGTGGTGACCGTGCTCGACGAGTTCCCGCTCAATGCGTCCGGCAAGCTCGACCGCAATGCCCTGCCCGAACCGGTGTTCGAGACCCGCGAGTTCCGTGCCCCCACCACGCCGGTGGAGGAGATCGTCGCCGCCGTGTTCGGTGAGGTGCTCGGTGTCGAGCGCGTCGGTCTCGACGACGATTTCTTCGCGCTCGGCGGCAACTCCCTGATCGCGACCCAGGTGGTCTCGCGTCTCGGTGCTGCGCTCGATGCCCGAATCCAGGTTCGCGTCCTCTTCGAGGCGTCGACGGTCGTGGACCTGGCGGCCCGGCTCGAATCGCACGCCGGCGCCGGTGGGCGGGCCGCGCTCACGGCGCTGGAGCGCCCGGAGCGGATCCCGTTGTCGCTGGCGCAGTCCCGCATGTGGTTCCTGAACCGGTTCGATCCGGACTCGACCGCCTACAACCTGCCGATGGCACTGCGCATCTCGGGTGCGCTCGATGTGGCGGCGTTGCGTGCGGCGGTGGCGGACGTGGTGGCGCGGCACGAGTCGCTGCGCACGGTGTATCCGGAAACCACGGACGGGCCCGTGCAGATCGTGCTGCCGGTCGGCCGGTCCGTCCCGGAAATCGACGTCGAACAGGTCTCCGCCGAAGAGGCCGTCGCGGCGGTCACCACGTTCATGGTGCGTCCGTTCGATGTGACGAGCGACGTGCCGCTGCGCCTCCGGCTCTTCGATCTCGGCGGTGACGAGTTCGTCTTGGCGATGGCGGTGCACCACATCTCGGCGGACGGCGCCTCGATGGCGCCGTTCGTGCGGGACGTGATGGTCGCGTACTCGGCCCGGATCGACGGCGGGGTGCCGTCGTGGGAACCGTTGGCGGTGCAGTACGCGGACTACGCGCTGTGGCAGCGTTCGGTGCTCGGATCCGAGGACGACCCGTCCTCGCTCATCTCGCAGCAGCTGACGTATTGGCGTGGCGCCCTGGCGGGTCTGCCGGATCAGTTGGAGTTGCCGGCCGATCGTCCGCGTCCGGCGGTGCAGTCGACCGCGGGTGCGCGGGTGGATGTGGTGGTGCCTGCGGAGCTGCATCAGGATCTGGTGCGGTTGGCGCGGGCGCACAATGCGACGTTTTCATGGTGGTGCACGCGGCGTTGTCGGTGTTGTCTGCCGGCTTGTGCGGGGGCGGGGGAGGTGGCGGGGGCGGCGGCGCGATCGACGGGGTG
>NZ_LRRH01000013.1 GCF_001646785.1 Rhodococcus phenolicus
ACCTTCTGGGGCTTGACCTCTGTGACGTTCGCCTGGACCTCGATTACCGGACTTCCGTCGACGCTGAGGGTCGAGGTCAACTTGTTGCCGTCGCTTGTCGTGGAGCGCACTCCTGGCATCGCCGGGATTCCGGCGCCTTCTCGAGCGTACGAAATAACACGCGGCGAGCTGTTCCAGTAGTACGCGAAGTAGCGCCCCGGGATCGCCATGTTCCCGTCAGCTGCCAAGCTGTCGTGCCCCTCAATCTCGACCGTTAAGTAGGTCAGCGAGAAGCCGCCGAAGCCGCTGCTCTGATCGGGTTCGATCTCGTACATGTTCATCTGCACGGTGTTATTGGCGTGGGGGGTCAGGCCCGGCGGCAGGATCTCCTCAAGGGCAGCCCGGTCGGCCTCGTAACCGGTGATGAGCATGCGGGCATCACGGATGAGCTGCGGAGTCTCGGGAGCCCAAATGGTCGGAGGCATCCCACGGTACGGAACTTTGCTCATGTCGCCATCACTTCTCCCTGTTGGAAAGGGCGTCTTCCCAAAGGCGCACAGTCTGAACGGGCTGCTCGATCACCGGGTAGTGGCCTGCGTCTTGAATCGCTACCAGGTTCGCGTTGGGCAGTGCGGATGCCGTTTCGGCCAGGTAGTCCTTCGTCACGAACGGGTCGCTGTCGCCGTATGCGAGTGTCACGGGTCCTCGGAAGTTCGCCAATTCGGAGCCGAAAGCGGCGCCACTCCAGTTTGCCAAGTAGGCATCCCAGACCTCTTTGTTCAGGAGTAGTTGGGACCGTGTGGCGATGTTCTGAAGTTGAGCCGGACTCAGGTGGGGCCCGAGACCACCGAGCGTGGGCGCAGGGTCGGCGTACGCCGACTGAAACCCTGCATAAGTGGCCTCGTCAAACGGCGTTCCGAAGGGGGACACCGGTGTCAGCGCCACAACAGCCGAGACACGGTCGGGCTCCATCGTTGCAACGCGGAGGGCGGTTCCGCCACCCATCGAATGTCCAAGAATTGCGAACGAATCCCACCCCAGAGCATCGGCCGCAGACAGTGCCCCTCTGGCCATCCCGTCGATCCCCTCAGCCGAGTCTCGGCCAAGTGACTCGTCCGGCCCATAGCCTGGGAAGTCGTAGTACGCGTAGGTAAACTCCTCGAGATTCGTCTCGAGCTGGGTCGCTGCCCATACTGAGCTATCCAGCGCCCATCCATGCAGGACGAGTACTCGTGCTTCGCCGGAGCCTTCCGTTCGAACTCTAGGTGTGTCCGCCATACCTTCTCCTTAGGTTGACCCGAGCGATCGCTCGGGCGGGATGGTTGACACAACTATATGATCTCCGCGACAAGAGGGGGAGGATTTGGCAATCGAATAACTAGCCCTCTGGAGAGGGGCTGCCCCCGAGCTGGTCGACAGCCCGCCGGCCGGGTCTGTCAAGTTAACGGTGTAACTGGTTGAACTGTAGCTACTTTCGTCCAGCGGACAGGCGTCCGTCGAAGGTGATCTCGAAGGCGTTCAGTGCTGCCTTCCAGCGGTTGGACCAGCGTTGGCGGGCGGTGCCTTTGGGATCGAGGCTCATGATGGCCAGGTACACGCATTTCAGGGCCGCGGCCTCGGTCGGGAAATGACCGCGGGCCTTGACGGCCCTGCGGATTCGGGCGTTGACACTCTCGATGGCGTTGGTCGTGTAGATGACCTGTCTGATGGCGTTGTCGAACTGCAGGAACGGCACGAACTCGGCCCAGGTGTTGGTCCAGAGCCGGATGATCGCGGGATAGCGTTTCTCCCATTTGTCGCTGAACTCGGCGAACCGGTCCAGCGCGGCCTGCTCCGACGGCGCGGTGTACACCGGTTTGAGGTCCTTGGCGATCTCGGCCCAGTCCGTGCGGGAGGCGTAGGCGTAGGTATTGCGGAGGAGGTGGACCACGCAGGTTTGCACGATGGTCTGCGGCCACACCTGCCCGATCGAGTCGGGCAGATGCTTCAGACCGTCGCACACGACGATCAGCACATCCTGCACACCACGATTCTTCAGCTCCGACAACACCCGAAGCCAATACTTCGCCCCCTCCCGTCGCCGTGCTCGCCGGCCCATAATCCGAGGATGCCGCAGGTGCCGTCCACAGTCACCCCCATCACGACGTAGATCGGCCGGTTGGCCACGTTGCCGTCGCGGATCGTGACGTGGATGCAGTCGATGAACAGCACCGGATACACCGGGTCCAGCGGCCGGTTCTGCCACTCGGCCATGCCGTCCATCACCCGTTCGGTGATCGTCGAGATCGTCTGCTTGGACACCTCGGCGCCGTAGACCTCGGCCAGGTGCGCAGAGATCTCACCGGTGGTCAGTCCCTTGACCGACAGCGAGATCACCATGTCCTGCACCCCGGTCAGCCGCCGCTGCCGCTTGGCCACGATCTTCGGCTCGAACGAGGACTCCCGGTCCCGGGGTACGTCGAGCTCGACCGGGCCGGCCTCGGTCAGCACGGTCTTGGCGCGTCTGCCGTTGCGGGAGTTGCCGCTGCCCCTGCCGGCCGGGTCATTCTTGCCGTAGCCGAGGTGGTCGTCCATCTCGCCCTCGAGGGCGGACTCCACCACCAGCTTGGTCAACTTCGCCAGCAACCCGCCCTCGCCGGTGAGCTGGAGGCCTTCGGCCCGCGCCTGATCCACCAGTTCCTGCAGCCGGGCATCGCTGACACCCACAGGTGCCGAGTTCGATTCGTCCTCACGATCAATCACATCAGTCATGGTGGTGCATCTCCTTTCAGAGTTACACCGTTGTTCTTACAGTCCCGATCACCTATCGGCCGGGGGAGCGGGCGTCGCAATGCCGTAAAGGCACCACCGGAGCGTCGAGTCGATTTCAGAGCGTGTCGATGTACTGGCCGAAGGTGTCGACGTGAGGGATCGGGTCGAGGAGCTTCTTACTGCGCAGGACTGTGCGAGCGGTGTCGAGGTAGCGGCGGATGAGGGGGGCGATGGTGTCTTCGCGGTAGGCCAACGCCAGGGGCACGGTCATCGTCGGGGTCCTCAATGGACGGTAGGTAACTCCGTTCATGCGTAGATGGCGTACCGATTCCGGTACGAGTGCGACGCCGAGGCCTGCAGCGACGAGGGCAACCAGGGTGGAGGTCTCGGCTACCTGTTGGCGAACGGAAGGGACGAAGCCTACCTGTTCGCACGCGGCGATCAGGGTGTCGTGCATGGTGGAGGGGTCGCAGTAGCCGATGAAGGCCTCCGCGGTGAGGTCGCGCAGGTCCATCGCAGTGGCGATGGCACGAGGATGTTGTACCGGTAAGGCGACCAAGAGTGGTTCATGACGGAGCAGCTCGACGATGATGCCGGGACTTTTCACCGGAGGGCGCAGCAGGCCGACGGACAAGGTGCCGTCGAGCAGCGCATCGACCTGAGCTGGAGTGAGCATTTCGCTGCGCAGGGTGAGTTCGACGAGGGGATTGCGCTCACGGTAGGCCCGCACCAGATTGGGCATCAGATCGTAGGTGGCCGATCCGGTGAATCCCAATGACAGTGCGCCCATTTCCCCGCGATCGGCTTTTCGTGCGGATTCCATGGCGTCTTCGGCGTCGTCGAGCAGCGCAACGCACCGGTCGTAGAACACCCGGCCCGCTGCGGTGAGCGTGATCGAGCGGGTGGTGCGTTCGAGCAACTGCACGCCGAGTTCGCGTTCGAGTGCACGGATCTGCTGGGACAGCGGCGACTGAGCCATGGACAACCGTTCGGCGGCCCGGGTGAAGTTACCCTCCTCGACGACCGCGCTGAAGTACCTCATGTGGCGCATCTCCATACCTAATTCTGTATTCAGACACAGAAAATCTCAATGGCTCACAAAACAAGTGTTGGACATCTAGATGGCCTGTCCATAGCCTTCGACATGAGAGGTGGATCACAGAGCGGACAAGCAAGGAAACGCTCTCGGTTCCGGGACAACTATCGGCCCGTCCCTCTGGCGAAGGAGAAAACGTGAAAGTCAACCTGTTCCTGCAGGCGCCGTACCGGTACCTTCCGGATGATTTCGAGAGCAAGTACGAGTCGGTGTGCAGCATTCCGTACTCGCTCGTCACCCGGGACGGGATGTACTCGTCGATTCGGGACTTCATGGACGAGCTGATGCACGGTGCGCGCAGTGGTTTCGATGGTGTGGCGGTCACCGAGCATGGTCAAAGCAGCTACGACATGATCCCGAATCCGGATCTGATCTCGAGTGCACTGGCCTACATGACCGAGGCCGAAGGGCTCGAGGTGGCGGTGTACCCGATGGGCCGGTCGTTGGGCAAGGCCCGCGAGCCGCTCCGCGCCGCGGAAGAGTACGCCATGATCGACGTGATGAGCGGCGGTCGCCTGGTGGCCGGGCTGACCGTGGGGTTGAGCTACGACGCCAACATCAACAACGGTGTCCCGCCCATCGAGGTCCGCCCCCGCTTCGACGAGAACCTCGAATTGGTGCTGCGTGCCTGGCGCGAGCAGGATCCGTTCGCTTGGAACGGTCGCTACTCGCAGTACCCGATGGTGAACATGTGGCCACGGCCGCTGCAGGAGAACGTCCCGGTGTGGATCACCGGGATCGGCAACCCCCGCACCATGCGGATGTGTTTCGATCGTGGCTTCGGGTTCAATTATCTGAGCTGGTTCGGTGCCAAACTGACCGGTAAGCGCATCTTCGACCGGATGTGGGAACAAGCCGACGAGGCGGGGGTGGCCCGAAATCCCTACCGTATCGGGTTCTTGCAGACCATTGCCGTCTCCGAAACGGACGAGCGTGCCGAGATCGAGTACGGCCCGCACGCCGAATACGCGTTCCGGAAAGGTTTGGGTTCGATTCCGATCGAGAAGCTCGGTCTGCCCGGAGCTATCGACATCAACGGCGTCAAAGCTCTGATCAAGGATCCCGGCGACTTCGGTCTGTACCACCGCATGCGCACCGCCACCTTCCGCGACCTGGTCGACGCGGGAGTAGTCGTAGTCGGCAGCCCCGACACCGTCGCCGAGCAACTACTCGACTTCTGCCGCGAATACGGCATCGGCAACCTCCACGCCATGCTGGGCTTCGGCTCCCTCCCTCGCCACCTGGTGATGAAGAACATCCAACTGTTCGCCGAAGAAGTGCTGCCCCGTCTGCGCACCTTGTGGACCGATACCGATCATCAGCATCACTGGTGGCCGCGCCGGCTCGGCGGCACCCCCATCTCCTACACCACCGCGACGCAGGCAGGAGCGAACGCCCGATGAGCACTCCGACCATTACCGAACAGACCGTCGACGTCTGGGGCGGCCGACTGACCATCACCGTCAAGATCGCCGGCGCCGGAACGCCGTTGCTGTATCTGCACCCGGCTGCGGGCCTGGCATGGGATCCATTCCTGTCCCATTTGGCCTCGCGGTACACCGTCTACGCTCCGGAGTTCCCTGGAACCACCGACGGCAATCCATATGCCATCCATACCATCGACACCCTCAGCGACATGGTGCTCGCTTACGAGGAACTGATCCGCGCGCTCGGACTCGATCGCCCCGTGGTGGTCGGGCAGTCCTTCGGCGGCATGCTCGCGGCCGAACTCGCTGCCGCGTTCCCGGCGTTGCCGGAGAAACTGATTCTGCTCGATCCGATCGGACTGTGGAGCGAGGCTGCCCCGACGGCGAACTGGATCGCCACCCCGCCCGAGCAGCTACCGGCCTTGCTGTTCCACGACCCCACCAGCCCGGCAGCCCAGGCGATGCTCGCACCATCTGATGACATCGAACAACAGCAGGCTGCCGCGGCCGCCATGGTGTGGGCCTTCGGATGCACCGGCAAGTTTGCCTGGCCCATCCCCGACCGGGGTCTGCGTCACCGACTGCACCGCGTCGTCGCACCAACTTTGATCGTGTGGGGCCGCGAGGACCGACTCGTCTCCGCGATCTACGCCGAACAGTTCCACAAACTCATCGCCGACAGCACCGTGACCATCATCGAGGACTGTGGGCACATTCCTCAGGTGGAAAAGCTCGACGAAACCCTCGAGGCCGTCGACAAGTTCCTCCTCTGACCCGAGCAGATGCCGATGTCATCCCTGCCGGGTCCCCGAGAGACCAGGAGACCAACTATGACCACCGCAGTGCAACATTCAATGCGCGCTCTTCCACAGGACAAGGACCAAGACGTGGATGCGGCAACGATTCGCCGGGCCATGGGCCGTGTACCGACCTCGGTCGCAGTGGTGACTGCTCTCTGTGACGGGGAACCGGTCGGGATGACCATCGGCTCTTTGACCTCGGTTTCCCTCGACCCGCCTCTGGTGGCATTCTTCGCCTTTTCCGGCTCATCGACATTCGCCCAACTGCGCCGCAGCGAATGCTTCTGCATCAACGTCCTTGCCGAGGACCAAGCCGAGATCTGCCACGGATTTGCCCGGATCGACGGAGCGAAATTCGAAGTCGGCGAATGGGAATACCACCACGGCATCCCCACCATCAAGGACGCAGTGACCACGATCCTGTGCGAACAGGACCATGTTTTCGAAGCCGGCGACCATCTCGGCATGATCGGCCGCGTCACCCACGTCGACTTCAGCGACAACCGGCCCCTGGTGTACTACCGCGGACAAACTTCCCAATTGCACGGGAGCGGCACACCGGACTGAACAACCCGTCCGTTCGGCGTCCGCTGCCCGCCGTCATTGAAGACGATTTTTGGTATGACGCCCATACCCTTTAGCTAGCGAAAGCGATGCATGGTCCTGCACGGCGCAGCGCAACGGTTCGGGCCAAGCCCAGCTATGCATCGGTGTCGAGTGTTCCTGGACTCACTAATGCTGATGTACTGCAGCAGGTTTGGACGATACCTCTTCACCCCGGGCAAGAGACGGGTAGTTCACTCTCCGTTCGAACGCAGGATAGTGGCACTACGCCTCCATGTCTCGGATGGATTCATTTCGTACAGTTCAGTCCTTCACGAGGAGAGCCATGACCACCATGGAGAACCCCACCGCCCACGGGTCCGGCAATGCTGCGACCGACAAGTTCAAGTCCGAGCGGGTCACGTCCGATACCTCGGTCGAGCGCGCGTCGGCGATCTACAAGGACCTGCTGGACGCTCTCGCCGGCATCGTCGACAAGCACCAGGTGACCTACGACGAGTACCGGGTGCTCAAGCAGTGGCTCATCGACGTGGGTGAGTACGGCGAGTGGCCGCTGTGGCTGGACGTCTTCGTCGAGCACGAGATCGAGAAGGTGCACTACAACCGCAAGGGCTTCACCGGCACCAAGGGCTCCATCGAAGGCCCCTACTACGTCCCGAACAGCCCCAAGCTCCCGGCCAAGTGCACGATGCCGATGCGCGAGAAGGACAAGGTCGCGCCGCCGCTGGTCTTCAAGGGCCAGGTCACCGACCTCGAGGGCAACGGCCTGCACGGCGCCACCGTCGAGCTGTGGCACGCCGACGAAGAGGGCTTCTACTCGCAATTCGCCCCCGGCATCCCCGAGTGGAACCTGCGCGGCACCGTCGAGGTCGACGAGAACGGCAACTTCGAGATCACCACGCTCAAGCCGGCTCCCTACAAGATCCCGGCCGACGGACCGACCGGCTGGTTCATCAGCTCCTACGGCGGACACCCCTGGCGTCCGGCCCACCTGCACCTCATGGTGAAGGCTCCCGGCAAGCGCGCCATCACCACCCAGCTGTACTTCAAGGGCGGCGAGTGGGTCGAGGACGACGTCGCCACGGCCGTCAAGCCCGAGCTCATTCTGGATCCGCAGCCCAACGCCGACGGCATCGCCGAGGTGACCTACAACTTCGTGCTCGACCCGGAAGCGTGATCCGGACCGCGGCTGCGGCCTGATCACATCCGAACGAGAGTGCGGTTGGGACTGCTGCACGGATAGGTGACAGATCGGGTCACGCAGCCTGTGCGGCTGGCGTGGTCATAATGGCCTCGAACTCGACAGGCGTCAATCGGCCCAGCCGGACCTGGCGTCGACGCCGATGGTAGGTCCGCTCCATCCAGGTCACGATCGCGATGCGCAACTGCTCGCGTGTGGCCCAGCGTTGCCGGTCGAGGACATTCTTCTGCAGAAGCGCGAAGAACGATTCCATGGCGGCGTTGTCGCCGGCCGCGCCAACACGCCCCATCGAGCCAACCAGGTCGTGGCGGTCGAGGGAACGGACGAATTTCCGGCTACGAAATTGCGATCCGCGATCGGAATGCACCACACATCCCGCGACCGAGCCATGTCGGGAAACTGCCGACTCGAGCGCGGCGACAGCGAGTCGCGACTTCATCCGGTCACCGATCGAATAGCCCACGATCCGATTCGAGTAGACGTCCTTGACGGCACACATATACAGCTTCCCTTCATCGGTGCGGTGTTCGGTGTAGGGGTCGGACCGGGGCGCCCTGCCAGCCTCTCGGCTAGTGGGTTTCCCCGGCCCGCCCTCCGAACCGGACGTGCGACTTTCACCGCATCCGGCTCTCCACGTATTCATGCCGCTGGGACAGGTTCAGGCTTTGTTGCACTCGACCACGGGGTCGGGATCTTGGTGCCCCGATAGCGATAGCGCTCGATGGCGACCGCGTTTGCTCGGAACATGTCGATTCCGCCGGCACGGATGTGCCATCCGGGCAGATAGCGCCGGACCAGGGTGTGCATGTTCAGCCCGAGGTGTCGTTTGCGGAGCCAGCCCACGACCCGCCAGAAGGCGAAATGGTCGAGGTAGCCGAAGGTCCGCGAGGACACTCCATGGCGGAAGTAAGTGCACCAGCCCCGCAGCGTCGGATTCAACCGGCGCAGCAGGTCTGCGAGCGTTCGATGTGTTGCACGGCGCGTCAGCATTCTCACCTTGCCGATGATCGAAGCCAACGACTTCTTCGACGGGTAGGTGTAGATCGCCTTCTTGCCGGTCCGGCTCCGCCAAGCACGGCGCTGGATGCGCCAGCCGAGGAAGTCGAACCCCTCATCGATGTGACAGATCCTCGTCTTCTCGGTCGACAGGCGTAGGCCCATCGGTGCGAGCACCGCGCCGACCTCGTCCCACAGCGCTTCTGCGTCGGCGCGTTGGCCGTGGATGAGGACTACGAAGTCGTCGGCGTAGCGGACGAGCTTCATGACCGCACCCCCGGCGCGCCGATGCTTGGCACGTGTCCACTCCGGGCCGAGTGCTTCCCACTTGGCGGCGAAGTGCTCGTCCAGCACGGACAGGGCGATGTTGGCCAGCAGCGGCGAGAGAATCCCACCTTGAGGTGTGCCGGTGATCGTCTCGCGGTTCAGGCCGTCCTCGGTGAGGACCCCGGCCCGCAAGAACGCCTTGACCCAGCCCAGGACCCGCTTGTCCCCGACGCGCCTGCGCACCCGCCCCATGAGGGCGGTGTGGTCGATCTCGTCGAAGCATGCCTTGATGTCCGCCTCGAACACCCACTCGTAGTTCCGGGTAGGTGATGCAAGGTAGTGAATCTCGGCGATCGCGTCCTGGGCACGGCGACGAGGACGGAAGCCGTAGGAACACGGCTTGAAATCCGCCTCGAAGACCGGCTCGAGCACCAGTTTCAACGCAGCCTGCACGACCCGGTCACGAGCAGTCGGAATCCCCAGCGAACGGACCTTGCCCGCCGCCTTGGGAATCGTCTTCTGCCGCACCGGCAGCGGCGTGAATCTCCCAGCCTTCAGGTCCTCGCGGACCCCGGCCAGCAGATCGGTTACCGCCCAACCGACGCCGCGGGGAGTAACCCCGTCGACACCTGCTGTTCGTGCTCCCTTGTTTCCCCGCACCCTGTGCCACGCCACGACCAGGAACGCCGGATCGTAGACAAGGTTGGCGAGGTCATCGAAGCGACGGTCGGGATCCTCCGTCGCCCACCGGTGCAGCTTCTTCTGCATCCTCAGTACCCGCCACTCGGCCTCCTCCCGCTCGGGGAAGAGATCGAGGTTCGGTTCGCCGGTGTTCACCAGCGGACTCCTGAGAGTGCTTCGTTGCTGCGAACACGCTGGACCCCTTCGCCATGTGACCGGCTTTCCCGGCCTCGGACTACTACGGGTCCTCCGCCCCACCGCGACGGCATCAGCCGACGACGAGCCTTCCCGCCGGCCAGCAGGCTGCTGACCGGGTAGGGGGCCATCGCGGTGGTTCCCACGTTCACTGCCGAACCGTTCGACGGGGTCGGCGCCCAACTATGCCCCTGCAGCGTCGCCGCGGCTACGCCGCAGGCCTTCACCACGGCCTCCCGACCGGCGACATCACCCAGCCAAGGAGTTCCCCGCAGTCCGGCGTCATTGGACGCGAACTGCAGGTGCGCGCTGCTAACCGGCCCAGATCCACCAGGTTCGAGCCGGAGGCTCTCTTGAGGGGCGTTCAGCCGCTGGTTCCTCACGTACGCCTTCCCGTCTTGCTAGCCGAGCCCACGAGATCTGGCAGTGCTGACGCGTCTCGTCGTTGTCAGGGCTGCTTCCACCCGCACCCCCGTCCCGGGGATCAGGCTGCCCTCAGCTTCACCGTGCTGCTGCGACAGCACGGCCGTGGTGGTCTCTCACCCCCACTCGGTTCAACAGCGCCTCGTGGCGCTC
>NZ_LRRH01000115.1 GCF_001646785.1 Rhodococcus phenolicus
CTGCTGCATAGTCAGGACAGGAGAAGGGATCACCGTCCTACACCACCTTCTGGGGCTTGACCGTCGCCGCAGAATCTCGGGGTGGAATTGCGGCGCGATACTGGCCGACGGTCCTCATCAGTCGAATCAGGTCGTTGGTCAACCGTTCGGCCAGCACCGAGTCGGTGACGAAATCGTCGAGGCTATAGTCGCGCGAGATGCGCGGCCCGTTGTCGGCGACGTCGCGGGGCCGACACCGCGTTACATCGGTCAGGAAGCCGACGGAGCTGACGTCGTCCTCGTCCTCGCCTACTCGTGCACGGACCGCTCCGCCGGTGCCCTCGTCAGCGACAAAGGATGTCTCGATGACTCCCGGCTGCGCAACATCGACCGTGTGGACGGTTCGCCACGATCCGGGAGCGCCGGTGGGCGAAGTTTCGATCGTGATCGACTCAGCAGCCCGGACCAGCAACTCGACGACGATCGCTTCGTTCCTCCATCTGACCCCCAGGAGAACGAGAGAGACCTTCCGGTCGCCCTCGGAGCTTGCCGGGATTGTCGACCGCTTGCGCATCTCGTCCGCGGAGACCGGGGTGTCGCGTCCCTCGGGAAGGAGCGACTGCTCGACCGGATGGATGGCGACGAGTTCGCAGTTCCCACCCTCTTTAGTCGAATTCAGGAGAGCCGCACGAGTGAGGTTGGCGCTGCCGATCATCGCGGTCGTGACCGATCCGGCCTCCCACTCGACGAGTTTGCCGTGACTGGTGCGGCCCTCATCGAGAAATCGGAACTCGACGTCCGGGACGCTCCTGGTGTTTTCGACGAGACTCGGCCCGTCGTACCAGGCGACTCGTTCCTGCAGAGCCACCGCGATGTGCTGCGGGGTCGTGCGGCCCACCAGTGCGGCGACCGCGGTCGAGCCTCGGTCGAGAAACGGTGCAGAGACACGCAGTGAGTGCACCGGTGCACGGGGTATCTGTTCGATCAGTGGACCATCCAGATTGCCGGCAATTCGTAGATCGGGGAGCGAACCGTCGATGTCGGACGGGTCGACCGCATTGGCAACGTCGCGAACGGTCTCGGCAATCCACGACGAGATCGACACGGTTGCGGGGAGCGCGCGCAACCATTCGGCGAGTTCATGCAGGGCAGCCGGACCGGATCCTCGGGGAGCCCGGATTACCAGCCAGAGTTCGTCGTTGTGTCCCCATCCCGATGTGGTGGGGTTCCCGGACCCGATGGCGATCCAGACGTCGTCGTCACCAACGAGCACCGCGAGCTTGGGATGAAACGCGCCGCGGCATCCGACGTGGCCGTGTTGGTAGGTGCGACCGGCATAGCGAACATCGGCAGCATCGTGGACCGACTGGTGGGCATCCGACAGGATGGTCACGCGGGCGCCGAGCGATCGCGCCAACGGAACGCAGTGTCGCTCGAAGAAGACCAGATCCAGGGTGTACCCCGTGATCAGAACCTCACGGAGGGGTCCACGGTCCCAATTCCGGAGCAGCGTCAGCGGTGACTGCAGGCCGAACCGCACACGTGTCATCGTGGAAGCCCCAGGATTGCTGCGCCCAGCTCGGTGACGACCCTGCGATCCTCGTCGACCCCGAACAAGCCCAGTTGCCGTCCCAGTTCCCCGAGCTGTTCGGCGCGCAGACCCACATTCCCGGACCCCTCGCGACCTGTTGCGAAGAAGAGTCCGTTCCGTTCGTGCAGTTTGGTCGGGAGTTTCATGCGCCCCTCTCTGTCGACGTACATCTTTGTCAGTGCAACGCGGTGAGACTGGTCGAGCATGTCGTCGACGACCGCGCACGCGAAGTCGCTCATAGGGTGGTGTAGGTACTCCCGTCGCCGGTGGGCGACCCATTGCGGATCGAGATATCGACCGCGGTCGGGGTTGCCATGGGAGTTCCCGCGGAAGGCACGTCGGGCCACCCCATCGAGCTCGTCGTCGCGGACAGATCCGATAAGGAGGACGCCGATGTTGGCCTCGATCTCATTGCGATCGGAAAGCAGCATTTCCGCTGGTGCCGGATTGCCTAGGGTATCGAAAGGGGCGGGGCAGCTCTGTAGGAAACTCCCGACAGTGTCCTCGGTTGTGCAGGCTCGAACCCATTCGTGCAGGTCGCTTCGCGACACCTGACCGTCGGACTTCCAGACCTGATCAACCAGCCTCGACCAGAGTCGACGCCACGCACCGACAAACCGATGACGAAGCAGGAGGCCCCGCCAACTCTGGGCCCGGGGCCCCTCCGCTGTGAACAGCGGATCCTCGTGGATCTCTGGTCCGTAGGCCAACGCGTCGACGAGCGCACTGGTCCACGAGCTGCTGTCGGGGGCCAGCTGGACCGCCCGGGCGAGGATACGGTAGGTCGATCGCCTCGTGGCGTCGTTCGGCTTCCAGTCCATCCCGTCGCCGGTGGCGGTCAAGATGGTGCGCAGCGGTGCAAGGTCGTCCGAGTCCGGTCGGAATCGGGTTAGCTCGACGAAACCCTCGGCGTCCTCTCGAGAGGGGTTCCGGCTCGCCGCCAATTCGAGAAGGGGACGGAACATGTTTCGAACTGCGACCGGCGTCTCGCGCGGACCCCGGCGGAGGGCCTCTCGGTCCGTAGTCGCCAAGCCCAAGGTCACGATGGGTCCCTTGTACTGAGACCAGTAGCCCCACGCGCGAGGCGAATACGATTTGTCGCCGATCTCGACGAGGTGATCGACGGAACCCTTCGGCAGTCGTGAGCGTACGGTGTCGGCGCCGTGCATCTCACCGGGTCCGTCGAGATCTCCGGTATCGGGATCGATGACGGATGCCCAGGCCAGTGCAACCTCTGCTCGTCGTAGCACGGTTCGGCAGGTGAGGGTGTCGAAATCCTGGTCGTGGGCATAGTCGGCCAGCGCCCAGTACAGGCTGAAATATCGACTGTTGCTTGTCATGGTCGACACTCCGGGCACGAGGACGTCGACGAGATTCATCACGGGTGCTTCGACACGGAGTGGGAATCGGCTTCCCTTGGTGTCGAGGCCAGGTGCACACCAGGCCGGCCCATCCACAATCACACGATCCGTCATGGCATCGATCGTCTCAGAAGGATCACTCCAGCCCGCGTAGTGCCACCGAGAGGTCGCCGACGCGAACGACAGTCGCGCGCTGCCCGCACCGCGCTGCTGACTATCTGGACTGTGGATGCCGCGACTCAATCCTGCGACACGGTGGACTTCGCGCCGTGCCGGCGGCGGTAGGCCGCCGAGCTTGCTTTCTCCCCGCACGCCGCCATCGAGCACCAACGCCGGATTCCTCGGCGTGAGCGGTCCACGAAGTACAGCGAGCAGTCGTGGCCCAGACATCGTCGGATGCGATCGCGGTACTCTCCGGTGAAGAGGTCGATGGCGTCGCGCGCGATGATCGAGAGGATTCGGTCGGCAGCGACGGCAGGGGAGTGGACGGCAGTGGTGCCGTCTGCGGCGAGGGTGTGATGTGGAGGTCCGGCTTCGGCGGCTCGGTTGATCACCTCGATGCGCGACGGGTCCGGACGCAACCCGTCCACTCGCGATCGGGTCAGGTGGTTGATGGCCTCACGCAACTCCCGAGCGCGGTCGAGGGCACCATCGGCTATCGGCGTTTCGGCCGGGGGCAGCCCCGCGACGTAGAACCAGGTCTGTAGGTCGTCGTCCGTGACGATCAGCTCCCGGTCGGCCATGTCGCGCTTGGCCACGGTCGCGACGAAGTCCAGGCACAGGACATCGGATCGGAACGGAAAGCCCAATCTACGACGGTCTTTCGTTTCCGGAACCGGTGGTTTCAAGACTTCGAACTCCCCTCTCGGCCGTGGCCGACGCCCCCGCCGAAAGCGCGTTCGGCATCAAAGTTCTACAGATGCTGCCAGCTGATTCGGTCCGCGTCCCGCTTTAATTTCACCGTGATTATATGCGCGTGAGTGCATTGACAGGTCACGTTGCGCGGCGGCATGGTTGTCGGCGTGCAGATGAACGTGGATGAAGGACGGACGGCGCAGATTCGCGTCGCCTGTCCGTCCACGTGTTGTCGCTGACGCCTTCGTAGCGGGGCGCCGATTCCGCTCGACGACGAGCGGCCGCGACCCCACCACCCACGTGAGTTGTTCAACCCCTCCTTGATGCCGGGCCCTCCGGATTCGGGGATCGTTCGATCTGGAGAGAATTGATGGCTGTCGAATTCATCAGTCAGGTACACGTCCGCGATTCGTCGGATCTGCACCCGAAGCCCGGTGCCGGCATCGACGTGGAGTTTCTCCGTCGCTATGCGGACGCCCTCGAAGCGGCGGGATTCGACTACACCCTCGTTCCCTACGGATCGAGTGGCTTCAGCTCGCTCGGTGTCGCAGACGCCCTCAGTCAGATCACCGAACGAATCAAGCTGGTTGTAGCGCTGCGCCCCAACATCATTCATCTCGTTGCCGCGGCCCAGGCGTTGAGCACCCTCGATCAGCTGAGCAAGGGGCGTGCCGTCGTCCACATCATCTCCGGCGGCACCGATGCGGAGCAGGCACGTCAGGGCGACTACCTGACCAAGTCCGAGCGGTACTCCCGGTCGGCGGAGTTCATCGAGATCCTCCGGCAGGCCTGGACGCAGAGCACTCCCTGGAGCCATGCCGGCGAGCACTACCGTTTCGACGACTTCGTTGCGGACGTGCGGCCGGTGAACGGCACGATCCCGATCTCGCTCGGGGGATCGTCGGCCGACGCCTACCGGGTCGGCGGGTCGCTCGCCGACATCTTCGGACTCTGGGGCGAGCCGCTCGCTCAGACGCAGGAACAGATCGCCTCGATCCACGAACAGGCAGAGCTCGCCGGTCGCGCCGACAAGCCGCGCATCTGGGTGACGTTCCGGCCGATCATCGCGGCCACCGAGGAGAAGGCCTGGGAGAAGGCGCACGCGGTGCTCGGTGCGTTGCAGCGCAACCACGTCGGAGCCGGCGAGCACAACGTCCCGGAGAACACCGGGTCGCAGCGTCTGCTCGAGGCTGCAAAGGCCGGTGAGCTGCACGATCGCGCCCTGTGGACGCCGACGGCGACGGCGACGAACGCGTCCGGTGCCTCGACCGCCCTCGTGGGTACCCCCGAGACGGTGGCGGCCGCGATCCTGGACTACGTCGAGCTCGGAGCCGACCTCATCTCCATCCGCGGGTACGACAACCTCAACGATGTCGTCGATTACGGAAAGTACCTGCTCCCGATCCTGCGTGAAGAACTCGCGTCCGCGAAGGTCTGACGACCCGGATCGCACAGCCGACCATCACGCATCGAACCAGAAGCGAGCAATCACCGTGTCCGACAAGAGATCCCTCGTCCTCGTCCTCCAGATCCTGGGCCTGGGGACGAACTACCAGTCGTGGCGGCTGCCGGACAGCCCCGCCGAACGCCTCTACGATCTCGACCTCTACTCGGAGATCGCGCAGGCCGCAGAGGCTGCGAAGATCCATTCGCTGTTCCTCTCCGACGGTGTCGGTACCTCCCTGGAACGGCCGATGGGACTGTTCGAGCCCTTCACCTTCCAGACGGCGCTGGCGGCCCGCACTTCGAAGATCGGTGTCGTCGTGACGGCGTCCACCACCTTCAATGCACCGTTCAACATGGCGCGCCTGGTCGCGTCCCTTGACCACCTGTCGAAGGGCCGAGCCGGCTGGAACATCGTGACGTCGTCCGCGGGCGAGAAGAACTTCGGCACCGATCCGCTGCCCCCGCACGAGGAACGCTATGCGCGGGCCGAGGAGTATGTGTCCGCGGTGAAGGCGTTGTGGGACAGCTGGGATGCCGACGCGCGGATCATCGACCGTGAAGCGGGTGTCTTCGTCGATCCGAGCAAGGTCCGCCGCACCAACTTCGTCTCGGAGCACTACAGCGTCGAAGGTCCCCTGAACATCGACCGTGCGCCCCAGGGCACACCCTTCCTGTTCCAGGCAGGTTCGTCGACGACGGGCGTGGACTTCGGTGCACGCCATGCCGACGCGATCTTCACCTCCCAGCCCGACCTGCAGGAAGGGCAGGAGTTCTACAAGTACATGAAGGGTCGCGTCGCGGCATTCGGACGCAACCCCGACGACCTGAAGATTCTCCCCGGCCTGTACACGGTGGTGGAACGCACCGAGGAAGAGGCACGCGACACCGCCGGCCGCCTCGCGGAGTTCGCGGCGGCCGCCGACTGGGAGGGCATGCGGAAGAACTTCGAAGGATCGGGATTCGGGGGCGTCGACCTGTCCGACCTCGATCCGGACAAGCCGATCCCGCTCGATCGCCTGCCCGAGGTGGACGACGTGCAAGGCCGTCGTTCCCGGTACGAGATGTACCGGCGGCGGGTGCTGTCCGGGGAGTGGACTCTCCGCGAACTGGTCGAGCACAACAACGCCGCGGCCTCGGGTCACTGGGATCCCATCGGATCGGTCGAGCAGATCGCCGACCAGATCCAGGAGCGCTTCGAGGCGGAGGCGGCCGACGGCTTCGTCATCTGCCCGCAGCACTTCGGTGGCTATCGGGTGATCACCGATCACCTCGTTCCGGAGCTGCAGCGCCGCGGCCTGTTCCAGACCGAATACGCGGGCGACACACTCCGTTTCAACGTCCTCGGACACTCATGACTCTCACCCATGTTCTCGAGCAAGAAGGATCGATTCTGTGAAACGCAAACGCGGTATCGGGCGGTTGACCGCCGCTCTGATGCTCAGCGCAGTCGCCGTCAGTGCCTGCTCCGGGGGCGGGACGAAAGCAACGACCGAAGCGACCGGTGACCCGGTTCCGGGCGGGACCCTGATCTTCGGTACCGCGGCGGACCCGATCTGCGTCGATCCAAACCAGACCGACCTCACCGCCACCCGCGACATCCTGCGTCAGGTCGCAGATTCGCTCGTCGACGCAGATCCGGAAACCGGCGAGATCGTCCCTTGGCTCGCAACGGCCTGGGAAGTGAACGACAACGCAACGGTCTTCGACTTCACCCTGCGCACCGACGTGACCTTCAGCAACGGAGAGGTTTTCGACGCTGCGGCCGTCAAGACGTTCATCGACGGCATCCGGGATCTCGGTGGACGCGCGGTCAACGCATCGAGCTACCTCGGCGGCTATGTGGGCACCGAGGTCGTCGCTCCGGACCGCGCCCGCGTCACCTTCGACACGCCGAACGCCAGCTTCCTGCAGGCACTCTCGACCGTGAACATGGCCGTTCTGTCGCCGTCGACCTATCAGGTCGCCCCCGAACAGCGCTGCCTCGGTGACATCTCCGCATCCGGTGCGTTCGTGCTCGACCACTACACGCCGACTCAGGAAGTGGTGCTGACCAAGCGCGCCGGGTACGCGTGGCCCACCGGCAATGCCGAACACGACGGCGAGGCCTACCTCGACCGTGTGGAGTTCCGGGTCATCCCGGAAGCCAGCGTCCGGGTGGGAAGCCTGCGGTCGGGTGACGTCGACATGATCGACACCGTGCCCATCCAGGACGAGGAGAACCTCGACGCGTCCGGATTCGGTCTGCTCACGACCAACCGGCCCGGCACGGTTTCCGAGTATCTGACCAACAATTCGTCGCCGATCCTGCAAGACGAGTCGGTGCGCAGGGCGATCCAGCTCGGCATCGACCTGGAGGAATACAAGGAGACGATTCTGTTGCCGCGCAACAATGTTGCGACGAGCATCCTGTCGTCGACCACACCCTTCTACACCGACTTCTCCGAGTACATCCGGTACGACCCGGACGAGTCCGTGAAACTCCTCGACGCCGCCGGCTGGAAGCCCGGTGCGGATGGGATCAGGGAGAAGGACGGACAACGCCTGAGCCTGACGATCGTCAACGGTCAGACCGGGGGCACCGCGCAGCACGAACTTGTCGCTCAGCATCTTGCGCGGATCGGTGTCGAGCTGAAGATCAAGAACGTCTCCCGCGCCGAGATGCTCGCCGCGCTCGACACGGGTGACTACGACTTCGTCCCCTACGGGTTCACGCGTGCCGATCCGGCGGCGCTGACCATGCATTTCTCGACGAAGCGCAACAACCCGCTGCGTCTGCAGCCGACCGAGCTCGAGACGTACCTCGACGAGCAGGCCGCGTCCCCGGTCGCCGCGGACCGGCAGGCCGCCGTCGACAAGGCGGCCGAGTACATCGTCGAGCACGCGCTGGTGATTCTGCTGGCGGAGCAGTCGACCGCCTACGCGTACGACGGGGTCCAGGGTGCCGCGTGGGCTCCGGGCGGCCAGCTGTCGCTGTTCGACGCATGGATTCAGGACTGAGAGGACTGGGATGATGACTCGCGGCCCAGCCGGTGACGGTGCGCTTCGTGATTGGCTCGGATTCTTCGGACGCCGGCTTCTCCAGGGGCTGTTCGTGCTCTGGGCCGCGTTCACCCTCGTCTTCGTCGTGCTCTACCTCCTGCCCAGCGACCCGATCAAACTGATGCTGTCCGGCAGCGGCGCGGAGTTCGCGTCCGTCGACGACGCGACGCTCGAGCAGCTGAGAGCCCAGTACGGGATGGACAAGGCCCCGCTGTTCCAGTACTTCGATGCTCTCTGGAACGCGGTGCGCGGTGACTTCGGGATGTCGATCCAGACCCGGCGCCCCGTCACCGAGCTGATCACCGAGGCCCTCTCGGAGACGCTGGTACTGGGATCGCTGGCCTTGGTCCTGGGCTTGGCGCTCGGGTTGTCCATCGCGCTGGCGGCCACCCTGGTCCGGTTCCGATGGCTACAGCAGCTGCTGCTGTCGCTGCCTGCGGCCGGTGTGTCGGTGCCGTCGTTCTGGGTCGGGCTGCTGCTCATCCAGTACTTCGCCTTCGAGCTCGGATGGTTCCCGCCCCTCGGCGGCAAGGGATTGAACGGTCTCGTGCTGCCGGCGGTGACGCTGGCGATCCCCACCGCGGCCTTCGTGGCCCAGATCCTCGCGAAGAGCCTGGCCGCCACGATGCGGGAACCCTACGTGGAAGTTGTTCGCTCCAAGGGTGCTTCACGTGCGCACGCGTTGTTCCACGACGCCTTGCGGAACGCGTCGCTTCCCCTGCTGACGATGGTCGGCATGATCGTCGGCAACATCCTCGCCGGGTCGGTCGTCGTGGAGACGGTGTTCTCGCGGATGGGCCTGGGCCGCATCACCTACGAGGCCGTCAACGCGCAGGACATCCCGGTGGTTCTCGCCGTGGTCACCTTCGCCGCAGCGGTGTTCGTCGTCCTCGGAATCATCGTGGACCTGCTGTACCCCTTGCTCGATCCCCGGATCGGATCCCAGGTCCGGGGCCGCCGGAAGGCCCGCATCGAGTACACGCCGGAGAGGATTTCGTCATGACCGCGCTCGTCGTCGACCAGACCGATGCCACGAGCGGTGACCCCGCGCCGGATGCCGCCGAACCGGGCGGAGCCGAGGACCGGCTGTGGAACAGCGTGCTCCGGCAGCCGGGCCTGCTGATCTCGTTCGCGGTGATCGCCCTCGTCGTGGCTTGGGCGTTCTTACCCGAGCTGTTCACGAACCTGGATCCGGTCAACGGTGTCCCCTCCGACAAGCTCTCACCGCCGAGCGCCGAACACTGGTTCGGAACGGACAACCTCGGACGGGACACCTACACCCGGGTCGTACACGGCGCCGGGCTGACACTGCAGGCCACCCTCGTCGCTGTTTTCGTCGGGATCGTCGTCGGAGCCGGAATCGGCCTGATCGCCGGCTTCGTGCGCGGACGCGTCGAGGACTGGCTGATGCGGATCGTCGAGGTCATGCTCGCGGTCCCCGGTCTGCTCCTGTCGCTGGCCGTGGTCACCGCACTCGGATTCGGCACGATCAACGTGGCGATCGCGGTCGGTATCGCCAACATCGCCAGCTTCGCCCGCGTGATGAGGTCCGAGACCCTCAAGATCTCGGCCCTGCCGTACATCGAGGCGTCGAAGGCCTCCGGTTCGCACTGGAGTTACACGCTGTTCGCCCATGTGCTGCCCAACGCCAAGGGACCGGTCCTGGCGCTCACCGCGCTCGAGTTCGGCACGGCGATCCTGTCGGTGTCCGCCCTGTCGTTCCTCGGATTCGGTGCCCAGCCGCCCACCCCGGAATGGGGAGCGTTGGTCTCCGACGGTCGCGACTACCTCGCCTCCGCCTGGTGGATGACCACCTTCCCAGGCCTGGTGATCGCCGCTGTGGTGCTCTCCGCCAACCGAATTGCTCGCTTCCTCGAGGATCGCTGAACCATGACCACAACAACGCAACCGCTCCTGACGGTCACCGGGCTCGATGTCGACTACCGGCTCTCCCGCACGCGTTCCGTTCGTGCCGTGACCGATGTCGGGTTCGAGATCGGCCGTGGCGAACTGGTCTCGATCGTCGGCGAGTCCGGATCGGGGAAGAGCACGACCGCACACGCGATCCTCGGACTGCTCGGCGACGAAGCCCACGTCACCCGGGGAAGCATCCGGTTCGACGGAACCGAACTGACCGACCTGCGCGACAAGCAGTGGCGGTCCCTCAGGGGATCGCGGATCGGCTTCATTCCGCAGGATCCCACCGTCTCGCTCAATCCCACGCGCCGGGTCGGCGAGCAGATCGGGCAGGCCATCACGCTGCACGAGGGCCGGGTCCCCAAGGAAGCCCTGCAGAAGCGGGTGGTCGCGCTGCTGAACAAGGTGGGGATCGACCGTCCCGAGATGCGGGCACGTCAGTACCCGCACCAGTTGTCCGGCGGCATGCGTCAACGGGCGCTCATCGCGAACGCCCTGGCCAACGACCCGGAACTCATCGTCGCGGACGAGCCGACGAGCGCCCTCGACGTCACCATCCAGAAGCAGATCCTCGACCACATCGACGAACTCCGACGCGAGCTGGGTATCGCGATCCTGTTGATCACCCACGATCTCGGTGTCGCGGGTGACCGTTCGGACCGCGTGATCGTCCTCGAGTCCGGCCGAGTGGTCGAATCCGGTTCCGCACAACAGATTCTCAGCGATCCGTCCGCCGACTACACGCGCCGACTGCTCGCTGCTGTCCCCGACATCACCACCGGACGACTGGTCCACGGCGGAGCGACGACCCGCCCGGTCGACAACGACCGAACCGAGAAGGCCGGGGACCGAGCCGTTCTCATCGGATCCGGGCTGCACAAGACGTTCCGGGACTCGGGTGGCGTCGAAGTGCGGGCGGTCGACGACGTGAGCATCGCGGTCCGGCAGGGACGAACACTCGGCATCGTCGGCGAATCCGGTTCCGGCAAATCGACCCTCGCACGGATGCTGACGCGATTGACGGACGCCGATGCCGGAACGGTCGAGTTCGAAGGCCGGGACGTCACCGCGGCGAAGGGCAGGGAACTGCGCGAGCTCCGGCGCCACATCCAGCTCGTGTACCAGAACCCGTTTGCCTCGCTCGACCCGCGGTTCACCATCGGACGCACCCTGACCGAGCCGCTGCGGGCATTCGGCATCGGCACTCGGCAGACCCGCCCCGCGCGGGTCGCCGAACTACTCGACCTCGTCGGGCTGCCCGCATCGTTCGCCGACCGGCGACCGGACGCGATGTCGGGTGGGCAGCGGCAGCGCGTCGCGATCGCGCGTGCGCTCGCCACGGAACCGTCGCTGATGGTCCTCGACGAGGCGGTGTCCGCCCTCGACGTCTCCGTGCAGGCGCAGATCCTCGAGCTGCTCGTGCGGATCCAGGCGGAGCTCGGTGTCAGCTACGTGTTCATCTCCCACGACCTGGCGGTGATCCGGCAGATCAGCAACGACATCGTGGTGATGCGCCACGGTCGCGTCGTCGAAGCCGGCACCGCCGACCGCGTCTACACCACACCCGCCGTCGATTACACGCGCGAACTTCTCGCCGCGATCCCCGGCACCCACCACACCCGAAAGGTGACAGCGTGACACTCGCATCGGCCCTGCGCCCGTACGACCCCTCGGTCCTACCCGAGGTGACCGCCGCGCTCGCGGCACGTGCCGGCGAGTACGACCGCACCGGGGAGTTCCCGGCCGACAGCATCCAGGTGCTGCACGACGCGGGAATCCTGACGGCCACCGTGGGCCGCCGGTTCGGGGGCGCCGAGGTCGGGCACACCGGCGCCCTCGACCTCATGCTCGCCCTCGGCGAGGGCGACCCGTCGGTCGCACTGATCACCGCGATGACGCTTGCCTTCCACAGCGGGCAGGCGAGCCGGGACCTCCTCCCCGCGGATCTGTACGAGCGGATCCTCGAGGAGTCGGTTAACGGACCGGCCCTGGTGAACGCGCTGCAGGTCGAACCTGCACTCGGCACCCCGTCGCGTGGGGGCGCCCCGGCCACCACGGCACGCCGCGTCGACGGCGGCTGGAAGATCACCGGCCACAAGATCTACTCCACGGGCGCCGCCGGACTGCGATGGATGATCGTCATGGCCACCACCGACGAAGACGAACCGCGGGTCGGTTCGTTCGCCGTCGACGGCCGCGACCGCGGAATCAGCATCGAGGAAACCTGGGACAACACCGGCATGCGCGCGACGAGCAGCCACGACGTCATCTTCGACGAGGTGTTCGTACCGGAGGACTCGGCGTTCGGGCTGGAGGATCTCGCCTCGCGGCGCCCGGCCGACCAGAACCTCGGGCCCGGGACCGCACTGCCGGCGATCTACCTGGGCGTCGCGCGGGCGGCACGACGGTGGCTCATCAGGTTCCTCGACTCCCGGCGACCCGCGAACCTCGGGACGTCGCTGCTGGAACTGCCGCGGTTCGAAGCGGCGCTGGGGGAGATCGACCTCCAGCTCACCACCAACGAAGCCCTGCTGCGCTCGCTCGCGGATCAGGCGGACCGGGGAATCCCGGTGTCGAAGGAACTCGCGTGGGGGGCGAAGACGCTCGCCAACCGCGCCGCGATCACGAGTGTCCAGAACATGGTCGGCCTCATCGGCAATCCCGGCCTGAGCCGGTCCAACCCGCTCGAGCGGCACCTGCGGGACGTCTACTCCTCCCGCGTCCATTTCCCCCAAGAAGACACTGTCACAGCGCTGTTCGGGCGACAGGCCAAGGCCTCCGTCGCATCGGGCCGCTGATCATCCCCAGTGCTGATCATCCCCAATACGGAGAACTCATGACTCGCTATGTCGTCGTCGGTGCCGGTGCCGTCGGTGCCACCCTCGCCGCCCAGTTCGAACAGCACGGCATTTCCTACGTGCTCGTCGGGCGCGGCGCGCAGATCGCCCACATCGCCGCCCACGGCCTGACCTACTACCGCTGTGGCACCGCGACCACCGTCCCGCTCGTCACGGCGGACTCGCCCTCCGCGGTGACCCTCACCTCGGACGACGTGCTCGTCTTCACCCCCAAGGTGCAGGACCTCGAAAGCGCGGTGCGGCAGTGGGCCTGGCAGCCCGTGTCGGACGCCGCCGGGATCACCGCCTCGGCGCTACCGGCGATCACCCTGCAGAACGGCCTCGACGCGGAGCGGATCGCGCTGCGCCGATTCGGCGTCGTCTACGGCGCATCGCTGCTGACCCCGGCACGTTTCACCGTCATCGGCGAGGTCGTCTCCGGTGCGGCCGGACCGGTGGGTGTCCTCACCATCGGCCGCATCCCGGGCGGTTCGGACGAGCGCCTCGCCGCGATCGCGGACGATCTGCGCGCCGCCGAATACATCGTGCAGGTCACCGACGACGTGGTGCCGTGGAAGGCCGCGAAGATCATCCACAACGTCCGCAACGCCGTCGAGGTGCTCGCGGGCGACGACGAGGAGCGCTCGCTCATCGAGAACGCGCTCGTGGCCGAAACGCAGGCGGTGCTCGCCGCCGCCGGCATCCGGATCGCCGATACCGTCGCCGAGCGCACCGAGGATCTGTCGGAGTTCGCCATGGCACCGGATTCGGGAATCCGGCCCGGCCAGCAGTCCACCTGGCAGAGCTTCGCTCGCGGTGCCTCCTCGGAGGTCGACTACCTCAACGGTGAGATCGTGCTCCTGGGCCGTCTTCACGGCGTCGAGGTGCCCTTCAACACGGCCGTCCAGGCCGTGCTGGGCGCTTCGGAACTCGCCGGCGAGAAGCCGTTCACCCGCATCACCACCGACGTCATCGCTGCCGCCCGGCGCGCCGGCAGCCCGCTTTCCGCCAACTGAAAGGCACCTTCGTGACCACCACCGAATTCTCCGCTCCCGCAACCGATGTGGTCCGCTGGAACGAGCCGGACGGTATTGCCCCGCGCGGAACGCTCGTTGTGCTGCCCGGTCGCGGTGAGACCGCCGACGTGTACCGCCGCTTCGCCACCCGCCTTTCGGTCGACGCCTACCGCGTCGCCGTCTTCGAACCCGGTGACCGGGACATCGCGGAGCGCGTCCGCGAACTCGCCGCAGACCCGTGGGCGGTGACCCCGCTTGTCCTCGTCGGTTCGGATTCCGGTGCGCTGCAAGCGCTGGACGCCGCCGTGGGTCTGGGTGAATCGGTCGCTGCGGTGATCGCTGCGGGAGTGCCCGTCGGAGTCGACACCCCGCCGGATGACTGGGACGCCGAAGTCGAGATCAGGACCGGATGCCCCACCCACCAGGGCGTGCTGCGCGCGTCGGTGCGCGGAGGCATCGGATCGGGCATCGACGCCCTTGCCGCCGAGGCTCTCTCGCCGGCACTGCCCGACGTGCCGGTACTCGCGATCCACGGCAACACCGACCGGCTCAGCCCCGTCGAGGACGCCCTCGCGTTCTACCGGCGCATCCCGAACGTCACCGTCAAGGTGGTCGAGGACGGCCGGCACGACGCCCTCAACGATGCCACCCACCGCTCGGCGGCCGCGACGGTCGTGCTGTTCCTCGAGCGTCTGCGGCTCGATCCGTCGCTGAAGCCGATCGTGCGCGATGTCGAGGTCGAATCTGCGTGAGCACGGAACTGATTCCCGAGCAGCTGGCGGGACTCCTGGGAGCGGTGCCCGACTGGTCGGTGGACCCTGCTGAACGCGAGCGGGTGCGCACGGACCGGTCGGGCCTGATCCCGGACGGCCTCCCGGACGCGGTCGTGCGTGCCACGTCCGTCGACGACGTCGTGAGCACCCTGACGCATGCGAGCCGGGCCGGGATCCCCGTCGTCACTCGCGGCGCCGGCACGGGATTGTCCGGGGGCGCCGCGGCGGGGCCCGGAGAGATCGTCCTCGACGTCTCCGGGATGAATCGCATCCTCGAGATCGATCCGGACAACGCCACCGCCCGCGTCGAACCCGGTGTGATCACCGCCGAACTCGATGCTGCCGCGGCCGAATTCGGGCTGCGTTATGCGCCCGACCCGGCGAGTGCCGCGATCTCCACCATCGGTGGCAACATCGCCACCAACGCCGGGGGATTGCGCTGCGTGAAGTACGGAGTGACGCGTGATGCGGTGCTCGCGCTCGACGTCGTCCTCGGTGACGGTCGGCGTCTCGTCACCGGCCGCACCACCGCGAAAGGTGTCACCGGATACGACCTGACCAGCCTTCTCGTCGGGTCGGAGGGCACGCTCGGGGTCGTCGTGGGAGCTACCGTGCGACTCTCGTCGCAGGCGGTCGAAACACGCACGGCCACAGCTGTGTTCGATACCGTCGCCGACGCGTCGAATGCAGTCGGCGCGGTCCTGCGCGCCGGGATCAGGCCGTCGACCCTGGAACTGCTCGACCACGCGACGCTCGTCGCGATCGACGACGCGCAGGGAACCGCCCTGTCTGCGGCCGGCGGGGCATTCCTGCTCGTGCAGACCGACGGCTTCGGCGCCGACCGGGAGATGGCGGAGACCCAGCGCATCCTGCGCCTCGCCGGTGCGCGGGTGGAGGAAGCCGCGGATGTGGCGGACGCGGAGCGTCTGTTGCAGGTCCGACGCCTCGCGCTGCCGTCGATCGAGCGCCTCGGCCGCGTTCTCATCGAGGACATCGCTGTTCCGCGCACCCGCCTGTCCGACGCCGTGACCGGAATCGACGACATCTCCCGGCGCACCGGGGTGACGATCTTCACCTTCGCCCATGCGGGCGACGGCAACCTGCATCCGATCGTCCTGGTCGACGCCGGGCCGTCCGATCCGATCCCCACTCATGTGCAGGACGCGGTGAACGAGGTGTTCGGCCTCGCGCTGCGGCTCGGCGGAACGTTGACGGGGGAGCACGGTGTCGGTGTGCTCAAGCGGCCGTGGCTCGCCGACGAACTCGGCGACACCGGACTCGATGTGCAACGCTCCCTGAAGACCGTGTTCGATCCCGCCGGCATCCTCAACCCCGGCAAAGCACTCTAGATTCTTGCGATAGGACTCCCATGACTCTCGTTTCCCCCGCCGAGCTCGCCGGCCTCCTCGACTCCGGTGCGAAGGTGCGGGTCCTCGACGTCCGGTGGGCGCTGGCCGAACCCGACGGACGGGCCGCATTCGAGGCCGGGCACATTCCCGGCGCTGTGTACGTCGACCTCGAGACCGAACTCAGCGACCACTCGGTGCCGGGCCGCGGTCGACATCCGCTGCCGTCCGGTGACGCGCTCGAAGCGGCATTGCGGAGCTGGGGCGTCGATGCCGGCGACACCGTCGTGGTCTACGACGACTGGAACCGTGCCGGCTCGTCGCGCGCGTGGTGGGTGCTGCGCGCGGCCGGACTCGACGACGTGCGGATTCTCGACGGCGGGCTCGCGGGCTGGCGGGCCGCCGGTCTGGCCGAGGAGTCGGGATCTGCGTCGGCGCCCGCCGGGTCGATCACGGTGGAGCACCGCAATCTCGAGGCAGGAGCGCTGCCGTCCCTGACCGCCGAGCAAGCCGCACGGATTGCTGCCGAGGGCGTGCTTCTCGACGCACGGGCTCCCGAGCGATTTCGCGGTGAGGTCGAGCCGGTCGACCCCGTCGCCGGCCACATCCCGGGTGCGGCGAACCTGCCGTCCACGGCGCTGCTGAATGCGGACGGCACATTCCTCGCCCCGGACGAACTGCGAGCAGCGTTCGCCGCGAGTGGCATCTCCGAGGCCGGTGCCACCGGGACGTACTGCGGGTCCGGTGTCACGGCATCGGTGGTCGTCGCGGCCGCAGCGATCACCGGAGTCGACCTGGCACTGTTCCCGGGATCCTGGTCCCAGTGGTGCTCGAACCCGGAGAACCCGGTCGAGACGGGATCCGCACAGGGTTGACGGTTCGTGCGCCGAACTCGAGGCGCATGAGATCGTGCAACCGACTATGCGGGAGCGAGTTTCAGAACTACCTCGACGCGACCGCGGTCGTCACGATGCGCGACGGCGTGCCCTGTGCGCTCCTTCTCCAGCTGGATGCTCATGGGCGCGCCGTCACCGAGGAAGTTCCGCCACCACGTCTTCTGGTCGGGCATCGCGACCGCGATCTTCACGGTGTCGCCCGAGAGTCGATAGCCGACCGGCAGCGTGATCGTCCGGCCGGATTTGCGACCGGTGTAGGTGATCGGCGCGATGTGGCCGCGGATGAAGCTACCGATGACCGGCAGTCCGCTCGCTGCCATCACTACGGAGTTGAATGAACCTGCGAAGCGGAAGATCGAACCACTGAGTGCCATTGTTGCCTCCTGGTCGACGAGACTGTGTGGAATTGTGTTCGCTGGGCGGGCGTTTTTCCACACAGAACGAGCTTACGAGGCCCGCGCCGACCTCGGCATCCGCGGGCGACCTGCCTTGATCAGCCCCGCGACCACCACGATCTGCCCGATCATCAGCGACGTCGGCAACGCGATCAGTTCCCAGCCGGTCGTCGCGAAGCCCAGCGCCCACACGACGATGGCGACGGCCAGAGCCACGGTCACCACCTGGCCGAGCGTCATGAGGTTCGCGGCCCAGTTGCGGGCGCGTTGCCGGACCACGCAGACGATGCCTGCGATGGTCCCGGCGACCGCGCAGGGCAATCCGACCAGGGTGGGCAGCACCATCATGAGCCCGAAATAGGGTCCGACGTCGATGACTCCGGAGAACACGAGCTGCGGCACGGCGAACACCCACATCGCCACGGTGCACAGCAGCGAGACGACCGACACGGCCCAGAGCGTTCTCATCGCATCAACCTAGCCGAGGAATGATCTACTGGGCGGGATGATGATCACGGCAGATGAGTTGTCGGTGGGTCCCCGTGGGCGCCGGATGCTGCTCGCGTTCGTGCGGGCGGCGGATTCCGCGACCCGTCAGGAGTACGACGAGAATTCGTTCGGCGCCGCGGTGTCCCTGGCGTCCTATCAGCTCGACCCCGGCCGGGGACGGACCCGCGTCGTCTACGGTGCCGGTGCCGAAGAACCGCAGTGGCCGGAGATCGCTCCGGAGGAGGTCGCGCGGCGGATGTCGCAGGTGCCGCTGCCCGAGGTGACGGCGCACGACCTGCTCACGGCGCTCGTCGAAGCCATCGATTCGGCCCGGTATTGGCAGGACCCGGAGGGCGAGGACGTTCTCGTCGCGACGCCGCCTGTACGACAGGGACTTCGACGGGTCGCCGAGCACATCGCCCGGTCGTCGTACGCGCAGTGGTGGGCGACCGGCATCGCACGCGACGACCAGTGGCTCGTGGGCTGGGACAGCGACGGGGACGGCACCGTCCCGGCTCCCGTCGCGGAACGGTTGCGTGACTGGCGTACTCGCGTCGTCGAGTTCGAGGCCCGAGCGGAACGCGATCGTCCCACCGACCCGACGGCGAACTGGTCCGGTGAATGGTGGTCACCGCCTCTGACGCACATGTGGTCTTCGGCCCGGACACTCGCCGGCGGGAACCCGGCGGCCCTGTGGTTCGTCGAGGACAGCATGGGCTGGGAGCGTGCTTTCGCGCGGCGGGTGAAGGTGCCGCCGGGAACCGAGGTGCTGGAGATCGACGGCGTGGACGCGTGGGCAGATCTGTGCCGGCGGTTCCCGCTCGAGGTCACGGCCGAGAAGCGTCACGATTGGTACCGGACCACCGGCCGCGACGGACGATGGGTGATTCCCGACTGGCAGCGTGTTGCCGGGGAGTACGGGGGAGTGCATCTCACCGTCGCCGGTTATCTGGCTGCGGCGGGAACGGCGATCGACGTCGACGTCGGCTCCGCGTCGGTCATTGCGGGATGGGCGCCGGACGAAACCTACTGGCTCACAGACGCCGTCGTCCCCGACGAGATCTCGGTTGCCTGGGTTCGCGACGATCAGGTGTGGACCCGCGGACCGCATACGTCCTAGGGAAACGTCAGAACAACCGCGGTGTCGCGTGCGACCCGTCGCGCGCCTCGCTGATGCGGGCGTGCCACCGGTCGACGAGCCACATCTCGACGAGCTCCGGGCGGGTGGTCATGAGGGAGGCCCACGTGGTGAGCAGATCGACGTACCGGTGATAGCGCCGCAGCGTGAAGTCGGCGACCGAGGGGTCTTCGAGCCAGCCTTCGTGGACGAGCGTCGACACCCCGTGCTGGTCGAGCAGCTGCGCGGGTCCGGTGTCGGTCCGGGCGCCGACCGCCCACAGATACGTCGCCAGCAGCGGAACCCCGACACCGGGTGTGTCCGGCCATCCCGACCACGTCTGCCGCGCAGTGTCCGGCAGCGTTCGGGTCTTCGCGCAGTAGTCGAGTACGCCCTTGATCTTGGACAGCCGGTCGCGGTTCTTCGGGGCACGTGCGTCACGGACGTCGGGAAATCGTCGGACGGCGCGCCGCCGCGGATGCGCGCTACGCCACGCCGCGCACAGGAACAGCAGTCCCAGACCGTCGTGGTCGGCGTCGACGAGTTCGCTGTCCAGGCGCAGATCGTTGCGTTGGACGATCGCATCCCCGTCGGTGACGACACGACCGTCGAGGTTGCGGCCGCGCAGCCGGATCCCGTGCTCGGCGCGTTCGAGATGCTCGTTCCACCACTTCAGGTCGACGGTGACGCCCTCGTCGAGCACTTGCAGATCGAACGACCGCGCCCGGCACCACTCGGAACAGGCCTGTGGTGGCTCGAATCCCTCGTCGTACGGATGCATTCTGCCGAGCCTGCCACGAGTGGCGCGTGTTCCCGAGGAGACACGCGAGTGTGCGACCGCGGCATCGATGCTCAGTTCTCGTCCGGGTCCGTGGTCGGGGGCGTGGGGATCACCGCGGTCGTCAGCGCGACGCGGACGCGGTCGTCGCCGGAATCCGTTCGGTAGGGCGCGAGCAGCTCGGCGAGTCCGGCCTGGATCTTCGCGAGATCGTCGGTGGTGACGTAGAGCGGTGTCGTGCCGAAGCCCAGGTAGTTCCGCAGGGTTCGGTCCTCGCCGTCGACGAACTTGTCGAAGCTGTCCCCGAGGGCGCCGAGGAACGTGAGGAAGGCGTTGCGGAGTTCCGCGTCGCTCATCGCCTCGAGGTCGTCGTGGCCGACGTGCGCCATGCGGTCGCCGAGCGCGAGGGTGCGCTCGATGGTTCCGCGCACGCGGCGTTCGTCGACGACGGTGACGATCTCGGCGTCGATCAGTGCGGCGACGTGCCGGTAGAGCGTGGCCTGGGTGACGTTGGGAAGCGCCGCGCGGAGTTGCGCGGTCGTCAAGTGCCGGCCTCCGAGTTGTTGCACGATCCGTAGCCGGACGGGATGCAGCACGACATCGGCTATCGGCGTGTTCGCCATCGGGACCCTTCCCTCATTGTTCTCATGCTGATAATGTTATCACTATCGATTCGACTCTACCGTCGTCAGGAGGCTCTACGCCATGGCGGAACTGAAATACGACGAAACAACGCTCCACCTGTCCTTCTCTCGGTGGGAAGCTCCGTTCGTGCGCCGGTCCGGGATGGCGGTGCCGCTGTCCGCGATCGAGGCCGTCGACGTGCTACCCGGGTGGTCGTCCGAAATCCTCGGTCTCCGATCGGGATTGGCGATCTCCGGCTATCTGAAAGTCGGAATCTTCCTGCATCCCAGCGGAATCAAGCGCCTGGTCGTGATGAAGCGAGGCAATCCGGTTCTGCGCATCGGCCTTCACCGCGACACGCAGTTCGACGAACTCCTGCTCAGCAGCCCGAACGCGTACGGCATCGCCGATGCCCTCCGCCCGGCGGGTATCCGATGAAGGGACCGTCGATCGAGGTCGCGAATCTCACCAAACGATTCGGCCGGGTGGACGCCGTCACCGACCTCACGTTCACGGTCCGATCCGGCCGCGTGACAGGGTTTCTTGGGCCGAACGGTGCCGGGAAATCCACCACCTTGCGGATGCTCCTCGGCCTCACCCGGCCGGACCGCGGCACCGCCCTGTTCGGCCGGGTCGCCTACCCGGATCTGCCGGACCCCACCGGCACCGTCGGCGCGGTGCTCGACATCGCCTCCGCGCATCCCGCGACCACGGCCCGAGATCACCTCCGGACGTTCTGCGCACTCGGCGGGCACCGGATGTCGCGGGTCGGCGAGGTCATCGCCACCGTTGCACTCGACCGGTTCGCGGACCGCCGTGTCGGTGGTTACTCCACCGGGATGCGGCAGCGACTCGCCCTGGCCACCGCATTGCTCGGTGAGCCGGAGGTGCTCGTGCTCGACGAGCCGTCCAACGGGCTCGATCCGGTCGGAATCGTCTGGCTACGAGGGTTTCTGCGAGAGTTCACCGATTCCGGTGGGACGGTCCTGATCTCGAGCCACGCCCTCGGCGAGCTGCAACAGAGCATCGACGACGTCGTGCTCATCGACCACGGACGCCTCGTCTGGACCGGTGCTCTCGACACCCTGACCGCGAGCGGCGACACCCTCGAAGAGGCATTCCTCCGCCTCACCACCCGGGAGCAGGCGGCATGAACAAAGCAATCCGCGGCGAGATCATCCGTCTGTTCTCCACCCGGCTTCCGCTGTGGGCGGCGATCGCGGCGATCGTCAGCGGTGCCGGTCTCACCGGCCTGCTCGGACTCGTCGGGCCGGAGAACACATCACCACCGATGCCCGGACTCGACACCCCGGAAGGGGCGGGCATCGTCGTCGGCACCACCGGACTGCTCCTGTTCGTCCCCGCGCTCCTCGGCACGATCGCGATCACGGGCGAATACCGGCACGGCACCATCGGCGCCACATTCCTGGCAGTGCCGCGCCGCAGCCGGGTCCTCGCGGCAAAACTGTTCGTCTACAGCGGTTTCGGACTCGCGTACGGACTGCTCATGTCCGCGTCCTCGGGACTCGCACTGTGGTGCGTCGTGGTCCTGCGCGGCACCACGCTCGGTGCGTCCACCGACGACGTCGCGACACTTCTCGTGCGTCTGGCCGCGGCCGCCGCCATCTACATGCTGCTCGGCGTGGGCATCGGGGCGCTGGCCCGCCACCAGCTCGTCGCGGTCGCGATCGTGCTCGGCTACTTCTATCTCCTCGAGTACCTGCTCATGATCGTGCCGGGCCTCAACGCGCTCTATCCGTTCCTGCCCGGTGGCGCGACCGCGGCGCTGACCGATTTCACGTTCCTGGCCGACACCCTCGGCGAGGAGACATCGCTGGGTACGCCCGTGCTGTTGTCCCCGCTTCTCGGCGCGCTGGTCCTCGCCGTCTATGCGCTCGGTGCGGCGGCGATCGCGATGGCGGCGCCGCTCCGCCGCGATCTCGCTTAGCGGGCCGTGCCTCACGATTCCCTTCCCATCCGGATGTGTTCGAGCTACGGTCGCAGTGGCAGATTTCAACTTCACCGTTCGACCCAGCGGCGGACGTGACGCCCGCGTCGTCGCGTGCGGAGGTTCGAATCATCATGGCCACTTACACATTCGACGTGTTCACCAGTCTCGACGGATACGGCACCGCGGTGGACTGGCCCGGATACTGGGGCAAGGAAGGTCCCGAACTCGTGGCGAGCCGCGCCGAGGCGTTCGGATCCGACCGGATCCTCGTCCTCGGCGCCAACACCTACCGGGACCTGTACCGGATCGTCCGGTCCGGGGACGATCCCACCTTCGAACTGATCAACAAGGCCAGGAAGGTCGTCGTCTCGACGACGCTCGAGGCGCCGTTGGAGTGGGAGAACACGACGCTCCTCGCCGAGGACGCGCTCACCGCGATCCCGCGGCTGAAAGCCGAATCCGATCGGCCGTTGTGGTCGCACGGAAGTCTGTCGATGAACCGTTCGCTCATGGCGGCCGGGCTCGTCGACCGGCTCGTGATCACGGTCTTCCCGGCGATCACCGGGACGAGCGGGCGCAATCCGGTGTTCGTGCCCGGCGCCGAATTCGACCTCGAACTCCTCGAAACCCACACGTTCGACGGCCGCGTCCAGCAACTGACCTACGCGCCGACTCTCCACGCGAGCCCGCGCGCGGACGCCGCGAAGCCGGGGACCGGCAGCATGCCCGGAAACGAGCCGACCGCCCTGAAGCGGTTCGCCGGGGAGAAGGTCGTGCAGCTGCAGACACGCAAACGCGACGGCACGTGGGTCCACACCCCGGTCAATCTCGTGGTCGCGGGCGATCACGCCTACTTCCGCACGCCGGGCAAGGCGTCGAAGAACAAGCGGCTGCGCAACTTCCCGGACGTGCGTATCCGCCCGTGCACGTGGTCGGGCAAGCCGACGGGACCGGCGGCCCGCGCCACGGCACATCTGCTGTCCGGTGAGGAGTCCCGCACGGCCGGGGAACTGATCGACAAGAAGTTCCCGATCGTGCAGCACGTCGGCGTCCACCTGGCACACCGCGTGATGCACACATCGACGCTGCACTACGAACTGACCGACGTCACCGACCTGTAGCGCGTCTGTGTGGATTCGTGTTCGTGAGGCGGACACGAATCCACACAGAACACGGTCCGGCAGGTACGACATACTCGAGGCCATGGAGTCCAGGGTCCTGCCGGTGTACGACGCCGGTGCCATCGACGTGCCGTTCGTGATCGCGGGCATGGACGAACGCATCGACTGCGACACCCGCTGGGAACCGCATTCGCATCCGACGCACGAGCTGCTGTGGAACGACCGCGGTGCGTCGAGTGCGACGATCGGGTCGCGTACCTGGACCATCACACCCCGGATCGGATTGTGGATTCCGGCCGGCCGGCTGCACTGGGGTGTCATGCCGGCAGGCACGTGGTACCGCACCGCCCACTTCGGGATCGACTCCGTGCCGGCGTTGTCCGACGGCCCGGTCGCCGTCGAGATGGCGCCCCTGCTGCGGCTGCTGCTCGACCGTCTGGAGGACGACCGGCTCACCGACGGGTCGCGCTCGCTGACCGAGCGGATGGTCCTCGACGTGCTCGCACCCGCCGAACACGAGCTCGTCGTGCAGCACCCGTCCCTCCCGCTGGTGCGCCCCATCGTCGACGCGATCGCCGAGGACCCCGGTGACCAGCGGTCCCTGTCGGACTGGGCGACCGAGCTGGGCGTGAGTACCCGCACGATCACGCGGACCTTTCGTTCGGAAACCGGGCTGAGCCTCGGCCGCTGGGTGGCGGCGGTCCGGGCGCAGCGCGCGGCGATGCTGCTGGGGCACGGCGTCGATGTCGACGAGGTTGCCGAGCGGGTGGGTTACCGGTCGGCGAGCGCATTCGGTGCGGCGTTCCGCCGCGTCACGGGAGCGACACCGGGGGCGTTCCGGGAATCCTGATGTCCCGATCGCTACACGGGATGTCCCAAACGAGCGATTGCGTCCGGATCGGGCGAACATTACGGTTTAGGCAAACCTCGCCTAACCCCACGATGTGGCCGGAAGCGAGGGCCTACCCCGCACGAGAGTGAGTTCTGCCCCCATGCGTTCGAAGCGCCTACTGATGACGGCCGCCGCCTCCGTCGCGGTCGCCCTGAGCTTGACGGCCTGTGGCTCCGACTCCTCGGAGACCCCCGCGTCCGATTCCACTGCCTCCGGCTCGGCCGAATACCCGATCACGATCGAGCACGCGCTCGGCACCGTCACCCTCGACGAGAAGCCCGAACGCGTCGCCACGGTGAACTGGGCCAACCACGAGGTTCCGCTCGCGCTCGGCGTGGTGCCGGTCGGCATGGCCGCAGCCAACTTCGGGGACGATGATGACAACGGCCTGCTGCCGTGGGTCGAGGAGCGTCTCGAGGAACTCGGCGCCGAGACCCCCGTGTTGTTCGACGAGACCGACGGCATCGACTTCGAGGCCGTCTCCGATACGAACCCCGACGTCATCCTCGCCGCGTACTCCGGTCTGACGCAGGAGGACTACGACACTCTCAGCGAGATCGCCCCCGTCATCGCCTACCCCGAGGCGCCGTGGGCGACGTCGTGGCGCGACATGATCGAGCTCAACAGCGCCGGGCTCGGCATGGCCGCCGAGGGAGAAGAGCTTGTCGCGAGCCTCGAGAAGGAGATCGCAGCCGAGGCGGCCGCGCACCCCGAACTCGAGGGGAAGTCGACGATGTTCCTGACGCACGTCGACACCGCCGACCTGAGCCAGGTCAGCTTCTACACCGCCAACGACACCCGCGCCGCCTTCTTCGAGGACCTGGGCCTCGCCACCCCGAAGAGCGTCGTCGACGCCTCCACCGGCGGCGGATTCTCCGGGAAGGTCAGTGCCGAGCAGGTCGACATGTTCGACGACGTCGACATCATCGTCACCTACGGTGACCAGGCGCTCGTCGACGCGTTGAAGGCGGACCCGCTGCTGTCGCAGATGCCGGCCGTCCGCAACGGCTCGATCGTGTTCCTCGACGGGTCGGGACCGCTCGGTACCGCCGCCAACCCCACGCCGCTGGCGATCTCCTGGGTGCTGTCCGACTACGCCGATCTGCTCGCCCAAGCAGCAGGCAAGTCGAACGCGGAGTGACTGCGGTACAACAGGAGTCGGCGCCGGGTGCCCGCGAGTCGGGGCGCTCGGCGCTCGGCCGGTCGGCCTGGCTCCTCGTCCTGCTCGGCGTGCTCGTGCTGCTCGTGATCGCGTCGATCACGATCGGTTCGCGCAACGTCGAATGGTCCGACATCGTCGCGGCGCTCGGCGGGGCGACGGACAACATCGGTCAGGGCGCGATCGCCAAACGTATTCCCCGGACCGTTCTGGCGCTGATCGTCGGCGCTGCACTGGGTCTCGCGGGTGCCGTGATGCAGGGGGTCACGCGCAATCCGCTCGCAGACCCGGGCATCCTCGGCGTCAACATGGGTGCCTCGCTCGCGGTGGTCACCGGAATGGCCTGGTTCGGCCTGTGGCAGCAGACCGCGACGATCTGGGTCGCGATCGTCGGAGCGGGTGCCGCCGCACTGTTCGTCTACACGATCGGATCACTCGGCCGCGGGGGAGCGACGCCGCTCAAACTCGCCCTCGCCGGTGCCGCGACCTCCGCGGCGCTGGCGTCGTTCGTCACCGCGATCATCCTGCCGCGCAACGACATCGCCGGAAGCATGCGATCCTGGCAGATCGGCGGTGTCGGCGGAGCGAACTACGAAGCCATCGGTCATGCCGTTCCGTTCCTCCTCATCGGATTCGCCGTCTGCCTGCTCTCTGCGCGTGGCCTCAACTCGCTGGCACTCGGCGACGACGTGGCCGCAGGACTCGGGGAGCGCGTCGCCGTGACACGCGGGCTCGCCGCGCTCGGCGCGGTCCTGCTGTGCGGTACCGCGACCGCCGTCGCCGGACCGATCATGTTCGTGGGCCTCGTCGTACCCCACCTGTGCCGGCTGTTGATCGGCGTGGACAACCGATGGCTGCTGCCCTTCTCCGCGCTCGCGGGAGCGGGATTGCTCACCGCCGCCGACGTGATGGGCCGCATCGTCGCCCGCCCCGCCGAGATCGACGTCGGCGTCATCACCGCGCTCATCGGCGCGCCCTTCTTCATCTACATCGTCCGACGGCAGAAACTCCGCGAACTGTGACCGCCATACTCGAGACCACCGCATCCGACGTCGACGGAATCGCCGCGAGCCGCGTGCGCCGAGGCCGGCACCGCCGCATCGTCATCGGCGTCCTCGCCGTCCTCGTCCTCGCCGGATTCGCCGCGAGCCTGATGTTCGGCAAGACCTTCTATCCACCGGCCGACGTGCTGCGGGTGATCCTGGGACAGGACGTTCCCGGAGCGTCCTTCACCGTCGGGCGCCTGCGGTTGCCCCGCACCGTCCTCGCCGTGATCGCCGGGATCTGCTTCGGACTGGGCGGCATCACCTTCCAGACGATGCTGCGCAACCCGTTGGCGAGTCCCGACGTCATCGGCATCAGCTCGGGCGCGAGCGCGGCCGCCGCGTTCGCCATCATCGTGCTCTCGCTCGGCGGCACCCAGGTCTCGATCTTCGCGATCGTCGCAGCCCTGACCGTGGCCCTGCTGATCTACGGACTGGCCTATCGGGGCGGTGTCGCCGGCACCCGCCTGATCCTCATCGGTATCGGCATCGCCGCGATGCTCGACAGCGTCACGTCCTATCTGCTCAGCACCGCCGCCACGTGGGACATGCAGGAGACGCTGCGCTGGCTCACCGGCAGCCTCAACGGCGCCACGTGGTTCGCGACCGTTCCGGTGATCGTCGCGCTCGTCGTGATCGGGCCGGTGCTGCTCCTGCAGGCCCGCAACCTGTCGATGGTCCAGCTCGGCGACGACGCGGCCCAGGCCCTCGGTGTGCGGGTGGAACGCACCCGCATCGTCGCGATCGTCGCGGCGGTCGGGCTGATCGCCTTCGCGACCGCCGCGGCGGGACCGATCGCGTTCGTCGCGTTCCTGTCCGGGCCGATCGCGGCGCGTCTCGTCGGTCGCGGCACGTCGCTGTTCGTTCCGGCGGCGCTGGTCGGCGCCCTGCTCGTGCTGGTCGCGGACTTCGTCGGCCAGTACGCGTTCGGCACCCGGTATCCCGTCGGGGTGGTGACGGGCGCGCTCGGCGCCCCCTACCTCGTGTACCTCATCATTCGATCCAACCGGGCGGGAGGCTCGCTGTGACCGCAACGCACACTCTGACGGTCGAGAACCTGGAACTCGGTTACGGCAACCGCACCGTCGTCGAGAACCTCGATCTCGTGGTGCCGCCGGGAAAGATCACGTGCATCGTCGGCGCCAACGCGTGCGGGAAATCGACACTGCTGCGGTCGATGTCGCGCCTGCTGTCGCCGCGCGGCGGCCGGGTGCTGCTCGACGGCAAGGACGTGCACCGGCTGCCCGCGAAGAAACTCGCCCGCACCCTCGGGTTGCTGCCGCAATCGCCCATCGCACCCGAAGGCATCGTCGTCGCGGACCTGGTGGGCCGTGGGCGTCACCCGCACCAGCGGGTGCTGTCGCGCTGGAGCCGTGAGGACGACGCGGCCGTCGCCGATGCGCTCGCCGCCACCCACATCACCGAACTCGCCGAACGTTCCGTGGACGAGCTTTCCGGTGGGCAGCGGCAGCGGGTCTGGATCGCGATGGTCCTCGCCCAGCAGACCGATCTGCTGTTGCTCGACGAACCGACCACCTTTCTCGACGTGAGTCACCAGGTGGAGGTGCTCGATCTGCTCACCGACCTCAACCGCGACCGCGGCACCACGATCGTCATGGTGCTGCACGACCTCAACCTCGCGGCCCGCTACGCCGACCATCTCGTCGCGATGGCCGGTGGCCGTGTGTACGGGGTGGGTGATCCCTCGGACGTGCTCACCGCCGAGACGGTCGGTGCCGTGTTCGGCCTCGACAGCCGGGTGATCTCCGATCCGGTGTCCGGTAAACCGCTGGTGCTGCCGGTGGGCCGGCATCACGTGGTGTGACCGCTTCCGTTCTGTGTGGATTCGTGCCCGCCCGGCGAACACGAATCCACACGGAACGAGTTACGACGCCTCGAACCGCGCCTCCACGTCCGCGGTGATCGTGATGCGGTCGGGTTCGAGAACGATTGCCTCGACGCTCTCCTCGGGGGCGGACGCTATGTCGGCGCGCATCGCCGAGCGCATCTTGGGTGTGCCGACCGGGTACGGGGTCGGGGGCGTCTGCAACCCGAGCATCCCCGGATCCGCGATCGCGATCGCGCGGAATGTGCTGTATCCCAGGCTCTTCGTGTATCCCTTCGCCTTGTCCAGTGCGTTCTGTACGGCGAGGTCGCGGACCTGTGCGACCCGTTTCTGCTGGGTCTTGCGGGTGATCCACCAGTGCAGGCCGGAAACGGTGACGGAGTCGATGCCGGAGACCTTGTCGACGAACGCGCCGATCGCGTCGAACTCGTGGAAGGTCACCGTGATCGCTGCCGCCGACGTGTACCGCCACGGGCGGGTCCTGCCCTCGCTGTTGTACGGACGATGGCGGCTGTGCCGTACCTGGTCGAACGTCCACCGCTTGACCGGGCTGTCGTCGCGCTCGCGCATTTCGGTGACGAGTCCGGTGACGGTGGCGACCGCCGCGGCGACCGGGTCGGCGGCCTGTTCCCGGGTCGCGCCGTCGGCGTGCACACGGACCGCGACCGTGCACCGGTTCGGGGCGAACTCGCGTTCGGCGTGGCCTGCGACGGTGATGATGACAGGGGCATCGGTCATGCACGCGAGTGTGCCACCCTCGGGGAGCACGTCGGTGTCCGATGTTCACGCTTCCTCGACGGCGGCGAGCAGCATCCGCGCAGAAACCGCGATCATCTTCGCCCGATCGGACTGTGGCGGCCGCAGCAACGCGATCCGCGAACACAGGCTCGCCGTCGCGCCCATGACGATGAACACGAGATCGTCGATCGCGGCGTCGTCGAGATCCGGGCGCAGCCGTGCCGGGATGATCCGCCCGAGCGGCCGCAGTGGACCTTCGACCTCGGCCCAGGCCATCCCGAATTCGCTCTCGTCGGAGGTGTAGGACACGCGCAGCACCGCCGAGTGCTTCTCGAATGCGGCCGTGAGGGACTCGACGACCGTGACCATCGCGACCGCGGGCTCCTGGTCCATCGCCCGGCCGATCGCGGTCGACAGGGTCGTGGTGATGTCGTGGACCGCCGTCCTGCGCAGTTCGTCGACGATCGCGTCGATGTCGGGGAAGTAGCGGTACACGGTACCGATGCTCACGTGGGCGTGCTCGGCGAGTGCGGTCGTGCTCGGGCGCGTCGAGGGACGCCGCGCGAGCAGCTCGTGGGTAGACGTGAGGAGGTGCTTACGCATTTCGCGGCTGCGCTGCTGTGTCGGTGACTTTCGTGCACCTTTACCTGGGTTGTTCTTGTCCTGACGAGAGCTCACAGAAAGTGAATAGTAAGTGAGGAATCCTCGTGTTTCCATGGGATACATGGAGCGACGGATTCCTCGTGACCTTGTCGGTGCGGACCTCGCGGTGCGTCGCTACGGCGACCTCGGACACCGATGGCTGGACGGAATGTGGCAGGCGGACCCGCTCGCCGACGCGGTCGTCGCCGACGATTTCGGTGCTTCGTCGGCGACGGAGGCGGTACGCACCGCCCTGGCCGGCGGGATCGATTCGGTCGTCGATGCGCCCGAGTCGCTGCGGCTGCTGTTCAAGTTCCTCGACGACGAACCCGACTGGGTCGACCACGACCGCCTCGACAACGCCGCCGACGCCCTCGTCCGCCACACCCCGATCCTCGGCATGGTGCTCGGTGCCGCCTCGCTGGTCCGCGGCGCCGGCAACGAGATCGCCGGGAAGCCGCTCGCGTTGACCGGGCGGTACGTCAGCCGGCCGGCGGTGCGGTCGGTCGAGGTCGGGGAGTGGCTGCGGCACGTGCTGACGCGAGGTGGAATGCGGCGCGACGCAGAAGGTTTCGCGTTCACCGTGCGGGTCCGGCTGATCCACGCCCATGTGCGTCGCGGCATCCTCGCGACCGGCCGCTGGGACGAAGAGGCGTGGGGCGTGCCGATTCCGCAGTCCTACATGGCGCTGACGATGGCCGAGTTCGGGCACATCGCCGTCGAGGCCATGGAGGTGCTGGGCGTGCGGTTCACCGACGAGGAGCGCGACGACATCTACCACCTGTGGCGCTACGTCGGCCACGTCATCGGCATGAGCGATGAGCTGAACCTGTGCAAGGAAGCCGACCACATCCTCGTCGAGGAGCTGTACCGGCTCACCTCGCCGGGTCCGGGTGACGACGACCGCCGGTTCGTCGTCGCACTCACGGACGACTATCTCGTCCCCGAGCTCTCGAACCTGCTGCCCGGCAACGAACGGCTCAAGCACGCGGTGTCGGAGACACTGATGCACGGACTGCAGCGCGTGTTCATCGGAGACGCCGACGCCGACGCCCTCCACATCCCCGACGGACCGATCAAGCACGTCCTGCGCCGCGTCGGCCCGGCGCTGGCCCTGGTCAACCGGATCCAGGACCTGCGGTATCCCGATCGGGAACGGGTGACGGCGAGGGCCTACAAGGGCCGCGACGCGGCGATGGACCGGATGCGCGCGGACTACCGGGTCGAACACGACCTGGTCGACGCCGCACCTCACCCTGAGACCGAGCCGACCCACTTCACCCGCAGCAGGGGATGACCGAAGTAGATGTAGGACAGGGACGTCGCGGCGGGACTCTCCGCCGCCGGACGGCAACGGACCTCGCGCAGATACGACGCGGGGGAGCGGGACTCGGTGAACAACGCGGGATAGAAATTCTCTGCCAGCTCCCGCGCCGCAGTGTCGTCCACCTTCCACAGCGGTGCGACGACGGCCTCGACCCCGATGTTCAGCAGGGCGAACGCCATGCCGGCGTACACCCCGAACACCTCACGGCCCTGCGCGAGCTGGCAGGCGTTGAGGAAGGTCAACCGCACCGGACTCGCCTCGACGCCCTCGACGGACACGGGATTCAGGTAGTCGCCGTCGACCAGGTAGATGCCGTCGCGCAGCCCGGTGGGATCGAAGTTGCCGTGCACCGCCAGATGCAGGGCGTCGGCGTGCGGGGTCCCGTCGAGGCAGTGCAGGATGTCGCCCATCCGGGCGTCGACGAGGTGCGCCCCGTAGCGCGCGCGGAGACCGCCGGTCTCCTGCTCGGCCTCCGCGAGTTCCTCGCCGCCCGTGTATTTCCCGAAGACCACTGCCATCGAGCCCAGCTCGAGGCGGGCCGCGGGGGCGGGGCTGCGCCCGTGCGCCGGGTACGGCCAGCGTCCGATCACGGTCTGCGCACCGAGGAGGGGTGGCGCGTCGTCGCACCACGGTTGC
>NZ_LRRH01000116.1 GCF_001646785.1 Rhodococcus phenolicus
AGTCCGACGAGGACGTCCACGCCTCCGGGTAGAGGCGTGGACGCGGGGGCTCAGAGGATCTCGCGGACCTTGTCGACGGGACGAGCCAGGACGGTGCCCTTGTCGGTGACGACGATCGGCCGCTCGATGAGGATCGGATTCTCCGCCATCGCGTCGATCAGTTCGTCCTCGGACGCGTCGGCCAGGTTCAGTTCGGCGAACAACGATTCCTTCGTGCGGATCGCCTCGCTGGGCTTCAGGCCCGCGTCGTCGAGAAGCTTGCGCAGTCCGTCCCGGGACGGCGGCGTCTCGAGGTACTTCACGACGGTCGGCTCGATGCCGGCCTCCTGGAGAACCTTCAAGGTGTTGCGGGACGTGCTGCAACGGGGGTTGTGGTAGATCGTCGCGGTCTTGGCCATGACGCCATTGTGCCGTGCGTCGCATCCGCGGGCCGAGCGACACGGATGTCGCAAATGCCGGTGTTGAAGGTCGTGTGCGCGGGGCATACGATTTTCGCCCGTCGAAACAGCCGATACATACGTAATGCCGATAGGGAGGCGACGGGGGACATGCTCAAGGGTTTCAGGGATTTCCTGCTGCGTGGGAACGTGGTGGAGCTGGCGGTCGCAGTCGTCGTCGGTGCAGCCTTCACCGCGATCGTCACGGCCTTCACCAACAACATCGTCAATCCGCTCGTTTCCGCGGTCGGCGGTGCCAACGAGTACGGCTGGGGTTTCCAGATCACTTCCAGCCCTGAGACTTTCATCAACGTCGGGGCCGTCGTCACGGCCGTGATCAACTTCGTGATCATCGCCGCGGTGGTGTACTTCGTGCTCATCGTCCCGGTCAACGCCGCCAAGCACCGCTTCGCTCCGCCGAAGGAGTCGGAGGACAAGCCGCTGAGCGAAACGGACCTGCTCATCCAGATCCGCGACCTGCTCGAGAAGGGTACCTACGCGAAGGGCTCGGACGACGACGATCTCGACAAGGTGCGTGTCTGATCCGTCACACGCGACACGCGGTTTCCACCGGCCCCGGGCAGTGACGTCCGGGGCCGGTGCGTTGCGCGCTGGTAGCCTGCTCGCGTGCTCGACATCGCCATCGACCAGAGCTCCCCGACCCCTCCGTTCGAACAGTTGCGCCGGCGCATCGTGGAACTGGTGCGCCGCGACGAACTGATCGCCGGCACGAAACTGCCGACGGTGCGCGGCCTCGCCGAACATCTCGGAATCGCACCCAACACCGTCGCCAAGACCTATCGGGAACTCGAACAGGCCGGGGTTCTCGAGACGAGAGGTCGCGCGGGCACGTTCGTCGCGGCCGCCGCCTCGGGCGATCCGACGCTCACACTCGCCCAGCAGGCCACCACCACCTACGTCGCGGAACTGCGGGCCCTCGGCATGTCCGACGACGAAATCCTCGAGTTCGTCGTCGCGGCCGTGCGCGGAGCCTGACACCTCCGGCGTGTCCGATTCGTAACCCAGGTCGGATACGTCCTGATCAGGGTGTCTTTTTCGTCGGCGATTGCGGAGACAGGTGCTTGCGCCCGGCCCGGTTGTGGACCAGTTTTGATCCATGACAGTGCCTGCGGATCGAACCGGCTCGACACCCGAGCCCGGAACATCCGGTGCGCCGTTGTCCAACGGCCGCCCCGCCACCGGTGGTCCCGACCCCGGCCGTCCGTCCCGGCCCGCGGGCGACCGGGACGGACGAGCGTCGACGGACCGCGTCGTGTTCGGTGTCGCCGCGGCTCTCGTCGTCGGCATCGTCGTCTGGGGCCTGATCGCACCCGCCAACCTGAACACGGTGACCGGGCGGGTACTGGACGGGCTCGTCGAGGACCTCGGCTGGCTCTTCGTCCTGACCGCCAGCGGATTCGTGATCTTCGCGCTGTGGCTCGCGGTGAGCCGGTACGGGACGATTCCGCTCGGCAAGGACGGGGAGAAACCCGAGTTCCGCACGGTCAGCTGGATCGCGATGATGTTCAGCGCCGGCATGGGCATCGGCCTGATGTTCTACGGTGTCGCCGAACCGCTCTCGCACTACGTGTCGCCGCCGCCCCGCACCACCGGCGGCGCCGGGACGGCGATGGCCACGACGATGTTCCACTGGAGCCTGCACCCGTGGTCGATCTACGCGGTCGTGGGTCTGTCGATCGCGTACGGCACATACCGGAAAGGTCGCAAGCAGCTGATCAGTTCGGCGTTCGTGCCGTTGCTCGGCCGGCGCGCGGAAGGCCCGATCGGCAAGGTCATCGACATTCTCGCGCTGTATGCGACGCTGTTCGGCACGGCCGCCTCCCTCGGGCTCGGTGCCCTCCAGATCGGTTCCGGTTTCGAGGTCACGGGATGGATGGAGGAGGCGGGCGTCCTGCTGCTCGTCGCGATCGTCGCGATCCTGACGCTCGCGTTCATCGCGTCGGCCGTCTCCGGTGTCGCCAAGGGCATCCAGTGGCTGTCGAACATCAACATGGTGCTGGCGCTCGGGCTCGCCCTGTTCGTATTCGTGCTGGGCCCGACCGTGCTGATCCTCAATCTCGTCCCGACGACCCTCGGCGCGTACGCCGCGGACCTCGCCCGCATGTCCGCGCGCACCGCCGCATCGAGTCCCGAAGCGGGAGAGTGGCTTTCGTCGTGGACGATCTTCTACTGGGCGTGGTGGATCTCGTGGACCCCGTTCGTCGGCATGTTCCTGGCCCGCATCAGCCGGGGCCGCACCGTCCGGCAGTTCGTCGTCGGCGTCATCATCGTGCCCAGCATCGTCAGCCTGCTGTGGTTCGCGGTGTTCGGCGGCGCGGCCATCGGCCAGCAGGAGGCCGGCCTCGACATCGCCGGCGCGGGCAGTCTCGAGGAACAACTGTTCGGCGTGCTCGGCAACCTGCCGCTCGTCGGGGTGTCCACGGTCGTCGTGATGCTGCTGGTCGGGATCTTCTTCGTCTCCGGCGCCGATGCCGCGTCGATGGTGATGGGCACCCTCACCCAGCACGGAACGCTGTCGCCGAGCCGCTGGATCGTCGTGTTCTGGGGTGCGCTCACCGGCGGGGTCGCCGCGCTGCTGCTGTGGACCGGCGGGTCCGAAGCACTCGGTGCCCTGCAGACCATGACGATCATCGCCGCGGCACCGTTCGTGGTCGTCATGGTCGGATTGTGTGTCTCCCTGTACCGCGACCTCTCCCACGACCCGCTGATGTACCGGCCCCCGCAGCGGACGCTGCGGCGGACCGGATGAGGGCGGTCCCGGACCGCATCGCGTTCGCGGTCGAGGCGATGGCCCCGCGGCCCGGTACCCGGGTGCTCGAGATCGGATGCGGAGGCGGGGTGGCAGTGGCGCTGGTGCGGGAGCGCATCGGCCCCGACGGCACGGTCGTCGGCATCGACCGCTCGGCGATCCAGGTCGACCGTGCCCGGCGCCGCAATCCCGGCGACGGTGTCGAGCTGCGGGTCGCCCGGTTCCCGGACATTCCCGGCGACGATTCGTTCGATCTGATCTTCGCGATCGATGTGCCCGCGTTCCGCACCGGCGATCCGGCCGTAGCCTCGGCGGCGGCGCCGTTGCTGCGTCCGGGCGGGGAACTGTGGGTGTTCGACGAACCGCCGCCCGGCACCGCGACCGGACCGGTCTCGATGCGGATCAGCGCCCTGCTGTCGGAGGCGGGATTCGCGATCGTCGACATGGTCGAGCGGGGCCGGACGGTGGGAGTGCTCGCGGCGCCGATCGCTTCCGTCGAGGAAGGTTGACCGTTCACCGCGTGTCGTCGCCGCCGGTGCGCGACAGTGATGATCATGAAGTCGGCTGCACCCCGGCTCTTGTCGGCCTTCGAATCCCTGCTCGGGGTCCCGTTACCCGTCCACGTGCGGTGCTGGGACGGCTCCGAGGCCGGGCCGCCCGACACGGACACGCAGGCCCGGGTCGTGTTCCGCAGCCGGCGCGCACTTCGCCGCATCCTCTGGGCACCCAACGAACTCGGACTCACCCGCGCCTACATCTCCGGTGACCTCGACATCGACGGCGACCTGTACGCGCTGCTGGGGGTGCCGGACCTCGTCGCCCGGATCGGCGACCACCGGCTCGGCGGGCTGCGGCCGCGCACGGTGGCCCGCGCCGCCGCGACCTTCGTGCGGCTCGGTGCGGTCGGGCCGCCCCCGCGGCCACCCGCCGTCGAGATCCGCAACCGTCGCGGGACCCGGCACAGCAGGGACCGCGACTCGGAATCGGTGTCGCACCACTACGACGTCGGCAACGACTTCTACCGGTTGTTCCTCGGCCCGAGCATGGTCTACTCGTGCGGCTACTGGGCGGACGAGAAGGCCGGGCTGGACACCGCCCAGCTGGACAAGTGCGATCTGGTGTGCCGCAAGCTGGGCCTCGAACCCGGGATGCGGCTGCTCGACGTCGGCTGCGGGTGGGGGTCGCTGGCGATGCACGCCGCCCGCGAGTACGCCGTCGACGTGGTCGGGGTGACGCTCAGCCGCGAACAACGCGACCTGGCGACGACCCGCATCGCCCGGGCCGGTCTGTCCGACCGGATCGGGATCCGGTTGCAGGACTACCGCGACATCGACGACGGCCCGTTCGACGCGATCGCGAGCGTCGGTATGGCCGAGCACGTGGGGCTGGTGAACCTGCCGCTGTACGCGGCGGACCTGTACGCGCTGCTGCGGCCCGGCGGCCGGCTCCTCAACCATGCGATCGCGCGGGTGCGCTCGCTGCCGGACCGGACCGGGCGGGCACCGTCGTTCATCGACCGTTACATCTTCCCGGACGGCGAGGTGCTGCCGCTCAGCAAGACGATCGACGCGTTCGAACGAACCGGCCTGGAAGTGCGGGACAGCGAATCGCTGCGGGAGCACTATGCGCTGACGCTGCGCGCGTGGGTGTCGAACCTGCTCGGATCGTGGGACGAGGCGGTGCGATCGGTCGGTGAGGAACGGGCCCGCACGTGGCTGCTGTACCTGACCGCGAGCGCCCTCGGATTCGAGGTGCCGAACCGGCTCACCGTCCACCAGGTCCTCGCGGTGCGCCCGGCCGCGGACGGGAGCAGCGCTCTGCCCCGCACCCGGGATCTGTGGCTGCGTCCCACGCGCGCCGCGACCTGATTGTCGGTCCCTCGCAGTAGCGTGACGCTGCCCGCGGTTTACTGCGAGAGGAGATGTTCGTGAACGACATCGACCACTTCGACGAATCGGTCGAGCTCGCCTGGGCCCGGTTCCGGTCGCAGATGGCCCGAAGCATCGGTGCGCTACCGGACGGCGACGTCGTCGAGCTGCGTGCGGACACGGCGCTGACGCCGGTCGCCGGGATGAGGATCGAACGCCGGCCGGGCGTCGGGGCGCACGCGAGCATTCTGGCCCCGCCGGAGGGCCGCGGCCCGATCGCGCCGCCGTGGTGCCCGCCCCGCACACCCGCGACACTCGGCGACCCCGACGCCGTCGCCTCGTGGGTGGTGAGCGTGCTGCGCGAACGCTGGGACGTCGTCGAACCCGCGTTCGTGCAGGTCGGATCGCCCCACGGCGTCGACGGAGCGCAGTGGTACGACGACCTGCGCGCCCGTGTCGGCGATGCGCTCGCGCACGTCCTGGGCCGGCCCGCCAGCATCGACGCCGACGGCGACTTCGTGCTGGTTCTCGACTCGCAGGTCATCTTCGTGATCGTCGACCGCACCGTGCCGGCGATCCGGGTGTGGACCCCGCTCCTGCACCGGATCACCGATCGGATCGGGGCCGCGCACTGGGTGGACAGGCTCCGGCCCGAACCGGGGATGCGCGCGCTCATCGTCGAGGACCGGCTGGTCGGAACCGTGGAGATCCCGGCCGCGCCGTTCGACCCGGCCCGGCTGGAGGAGCGGATCACGGAGATGCGCCTGCTCATGCCGGCGGTGGCCCGGCGGGTCGCCACGAACTTCGGGGGTGTCCACTACACCGACGACGATCGCCGGCCGGACTCGCCGGACGCAACGCTGTTCGACGACTGGTACTGACCGGATCGGCGGCGAGCGCGGACGGTGGCCGTCAGCGCCAGCTCGGCAGCCACAACTGGTCGTGCCAATGGTCGACCGTGATCGGCACTCCGGTCAGGATCGGCCACAACCACACGAAGTTCGCGACGACCAGACCCACGTACAGGCACACGACGAGCAGGCCCGTCGAGCGCCGTTCCCGCGACGCCCGCGCCGAGCCGAGTACATCACCGAGCACGAGTGTCACGCCCATCACCAGGAACGGCGCCAGCGGCACCGCATAGAAGTAGTACATCTGCCGGTCGAGGGTCGCGAACCACGGCAGCAGCGCCGCGCCGTAGCCGGTGAGCACGGCCGCCCACCGCCAGTCGCGGCGCACCACGATCTGCCACAGGCCCCACGCGACCATCGCCAGCGACACCCACCACAGGGTGGGGGTGCCGATGAGCATCACGGCCTTGACGCATTCGTCTTCGCCGCAGCCGCGGATGCGGTCGCCGTCGGCGAAGTAGTACAGCATCGGCCGCAACCCCATCGGCCACGTCCACGGTTTCGACTCCCACGGGTGATGGTTGCCGGCCGAATTGGTCAGCCCGGAGTGGAACTCGAGCACGTTCGCGCTGTAGTACCACAGCGACCGCAGCGAATCCGGCACGAACGAGAACGGGCCGTCGGTGCCGATCTTCGTGCCCACGGCGTGCCGGTCCACGCCGGTTTCGCTGGCGAACCACGCCCAGTAGGTGGACAGATACACACCCAGCGGGATCAGCACCAGCGCGTACAGGGCCGGGCCGATGTCGCGCAGCGCGGTACCCACCCACGGCCGCCGCACCCCGTAGGAGCGGCGCGCGGCGAGGTCGAACGCCACCGACATCAACCCGAAGAACGCGATGAAGTACGCGCCGGACCATTTGGTGCCGACGGCGAGGCCCAGCAGCACACCCGCACCGAACCGCCACCAGCGGATCCCGAGCCGCGGCCCCCAGTCGCTGACCGCGATGCGGCCCTCGGCGACGACCCGCGCCATCCGGGCACGGACCTCGTCGCGGTCCACGATCAGGCAGCCGAACGCACCGACGACGAACACCGCCTGGAAGATGTCGAGCATCCCCATCCGCGACGAGACGAACGTGACACCGTCGACGACGAGCAGCACCCCGGCGAGCCCGCCGAGCAGGGTCGAGCGGGTCATCCGGCGGACGACGCGCACCACCAGCAGCACCAGGATCGTGCCCGCGACCGCCGAGGAGAACCGCCAGCCCCAGCCGTTGTAACCGAACAGGGCCTCGCCGACCGCGATGAGCTGTTTTCCGACCGGCGGATGCACCACCAGCCCGTAGCCGGGGTTGTCCTCGATCCAGCCGCCGGTGAGCACCTGCCAGCCCTGCGGCACGTAGTGCTTCTCGTCGAACACCGGCGTCTTCGCGTCGGTGGGGTAGTGGAGCATCGCGAAGCGGGTGATCGCGGCGAGCGCGGTGACGAACGCGGTCACGACCCAGCCGCGCGCCCGGTCGACCGGACCGGGATCGGCAGGGGGCACCAGCGGGCCCGGGCTCAGAAGGCGGCGGTCGGGGGCCTCGGCGGGGCGCTCGTCCGTCACGGTCACGGTCCGATCGTAGGCTGATACGCATGCAGGCAGAGAATCCGGGACAGGGACGGCTCGTGCTGGCGGCGACTCCGATGGGCGATATCGGGGACGCCTCGAGCAGGCTCCGCGAAGCCCTCGCGACCGCCGACGTCGTCGCCGCCGAGGACACCCGGCGCACCCGGTCGCTCGCCGCCGCTCTCGGTGTGACCATCACCGGCCGCGTCGTCAGCTTCTACGACCAGGTGGAGGTGACGCGTGCGCCCGCCCTGATCGCGGACATCGAGGCGGGACTGACGGTGCTGCTCGTCACCGATGCGGGCATGCCGTCGGTCAGCGACCCCGGATACCGGCTGGTGTCCGCGTGCGTCGCCGCGGATCTGCCCGTCACGTGCCTGCCCGGGCCGTCCGCGGTGACCACCGCGCTCGCACTGTCGGGGCTGCCCGTCGAACGGTTCTGCTTCGACGGGTTCCCGCCGCGCAAGTCCGGTCCGCGCCGCACCTGGCTGCAGACCCTGGTGACCGAACCGCGCGCGGTGGTGTTCTTCGAGGCCCCGCACAGGCTGGCGGCGTGCCTGGCCGACGCGGTCGCGGTGCTGGGCGCGGACCGCCGCGCCGCGGTGTGCCGGGAACTGACCAAGACGTACGAGGAGGTGCGCCGCGGCACGCTCGGGGAGCTCGCCGAATGGGCCGTCGACGGTGCGCGCGGTGAGATCACCGTCGTGCTCGAGGGGGCGTCACCACACGTCGCCGACCCCGAGGATCTCGTCGAGGAGGTCGAGCGGCTCGTCGCCGGCGGCATGCGGCTGAAGGACGCGTGCGGGCAGATCGCGACGGCCGGGGCATCGAAGCGCGAACTGTACGACGCGGTACTGGCAGCGCGAGGACAAAACGGACAGCAGTAATGTCGTTGCGATGAGTGAGGGAGTGCAGCAGGAGTCCGTCGCCGCCGAACCGCATCTTTCGCGGCAGCTGTCGAACCGGCACATCCAGCTCATCGCGATCGGCGGTGCCATCGGCACCGGCCTGTTCATGGGGTCGGGGAAAACGATCTCCCTCGCCGGCCCGTCGGTGATCTTCGTGTACATGATCATCGGTTTCATGTTGTTCTTCGTCATGCGGGCGATGGGCGAGCTGCTGCTGTCGAACCTGCACTACAAGTCGTTCGCCGATTTCGCGGCGGACCTGCTGGGTCCGTGGGCGGGCTTCTTCACGGGCTGGACGTACTGGTTCTGCTGGATCGTCACCGGGATCGCCGACATCATCGCGATCTCCGGGTACGTGCGGTACTGGTGGTCGGACGTGCCGCTGTGGATTCCCGCGCTGGCGGCGATCCTCGCGTTGCTGCTGCTGAACCTGCCGACGGTCCGGGCCTTCGGCGAGACCGAATTCTGGTTCGCCCTCATCAAGATCGTCGCGATCGTCAGTCTCATCGTGGTCGGTCTGGTCATGATCATCGGAGGGTTCACCGCCCCCAACGGCGCGACCGCCGGATTCGACAACCTGTGGAACGACGGCGGGTTCTTCCCGACCGGCCCGATGGGGTTCGTCGCGGGCTTCCAGATCGCGGTGTTCGCGTTCGTCGGTATCGAGCTGGTCGGCACCACGGCCGCCGAGGCCAAGGACCCGGAGAAGAATCTGCCGAAGGCGATCAACTCGATCCCGATCCGTGTGCTCCTGTTCTACGTCGCGGCGCTGGTCGTGATCATGTCGGTGACGCCGTGGCGGGAGATCGAGGCCGGACGCAGCCCGTTCGTGGCGATGTTCACCCTCGCCGGCCTCGGTATCGCCGCGTCCGTCATCAACTTCGTGGTGCTCACGTCGGCGGCGTCGTCCGCGAACTCGGGCATCTATTCGACGTCGCGGATGGTGTACGGACTCGCGCAGGAAGGCGACGCACCGGCGGCGCTGGGCCGGCTCAACCGTCGCAAGGTACCGGCCAACGCGCTGATGTTCTCGTGCGTGTTCCTGCTGTCCGCGATCGTGCTGCTCTTCGCCGGCGACTCGGTGATCGAGGCGTTCACGCTCGTCACGACGATCTCGGCGCTGCTGTTCATGTTCGTGTGGTCGATCATCCTGGCGAGCTACCTGCGCTACCGGAAACGCCGACCGCACCTGCACGAGGTCTCGAAGTTCAAGATGCCCGGCGGTGTGCCGATGGTGTGGGTCGTCTACGCCTTCTTCGTGTTCATCATCTGGGCGCTCACCCAGGAGTCGGACACGCTGAAGGCGCTGCTGGTGACACCGGTGTGGTTCGTGGTGCTCGCGATCGCGTGGGCGTTCCTGCGCCGCCGGCCGCAGCACCGCGCCCGCTATGCCGCGTTCCGCAAGGACCTGGACGACGAGGCCGCAGCCGAGGAATCGGCGCGCCACTGAGCAGCGCGACCGCCCGCCGGGCCACGTGGAATCTCTCCCCGAGCGGGGGTACGCACCCCTTTTGCTGCGGCCCACCAGGGTGTGGAATGGAATGGTCACACCGGACTCGGGAGCCGTCTATGGGCCTTTTGATTCCTCGATCGCGATCCTGTTGATCGCTCGGTAGTCCCACCAACCAACGACCGATACGGCGCGCGGGGCCGCGGTCCTGTGCGCCGGCCCGGGAGATGAGAACGATGTCCACATCCGCACACGAAGCGATGCGCACCCACCCGGACATTCTCGAGATGCGGGCGCGCTACGAGCGGGCGGCCGAACAGCCCCCGGCGCAGGTGGTCGACGGATTGCTGATGATGGCCGGTCTCTATGCGGCGTGTTCGGCATGGATCGTCGGCTTCAGCGGCCAGATGAACCTGACCATGAGCAACCTGTTCACGGGCCTCGCGGTGGCGCTGCTGGCGGCCGCGTTCGGTACTGCGCTCGCCCGGACCCACGGCATGACGTTCGTGGCGCCGCTGCTCGGGGTCTGGTTGATCGTTTCGCCGTGGGTGGTCGCCGGTGTGACCACCAGCACCGGAATGATCTGGTCCAACGTCGTCGTCGGCATCGTGGTCTGCGTGCTGGGCCTCGCCGCCGCTGCGATGGGGACCGATCTCATGACCCGCTCGCGCTCATGACGCGCTGACCCGCCGCGGCCCACGCCGCGCCCACTCCGCCCGGAGACGAGCGGAGTGGCGCAGTGTTGCGCGCTCAGCCGAGCGCGAGAATGAGCAGGACCGAGGCGGCGACGGTGCCTGCCGCGACGAAGGACGGGGAAACCAGGGCGGAGATCCGGTCGACGATACTGATCATGGTCACCTCTTGGCCGGACAGTGAGCCGGACCAGCGCTTCCCCACACCGACCGGAACTACCCCTCGAACATCTAAGTTCCCATCGGCGTGGGGCCACGCTGCTGGCGAGACGGTTCTCGCTTCGACGACGACTCTGCTCCCCAAAAACCACCCAACCAACATCAGCATGCTGCGGAACGGATATCATCCCAGGTCAGGGTAGGTGAGGAATTTTTCCGCAGCGGAGTTTTCCTCGCATCCGAAGATGGTTCGGCGGGATCGGGAGGTGCGGAAGCGGCTATGGCAGAGCGCGACGGCCTCCCCGAAACGGACGCCCGGCAGTTCTTCGCGGACCAGTTGCGCATGTTGTTCGCCGCCGCCGGCCGACCGCCCCTGAAGAAGGTCGAAACCGAGTCCGCGGCCGTTGCGCGCGCCATGGGCAGCGATCGCACGGTGTCGGTGCAGCGGCTCAGCGACTGGCGTTCGGGCAAGCGCCTGCCCGCCAGCTTCGAGACGGTGCGTCCGGTGCTCGTCGCACTCGTCCGCGCCGCCCGCGCACTGAACGCGGAACCGCCCACACCGGGGCTGTACTCCCTGAAACAGTGGCAGGTCTGGTGGGACCGGGCCCGCGGAACGTCGTCGGTGCCGGGCCGTTCCGTCGAACCGCCCGAACCCGTGCCGGCACCCCCGGCAGGGGTACGTCCGTACCGCGGTCTCGCCGCGTACCGGGAGAAGGACGCGTGGCTGTTCTTCGGGCGCGCCGAGAGCGTGCGCGAACTCGTCGACGTCACGGTCGCGGCGCACGGCCACGGACCGGTGATCGTGACCGGTGCATCGGGCGTCGGCAAGTCGTCGCTCGTGCAGGCCGGGCTGATCCCGGAGTTGTGCGGGGACGGTGACTGCCGGCCCGTCGTGCTGACCCCGGGACGGCATCCGCTCGCCCGGCTCGCCGAGGCGATCCCCGAACTCGCCGATCCCGCTGCGGTCCGCGCCGACGCGGTCGCCGTTCAGCGTGCGCTCCGGGCCGCGGCCACGCGGATGGGATGTTCGTCGCTGCTGATCGTCGTCGACCAGACAGAGGAACTGTTCACCCAGTGCAGCGACCGCACCGAGCGATCGCAGTTCCTGGGCGTGCTCGAGCGGGCGTCGACCACCGTCGACCACGAGGACGCCCCGGCGACGGTCGTGGGGACGATGCGCTCGGATTTCTACGAGCAGGCCGTGGCCTATCCGGTGCTGGCCCGTGCACTCGAACGACGCACCAAGACGGTGCGTCCGCTGCACCGCGAGGATCTCGCCGATGTGATCACCGAACCGGCGAAGCTCGTCGGCGTCAAACTCGAACCCGGCCTGGCCGATCTGATCCTCAACGACCTCGGAGTACTCACCGCGGGGGAGATCAGCGGCACGGAGCTGCCGCTGCTGTCGCACCTGCTCGACACCATGTGGGACCGCCGCCGCGGCGGGAGCCTCACCGTCGCCGGATACCGCGTCACCGGCGGCGTGCGGGGCTCGATCGCCGCGAGCGCCGAACGCGCCTGGAAGGAACTCGACGATCGAGGCCGGAAGCTGGCCCGCTCGATGCTGGTGCACCTGGTGTACGTCACCACGACCGGCACCGATGTGAAGATCGCGCGCCCGCTCACCCAACTGCTCGCACTCGGGGACGATCGGGCCGCCGCGAACCGCGTTCTCGACCATTTCGTGTCCGCCCGCGTGGTCGTCGTCGACGCCGGGCACGCCGAACTGATCCACGACGCTGTGATCGAGGCGTGGCCGCGCCTGAAGTCCTGGATCCACGAGGACCGGTCGTCGGCGGCGCTGCGTCAGCAACTCGAAGCGGATGCGACGAACTGGATCGAGAGCGGACGCAACGAGAACATGCTCTACCAGCGCGGACGCATGGATCTCGTCACCGAACAGGACGCGCGGCTGAGCCGGGTGGGTCGCGGCCGGCGGGAGATCGGTGCGGCACTGAGCCCCACCGCCGTCGATTTCCTCGCCGCGTCCCGCCGCGAGATCGAACGCTCCACCCGGTGGCGGCGGGCGATCATCGCCGGGCTCGCCGTCTCGACGATCGTCTCGCTCGTGACGGGCACACTCGCGTGGACCGCGAAGAACCGAGCCGAGGACGAACGCAGTACCGCAGAATTCCAGCAGGTCATCGCACTCGCCGACGCCATGCGCGACGACGATCCGACGACCTCCGCCGACCTGTCGCTGGCCGCGGTGCAACTGCGGCCCGACAGCGACATCGCCTACTCGCGGCTGGTCGCCACCCAGGGGATTCCGCTCGCGCGGTCCCTCGACGGGCACACCGGACCGGTGTACGGGCTGGCGGTCTCACCCGACGGAACGGTTCTCGCCTCGGCCAGCGACGACGGCACCGTGCGCCTGTGGGACCTGTCCGATCGCAGCGATCCGAAACCGATCGGGCAGCCGCTGACACAGATGCCCGACTACATGGCGTCGGTGTCGTTCAGCCCCGACGGTCGCCGTCTCGCGGCGGGAGGCGCCGACGGTGGCGTGCAGATCTGGGACGTCACCGACCGGAACACACCTGTCGTGCTGCTCGACCGCCGGGTGCTGCCCGACGTGGTCGTGCACAACGTGCGGTACTCCCCGGACGGCCGGGTGCTGGCGGTGCCGTACGACGACGGCACCGTCGCCCTCGTCGACACGACCACCCCGGACTTCCCGGTGACCGTGCTCGACGCCCACGACGGCGCCGTCCGGACCGCGGTCTTCCGCACCGACGGTTCGGTCCTCGCGACCACCAGCGACGATCGCAGCGTCCGGCTGTGGGACGTCACCGACCCGGCCGCACCCACCCCGATCGGACCGCCGCTGACCGGGTTCGGCGATGTCGCGCACTCCGCGGACTTCGATCCCGCGGGCACGAGACTCGTGGTGAGCAGCGACGACGGCATGCTCCACCTGTTCGACACCACCGACATCGCGGCGACCCGTCCGCTCGGCCCTCCGGCCCGCGCCCACACCGGGGGCGTGTGGAAGGTGACGTTCCTGCCCGACGGACGCACGGTCGCGTCCGCGTCGTGGGACGGCACCGCGAAGCTGTGGTCCGTCGACCCGGACGCCGGGATCGTCGACGAACTGAAGCCGGGACTCACCGGCAACGGGGGCGGACTGTCCGTCCTGGCCGTGACACCGGACGGCGAGACCGTCGTCACCGGCGGCCAGGACGCCACCATCCGGATCTGGACATTGCCGCCCGGCCGCGTCGGCGTCTCCGATTCCGCCCTGACCCTGCCGTCCACCGACCGGTCCGGCAGGCTCGCCGCGACCGGCGGTTACGACTCGGTGGTCGATCTGTGGCGCATCGACGAGCGCGGTCGCTGGCGGCAGGCGGCCTCGATGGACCTGCCGCGGCCGCTCGGCGGCGCCACCGTCGTCGCCTTGTCGCCGTCGGGGACGGTCCTCGCGACGGCGCCGACCTCCGGCGGGAGTGTCCGATTGTGGGATGTGGCCGATCCGGCACGGCCCCGCCCACTCGGGGACCCTGTGCCCCTGGGTACCCGGTTCACCTGGGAGCTGGCGTTCACCCCGGACGGTGCGACGCTGGTGACCGGTGCCGACGATCAGTCGGTGACCCTGTGGAACGTGACCGATCCGGCGCGTCCGGTGCCGCGCGGCGGGCCGCTGACCGGGCCCACGAACCTGGTGCGCAGCGCGGCCGTGAGCCCGGACGCCCGCAGCCTCGTCGTGACCAGTGCCGACGGCCGGATCTACGCGTGGGACATCGCGGATCCGGACCGCCCGGCCGCGGTGCCGGTGTCCGGCGGGCACGAGGCGGGGGTCAACGGGGTGTCGTTCGGCGGGGACGGGTCGGTGCTGGCGACCGGCGGCGACGATCACGCGGTGGTCATCTGGGATCGTGGCGACGACGGCGGATTCACCGCACGGGACACGCCGTTGCGGGGGCACACCGGCACGGTCTATTCGGTGTCCGTGTCGCCCGGCGGCGAAGTCGTGGCCAGCGGCAGCGACGACGGAACCGTCCGCCTGTGGGATGTGTCGGCTCCGCGCGCGATGCGGGCGCTGGGCGGACCCATCACCGACACCGGGGTGGGCCGCTGGCAGGTGCGCTTCCTGCCGGACGGCACGGTGACGGCGGCCGGTGGCGACGGGGTGATCCGGCGGTGGAGCCTCGACCCGGACGACGTCACCGAGCACATCTGCTCGTCGACGACGGGAGAGATCAGCGCGGTGCTCCCGCAGTTCGAGCTGCCGGCGGGGGGTCTGGACGTGTGCTCGGGCTGAGCTGCAGGATGCTCGCCGCTTTGTCCAGGCATTCCTGCCACTCGGCGTCCGGATCGGAATCGATGGTGATGCCCCCGCCGACCCCGAGCGCGCACTCGGCGGTACCGGATTCCACGGCACCGAACTCGACCGTGCGGATCGCGACGTTCAGTTCGGGACCGGCGGGGGGGCGGGTTGCGCCGACCGTCGACACCAGATGCCACACACCGGGTGCGGGATGCACGCCGAGCAGGTCGGGAACGGTGACGGTCCCAGTCTCGGCGACCCGGCCGAGGTCGTTGCGGACCAGATCGACGATCATCACGTTCTCGGCGACGTCCTTGACCGAGGCCCGCAACTCGGCGGGATCGCGGTGCAACGGCAGCGTGCCCTTGATCGGCCCCGATTCGACGCGGTCGCCGCGGCGGTTCGGGCGGGTGGCCTCGATCGCGTCGGCGAAGAACGCGAGCGGGTCGCCGGACCACCGGCCGGTGAACCGTCCGCACACGCACGCCTGGTACACCTCACCGGCCCGGATCGCTTCGAGGCACTGTTCGACGCCGTGCCGGTGCGCCGCCCGGTCCGGCGGAATCCAGTCGATGTGCCAGCCGGTGCCGGCGATCTGCGGATCGCGCACGGCGGCGGCCAGGTCCGGCGGGCACGGCCGGTCGGTCAGCGTCTCGTACCACCAGCAGCCTGCGTCGTCGAGCCGCAGCACCACGTCGGTCCAGCCGCCCGCGGCGGCCGGCAGCGCCGGTGTCGTCGGCAGGCGATCCGGGTACGCGAGATAACCGACCCATCCGCCCCCGATGAGCGGTCCGTCCTCCCGGGTGAGGGGACCCCGCATTCGGTCCGGCCGGGTGAAGGTTCCCCTCA
>NZ_LRRH01000117.1 GCF_001646785.1 Rhodococcus phenolicus
GGGGGATGTGGCCGCGGCGCGCGTAGCGGGTGGTCGCGGTGCCGGCGAACTGCTCGGGGTCCAGTGCGCACACGAGCGTTCCGGGAGCGTCGCCCCTGCTGATGGCGAGCACGTCCTCACGGTCCCGCCACAGGCCACGATCGGCCACCCGCGGATGAGGCGCCGCAGCCGCCCGGATCTCCGCGGGGCCGGATTCGACCGGCAACCCGAGCGCCGTCCAGCGGCCGAGGCCCCCGTCGAGGACGCGCGCGGAGATCCCGATGTTGCGGAGCATCCACCACAGTCGCGCGGACCACGTACCGGCGCCCTGGTCGTACACCACGATCTCGGCGTCCGATGCCACACCGAGCGCGCCCAGCGCATTCGCGAGCTGCTCGGGTGCCGGGCGGGTGAAGTGCAGGCCGGTGTCGACGGCGCTGAAGTCACCGAGCAGGTCCGCGTGGACCGACCCCGGAATGTGGGCGCGCTCCCAATCCGCGAGCCCGGATTCGGGCCGGTAGTCGCCGTCGAAACGGGGCTTGGGGAACGACACGGTCGCGTCGAGTACCGCATAGGCTCCCGGATTCCGGGCCAGCTCCTCGGCCCGGATCAGTACGTCTCGCCTGTCGTCGTTCACTGCAGCGACGCTAAACGACGAATAACGTATACGCAAGTATCCGAATGTCGGCAATGGCATAATCGGCTCCCATGAGCCACGGCGACACCACGGCGGACCTGACCGGTTCCCTCCTCTCGGAGCCACCGACCGGACGCGACGACCAGACGTCCAAGCAGTACCTGCGTCTGCGCGCCGACATCCTCGCCGGCAAATTCCCCCGCGGTGCCGCGCTGCACGAAACGCAGCTCAGCGAAACCTACGGCGCGTCCCGCACACCGATCCGCGAGGCGCTGAACTGGCTCGCCCACGACGGGCTGCTCGAACGCGCGACCCGAGGGTTCCGGGTGCGTTCGGGCACCGCGGAGGACGTCATCGAGATCTACGCCGCGCGCGTGGCACTCGAATCCGAAGCCGCCGGAGCCGCCGCGATCCGGCACACCGAACTCGACCTGGCCCGATTGGAGCAGCTCCACGGGTTCTGTTGCGCCGCAACCGAAGACACCGACGTGCGCAGCGGGAATTTCCGGTTCCACGAAGCCCTGTGGCAGGCCGCGCACAACTCGACGATCACCGCGTTACTGGTGCGGCTGACCACCCAGCTGCGTATCTACGACTCCGGGCCGCCGTCGAACTACGGCGAACCCGATCTGCTCAATGCCGAGCACGCGGAAATCCTGGCCGCACTGCGCGCCCGGGACGAGACCGCTGCGCGCGAACACATGCGCGCGCACCTCGAACGCAGCCGCGAGCAGCGGATCCGCCTGTTCGCACAGGGCTGACCCCCGCGAGCGTGTTCTGCCTTCAGTGACCGTGCCCGGGCTCGACACCGCCGAAGATCCGCTCGACGACGCCGCGGGCCCGTCGTGTGACGCGCAGGTAGTGGTCGAGGAACTCCGACGCGTCGCCGGTCCATCCGGCGACCCGCGCCACGGCGGTCAGCACCTTGCCCGGGCCGGGCAGTTGATCGGTCGGCTTGCCGCGCACCAGCACCAGGGCGTTGCGTGCGCGGGTCGCCATGATCCAGGACTCGCGGAGCAACGCGACGTCCTCCTCGCCGACCAGTTCGGCGGCACCGATCGCGTCGAGCGTCTCGAGCGTCGAAGTGTTGTGCAGCGACGGGATCCGGTCGGCGTGCTGCAACTGCAGCAACTGCACGGTCCATTCGATGTCCGCCAGGCCCCCGCGTCCGAGCTTGGTGTGGGTCGCGGGATCCGCGCCGCGCGGTAGCCGCTCCGAGTCGACGCGCGCCTTGATCCGCCGGATCTCGCGCACCGCTTCCTGGGACACCCCGCCCGCGGGATAGCGCACCGCGTCGATCATGCGCAGGAACCGCACTCCGAGATCCCGGTCGCCCGCCGCCGAGTGTGCACGCAGCAACGCCTGCACTTCCCACGCCTGTGCCCATTGCGCGTAGTACGCCTGATACGAGGCGAGCGTGCGCACCAGCGGCCCGCTGCGACCCTCCGGCCGCAGGCCGATGTCCACCTCGAGCGGCGGATCGGTGCTCGGCGCGCCGAGCAGCTTCCGTACCTGCTCGGCGATCTGGTTGGACCACTTCACGGCCACCGTTTCGTCGGCGTCGGGCAGTGGCTCGCACACGAACAGTACGTCCGCGTCGGATCCGTAACCGAGTTCGGCGCCGCCGAGCCTGCCCATCCCGATCACCGCGATGCGCGCCGGCGCAGGCCCCTGCTTCTGCACGGACGCGCGGATCACCGCGGCGAGCGCCGCCTCGAGCACCGCGGACCACACGCTCGACAGAGCCCGGCACACCTCGGGAACCTCGAGCATGCCGAGAATGTCGGCGCTCGCGACGCGGGCGAGTTCGGCGCGACGCAACGACCGGGCCGCGCCGATGGCGCGTACCGGATCCTCGTACCGCGCCGACGACGTGACGATCGCCTTGGCGACCTCCTCGGGCTGCGGCTCGAGCAGACGCGGTCCGTTCGGGCCGTCGGCGAACAGCCGCACGACATCCGGAGCGTTGATGAGCAGGTCCGGAACGAATCCGGACGATCCCAGCACCGTCATCAGCCGTTCGGCGACCGACGGTTCGTCGCGCAGCGTCCGCAGGAACCACACCGCGTTGTACATCGCATCGGACAGGCGCCGGTACGCGAGCAGACCGGCATCGGGATCGACTGTGTCGCTGAGTGATTCGAGCAACTGAGGCAGCAGCAGCGCCTGGATCCGCGCCTTGCGCGAGGCGCCTCCGGACAGGGCGGTCAGGTGTCCGAGTGCGTGTTCCGGTGCACTGTAGCCGAGCGCCGCGAGCTGCCTCACAGCACCTTCCGGCGACAGGCTCACCGCGTCCGTGTCGAGTCGTGCCACCGATTCGAGCAGCGGACGGTAGAACAGCTTGGCGTGCAGTTTGCGTACCCGCGCCGAGTTCCGTTTGATCTCCGATTCGAGCACTCCGAGCGCGTCGTGCCGTCCGTCCGGCCGCATGTGCGCGGCACGGGCCAGCCAGCGCAGTGCCTCGCGGTCGTCGGCGGGCGGCAAGGTGTGGGTGCGCTTGAGTTTCTGCAGCTGCAACCGGTGTTCGAGCAACCGCAGGAATTCGTACGACGCCCGCAGGTTCGCGGCGTCGTCACGGCCGACGTATCCGCCGTCCGCGAGGGCCGACAGCGCTTCGACGGTGTTGGGCACCCGCAGCGATTCGTCGGCACGGCCGTGCACGAGCTGCAGGAGCTGGACGGCGAATTCGACGTCGCGCAGGCTCCCGCGGCCGAGCTTGAGTTCGCGCTCGCGCAGTTCCGCCGGCACGAGATCCTCGACGCGCCGTCGCATCGCCTGCACCTCCGGCACGAACGCCTCACGTTCGGACGCGGTCCACACCATCGGGCTCAGCGCGTCGATGTAGCGCCGGCCGAGTTCGAGGTCGCCTGCCATCGGCCGCGCCTTGAGCAGTGCCTGGAACTCCCACGTCTTGGCCCAGCGGGCGTAGTACGCGATGTGCGAGTCGAGGGTGCGGACCAGTTCGCCGCGCTTGCCTTCGGGCCGCAGAGCCGCATCGACTTCGAAGAACGCCGACGTCCCGATCCGCATCATCTCCCCGGCGATACGGCTCGCACGCGCGTCGGCGGGCTCGGCGACGAACACGACATCGACGTCGCTGACGTAGTTCAGTTCGCGCGCACCGCATTTGCCCATCGCGATGACTGCGATGTCGATCGGGCACGGCCCGTCGGGGAAGATGGCCGCGACCGCGACCGCGAGCGCCGCGGTCAGTGCCGCGTCCGCGAGATCGGCGAGCTTCTGCCCGACCTCGAGATACGGCAGCACCGGCTCGTTCTCGACGGTCGCCGCCAGGTCCGCCGCGGCGATGAGCATGAGCTGATCGCGATAGCACGTCCGCAGCGCGGGGATCGCCGCCGGACCGGTGATGCCGGCCCGGTGCACGAGACGCTCGGAGACGCCACCGAGTTCGGAGACCGCCTCGACGCTGTCGAGCATGCGCGCGGTGAAGGTGTGCCGGTCCGGCAGCTCCAGGGTGCCGGTGAGCATCTGCCAGCGGTCGGGGTTCGCGACAACATGATCACCGAATGCCGCGGACGCACCGAACAATCCGAACAGTCGCCCCCGGAGGCCCTTGTCGAAACGCAGAGCGGTGTCGAGTTCGGCCCATCCGGCCTCCCCGAGCGACTCCTGCAGTCTCGCAAGGGTTCGCAACGCCAGATCGGCGTTCGCGGCCCGCGACAGCGACCACAGCAGTTCGATGCTGTCGGTGTCGTTCCACGAGAGCTGTTCGAGTTCGGCTGCGGCCGTGGGCTCGACGAGCCCCAGCCGGCCCGGCCCCGGAATCGCGGACCGGGCGGGCGGCGGTTTCACCACGCGCCCACCCCCGGTGCCGTCCCCACCGGATCCGATTCGACCACCGCTGCCCGCGACCGCACGCCACTCACCCTACTCACGCTCGTCACAGACCCAGGTACTGCTCCAGTTCGAACGGGGTGACCTGGCTGCGGTAGTTCTCCCATTCGCGCCACTTGTTGCGCAGGAAGTAGTCGAACACGTGCTCACCGAGCGCCTCGGCGACCAGTTCGCTCTTCTCCATCTCACGCAACGCGATGTCGAGGTCGGTGGGGAGTTCGCGATAACCCATCGCGCGCCGCTCGGCGGAGGTCAGCGCCCACACGTCGTCCTCGGATTCGGGTGCGAGCTCGTAGCCCTTCTCGATGCCGCGCAGGCCGGCGGCCAGCAGCACCGCGAACGTCAGGTACGGGTTGCACGCCGAGTCGGGCGTGCGGATCTCGACGCGACGCGACGACGCCTTGTTGGGCGTGTACATCGGCACACGCACGAGCGCCGAGCGGTTCGACGGGCCCCAGCACGCGGCCGTCGGAGCCTCACCGCCGTGGACGATGCGCTTGTAGGAGTTCACCCACTGGTTGGTGACAGCGCTGATCTCGTTGGAATGCTCGAGAATTCCGGCGATGAACGCCTTGCCCGTCGCGGAAAGCTGCAGCGGGTCGTCCGGGTCGTGGAACGCGTTGTTCTCGCCCTCGAACAGGCTCATGTGCGTGTGCATCGCGGAACCGGCGTGCTCACGGAACGGCTTGGGCATGAAGGTGGCGCGCACGCCTTCGGCCATCGCGATCTCCTTGACCACGTAGCGGAAGGTCATCACGTTGTCGGCCATCGACAGGGCGTCGGCGTAGCGCAGGTCGATCTCCTGCTGTCCCGGTGCGGTCTCGTGGTGGCTGAACTCCACCGAGATGCCCATCGATTCGAGCGCGTCGATCGCATGCCGGCGGAAGTGCGGTGCCGAGCGGTGCACGGACTGGTCGAAATAGCCGCCGTCATCCGCCGGAACCGGCAACGCGCCGGGCTCGCCGTTCTCGACGAGGAAGAACTCGATCTCCGGGTGCACGTAGCAGCTGAAACCCAGGTCGGACGCCTTGTTCAGCTGACGGCGCAGCACGTGCCGCGGGTCCGCCCAGCTCGGCGTCCCGTCGGGCATGGTGATGTCGCAGAACATCCGTGCCGAGTACTGGTGGGCGCGATCGTCCATCCACGGCAGCACCTGGAAGGTGGTGGCGTCGGGGCGCGCGACCATGTCGGCCTCGGAGATACGGGAGAAGCCCTCGATGGCGGAGCCGTCGAAGCCGATGCCCTCCTCGAAGGCTCCCTCAAGTTCGGCCGGGGCGATCGCCACGGATTTCAGTGTGCCCACGACATCGGTGAACCACAGGCGCACGAACCGAATGTCGCGCTCTTCGAGGGTGCGGAGCACGAACTCCTTCTGGCGATCCATAGGGGCGAGACTAGGCACTGGGAGTTAACTCCGTGTTACATCGGCGAGTTATCGGTACGGCGTGTCGCTCACACCCGCTTCGCGTCAGCAGTGCGGGTCGGATTCGGGCACTTCGAGAGTCACCAGATACCGGATCACCGGGTCGTCGACGCACTGCTCCCCGTCGAGCACCACGGTGTGCTGCGTGCCGTCGAAGCTGATGAGCGCGCCGCCGAGCTGCCGGGCCAGATCCACCCCGGCCTGATAGGGCGTCGCGGGGTCCTCCGTGGTCGAGACGACCAGCACCGGAGCCAATCCGGGGACGTCCGGGGTGTGCGGCTCGCCGGTGTTCGGCACGGGCCAGAACGCGCACAGGTCCAGGGCCGCCTGCCCGGTGCCGCGCCCGTCGTCGAGGAACGGCGCGACCTGCCGGAACCGGGTGTCGGCCTCGCCCGCAACGGCCCGGTCGGTGATCCGCGTGTCGTCGACGCACCGGATCGCGTTGAACGCGTCGTTGATGTTGCTGTAGGTACCGTCGTCGCTGCGCCCCTCGTACATGTCGGCGAGCAGCAGCAGCGTGTCGCCGTTGCCGTCGGCGAGCGACTTCAGGCCGCCGCGCAGCGACCCCCACAGACTCGGCGAGTACAGCGCCTGCTGGACACCGGTGATCGCGTCGCGGTGGCTCAGTCCCCGCGGATCGGTGGTACGGGCCGGCGCCGCGAGCAGCGGATCGACCAGCGCCCGGAACCGCGCGACCGCCTGCGCCGGATCGTCGCCGAGCGCGCAGGTGTCGTACCCGGCGCAATCCGCGGCGAAGGCGTCGAACGCCTTCTGGAATCCGGCGGCCTGCAGCACCACCTCGTCGACGGGCTCCTGCTCGGGATCGAGTGCGCCGTCGAGGACGAGCGCACGAACGCGATCGGGAAACGTCTCCGCGTACGTGGTACCCAGCCGTGTGCCGTAGGAGAAGCCCAGATAGGTCAGCTTCTCGTCGCGGAGCGCACCGCGGATCACGTCCATGTCGCGGACCACCTCGCGAGTGCCGACGTGCGCGAGCAGGTCGGTTCCGGACCGCTCGGCGCACGCGTCGGCGTACTCCCGGCTGCGTTTCTCGCTCGCGGCGATGCCGTCCGGGGTCGTGTCGCCGTCGTCGAGAGCCCGCTCTGCGTCGGCCTCCGCGTCGGTGAGGCAGCGCACTGCCGGCTCCGATTCCCCGACACCGCGCGGATCGAATCCGATGACGTCGAAGCGATCCGCGAGCTCGGTGGAGGTGGCGACGGTCGCCATGCCGAGACCGGACGCACCCGGACCACCCGGGTTGACCAGCATGGATCCGATCCGGTCGCCGCTCGCCGCGACGCGCGAGATCGCGATCTTCGCGGTCGCCCCGTCCGGGTCGTCGTAGTCCAGGGGGACGGTGACGCGCGCGCACTGCGCGCCCTCGCGTTTCAGATGGCCGCCGTCCGCGCCGTAGTCCGCGCAGGACTCCCACGTCACCGGTTGCTCGTAGAACCGTTCCAGGCCGTCCGGCACCCCGACCGGGTCCGCCGGCACCGGTGTCGGCGTGACGGTCCCGGGGCCGGAACTGCACGCGGTGGCCAGCGCGAGACCGGCGACCGCGAGGCCGGCGAGGACACGGGATCGGAGCCCGGTGGTGAGTTTCGGCACGCCAGCGATGCTAGCCACGTGCGTGCCGGTGCCGCCGCGAGCGACCGGGCCCGGCGCCGGTCTGCCCGAGTGTGACCAATCGCACCGACGGGTCCGGTACACCCGCGGCGGGCACGGTGGCAGACTCGGGACCGTCATCACCAACCCGGGGACCCGTACGGGCCTCGAGGCAGAAAGGGACAGCGATGTCCGACAACGTGACTTCCGTGTACGGCGGCGCCGCCGCGTCCGATGCCCCCAAGCGCAAGACTCGCGTGCATCACCTGCAGGCGATGAAGGCCGAGGGCCGACGCTGGGCCGAGCTGACCGCCTACGACTATTCCTCCGCGCGCATCTTCGAGGATGCGGGCATTCCGGTGCTGCTCGTCGGCGACTCCGCCGCGAACGTCGTCTACGGCTACGACACCACCGTGCCGGTCACCGTCGACGAGATGCTGCCGCTCGTGCGCGGCGTCGTCCGTGGCGCACCGCACGCCCTCGTGATCGCCGACCTTCCGTTCGGCACGTACGAGGCGTCGCCCGAGCAGGCACTCGCGACGTCGATCCGGTTCATGAAGGAGGGCGGCGCCCACGCGGTGAAGCTCGAGGGCGGCGAGCGCGTCGCCCCGCAGATCGCGGCGATCACCGCGGCCGGGATCCCCGTGCAGGCCCACATCGGTTTCACCCCGCAGTCCGTCAACACCCTCGGCGGGTTCCGCGTGCAGGGCCGCGGTGACGGTGCCGAGCAGCTCGTCGCCGACGCGATCGCGGTCCAGGAGGCCGGCGCGTTCTCCGTCGTCATGGAGATGGTTCCGGCCGACCTGGCCGGACAGGTCACCCGCAAGCTGACCATCCCCACCGTCGGTATCGGCGCGGGCAACGAATGCGACGCGCAGGTGCTGGTGTGGCAGGACATGGCCGGCTACACCAGCGGCAAGACCGCCAAGTTCGTCAAGAAGTTCGGCAACGTCGGCGACGAACTGCGCAGCGCCGCAGTCGAATACGCCTCCGAGGTCGCCGCGGGCACGTTCCCCGGCCCCGAGCACTCCTTCTGACCGCAGCCGCGGATCCGCATCACACCCGGCGACGGGTGCCGTCCACTCCACTCGACGGCACCCGTCGCCGGTGTCGTTGCGGACCGCGCGATGCCGGGGATCCGTGGGACGGGAATGGCATCGAGCCTGCGCGCCGGTTACAGTAGCCGCCGGTAGCGGACGAACCGGACGGTTCGTTCGGGGATATCACCGGAAATCCTCGAGGGAGTCGGATGAAGCGACGTCGTTTCCTGCAGGCATCGACGTTGGCGGCGGCAGCCGCCGTGTTCGGCCCGGGACTCGCCGGCACACCGTCGGCGTCCGCCCTGCCGGTGGGATCCCACGCCTACCTGCGTCTCGTGCCCGAGCTCTTCGCCGCTCCCCCGGCCGCACCCGACCACTCCGAGGTCCTCGTCGTCGGATCCGGTTTCGGCGCGAGCGCCGCCGCGCTGCGCCTGGCCGAGTCCGGCAGCCGCGTCACCGTTCTCGAGCGCGGCCTGCGATGGCCCCGCGACCCGCAGCGGGAGGTCTTCACCACCGACCTGCTCGCCGACGGCCGCGGCCTGTACCACCGCAAGGCGTTCATCGGCCCGACCGGCGTCCCGGTGATCTGCGACAACTTCGCCGGCGTCCTCGACGTCGTCGATTACCCCAACCTGTCGGTGTGGCGGGGTGCCGCGGTCGGCGGAGGCTCGATCGTGTTCACCGGTGTGATGATCGCGCCCGAACAGCGCTTCTTCGAGCACGTCTTCGGCTCGCGCCTCGACTACCGGGAGATGACCTCCACCTGGTATCCGAAGGTCCGCTCGATGCTGCGCCTCGACGCGATGCCCGACGATATCTACGGTGCAGCCGAGTTCGCGCACTCGCGGCGGTGGGACGAGGACGCCCGTGCCGCCGGGTACAGCCCGCACCGGATCGACGGCATCTGGAACTGGGACGTTGTGCGCGACGAACTCGCCGGCCGGGTCCGGCGCTCGGCGATCGCCGGCGAAAGCAACCTCGGCAACTCCAACGGCGCCAAGTTCGACCTCACACAGAACTACATTCCCGCCGCCGAGGCCACCGGCCGCGCCCTCGTGTGCCACGCGCACCGCGTACTCGCCGTCGGCCAGGAACCCGACGGCCGCTACCGCGTCGAAGTCGAGGTCGTCGACCCGTTCGGCACCGTGTTGCGCACGCGGACACTGACCTGCGACAGGCTCGTGCTCGGTGCCGGCTCGGTCGGCACCACCGAACTGCTGCTGCGCGCCCGCCACACCGGCACGCTGGCGAACCTCGACGAGCGCGTCGGGCAGGGCTGGGGCACCAACGGCGACGCCGTGCTGGTCCGGTCCTTCGCCGTCACCGACGGTTTCGGTGGCGACCAGGGAGCTCCGTCCGCCTCCCGGGTCGTCGACGAGAGCGGTATGCCGCTGAGCCTGGAGAACTGGTTCGTCGCCGGTACCGCGAAGGACGTCGGCATGCTCGCCTCGCTCGGCATGACCCTCGATCCGCGACGCGCCGAAGTCACCTACGACTCCGGCGCCGGCCGCGCCGTCGTGAACTGGCCGGCCGGCGGCGAAGGGGAGAGCGTCGACGCACTGCGCGCAGTGCACAACGCGATGGCCGAGGCCGGGAAGACGGTCCCGGGCGCGAAACCGATGGCTCCGGACGTCAACGCGTCCTTCACGGCGCACCCGCTCGGTGGTGCCGTCCTCGGTGACGTCACCGACGGCTACGGGCGCGTGCACGGTCATCCCGGGCTGTACGTCGTCGACGGCGCCCTGATCCCGGGCAGCACCGGAACGGTGAATCCGTCGCTGACCATCGCCGCGCTCGCCGAACGCAACATCGCACGGATCATCGCCGACCGCGGGTGAGTGGTGGCGGCGGCACGGTCCGGTACGCGGGTGGCACACTCGGTGTCGACATCGACCGCCCGACCCCCGAGGTGAATCCATGACCGGACTCCGACGCACGCTGACCGCGACCGTCGTCGCTGCTGCCACGATCACCGTGCTCGGTGCCTGCGCACCCGGATCCGAACCCGCCCCAAGCAGCTCGAACAGCCCTGCACCCGCGGAGACCACCGCTCCCGCGGCGCTTCCCGGTGGGGTCACCGAAGCGCAGGCCGCGGATCTGTGCACGCGGATGGAAGGTCAGCTGCAGAGCTGGCGCACCTACACCCCGTCGATGAGCAAGCCGGGCCTGAACCTGCTCGTCGGGGAGTGGGCCGCCGCGAGCGGTGTGGATCTGATCGCCCTGGCCGGGGATCGCGGCCGCATCGACGAGATCACCGCCGCTCAGTGCCCTGACATTCGTGATCAGGCGCTCGAGGCGCTCCAGATCCCGAACATCGCGTCCGCACTCGTGGGCTACTGATGACGGTCCTGCGCGAGCCCTATCCCCCGATCGAGCCGCACGAGCAGGGCATGCTCGACGTCGGCGACGGCCAGCAGGTGTATTGGGAGGTCAGCGGCAACCCCGACGGCAAGCCCGTCGTGTTCCTGCACGGCGGCCCCGGTGGCGGCACCTCCCCGATGCACCGGCGGTTCTTCGATCCCGCCGCGTACCGGATCGTGCTGTTCGACCAGCGCGGCTGCGGCCGTTCCGTGCCGCACGTCGCGGACGGTGCGGATCTGTCCGCGAACACCACCGGTCACCTGCTGCGCGACATCGAACTGCTGCGCACCCGGCTCGGAATCGACCGCTGGCAGGTCTTCGGGGGTTCGTGGGGGTCGACGCTCGCGCTCGCGTACGCGCAGCGGTATCCGGAGCGGGTCTGCGAACTCGTGTTGCGCGGAGTGTTCCTGCTGCGGCGCAGCGAGATCGACTGGTACTACAACGGCGGGGCCGGCCGGATCTACCCCGACCTGTGGGAGAAGTTCTGCGCGCCGCTGGCGGGAGCCGGTCCCGGCGAGCACCCCGTCGACACCTACCATCGGCTGCTGCACTCCCCCGACGCCGACGTCGCGCTCAAGGCGGCGGTCGCGTGGTCGACGTGGGAGGGTGCGACGAGCTCGCTGTTACCCCGGCCGGACCACGTCGCCGAGACCGGGGAACCGCGATTCGCCCTGGCGTTCGCCCGGATCGAGAACCACTACTTCCACCATCGCGGTTTCCTCGACGAAGGCCAGCTGCTGCGGGATGCGCACCTGCTGAACGGAATTCCCGGGGTCATCGTGCAGGGCCGCTACGACGTGGTGTGCCCGGCGACGAGCGCGTGGGAACTGCACCGGGCGTGGCCGGAGTCAACCTTGCGCATCGTCGACGACGCCGGGCACGCCGCGAACGAGCCCGGCATCACCCATCACCTCGTCGAGGCCACCGACCGGTTCCGGTGACGTGATCGCGGTCCTGCGGTTCAGCCGGCCAGGAGTCCGAATCCGACCACGGCCGGGTCCGACGCCCAGTCCAGGCTGTGGACCCGGATCCGGCCGAACTCGTTGCCGCCGACCGTGATCGCGGTGGCGCCGTCGACCGCGACGACGACGTTGGTGTGCTGGCCCACCCAGCTCGTGTTGTCGTAGAGGACCACGTCGCCGACCTCCGGTGGCCGTCCGGACCCGACCGGCTCGAACCGGCCTTCCTGTTCGTAGTACTCCTGCAGCGTGTACACCCCGGGGATCCGCCAGTGTCCCGAGTGCGGGTTCGACAGTGGCATACCGGCTTCGCGCATGATCCAGCTCACGAAGTCGGCGCACCAGGGCTCCTCGACGCCTTCGGAGTAGAAGGTGCCGGGCCGCTGCGAGTCGTGTTCCTGTTCCAGCAGTTCGACGACCCGCGCCTGCGGTGGCGACAGCGCCGCCGTGTCGATCTCCGGGAACGGCTCGGTGTCCCACGGCAGATAACGGCTCGGCGCGAGCCACAGCACCAGCCCGGCCACGACGGCGAGCACCGCGACGACCGCGACGGATACGACGGCGAAACGGCGGCGGCGTTCCGGGGATCGGCCGGATCCGGACGGGGCGGCGGGGCGGGTGTCGGTCACGCCGTCGACGGTACCGTCACGACGAGTACGCGAACTGCACCTTCCGCGTCACCGGGTCGGCCACGTCGAGCGTCACCCGCACCTGTGTGCCGTCGTCGGGATCGCCGCTGCACGGAGCGATCACGGTCTCGGACGGGACGAACACCTGGGCGTCGCGCCGGCCGTTCGCGCCCTTGAGCACGGTCGCGTCGAACTTCTCCCCCACCCGCGGTGCCAGCACGGTCGCCTCGGTGAGGTCGATACACGTGCGGGAGATCTTCCCCGCGACCGAATCCGTCGCCGACATGATCTCGGGCATCGCGGCCAGTTCGTCCCGGATCGCCTGCGGCACCTCCTCGCCCGCGCTGACGGCGAGGCACACCTCGATGGTGTAGCGGTCCGACAAGCGGCGCAGCGGCGCCGTGACGTGCGCGTAGGGTGCCCCGATCGCACCGTGCACGAGCAGTTCCGGCAGCGTCCCGTTCAGCAGCCCGTACGACGCGCCGCGCAGCAACGCCGGAGCCTCGCTCATGAGCACCAGCGTGGTGGGCAGGTTCGCGTCCAGGCCCGCGAGGAAGTTGCCGACGGACATGTCGTCCGGCCACGGAACGTCCAGGGCGGCGGCGGTGTGCCGCAACGCGGCGACCGCGTCCGCATCGGCGGGCGGAAGCGTGCGCAGCAGGCCGACCTTCGCGTCGATCATCATCGTCGCCGCGCACATCCCGGTCAGCAGCGAGACCTGCGAGTTCCAGTCGTCCGCGGCGGTGCGCGGTTCGATCCGCAGCGTCCAGCCGTCCCCGTCGGCGACGACCTCCTGCTCCGGCAACCGCAACTCGATCGCACCGCGCGTCCGCGCGGCGGCCTCACGCAGGCGGCCGAAATCGGGCAGCGCCGCGATCGACGGATGCAGCGTCCCGGCGTCCGCATCGGCCTGCACCCCGGCGTAGTCCAGGCGCGCCACCGAACGCACCAGAGCCCGGCGCACCGTTACAGCGACGGGTTCGGCGGCCGCATCGAGTTCCATCCGCCACAGCGCCGCGGGCCGGACGACGCCGGGCAGCAGACTCGCCGAGGCCTCCGCGAGTTCGCGCGGATGCAGCGGCACCGAGCCGTCGGGCAGGTAGTGGGTCTGACCGCGACGATGACTCTCGGTGTCGACGGCACCGCCCGGTTCGACGACGGCGTACACATCGGCGATCGCGTAGTGCAGGACGAACCCGTCGGCGGTGCGTTCGAGGTGCAGGGCCTGGTCGAGGTCCATCGACCCGGGCGGATCGATCGTCACGAGAGGCAGCTGCGTGTGGTCCTCCCGCGCCGCCGCGAAACGGTCGGTGCTGTTCCGGGCTTCGGCGACCGCGGCCGCGGGGTATCGCTCGTCGAGCCCGAACTCGGTGCGGACTGCACCGAAGTCGATCGCGGGCGCGACGACAATGCGTGTGTTCACCACGGGTGTGTGAGGCTCCTCAGTTGTTCCACTCGTCGTCGGCTTCGTCCGCGGCCTTGTTGCGTTCGGCCGCGATCTCGAGCGCACGCTCGGCGGTGGCACGGTCCGGATAGGGCCCCATCCTGTTCAGGGCGCTGGGGTCCTTGCCCTGACCGACCGTGCCGGTGCTCACGTCGTAGTACCAACCGTCGTCACTACTCATAGCCGACAGTCTGCCCCACCCGGTCGCGGCACCGGGGCGAACCCGCCGGTCCGGCGCGGCTGGTACCGTCGCGACCGGTCCCCCGATCCCGATGAGTGAGCAAGGAGAACCACGTGTCCTACCTGATCTTCGACAACCTGCTGCCCTACCTGGGCGCCGACGCCGCCGCATACTGGGCCCAGCTGCTCGTCGTCAATCCGCTCTGAGCGGACCCCGGTCCCTGCGCGGCCCCGTGAAGGGCGGACGAGTCGGCCTGTAAGCCGGATCCTGTCCCCCGCCGAGGCGGGGTGACGACCATCCATCTGGGCACACCGTCGCCGGGTACCTCGAGCGGTCCACCCGCAGGCTCGGGCGAGCAGCCCTCGAACACCTGCGCAGCCGCACCACTGCCCCGAGGGGTGGTGGTGCGGCCTTCGACCTTGCTCCGGGCGGGGTTTACCGAGCCACCCCGGTCACCCGGGGTGCTGGTGCGCTCTTACCGCACCGTTTCACCCTGACCTGCCCCGAAGGGCAGGCGGTCTGTTTTCTGTGGCACTGTCCCGCGAGTCACCTCGGGTTGCCGTTAGCAACCGCCCTGCTCTGTGGAGTCCGGACTTTCCTCGGCTCGGGGCCTGACACCGTGTGGTGCCGGTTCCCTGACCCGCGGTCGTCCGGCCAACTCGTCCGCGTCGACAACCATACTGCCCCGCCTGTCGGTGGCGCGAACTACGGTGCCGTCATGGCGCGATACGTGGCTCTGTTGCGAGGAATCAACGTCGGCGGCATCACCATCCGGATGGCCGACCTGAAGGATGTGTTCACCGGTCTCGGTTACGACGGGGTGCATACCGTGCTCGCGTCCGGCAACGTCGTGTTCGACGCCGAGGAGACCGACCGCGTCGCGTTGAAGTCCGAGATCGAGAAGGCTCTGGGCTCCCGGTTCGGTTACGAGGCGTTCGTGTTCGTCTTCGAGCAGGCCTCGTTCGCCGATCTCGCCGATGCCTGCCCGTTCGAGGAGAACCAGGACGACCGGCACACGTATGTGGTGTTCGTCGCGGACCCCGACGCGCGGGCCGAGCTGCTCGATATCGCCGTGGATCCGCGGTCCGAGGCGATAGAGCCGGGCGACGGCGTCGTGTACTGGCAGGTCGTCAAAGGCTCGACACTGGGCAGTCCGTTCGGCAAGGCCACGGGCCGCGCGCGATACAAATCCGTGACGACCACCCGGAACATGCGTACGATCCGCAAGTTGCAGGGGTAATCGAACTACCGACCATTGAGAACTTTATTCTCCGAGGTTCGGCGAAGGAGCACCGTGGAGACACCACCCGATCCGGTGAGGACCGTCGAGGAATCGTCTGTGGAGCGCATGCTCCGCATCTTCGACGTGACACCCACCGAAGTGGACCGGTTCACCGGCGAGAGCGACGGCGGCGGCCGTCGCGTCGCCGACGCGACGCAGTTGCTCGCCCAGGCGATCGTCGCTGCCGCCAAGCGGTTCCCCGACAAGGAGATCCGGTCGGCCCGGGCGGTGTTCGTTCGGGCCGTCGACGCGGAGGTACCGGTCGATTTCGAGGTCGACGTGCTGCACGAGGGACGCACCATGGCCGGCGCGGAGGTCGCGGTCGGTCAGAACGGCAGGCGGCACGCGATGGTCTCGGTCCTGGCGGACGTTCCCACCGCCGACGTCGTACGGCACCATGCGCCCGCGCCGCGGGTGGCCGGACCGGAGGCCGCTCACCCGGTGCACATGCCCATGGCGGGCCGCGAACTGCGGGTCGTCGACGTCGTGGACATCCGCAGTCCGGAGGAGGTCGGACCGCCCGAACTGCACGCGTGGCTGCACTACGACCCGATCCCCGAGCGCACCGACCTCGCCAAGGCGCTGCTCGCCCATTTCACCAATCATCTGTCGGTGTCGGCCACCCTGCGCGCTCACGAAGGCGTCGGCACGAGCCAGGCCCACCGGACGATCTCGACGGGCGTCATGACGGTGACGGTCAGCTTCCACGAACCGGTCCGGTGGGACGGATGGCTGCTGTATTCGCACGAGAGCACCCAGGTCGGTGCCGGCATGTCGTACGTGCGCGGGCAGGTGCACACCGAGGCCGGCGACCTGCTCGCGTCGTTCACCCAGGAAGCGATGATCCGGCCGATCCGGCCCGAGGACGCGGCGATACCGGCCGCGGCACGTCTGTGAGGACGACGCCCACCGCACCCGACCGAATCGAACGAGGACGCCCATGAGCACCGGAACCGACAGCACCCGTTCCCCAGGCTTCGCCGCCCGCCCCGACTACCGCGTCGACATCCACGCGCGCCGCAACGTGGTGCGGGCAACGGTGAACGGGGTGCGCATCGCGGAGACCGGCAGTTCCCTGCTCGTCGACGAGCAGGACCACGGGCTGGTCTTCTACTTCCCGCGCAGCGACGTCCTCGTCGACCTGGCGCCGGCGGATACGCCGACGACCCGCTGCCCGTTCAAGGGAGAAGCCACCTACTGGAGCTTCGACGGCGACGGCGGCGAGCCGCTGTGCTGGAGCTACGACGATCCGTTCGATCAGGTGGCGCGCCTGCGCGGACACGTCGCGTTCTTCCAGGACCGGGTCGACGTGACCGTGCACCAAGCCCATCCCGCGGTGACCGGTCGTTGACGACAGACACGCACGTCAACGCGACGACCGCGGTGTCTGAGCAGGCAGCACGCTCAGAGATGCGAGGTGTCGTTCACCAGGCGCACCGACGACCCGCCGTCGCCGAAGAACTCGGCGATCGACAGCGACGCCAGATCCAGGTGCAGCCGGTACAGGAGCGACGGACCGGCGTCGAGCGCGAACTGCAGCATCGTCTTGATCGGGGTGACGTGCGAGACCAGCAGCACCGTCCGTCCCGGATATTCGCGGATCAGTTCGTCGCGCGCCTTGGCGATGCGCGCGTTGACCTCGTCGAAGCTCTCCCCCTGCGGCGGACGCACGGACGTGTCACCGAGCCAGGCGCGGTGCAGATCCGGGTCCCGGTCCGCCGCTTCCCGGAACGTCAGGCCCTCCCATGCGCCGAAATCGGTTTCGGTGAGATCGTCGTGCACGAGCACGGGCAGGCCCAGGGTGTGGCCGGCGGCCGCGGCGGTGCTGCGGGCCCGGTCCAGCGGGGACGAGACGATCGCGGCGATGCCGCCACGTTCGCCGATGCGCGCGGCCGCGGCGGCGGCCTGTGCCCGCCCCAGGTCGGTGAGCTGCGGGTTGCCGCGGCCGGAGTAGCGGCGCTCCACCGACAGCGGGGTCTGACCGTGGCGAAGCAGCAGGAAGCGGGTGGGTGAGCCGGTCGCGCCGGTCCAGCCGGGGGCGGTGTTCGCGACAGCCGGGGTCGCCGGCATCCGCGCCGCGACTGTTCCGGCGGCCGCGGCATCCATCGCCTCGTTGGCGAGCCGGTCCGCGTGGGCGTTCTGCAGCCGCGGAATCCACGTGTAGTCGACGCGGTCGAACCCGGCCGCGAGCTCGCGGGCCCGCGCTGCCAGCGGAATCATGTCCGGATGCTTGACCTGCCAGCGTCCCGACATCTGCTCGACGACGAGCTTCGAATCCATGCGTACGTCGACGGCGTCGGCCCCGAGCTCGCGGGCCGCGGTCAGACCGGCGATCAGCCCCCGGTACTCGGCGACGTTGTTGGTCGCGGTGCCGATGCTCTCACTGCGCTCCGCGAGCACCGTGCGGTGCTCAGCGTCGAACACCACCGCACCGTAGCCGGCCGGGCCGGGGTTGCCGCGCGAGCCGCCGTCGGCTTCGACGACGACCTGTGTCACTGCCCGGATTCCTTGCGGACGAGGATCGCGTTGCATTCGGGGCAGCGCACGAGCACGTCGGGCGCGGTGCCGGTGATGCGGGCGATCTCGCCGCGATCCAGTTCGAGGCGGCACGCGCCGCAGCGGCGGCCCTGCAGCAGCGCCGCGCCGATGCCACTGCGTTCGCGTTGTGTGTCGTAGACGGAGACCAGCTCGGCCGGAAACGCGTCGACGAGCGTGGCGCGGTCGGTGCGGCAGCGTTGATCGGCGACCTCGATGTCGGCGAGCGCTTCGTCGCGCAGCCGCTCGGCGTCGGCGATCTCCTCGTCGATCTTCGAGACCTGCGCCCCGGCATGATCGTGGTCGGCCTTGGTGGCCTCACGCCGTTCCATGACCTCGAGCAGTTCGTCCTCGAGTGCCGATTGACGGCGTTCGAGGCTGCTCAGCTCGTGCTGCAGTTCGGTGAGTTGCTTCGCGCCGATCGTTCCACCCTGGAGCAGTGCCCGGTCGCGGTCACCGCGCTGGCGGACGGCGTCGACCTCACCCTCGAGTTTGCGGATGTCGCGGTCGAGATCGTCGAGGACGATCTCGACGGCCACCGCGGCGTCCTTGCGGCTGGTTCGCTCGTTCTCGAGACGTTCGACCTCCTGCTGCTCGGGCAGGGTGCGACGCCGGTGCGCGAGACGGTTCAGCTCGGCGTCCACGGCGGCGAGGGACAGAAGCTTGGACTGCACGGCGGGTTCGACGTTCACGCGGGTGGTTCCTGCTTTCGAGGGCTTCGGCGAAGGGGCTTCGGGGGACGGTCGTAGCTGCTTACGGTACCGCGCGGGCAGGCGTCACCGGGCGGCGGTCGTCCACGGGTCCGTGCGCAGCGCACTGACCCGTGTGACCCACCCGTCCCGATCACCGAATGCGGCATCGAGGACGCCTGCGGCCTGCTCGCACCACGGGTATTCGCTGGCCCAGTGCGCGACGTCGATCAGCGCGGGGCCGCCGGTGCGCAGATGCTCGTCGGCGGGGTGATGCCGCAGGTCGGCGGTGACGTAGGCGTCGACACCGAGCTTCGAAGCGGTGGCCAGGAACGAATCACCGGATCCTCCGCACACTGCGACGGTGCGGATCTGCCGGTCCGGGTCGCCGGCGCCGCGCACACCCCATTCGGTCTTCGGCAACGCACCCGCGACCGTCTCGGTGAATGCGCGCAGCGTCTGTGGTTCGGGAAGTTCCCCGACCCGGCCCAGGCCCCGGGAACTCGGCAGATCCGCGAGTTCGAACACGTCGAAGGCGGGTTCCTCGTAAGGGTGGGCCGACCGGAGGGCGGTGAGGATCGCGGGGCGCGCGCGCCGCGGGGCGATCACCTCGATGCGGTCCTCCGCGACCCGTTCGAGTTCCCCGACGGTGCCGATCGCGGGGTCCGCTCCAGTGAGCGGCCGGAACTGCCCGGTGCCCGACGCGGTCCAGCAGCATTCCCGATAGTTGCCGATCGCTCCGGCTCCGGCGGCGAACAGCGCCGCACGCACGGTGCCGGCGGCGTCGGCCGGGACCATCACCACCCACTTGTCGGTGGCGGGCTCCGGTTTCGGTTCGAGGGGGCGCAGGCCGGTCAGGCCGAGTACCTGCGCGAGAGCGTCCGAGACCCCCGGATCGGCGCGGTCCGCGTTGGTGTGGGCGGTGAACAGGGCACAGCCACCTCGGATGAGCCTGTGGATCAACGCGCCCTTCGGCGTGTGGGCGCCGACTGTGTCGACACCGCGCAGCAGCAGCGGATGGTGCACGAGGAGCAGTTGCGCCCCCCAGTCGAGGGCTTCGTCGACGACCGCGGCGGTCGCATCGACGGCCAGCAGCACCTTGGTCACGGGTTCTCCGGGGTCGCCGGCGACCAGGCCCACCGAGTCCCACGATTCCGCCAGCGACGGCGGATAGGCCGTCTCCAGAACCTCGATCACCTCGCGCAACGTCACCGCCGACACGTGCCCTCCTCGCCTGTCCACCGTCGTTCCGACGCCTGTCCTCCGTCGTTCCGACGCCTGTCCACCGTCGTTCCGCCACGACCCTACGCGGCGGCCGGGGCGGGCAGCAGGGACAATGTGCAGGTGACTCTCCTCGTCGACTCCCGCCCGCCGGTGCTGCCGTCGCCGGTGGTGTTGTTCGACCTCGACGGCACCCTCACCGATTCCGCAACCGGTGTCATCAACGGTTTCCGGCACGCACTGGCGACGCTCGGCGTCGACGTGCCCGACGGCAACCTCGTGCGGCTGCTGGGCCCGCCGATGACCGATTCGCTGCGCGCCCTCGGTCTCGACGACGCGCAGGTGGACCGGGGCACCGCCGCCTACCGCGAGTACTACGCGGATACCGGTTGGGCGGAGAACGCCTTGTTCGACGGGGTCGAGGCGATGCTGGACGCGGTGCGCGGCGCCGGTAGCCGGCTCGCGGTCGCGACGTCGAAGAACGAGGTGTTCGCCGAGCGGATCCTGCGGCACTTCGGGGTGGCCGAGGCATTCGAGTTCATCGGCGGGGCCAGCCCGGACGGCATCCGCCGCGCGAAGGACGACGTGGTCGCGCACAGCCTGGCCGCGCTGGGGATCGAGCCCGTCGAAGCCGCCGACGGGGGCACCGCCGGCGTGGTCATGGTCGGCGACCGTGAGCACGACGTGCACGGTGCGGGCCGGTTCGGCATCCCGACCGTGTTCGTCGAATACGGCTACGGTGCCGCCGAGGAATCCGAACTGGCACACGCGGCGGTCGGCAGCGTCGCCGAGCTCGGGAGGATTCTGACCGGTGAGCGCTGACGTTCTGCACGTGACGTTCGTGTGCACCGGCAACATCTGCCGGTCTCCGATGGCCGAGAAGATCTTCGCCGATCATCTGCGGCGCGCAGGTCTCGACGGCAGGGTCCGTGTGAGCAGCGCAGGCACGCACGGCTGGCACGTCGGCGCCGAGGCCGATCCCCGAACCGACGCGGTACTGCAACGGCACGGATATCCGACGGGTCACCACGCCGCGCAGCTCGGTGCCGAGCATCTCGACGCCGATCTCGTGGTGGCTCTGGCGTCCGGGCACGACCGGGCGCTCGCGCATCTCGGGGTGCCCACCGAACGCCGTGCCCTGCTGCGCAGCTTCGATCCGGATGCCGACGGCGATTCGGTCCCGGACCCCTATTACGGCGGTCTGCCGGAGTTCGAGCTGGTGCGTGAACAGATCGAGGCGGCGATTCCGGGCCTGCTCGCATGGGTGCGGGAGCGGTGAGGCCCGGCTCACCGTCTACCGTGGACACGTGCGACGTCTGAAGTTTCTGCTGCGCCCGAGCTGGTTGTTGCTGGCCCTGGTGGTCGTCGGCTTCGCCTACGCATGCTTCACGGTGCTGGCACCGTGGCAGCTCGGCAAGAACACCAGCACCGAGGAACGCAACGACCGGATCGCCGAATCGTTGTCGCAGGATCCCGTTCCGGTCGGCGACCTGCTCGACGGCGACGAGCCCGCGCAGGACGACGAGTGGCGTCGCGTCACCGCGACCGGCAGCTACCTGCCGAACTCGGACGTGCTGGTGCGGTTGCGCAGCGTCGACGCGCAGCCCGCCTACGAGGTGCTCACCCCGTTCGTCCTCGACAGCGGGCAGACGGTGCTGGTCAATCGCGGGTTCGTCCGTCCAGTTCGGGGCACCGAGGTTCCGCCGATCGACGCGGCCCCGGCCGGGCAGGTGACCCTCGAGGCGCGCATCCGCATGTCGGAGGGCACAGTGCCGGGCAAGGAACCGTTCCGGGATGCCGGGTTCCTGCAGGTGTACTTCATCGACACCCCGCAGGTCGCGTCCGCGACCGGAATCGGCCTGGCCGGCGGCTATCTGCAGCTCGCCGACGGGCAGCCCGGTGGCCTCGGCACCATTCCGCTGCCGCAGCTCGACGCCGGTCCGTACCTGTCCTACGGCCTGCAGTGGCTGGCATTCGGGATCATGGCGCCGCTGGGGCTGGGCTACGTCGTGTGGGCGGAGCTGCGCGAACGACGCAAGGCCAAGGCGCAGGCCGCCGGAGTGCCGGATCCGGAGACGCCGCCGGCACCGCGCACGACCGAGGAGAAGCTCGCCGACCGCTACGGCAGGTCGCGGTGAGCGACCCTCACGACAACCGCGAAACGCCCGAGGAGCACCCGATGTACGTGTCCGTCGACGACTATCTGGCCGACAAGGATCCGGCCGGCGTCGAAGGGTTCCTCCGGTTCCGCGACATGGTCCTGGCGCTCGGTTCCGATGTGGACGAACGGGTGCGCCGGTCGGATGTCGCGTGGGCACGCGACCGCGTGTTCGCCGCGGCGTTCGTGTATTCGACGCGGCTCGAGATCGCGATCGATCTGCGGCGGCGGGTCCATCATCCGCAGTTGCGGGAGGCGTTCCCGACGACGGACACCGTCACCACACACCGGCTGAGCATCGTCACCCCGGACCAGCTCGACGACCACGTCGCGACGCTGCTGGCCGAGTCGTACAAGACCGCCGGTACCGACGCGCACTGACGGATGCGGTGATCCGGGGTCCGGCACAATGAGGGCGTGTCGGGATCGGCCGCAGGGGTGTGGTTGTTCGTTCGCCGCGCACCGGGCACGTTCGTATGGCTCGCGATCCTGTCGGTCACCTCGACGATCGCGCGGTATCTGCCGCCCGCCACGCTGCAGGACGTGCTCGGCGCCAGGTCGACGAACCTGCATCACCTCGCCGAGGATCCGGTCCGGGTTCTGGTCTCCAGCGCATTCTGGCTCGCCGGGGGCGGCTGGATCTGGTATTCGATCCTCTACCTCGTCTTCCATGCCCCCGCCGAACGGTGGCTCGGCACCCCGCGCTGGCTCGGTGTGGTGGTCCTCGCGCACGTGGGCGCGACCTACCTGAGCGAAGGCCTGCTCTATCTGGCGATCCGGCACGGCGACGCCCCCGCCTCCGCGGTGAACACCCTGGACGTGGGTGTCAGTTACGCGTTGGCGGGGGTGGTCGCGGTGCTCGTATACCGGATCCCGGCGTCGTGGCGGTACTTCTACGCGGGCGTCGTCCTGGCCGTCTACGCGATCCCGCTGTTCGGTGCACTGACCTTCACCGACATCGGTCATTTCACCGCGGCCCTGATCGGGTTCGCCTGTTACCCGCTGACGCGGCGGCGCGCCGCGGTCGTCTAGGTGCGCGCCGGGCGGCCGATGAGGAACGACACCGCGACCGCGACGAGCGAGACGACCCCGCCGTACAGGAAGGCGGTGTGGATACCGGCCTGGGCGGCGTCGATCTCGGTGGCGCCCTCACCGGCACGCGAGGTGGCGGTGATGGTCATGACGGTGACGAACAGGGCCGTGCCGGCGGCACCGGCCAGCTGCTGGACGGTGCTGAAGATCGCGCTTCCGTGCGAGTAGAGGTCGTCCGGCAGCGACCCGAGCGACGAGGTCATCAGCGGTGTCATGACCGAGGCGAGGCCACCCATCAGCAGCGAGTGGATCAGCACGACCATCGGGAGCGGCGACCCGGTGTCGAGCATGGCCATCAGCCACAGCGCCACCGCGACGACGACCGCGCCCGAGATGACGAGCAGCCGCGGTCCGGTGCGGTCGTAGATGCGGCCGACGAACGGCGACAGCACACCCATGACCAGACCGCCGGGCAGCAACAGCAGGCCGGTGGTGAGGGTGTCGAGTTCCCGGACGTTCTGCAGGTACAGCGGCAGCAGGATCAGGGCACCGAACAGCGACATCATGCTGATGGCGAGCATGCCGAGGCCGAGGCTGAAGGCCGGGGTGGAGAACGGCCGCAGATCGAGCAGTGCGCGTCCGTCGGCCTGCCGGGAGATCTGGCGCAGCACGAACACGATCAGTGCGGCCGTTCCGACGGCGAGCGGAACCCACACCGGAACGGCGGATTCCTCCGACGAGTGGCCGATGCTGCTCAGCCCGTAGACGATGCCGCCGAACGCGAGCGCCGACAGCACGACCGACACGACGTCGAGCGGTGCCTTGCCGGTGGTGGTGACGTTCTTGACGAGGGCCGATCCGACGGCGAACGCGACGAGCGAGATCGGCAGGACGATCCAGAACATCCACCGCCAGTCGAGCGCGTCGAGAACGATGCCGGAGATGGTGGGCCCGATGGCGGGTGCGACCGCGATGACGATCGAGATGATGCCCATCATCCGGCCACGTCGGCTGGCCGGGACGACCCGCAGGACGGTCGTCATGAGCAACGGAAGCATGATGGCCGTGCCGACGGCCTGGGTGACGCGTCCGGCCAGCAGCAGCCCGAATCCGGGTGCGGCGGCCGCGAGCAGCGTACCGAGGCTGAACACCCCCATCGAGGCGATGAACATCTGCCGCAGTGTGAAGCGCTGGAACAGGTACCCGGTGATCGGGATGACGACGGCCATCGTCAGGAGGAAGCCGGTGGTGAGCCACTGGGCGGTGCTCGCGGGGATGTCGAGGTCGACCATCAGCCGCGGCAGCGCGACGCTCATGATCGTCTCGTTGAGGATCATCACGAACGCCGCGACGACCAGCACGCCGATCAGAAGCCTGCTTCCCGGCGCGAGTTCCTCGTCGGCGTGGGTGTCCAGGTGCTCGTGCGCCTGTGGTGTCTGCATGTCCGAGGAACTTTCTGGGGAGAACGGTCGATCGCGACGGCCGTCGCGCTGGAGTCGAAAGTCTCTCCCTATGTGGAAGTGACTGTCAAATTGTTTTCCGGTTTAATTGGCCTCGGTTTTCAGGTGCCCCGCTGGAGCAGAGATGGTTCAACAGAACAACGCGACCTCACACCCACCCGCCCTCGGCCTGCGCGAACGCAGGCGGCAGGAGACGCTTCTCGAGATCAACCGAGCCGCGCTCGACCTGTTCGAACTGCACGGTGCCGCCTCGACGACGGTCGACGAGATCGCCCGTCGCGCCGGCGTGTCCCCCAGCACGTTCTTCCGGTGTTTCGCGACCAAGGAGGATTCGGTCTGCGGGTCCGACCGCGAGTTCGAGGCCGAGATCACCGCGTGGCTCGATTCGGTCCCGCCGGAGGACGTCGATCTCGACGGCATCGAGGCGCTGTACGAGCGGTCCCTGTGCCGCCTCATGAACGGGTCCGGTGACGTGAAGGAGCGGCTGCTCCGGACTCGCCGGCTCATCGCCTCGGACGATCATCTGCGCGGGGCCGCGGTCGCGGCCGACGCCATCGCCGTCTGCCGTGTCACCGAACAGGTCGCGCGGAAGGTCGCGTCCGTCCGCTCCCCGTCCTACGCGCGGCTGCTGATCGAAGCCGCGGCGGTCGCCAGACGGATCGCCTTCGACGCGTGGGTCGCACGCGTCGAAGGCGGCGACGATGCCGACCTGGTGGAGATCTACCGGGCGACGCGCCGCGAACTCCGAGAGGTCGTCTCCGGCTGACGGTCGCCGGCCGCGGGCCGGCCCGGATCCACGCCGCGAACAGAGCGGACCATTCGGCGTGCTTCGGCCCCCTGCCGACCGCACAATGTAGCGATGACGCAGCGGCGAACGGCGGCTTCCCTGCTCCGAGTGATGCCCGGGATCGAGTCCGCCGCCTCCTATCGCAGGAGCTGGCTCGCGAAGGACATCGTCGCCGGGGTCGTGCTGTCGACGCTGCTCGTCCCGCAGGGCATGGCCTACGCCGAGCTGGCCGGACTGCCGCCGATCACCGGTCTGTACACGAGCATCCTGTGCCTGCTCGCCTACGCGGTGTTCGGCCCGTCGCGGATCCTCGTGCTCGGTCCGGATTCGTCGCTGGGACCGATGATCGCCGCGACGATCCTGCCGCTCGTCGCCTCCGGCGGCGATCCGGCGCGTGCGGTCGCGCTCGCCTCGATGCTCGCGATCATGGTCGCCGTCATCATGATCCTCGCGTCGGTCGCCAAGCTCGGCTTCATCGCCGACCTCATCTCCAAGCCGACGATGATCGGCTACATGAACGGCCTGGCCCTGACCATCCTGGTCGGTCAGCTGCCGAAGCTGTTCGGATTCTCGGTGGACTCGGAGAACTTCTTCGGCGACGTCACCGGATTTCTGAACGGGGTGGCCGGTGGCGACGCGAACGGGGCGGCGGTCGCCGTGGGGGTCGGCGGGATCGCGTTGATCCTCGCGATGCAGCGGTGGGTCCCGAAGATTCCGGCGGTGCTGGTGATGGTGGTGCTCGCGATCGCGGCATCCTCGGCGTTCGACCTCGCCGACCGCGGCGTGTCCCTCGTGGGAGAACTGCCCCAGGGCTTCCCCCCGTTCACGATTCCGCACGTCGGCGTCGCCGACCTGGGCCTGCTGTTCGCCGGCGCACTCGGGATCGCGCTGGTGTCGCTGACCGACACGATCTCCACCGCATCGTCGTTCGCCGCACGCACCGGCCAGGAGATCCGTGGCAACCAGGAGATGGTCGGGATCGGCGCGGCCAACCTGGCCGCCGGTCTGTTCCAGGGTTTCCCGGTGAGCACGAGCGGCTCGCGGACCGCGGTCGCCGAACGTTCGGGGTCGAAGACGCAGCTCACGGGACTCACGGGTGCGGTCCTCATCCTCGTGATGATCGTGCTGCTGCCCGGCCTGTTCCGGGATCTTCCGCAGCCCGCGCTGGCGGCCATCGTCATCACCGCGTCGCTGTCGCTCGCCGACATTCCCGGGACGGTCCGGCTGTGGCACCAGCGCAAGACCGAGTTCTGGCTGTCGATCGCGGCCTTCCTCGGCGTCGCGATCCTCGGCGTCGCGATCCTCGGTGTGCTTCCCGGCATCGCCGTGGCGGTGGTGCTGTCGATCCTCAACATCTTCCGGCGGGCATGGTGGCCGTACCAGACGGTGCTCGGCCGGGTTCCCGGCCTCGAGGGTTTCCACGACGTCACCGTGCATCCGAATGCGCGGCATCTGGTCGGGCTCGAGATCTACCGATTCGACGCGCCGCTGTTCTTCGCGAACGTCAAGACGTTCCGGGACAATGTGCGGCGCCTGGCCCGCCAGGATCCGAAACCCCGGTGGATCCTCGTCGCCGCCGAACCGATCACCGATGTCGACACGACGGCGGCGGACGTGTTGTTCGAGCTCGACCGCGAACTGGACGCCCAGGGCACGTCGCTGGTGTTCGCCGAGCTCAAGACGCCGGTGCGGACGAAGATCGACCGCTACGGCCTGGCCGAGGCCATCGAGCCGGCGCACTTCTTCGGCACCGTCGAGGAGGCCGTCGCCGCCTACATCGAGCACACCGGCGTCAACTGGACCACCGAATCCTGATTCGCCGCCCGGCTTCGGTCCGTGCCGTCCGATGTGCCGTGTCCCCGCCCGAAACGGACGCGTCGATGCGAAGATGCGAAGTCGGACGGAATGCGAAGGGAGTCGACACCGGTGCCAGCGACCACGGTGAAATCCGCACGCAAGAATCTGAAAAGCCTGGTCCGCGACGTCAATGGCGACACGGTCGCGGTCGAGATCGTGGGCGGACAGGACAACGCGGTGCTCATCTCGCTGGCCAGGTACACCGCGTTGCGGGAGGCGACGTTCCTGCTCCGCTCCCCCGAACTCATGGACAGCCTGCGCCGGGAAGCCGCCCGGTCACTGCCGCCGCCCGCACCGGCCGAGGACTCCGCGACCACCGAGAGCACGGCGTCCGCGGAGCAGTCCGAGCCGAGAACCCGGTCCCGGAAGAAGCGGAAGAAGCGCAAGAACCGCAAGAAGCACTCGAACCGTCGCTGAGACGAGCGTCCGATCAGAGAATCGGACCGCCCGTCACGAGGCTGACGATGTTCACGATGAAGAAGGCAGGGATGAACAATGCGGTGGCCAACGGGTCACCGGCGAGATAGCCCTGGCTGATCCACTGCAGAATTTCGGACGAACCCATGTGGTGCTCCTGTCTGTTCCCGTGACGACGACCGTCACTCACCGTGCATGTCGTCCCGTCCCGAAACATCGTTACCGGTCGGTATGTTTCGCGCACCCGACCCCGGGGGAACAGGTCCGTCGCACAGGGTGTTGCAGGGCGAGAATATAGTTGCACCATCAACTACTCGATCGTCTTCGCCCGCACGCGGCACCGTCGACATCGAGGGGTCGGGCAACCTCGGGCACGGGAATGCGCTGCGGCTGACCGGACCCGGTGGCCAACGGGTCACGGCCGTCGAGGACGCGGAGATCCTGATCTGGGAGATGCACGCGAGTTTCGCCCGCCGATTCCCCAACTTCCCCTCGGCCTCGCGCTCCGGACCCGCAATCCGAAAGTGTGCCGAAGTAACGGAATTGTCCGAATCGGCGATGTCGACGGCATGGGTGCAATGAGTCCGTGGCATGTACTGGTCCTTCTCGTGCTGCTCCTCGGCGCCGTCGGGACGATCGCCTGGATCGTTGTACTGCTCGTCAGGGCTACAGGATCGAACACCCCGCAGCTCGCACCGACGTTTCCTCAGGCGGGCTGGTATCCGGACGCGCAGGAACCCACGATCGTCCGTTACTTCGACGGTCACTTCTGGACCCCGCACACTCGACCGCGCACGTGACCGACGCGTGTCGTCACGGTCGGCCGTGTCCGGATACCGGAGTGAGATGATCTTGAAGTGACGAGAACCCCCATCCTGATCGCCGCGACACTCACCGCCCTCACCCTCACCGCATGCACCGACAGCACCCCCACGGACACCGTCGTACCCGCTCCGGCAGCAGGAAGCCCGGCTGCGGCGGAGGGCGCAGTCGCCGGTGACAGCTGGGCGGACATCGTCGGCCAGGGAGCGGGAGGCGATGCCATGCGGGGGTTCATGGCCGATCTCTCCGAAGCCCGGATCGGCGCGAACGCCAACGAGCTCGCGATCCTCGCGGTGTACGCAACCGGGCTGTGCGAAAAGACGGCCGACCGGAATCTCACCGACGAAGCCGCCCGGCGGCACGCCGTGGACGAGTTGGCCGTGAACGGAATCGTCCTGGACGAAGAGGAGGCCGAAGCCTTCGTCCGATCGGCGAACATGCATCTGTGCTGATCGCCCGTCTCGACCGCCGGATCGAAAACGCCCCGCCTCCAGGGAGCTGAGGCGGGGCGCTTGACGCGGCCACAGAGAACGGTCGGGGGTCGATCTCTACGGCCGACAGTTGAATCGGACACAACGGACCAACTGTTACACGCCCGACCGCGCCTCGACAACTTCGCGACCGCGAAAAGGAAAGACCCCTCGCCCACATCCGCAGGCAAGGGGTTCGGGTGGGCGCGGAGGGTTTCGAA
>NZ_LRRH01000118.1 GCF_001646785.1 Rhodococcus phenolicus
CCACTCCCCGGGACTTACCCGTGAACGCGTCGTCGCTTCTTTCGATGAGGACAGCACCACGCTTGGGGTCGCTGCGGCACAAGCAGCTCTCGAATCGTCCGGAAGTGAGGCGACCGGGCTCGCGACGCTACTTTTTGCAACCACGACCCCGGCTTATGTGGACAAGACGAATGCGACCGCGATCCACGCTGCTCTCGGCCTGCCGGGGACCACTTTCGCGGCCGATATGGGGGGAGCTGCACGTAGTGGAGTGGCTGCGTTGCGAGCGGGTGCCGCCACAGGGGGTATGGCTGTGCTTGCGGATGTGATCGTCGGTCGTCCGGGCTCGACTGATGAGTCCGGTGGAGGGGACGGCGCAGCAGCGTTCGTATTCGGCCCGGAGATCGACGCGGTCGCGAAGGTCGTCGAGTTCGCATCGGTGACCGACGAGATCCTCGACCGCTGGCGGACACCGGGTTCGAACTCCGGGGCGCAGTGGGAGGAACGGTTCGGTCTCGATCGATACACACCCCTGGTCGAGCGCGTGATCGAAGACGTACTCGAGGCTGCCCAAACGAGCCGGGTCGATCATGCCGTTCTGGTTTCGAGCAATTCGGCGGTAACGAAGAAGGCCTCTGCTCTGGTCCGGTGCGCGGATACCGTATCCATATCTCCGCTCGGTTACGCGGGGGCTGCTTCGGTGGGTGTAGCCCTGGCGGATGCCCTGGATCGAGCCGAGCCGGGAGAGAGCATCCTGGTCCTCTCGGTTGCCGATGGCGCGGACGCAATTCTTCTCCAGGCGACCGACCGGATCGCAGTCGGTCGTCAACGAGTCCCGGTTACCGAGCAACTCGAGGCGGGTCGACCGGTCTCTTACCCGACCTATCTGACGTGGAGGGGTCTGCTGGACCGGGAGCCCCCGCGGCGGCCGGAGCCGGATCGTGTGTCGGGACCGGCGGCTGCCAGAAGCGGGAGGTGGAAGTTTGCTCTATCCGGCAGTCGTTGCGAAAAATGTGGCTTCGTTCATCTCCCACCGGTCCGAGTGTGTAAGGACTGCGGAGTCGTCGATCGGATGGCGGTGGAGTCGCTGGCGGGCCATTCCGGATCGGTGGCGACCTATACGGTCGATCGACTCGCCTACTCACCGGCTCCGCCGGTAGTGGATGCGGTCGTGGACTTCGATGACGGTGGCCGATTCACCTTCGAAGTTGCCGATGCAGATCCGTCCGCGCTGTCGGTCGGTGCGCGCGTCGAGACGGTGTTTCGTCGGTTGAATACGGCCGACGGTGTGCACAACTACTTCTGGAAGGTCCGAGTGCAATGAGCAGTAGGGGTATTCGAGACAGGGTCGCCGTTGTGGCGATGGGTTGCACGCCCTTCGGTGAACATTGGGACCGCAGTGCCGACGATCTCGTCGTGGAGGCAACCGAGGAGTTGTACGCGAACAACCCTCGGATCTCTCGCGACGACGTCGATGCCTACTGGCTTGCGACACTCGGATCGGGTCAGAGCGGGTTGACGTTGAGCAAGCCCCTGGCACTGGATTACAAGCCGGTCACCCGCGTCGAAAACTATTGTGCGAGCGGATCGGAAGCATTTCGCAACGCCTGTTACGCCGTCGCATCGGGGGCATACGATCGGGTTATGGCCGTGGGTGTGGAGAAGCTGAAGGATTCGGGCTTCTCCGGCCTGCTTCGGGGTGATCCACCTGCGGATGGTACTGCCGCAGAACTGTCTCTCACAGCGCCCGCCGCATTCTCCCTCCTCGACCCCGCCTATTGCGCCCGGTACGGTGTCGATCCCTCCGATTTTCGGCAGGCGATGACGCACATTGCGTGGAAGAACCACCACAACGGTGCACTCAACTCCAAGGCACAGTTTCGGTCGGAGGTGTCCAAGGAGAAAATCGAGTCGGCGCCGCTCGTCGCGGGTCGGCTGGGAGTGTTCGATTGTTCGGGTGTATCCGACGGAGCCGCCTGTGCCCTGATCGTCCGTGCCGAGGACGCGTATCTGTATACGGATACCCCGATGTATGTGAAGGGGTTGTCCCTTGCTGCTGGGCCTGCTCGCGGTGCCACGGACCCGGACTACGACTACACAACCTTCCCCGAGGTGGTGCGTAGTGCACAGGATGCGTACGACCAAGCCGGAATCACGGATCCTCGCACCCAGATCTCACTGGCCGAGGTACATGACTGTTTCACCCCGACAGAGCTGGTTCTGATGGAAGACCTCGGATTCTCCGAGCGGGGGGAGGGTTGGAAGGACGTGTTGAACGGTGACTTCGAACTCGGCGGGCGTTTGCCGGTCAACCCTGACGGCGGATTGAAATCGTTCGGACATCCGGTAGGTGCCAGTGGTCTCCGAATGCTGTACGAGGCGTGGCTGCAGTTCCGTGGTGAAGCCGGCGAAAGACAGCTCGAAGGTCCGAGAACTGCGCTGACCCATAACCTCGGAGGACGCCCGGGAAGTTGCGTCTCGTTCGTCTCCGTCGTGGGTTCCGAGCTGGGCTGATGCCATGACTCACGCGGCTCCCCTTGACGCCGACAGGCAATTTAATTTACGTTAGATTCAATACCGACGAAGGGACAGGACCGATGGCCGGACTGGTCGTAGATTCGGACGAGCATCGTCTCATCCGGGAGAGCACAGCGAAGATCGCTCAGAAGTTCGGCAGCGAGTACTACCTCGAGCGTGCCCGGAGCGGCTCGAATGTCGACGAACTCTGGTACGAACTGGGTGACGCCGGACTGTTGGGAATGCACCTGCCCGAAGAATACGGCGGCGGAGGAGCCGGGCTGTCGGAGGCGATTGTCGTCGTCGAAGAGTTGGCGGCCCACGGTATGCCGATGCTCATCTCGGTCATCTCACCCGTGATCTGCGGGTCCATCCTTGCGCAGCACGCATCGGACGAGATGAAGCAACAGTGGCTGCCCGGACTCGCTTCCGGTCGCCGGCGAATGGCCTTCGCGCTGACCGAACCGGACGCCGGTTCCAACAGTCACAACGTCTCCACCACCGCGCGCCGCGATGGAGAGGGGTGGACGATCTCCGGTTCCAAATACTTCATTTCCGCAATCGACGAGGCCGAGGCGCTGCTCGTCATCACCCGGGATGCCGACGCACCCGAGGGCAGACACGCTCCGCTCTCGATGTTCGTCGTGCCGGTGGACGCCCCAGGAGTGGTGTACCAGCCGCTCGAGACCATGTTGGTATCCGCGGACAAGCAGTTCACTTTGTTCTTCGACAACGTCCGAGTCGGCCCGGAGGCCCTGATCGGCGAGGCCGGAAAGGGCCTGCGCCAGGTTTTTGCGGGGCTGAACCCCGAACGCATCGTCGCTGCCGCGATCAGCAACGGCATCGGCCGATACGCCATCGCGAAGGCTGTGCAATATGCGAACGACCGTCAGGTGTGGTCGACACCTATCGGCGCCCACCAGGGGATCTCGCACCCGCTGGCGAAGGCCCACATCTCCGTCGAGATGGCGCGCATGGCGATGGTGCGCAGCGCAGAACTCTTCGATGCCGGCGTGGACGCTGCAGAGGCCGCGAACATCGCCAAGTATGCCGCTGCGGAGGCCTCGCTCGAAGCCCTCGATCAAGCTATCCAGACCCACGGTGGCAATGGTCTGTCCAAGGAGTACGGACTCGCCGAGATGTGGTTCAACGCCCGGTTGCTGCGCACCGCGCCGGTGAGCCGCGAAATGGTCCTCAACTTCGTCGCCCAGACCAGCCTCGGGCTGCCCCGCTCGTACTAGGAGAACATTCCATGACCGACAGCACCCTTTCATTCGATGCTCTTGTAGTCGGTGCCGGTGCCGGCGGCCTCTTGACGGCCGCCCGACTTCAGCACGCCGGGTACCGCACGCTCGTGGTCGAGCGTCTCGACAAGGTCGGAGGTCGCGCGTCGACCGACGAGATCGACGGTTTCAAAGTGAACAACGGCGCGATCGTCATCGAGACCGGTGGTATCACCGAGGAAACCTTCAAGGAGGTCGGCGCGAAGTTCGACGTCCGCTCGCCGCAGCCGCCGATCCTGTACCGACTCGGAGGCAAGGATGTCGACGTCTCCAGTGGCGGATGGGGGTTTCTTCTCGGAAAGCTCAGCCGTCAGGCAGCGAAGATCGTCAAGGGAATCGGCGCAGCACGCAATGACTCCGGCATGCCTGAGGACGAGATGTCGACCGCGGACTGGGTGAGCAAGTACACCAAGAACGAGTCCGTCCACGGCATCTTCCGCAATATGTGTGGTTCGGTCTTCGCTGTCGGCTCCGAGGACCTGCCCGCGCGTGTCTTCCTCACCTACTTCACCCGTAAGAGCGCCTTCAAGAAATTCGGATTCTGCCCCGAGGGCACCATCGGAATCTGGAAGTCGCTCGCCGAGGCCTTCGAGCGCGACGGTGGTCAGTTGTGGTTGAACAGTGAGGTCACCAAGCTGAACGTCGAAGGCGGAGTGGTGGTCGGCGCGACCGTCACGCGCGGCGGGGAGACCCTCGATGTCACGTGCCGTTTCGCGGCCAGTGACATCGGGCCGGCCGCGACTGTCGGGATCGTCGGGGAAGAAAATCTCCCCGCCGACTACCTCGATGTGGTACGCCGCGGAGACCGTCCCACGTCGATGATCACGGTGAACTTCGCCAGTCGGCGCAAGCTCATCGAAGCCCCGGGCATGCTCAGTTTCGCCAATACCAGGCGACTCTGCTATGTCGCCAACTTCAGCGACTTGTGCCCGGAAATGTCACCCGATGGCTGGTACCTGTACGTGGGTACAGCCGTGCCGCAGCCCTCGGTCGGGAAGTTCGACGAGGACGCCGAAACGAAGATCTTGATGGACGAGTTGCGTGCGGAGATAGACGGGTTCGACGAGGCGCGGATTCTCTCGATCAATGTCACTCGCGACGGCTGGCCTCCGCAGCGTGCCGTGGCCGGCTTCGACCTGCCGAACACGACACCGATCGAGAACTTGTGGAACGTCGGCGACGGCGTCAAGGAATACGCCAACGGTGGCACTACCGCATGTGCCGAGACGGCACAGATCGTCGTCGAACAGATCAAGGAACGTTTTCCGATTGGCGCGACAACCACTACCGCTTGACAGTTACCGGGACGAAAGGAGTCCTACCATGAAGATCGCCGTGGATTACACCAAGTGCACCGGGCTCGGAATTTGCGAGTCCTTGGCGCCCAACGTGTTCGAGGTCGACGATGCCGGTGAGCTCGTGTTGCTGACCGACGATGTTTCCGATGAGGACCTCGAGGGTGTGCGTGATGCCGTTTCCGGGTGCCCCACCGAGGCTCTGCGCCTGATCGAAGGGTAGAAATCATGTCCGATGATCGCCATCTCGTGGTGGTCGGCGCCTCGCTCGCCGGTCTGCGTGCCGTCGAAGCGGCCCGCACGGAGGGATTCGAGGGGCGTATCACCCTGATCGGGGCCGAACGTCACCTTCCATACGACCGTCCGCCCCTGTCCAAGGCCTACCTCGACAAATCTGACGAGGGTCCTGTGTCGACGGAGTTTCGCGCGGAGTCGGTGATCACGGACCAACTGGATGTGAAACTGCTCCTGGGTACGGCGGCGGTCGGGCTGGATACCGCAGACCGGATCGTGTTCCTCGCCGACGGTCGGGAAGTGCGCTACGACGCGCTGGTGATCGCGACGGGCGCGCAGGCTCGTAGCTTGCCCGGCACCGCTGATCTGGCTGGAGTGCATACGCTACGGACGGTTGACGACGCGGTGTCCGTGCGTGCGGCGCTCGACGCCGGTGCTCGCACCGTCGTGATCGGTGCCGGATTCATCGGATCGGAAGTGGCCTCGGGTGCCCGCAAACGGGGTCTGGTGCCGGTGGTGATCGAGGCACTTCCGACTCCTCTTGTCAGGGCAGTCGGACAGGAGATGGGCGCTGTCCTTGCTTCGTTGCACACTCGGAACGGCACCGACCTCAGGTGCGGTGTCGGTGTGGCATCGATCGAAGGTGACGGTCGCGTCCAACGTGTTGTCCTGGAGGATGGCACGGTGATCGACGCGGATCTCGTGGTTGTCGGAGCGGGCGCGATCCCCGCGGTGGAGTGGTTGGAAGGTGCCGGCCTGACGATCGATAACGGCGTCGTGTGCGACGAGAATTTGTGGACCGGAGTAGTGCCCCATAGAGTGGTGTAACTCGGTGGCCGAGATCGTCTGCGATTCCGTGTTGTG
>NZ_LRRH01000119.1 GCF_001646785.1 Rhodococcus phenolicus
CCGACCTGTTCACCACCCGGTCCGACGAGTCGGACCTCGGGAACTCGGATGCGTTCGTTGATGCGAGTCTCAGCGCTGATGGGGCCTCCTAGGTAGAGCGGTGCGGTCTGTTGACCGCGCCGCAGCACGCGGGGCCCGACATTCCTCGACGAAAAGACCCCGCTGCGGTGCTTCAAGCGCCACGCGGGGTCCGATTACCGACCGGCCCGAAGAACCGGCAGCCGAAGCTGCACGCTCGTCGCCCGCCATCACGGCGAGTCACCCACAGCACACGAGGCGCGGGGCGGACCGGACCACTGAGCTGCAACGATGTGCCGCCAGAGGTGGGAGTCGGACTCCACTTTGCTGCCCACGCGTGTTCCACGTGGGCGGTCGTGACATCAAGAGTAGCAAATCTGCACGTGAGGTTCGAATCGGGCAGCGCCGGGGCCGACCCGAGAACGGTCCACCGGAACCGGGGTGGGATCCTCGACGGCATGACCGACACCCCCGAGACGCCCGCCGACGACGTTCGCGACCTGGCCGAGATCCCCGCCGTCGAGGTGATCAGCCGCGCCGCGGTGATGCTGATGAGTTCCGCTGCCGAGAAGCTGGGCCTCGGCGACGAGAACCCCGACGACAGCGTCCACCTCGACCTCGACGAAGCGCGACGCGTCATCACCGCGCTGGCCGGACTGGTCACCGCGTCCGTCGAGTACCTCGGGCCGCACGCCGGACCCATCCGTGAGGGACTGCAGGCGCTGCAGAAGGCGTTCCGCGAGGCGTCGGCGCATCCCGACGAGCCCGGCAAGGGACCCGGCGAGAAGTACACCGGCCCCGTCTACTGACGAGCGAAGGGCGCCGCGGCCGGAACGTCGAGTCCCGCCGCGGCGCGCTTTCGACCCGGGAGCGCCTACCCGACCGCGGCGGCCTTCTTCGGGGCACGCTTGCGGGCAGGCTTCTTACGGACCGGCTCCGGGGCGGGCGTGACGTTGAGCGCCTCGGCGAGGAACCGGCCCGTGTAGCTGGCCTCGGTGGCCGCAATGTCCTCCGGGGTGCCCTGCGCGACGACGGTGCCACCGCCCGAGCCGCCCTCCGGGCCCATGTCGATGACCCAGTCCGCGGTCTTGATGACATCGAGGTTGTGCTCGATGACGATGACCGTGTTGCCCTTGTCGACGAGGCCGTTGATGACACCGAGAAGCTTGCGGATGTCCTCGAAGTGCAGGCCGGTGGTCGGCTCGTCGAGCACATACACGGTGCGCCCGCTCGAGCGCTTCTGCAGTTCCGCCGCGAGCTTGACGCGCTGGGCCTCACCACCGGACAGAGTCGGCGCGGGCTGCCCGAGCCGCACGTATCCGAGTCCGACGTCCACGAGGGTCTTGAGGTACCGGTGGATCGAGGTGACCGGCTGGAAGAACTCGGCGGCCTCCTCGATCGGCATGTCGAGCACCTCCGCGATGTTCTTGCCCTTGTAGTGCACCTCGAGGGTCTCGCGGTTGTAGCGGGCTCCGTGGCACACCTCGCACGGCACGTACACGTCGGGCAGGAAGTTCATCTCGATCTTGAGGGTGCCGTCGCCGGAGCACGCCTCGCAGCGTCCGCCCTTGACGTTGAACGAGAACCGCCCCTGCTGGTAGCCGCGCACCTTCGCCTCGGTGGTCTGCGAGAACAGGGTGCGGATCTTGTCGAACACGCCGGTGTAGGTCGCCGGGTTCGACCGCGGGGTGCGGCCGATCGGTGACTGGTCGACCTGCACGAGCTTGTCGAGCTGGTCGAGACCGTTGACACGGGTGTGCCGGCCCGGCACCTGGCGGGCGCCGTTGAGCTTGTTGGCCATCACCGTTGCGAGGATGTCGTTGACCAGCGTGGACTTGCCGGAACCGGATACGCCGGTGACGCTCGTGAGCACACCGAGCGGGAACGCCACGTCGATGCCGCGCAGATTGTTCTCGCGGGCGCCCACGACGGTGACCTGACGTTTCCGGTCGATCGGCCGGCGCACCGGCGGCACGTCGATGCTTCGGCGCCCGGACAGGTACGCGCCGGTCAGCGACTCGGTGTTGTCCAGCAACTGCTTGTACGTTCCGGTGTGCACGACCCGGCCGCCGTGCTCACCGGCGAACGGTCCGATGTCGACGACCCAGTCGGACGCACGGATGGTGTCCTCGTCGTGTTCGACGACAATCAGCGTGTTGCCGAGATCTCGCAGCCGCGTGAGGGTTTCGATGAGACGGCGGTTGTCGCGCTGGTGAAGTCCGATGGACGGCTCGTCGAGGACGTACAGCACACCGACGAGACCGGACCCGATCTGCGTCGCGAGCCGGATGCGCTGCGCCTCTCCTCCGGACAGGGTCGCCGCCGCGCGCGAGAGCGTGAGGTATTCGAGGCCGACGTCGAGCAGGAAGCCGAGGCGCGCCTGTACCTCCTTGAGCACCGATCCCGCGATGGCCTCCTCGCGGGAGCCGAGGGTGAGGCTGTTCAGGAAGGCCGAGCACTCGCCGATCGACAGGTCGCACACTTCTGCGATGGACTTGTGCCCGCCGTCGGCGGAGATCGTGACCGACAGGATCTCCGGCCGCAGCCGGGCACCCTCGCACGCCGGGCACGGAATGTCGCGCATGTACCCGTCGTAGCGTTCCTTCATCTGCTCGGACTCGGTCTGCTCGAGCCGGCGATGCAGGAAGGGCATGACGCCCTCGAACTCGGCATAGTACGAACGCACCCGGCCGTAGCGGTTCTTGTAGCGGACGTGCACCTGTTCGGTGCTGCCCTCGAGGATCGCCTTGCGGGCCTTGGCGGGCAGTTTGTTCCACGGGGTCGACAGGTCGAAGCCCATGATGTCGCCGAGCCCGGACAGCAGCCGGTTGAAGTACTCGGAACTCTGTCCCGACGACCACGGGGCGATCGCGCCGTCCTCGAGGCTCGCTTCGGGGTCCGGCACCACGAGTTCGGGGTCGACCTCCTTGCGGACACCGAGCCCCGTGCACTCGGGGCAGGCACCGTACGGGGAGTTGAACGAGAACGAGCGGGGCTCGAGATCGTCGATGGACAGCGGATGCGCGTTCGGGCAGGCGAGCTTCTCGGAGAAGCGGCGCTCCCGGTCCGGGGCGTTCTCGTCGCGGTCGACGAAGTCGAGCACGACGATGCCCTCGGCGAGGCGCAGCGCCGTCTCGATCGAGTCGGTGAGCCGCTGCTTGGCGGTGGCCTTGACGGCGAGGCGGTCGACGACGACCTCGATGTCGTGCTTCTCCTGCTTCTTGAGCTTCGGTGGGTCGGTCAGCGGGTACACCACGCCGTCGACGCGCACGCGGGCGAAGCCCTGGACGGTGAGCTGCTCGAACAGGTCGACGAACTCGCCCTTGCGGGTGCGCACGACCGGCGCGAGGACCTGGAACTTGAGTCCCGGCTCCATGTCGAGGACCTGGTCGACGATCTGCTGCGGCGTCTGCCGCGCGATCTGCTCGCCGCAGATCGGGCAGTGCGGCGTACCGGCGCGGGCATACAGCAGACGCAGGTAGTCGTACACCTCGGTGATGGTGCCGACGGTCGACCGCGGGTTGCGGTTGGTGGACTTCTGGTCGATGGACACCGCCGGGGACAGGCCCTCGATGAAGTCGACGTCCGGCTTGTCCATCTGACCGAGGAACTGCCGTGCGTACGCGGACAGCGATTCGACGTAACGCCGCTGGCCCTCGGCGAAGATCGTGTCGAACGCGAGGCTCGACTTGCCGGACCCGGACAGCCCGGTGAACACGATGAGGCTGTCCCGTGGGAGGTCCACGTTGATTCCGCGCAGGTTGTGCTCCCGCGCACCTCGCACGATCAGGCGATCCGCCACGCCACGTCCTTCCTTCGGACCTCGCACCTGGTGGGTGCGGACAGTCCGGTTGTGTTTCGAGGAGCCGGCGCCGAATCGCGCGACACCGGACTGTGCCATGGTAGGCGCGCCCACCGACACGTTCCTGTTCTCAACCTCCTCACCTCGGCAGATGTTCCCCGGCGGTAACGTTCACCACATGACGCAGCAGCCCGTGACCATCGACGACCACTACACCGGGGAGGTCTCCCCCGGCGGCCCCGCGCAGCGCCGTACGATCCCCGGCGCGACCATCGTCAAGCTCTCCGTCGGCCAGATGGACAACAACACCTACCTCATCACCGACACCGCGACCGGCAAGTCACTGTTCATCGACGCCGCGAACCAGCCGGACCTGCTCGTCGGCTACCTCGCAGAGAACGCACCGAAACTCGAGCTGATCGTCACCACGCACCAGCACTGGGATCACTGGCAGGGGCTCGAGCAGGTCGCCGAGGCCACCGGTGTGCCGACCGCCGCGCATCCGCTCGACGCCGAGCCGCTGCCCGTCACCCCTGCCCGGATGCTCATGGAGGGCGACACCGTCGAGATCGGTGAGCTGTCGTTCGAGGTGCTGCACCTGTCCGGGCACACCCCCGGCTCGATCGCCCTGGTCCTCGAGGAGCAGGGCACCGGCCGGCACCACGTGTTCACCGGTGACTGTCTGTTCCCCGGCGGCATCGGCAAGACCGCCGATCAGGAGAAGTTCACGTCGCTGCTCGACGACGTCGAGACGAAGCTGTTCGGCCGTTTCGGCGACGACACCGTCATCTACCCGGGGCACGGCAAGGACTCGACGCTCGGCGCCGAGCGCCCGCACCTCGGTGAGTGGCGCGAGCGCGGCTGGTAACTGCGGCCCGACATCCGTTCCGGCGCGACCCTGCAGGCGGTCCGAAATCGGCGCGGAATTCACCGGAATCGTCCTGGGGACGTTCGACGTCCGCTCCGTGTACCGTGCAGGTCCTCGGTAACTCGGAGAAGACGTGGACGGTGGCAGGCCACCACTACGTCCTCGTCTCGGTCGAGGACTTGGAACCGGGATCCACCAAGCGCTACGAGGTACGTCTGGATGGGCGCGAGGTGTGGCCGCATCCCGGCGACGACGCGTCCCTGATTCGAACGCACAGTGCCGGCGACCGGTTCGCCGGTACCGGCCACCCCATCACCTGGAACAGGGGGGCCGGTCCGACATTCGGAAACCGGGTCGCCACGCTCCGAGTCGAAGGTCGCGCTGCGCATCTGACCATCGAGCGGACAGTGACAGCCTTGTCTTCCGACGGGGTGCCCGCCGTGGAGAAACCTCCGGCGCGCACCGCCGACGGCGACGAAACCGGCGACGCGGTGGTGTGCAGCGCGGCCGGTCAGGAACACCTGACTGGCCTGGGCTTATCGATGGCCCTCCCCCGCTGTGCCGTCCTGCGACTGCCCTTCGCCCGTCGTCGACCCATCCTCCGACTCGACGAGGTCGGCAAACGCGGTACCCGAGACCATTCCGTCGGTTCCCGGCACCGTCACCGTAGGTCTGGCACCGGGCTCGTACATCTGCTGAATCTCGTGTGCCTGTTCCAGCGCATCACGTTTCGTGTCGTCGTCGAGGTCGTCGAAATCGTCGGGTTTCCGATCTTCGTCCACAGCACTCGCTCCGATCGTCACTGTTTCCCCGCGGAACAGGGCCTCCGGTCCAGAATCCTCCGTCGGCGGTACTGGGACGCCGTTTCGGCCCGACCGATCTCGGTCCTGCCGGAGGGAAAGAGGGGGCTACCCTCGCGAACACCCGGGCGGCGGGTGCGGCAGCGCTCGAGGTGGCGGTCACGTTCTCTCGGTGCGCGGTGTGCATGGCCGCGTCTCCTCGTCTCGGGCCTCCCGCCTGCACGGAAGGGAGGATCCGTCCACACGACCGCCCCATGCGGCGGACGTCATCGATCACGCGAGAGGAATCTGCACCGGCGATGCATGGAACCCTGCTTCCGGGGCAGGAGCCGCGGATAGAATCGAGGCTCTGCGACGGCACGGGGGGCGCTCGGCTAGGAGCTGACTCTGATGACCGATCAAGCAACACTCCTCGACTACCTGAAGAGGGTCACTGCCGAGCTCTACCAGGTCAAAGAGCAGCTTCGCGAGTCCGAGGCCGTGCGTCACGAACCGATCGCCGTCATCGGGACAGGCTGCAGGTTCCCCGGTGGCGTGCGGTCCGCCGAGGATCTGTGGCACGTGGTGGAATCCGGTTCGGAGACCGTCACCGGGTTTCCCGAGGACCGAGGCTGGAATTCGGCCGAACTCTACGATCCGCAAGCGGAGCAGGCCGGTAAGACCTACACGTTGCACGGCAGTTTTCTCGACGACCCGGCAGGGTTCGATCCCGCGGTCTTCGGCATCTCGCCGCGTGAGGCGCTGGCGATGGACCCGCAGCAGCGGCTCCTGCTCGAAACGAGCTGGGAGACGTTCGAACGTGCCGGCCTGGATCCGCGATCGGTGCACGGTTCACGGATCGGGGTGTTCACGGGGCTGTCCGGTATCGACTACGCGGCGCGGGCCGGGGGCCGGCCCCCCGCGGACCTCGAGGGCTACTTCATCACCGGTAACGCCATGAGCGTCGCCTCCGGCCGGGTGGCGTACAGCTTCGGCCTGTCCGGGCCGGCGATCACCGTCGACACCGCCTGCTCGTCGTCGCTCGTGTCCATCCACCTCGCCATGCAGGCGCTGCGCAGCGGTGAGTGCGAACTGGCCCTGGCGGGTGGGGCGACCGTGATGGCGACGCCGGCGGTGTTCGTCGAGTTCAGCCGCCAGCGTGGACTGGCCCGCGACGGGCGGTGCAAAGCATTCTCGGCCGCCGCCGACGGCACCGCATGGGGCGAGGGCGCGGCGATGATCGCGTTGGAACGGTTGTCCGACGCGCAGCGTCACGGCCGGCGGATCCTCGCCGTGATCCGGGGCAGCGCCGTCAACCAGGACGGCGCCAGCAACGGCCTGACCGCGCCGAACCGGCAGGCCCAGGAGCGCGTGATCCGGCAGGCGCTCGGCGATGCCCGACTCGGCCCGGCCGACGTCGACGTGGTCGAGGCGCACGGTACCGGCACCACCCTGGGCGATCCGATCGAGGCGTCCGCCCTGCTGGCGACGTACGGCCGCGATCGTCCGGCCGGCCGGCCGCTGTGGCTCGGCTCGGTGAAGTCGAATCTCGGGCACACCCAGGCTGCCGCCGGGGTCGCCGGGGTGATCAAGATGATCATGGCGATGCGGCACGGCGTCCTGCCGCAGACACTGCACATCGACCGGCCCACCCCGCACGTCGACTGGTCCGCCGGGGCCGTGTCCCTGCTGACCGAGAACCGGGAATGGCCCGAACTCGACCGACCCCGCCGGGCGGCGGTCTCCTCGTTCGGTATCAGCGGCACCAACGCTCACGTCGTGCTGGAACAGTCCCCACCGGACGAGCCGCCTCCCGACACCGGCGCCCCCGCGGACGAGGTCGTGGCCTGGTTCGTGTCGGGCCACACCGAGTCCGCGCTGCGCGCACAGGCCACGCGGTTGCGCGAGTACGTGTCCGCCCACCCCGACCTGACGCCCGCCGCGGTGGCCGGGACACTGCTGGGTTCGCGTGCCACGTTCGACCACCGCGCCGCCGTGATCGGCGCACGGTCCGAGACCCTGCTCGGCGGTCTCGACGCGCTCGGTCGCGGTGCCCCGAGCGCCGACGTCGTCACCGGCGTCGCGTCGGAGGCCGGTGACCGGCCGGTGTTCGTCTTTCCCGGCCAGGGTTCGCAGTGGGCCGGTATGGCCACGGAACTGCTGGACACGTCGCCGGTGTTCGCCGACACCGTGCGCGAATGCGCCGAGGCGCTGGCGCCGCACACGACGTTCGCGCTGCTCGAGGTACTGCGCGACCGGGATCCGGCCTCGCTGGACCGCGTCGACGTGGTGCAACCGGCGCTGTTCGCGATGATGGTCGGGCTTGCGCAGTTGTGGCGTTCTCACGGTGTCGAGCCCGCGGCGGTGGTCGGACATTCGCAGGGTGAGATCGCCGCCGCATACATCGCCGGTGCGCTGAGCCTTTCCGACGCAGCACTGGTCGTCGCGGCGCGCAGCAGGGTGATCGCAGCGTCGGCGCGGCGCGGCGGCGGGATGGCCTCGGTGGCGCTGCCCGCGGACGTGGTGCGGGACACGATCGCCGACTGGTCCGGCGCCGTCGAGGTGGCAGCGGTCAACGGGCCGTCCGCGACGGTGGTGTCCGGTCCCGGCGACGCTCTCGACGTGCTGATCGGGCAGTGGCGCGGCGACGGCGTCCAGGCCCGCCGGATCGCGGTCGAATACGCCTCGCACTGCGCGGACGTGTCGGTCCTGCGCAAACCGATCCTCGACGTGCTGGCCCCGATCCGGCCCCGCCGGTCGAGGATTCCGTTCTACTCGGCGGTGACCGGGGGCGAGCTGGACGGCGCCACGCTCGACGCCGACTACTGGTATCGGAATCTGCGCCACCCGGTCCGCTTCGAACTCGCGACGAGATCGCTTGCCGCAGAAGGATATCGATTGTTCATCGAGTCGTGCAGCCATCCCGTCCTGACCGTGCCGATGCAGGAAACCCTCGAGGCGGAGGGCGCCGCCGGACGTGTCGTCGGCACCCTCCGGCGCGACCGGGCGGACCTCCGTCAGTTCACCGCTGCCCTCGCGGACGCACACGTTCACGGGGTGCAGGTCGGGTGGGACCGGGTGCGATGGGCCCGGCGTCCCGAGCGGCAGCAGTGGGTGGACCTGCCCACGTATGCCTTTCAGCCCCACCGCTACTGGCTGGACGGCACCGCACCGGAGGGCGATGTCGCGTCGGCGGGCATCGACGCGGGCGGGCACCCGATGCTCGCCGCCTCGGTCGAACTCGGTGACGGCCGGGGCGCAGTGTTCACGAGTGTGCTGTCCCTGCACCGTCTTCCCTGGCTGCACGATCACATGGTCGGAGACACGGTCGTGCTGCCCGGAACTGCTTTCGTGGACCTCGCGCTGCACGCGGGGAACCGTGTCGCCTGCGGCCGGCTCGACGAGCTCACGCTCGAGGCACCACTGGTGATCCCAACCGACGGTGAGGTCGCGGTGCAGGTGAGCGTGCTCACCGACGCCGACACCGGACGATGCGCGGTGGTGGTGCACTCCCGGCCCACCGATGCCTCGCCGGGCGCCCCGTGGACCCGGCACGCCACCGGCACGCTCACGACGGAGTCCCTGGATGCTGCCGACTTCCCGGAACCGCAGTGGCCACCGGCCGATGCCGTACCGGTCGACGTTCGCGGTCTCTACGACCTGCTCGACGAGGCCGGCTACGGGTACGGTCCGGCCTTCCGGGGCCTGCGCGCGGCGTGGCGCCGCGGCGACGACCTCTACGGGGAGGTGCGCCTGAGCGGCGAGGACCCGGCCGCGACGGTCGCCGGGTACGGGATCCATCCGGCGGTGCTCGACGCCGCGCTGCACGTGATCGCGCTCGGAACCGCCGAGACCGGTGTCCGGTTGCCGTTCGTCTGGCGCGACGTGCAGGTGCACGCCGTGGGCGCCACCGCTCTGCGGGTGCACATCGCCACGACCGGGCCCGAGCGCTACCGGATATCGGCCTACGACGCGACGGGGCGACCGGTGGTGACCGCGGACTCGTTGACGCTGCGCCCCCTCGGCGCGGCGGGGGTGCCGGTCCCGGGAGTCAGGGCCGGCCTCTACCGCGTGGAGTGGATGCCGATCGGCTCCTCCGCCGCGGCGCCCGCGAATCCGATGCCGGCGAATCCGATGCCACTGTCTGCGGCGCTCGCCGGGGATGATCCCGCCGGCCGGGTCCTGTGGTTGGCCGCCGAACCGGGCGAAGAGCCGGATACGCCGACCCGGGCGCACGCCGCCGCCGAGACGACGCTGCGCGCGGTGCAGTCCTTGCTCCGAGACGAGCGCCTGGCCGAGACCCGCCTGCTGGTCACGACCGGGCACGCGGTCGCGGTCCGCGACGACGAGCCGGTCGACGTGGCCGCCGCACCCACCTGGGGCCTGGTCGGCGCTGTGCAGAACGAGCATCCCGATCGCATCACCCTTATGGACCTGGACGGACCGGCCGGCTCACTCCCCTCTCCTGAATTGTTGTCGACAGCATTGTCCTGCAACGAATCCCAGGTAGCCGTCCGAGACGGCGCACTGCTGACACCGATGCTCACCGGAGCGGCACCCGCCGAATCGGACCCGCCGCCGTTCGGCCCGGACAGCACCGTCCTGATCAGCGGTGGCACCGGGACCATCGGCCGGCTGATCGCCCGCCACCTCGCCACCCGGTACGGAGTGCGCAAGCTGGTGCTCACCGGCCGGCACGTGCTCGACGCCGGAAGCGCATCCGCCCTGCGCGACGAGTTCGCCGCGACAGGAACCGATGCCCGGATCGCCGCGTGCGACGTGGCCGACCGCGCGGCCGTGGCCGCTCTGCTGGACGGGATACCCGACCTCACCGGCGTGATCCACGCCGCCGGGGTCCTCGACGATGCCACCGCCGCGACCCTGAGCGCGGATCAGTTGCACGCGGTGCTGCGACCCAAACTGGACGGTTCCTGGCACCTGCACGAACTCACCCGCGACCGGGACCTGACGGCGTTCGTTCTGTTCTCCTCCGCGGCGGGTGTCCTCGGCGGCGCCGGGCAGTCGAACTATGCGGCGGCGAACGTCTTCCTCGACGCCCTGGCCCAGCACCGCCGCGTCCGTGGGCTCCCGGCGATCTCCCTGGCCTGGGGGTTGTGGGATCGCCCGAGCGGCATGACGTCCCATCTCGATGCTGCCGATCTGGACCGGTTGCAGCGCAGCGGTATCGACACCATCGACGTGGACTCGGGGCTGGCACTGTTCGATGCCGGGCTCGCCGTGAACCGTCCCCTGCTGGTGCCGTTACGGCTCTCGACGCGCGCCGCGCGAACCGAGGGAGAGTCGCTGCCGCCGATCCTGCGCCGGGTCCTCGGGACGCGGCGCCGCCGGGTCGCGGCCACCGCGTCGCCGAGCGGGCTGGCCGACGAGTTGCGCGCGCTGGAGCCGGGCGACCGGTACAGCAGGGTGCTGGACATCGTCACCACCCACGTGGCCGCGGCACTCGGCTACGACGGCGGCGACGCGATCGACCCGGACCGGGCCTTCAAGCAACTGGGCTTCGATTCGCTGACCGCGGTGGAATTGCGCAATCAGCTGGCGACCGCGACCGGGGTCAAGCTGGCGGCGACCGTGGTGTTCGACTACCCCACCGCGGACGAACTGGCCCGGGAACTGCTCACCCGTCTGCTCGGCGCCGACACCGCTCCGCAGCCGACGACCGCACCGGCCCGCACCCGCAGGGACGACGACCCGATCGCAATCGTCGGGATGGCCTGCAGATATCCGGGCGAGGTGCACTCCCCCGACGACCTGTGGCGACTCGTGCGCGACGGCCGGAGCGCCGTGGGCGCGTACCCCCACAACCGGGGCTGGAATCTCGACGAGGTCTACGACCCCGATCCGGAGCGGACCGGCACCACGTACATGAAGGAAGGTGGATTCCTCTACGACGCCGGAGAATTCGATGCCGCGTTCTTCGGCATCGGCCCCCGCGAGGCGATTGCGATGGATCCGCAGCACCGGCTGCTTCTCGAAAGTGCCTGGGAAGCGCTGGAACACGCGGGAATCCGGCCGGATGCACCCGGTCTCTCCGACACCGGCGTGTACGTCGGGCTGATGGGCGGCGACTACGGCTTCCATCTGATGACCCGGCGCGACGTCGACGCCGAGGGCTACCTGATGACCGGGACGAGCAACAGTGTGGCCTCCGGCCGGATCTCGTACCTGCTCGGTTTCACCGGTCCGGCCGTCACCGTCGACACGGCCTGCTCATCATCCCTGGTGGCCGTGCATCTGGCGGCTCGCGCGCTGCGCGACGGGGAGTGCGCGCTGGCGCTGGCCGGTGGCGCGACGGTGATGGCCACCCCCGGCGTGCTGATCGAGTTCAGCCGTCAGCGCGGGCTCGCGCCGGATGGCCGTTGCAAGCCGTTCTCGGACCGGGCGGACGGCACCGGGCTCAGCGAAGGTGCGGGAATGGTGGTGCTGGAGCGGCTCGGCGATGCCGAACGCAACGGTCACCGGGTGCTCGCCCTCATCCGCGGCTCGGCGGTCAATCAGGACGGGGCCTCCAACGGATTGACCGCCCCGAACGGGCCGTCCCAGGAACGCGTGATCCGGCAGGCACTGGGGTCCGCCGGGCTCGGCCCCGCCGACATCGACGCCGTGGAGGCGCACGGCACCGGCACGCGACTCGGGGACCCGATCGAGGCGCAGGCACTGCTCGCCGCCTACGGGCAGGGTCGGGACGGACGGCCGTTGTGGCTCGGATCGGTCAAGTCGAACATCGGCCATGCCCAGGCGGCGGCCGGGGTGGCCGGTGTGATCAAGATGGTGATGGCGATGCGGCACGGGGTGCTGCCGCCGAGCCTGCACGGCGACACACCGACCCGCCACGTCGATTGGACCGCGGGCGAGGTCTCCCTGCTCGCCGAGCCGGTGACGTGGCCGGACACCGGACGGCCCCGGCGCGCCGGGGTGTCGTCGTTCGGGATCAGTGGCACGAACGCGCACATGATCCTCGAACAGGCTTCCGACACGGCCGTGCCGGAGGTTTCACCGCCGTCGGCGGCCCCGCTGGCCTGGGTGATCTCGGGAAGGTCCGAGGATGCGCTGCGCGCGCAGGCCACGCGGCTGGTGGCATTCCTCGACCGGAGCGAGGACCTTCCGGATCCGGCCGACCTCGCGTACTCACTGGCCACCACCCGGTCCGGGTTCCCCCACCGCGCCGCGGTGATCGGAGACACGCCTGCCGAACTGCTCGATGGGCTGAACCGCCTCGCCACCGGACGGTCCGGTAGCAACGTCGTCACGGGGACGAGCAGCCGCGGCAGGACGGCGTTCATGTTCACCGGCCAGGGTGCGCAGCGGATCGGGATGGGCCGCGGCCTCTACGAGACCTATCCGGTGTTCGCCCGTGCCCTGGACGAGGTCTGTTCCGCACTCGACGAGCATGTGGAAACACCGGTGCGGCAGGTGCTCTGGGACGAGACCCGTGGCGCGAGACTCGACAGCACCGAATACACCCAGCCGGCGCTGTTCGCGCTCGAGGTCGCGCTGTACCGGCTGCTGCGGGAATGGGGCATCACTCCCGACCATCTGATCGGCCATTCGATCGGAGAGATCACCGCCGCCCACGTCGCCGGGGTGTTCGGCCTGGCCGATGCCGCCGCCCTGGTGGCTGTCCGTGGCCGGTTGATGCAGTCGACCGAACCGGGCCTGATGATCGCCGTGCGAGCCGGTGAGGAGGACATCCTGCCGCGGCTCGACGGCCGCGTCGATCTCGCCGCCGTCAACGGCGCCGACGCGGTTGTCCTCTCGGGCGGCGAACGCGACGTCCGCGCCGTCGCAGCCGAACTGTCCGCCGACGGAGTGCAGACCACCACCCTGCGGGTCGGCCGGGCCTTCCATTCGGCCCTGATGGAGCCCGTCCTCGACCGGTTCACCGAGGTGGTGTCGACACTGTCGGCACAACCGCCGGAGATTCCGGTGATCTCCAACGTCACCGGACGTGTCGCCACCGCCGAGGAACTGGGGTCACCGGGCTACTGGGCACAGCACCTCCGGCGCACCGTGCGTTTCCACGACGGGGTGCGCACACTCGACGACCTCGGCGTCACCCGTCTCGTCGAAGTCGGTCCCGGTGCGACCCTGACGGCTCTCGCCTCCGAGGTCGTCCCGACCACGATCGCCACGCTGCCCGGTCGCGGCGACGAAGCGCACGAGTTCGTCGGGGCGGTCGCCGGCGCCGTCGTGCGGGGCGCCACGATCGACTGGGATCGGATGCTGCCCGGCCGTCGCCGGGTGGAGCTGCCCACCTATGCGTTCCAGCGGCGGTCCTTCTGGCCGACGGCGCCGACGCGCACCAGCGGTGATCCGGCCGAGCTGGGGCTGGGCCGGGCAGGTCATCCGCTGCTCGGCGCGGCGGTGACGCTCGACGACGACGCGGTGATGTTCACCGGGAAGCTGTCGCTGCACCGGGATTCGTGGCTCGTGCCACCACCGACCGACGACGGTGCCGAGCCGGCGACGGACGAGGCGAGGACTGTGCTGCCTTCGGTACTGGTCGAACTCGTGCTGCACGCGGCGCACCACGTGGGACTCGGCCACGTCGCCGAACTCACCGTCCACCACCCGCTCCTTCTCGCGTCGTCGGGGCAGGCCTCGATCCGCGTGCTCGTGTCCACGCCCGGCACCGACGGTGGCCGCACCGTCACGATCTCGTCCATCCCGGACGAGACCGAAGGCTCGGACACGTGGGTGCACAACGCCTCGGCCACGATCGACGACGTCGTCGCACCCGGTGGGGCACCGTCCCGCGCCTCGGGCGATGCCGATGTCGAGGTGCACCTCGACGCGGGCTCCGATCCGGACGGGTTCGGCATCCATCCGGTGCTCCTGCAGGCGGCGCTCGAACCGGTGCTCGGATGGGACGATGCGCCGCTGGTCTGGTCGGGGATCCGGTTGCACACCGTCGGCGCGGAGGCACTGTCGGTGACGTTCGACGACCTCGGGGACGGGCGGTATCGCGTGGTCGCCGTCGACGCCGCGGGCGCGCCGGCGCTGACCGTCGACGCACTGCAGGTGGTACCGCGGGCCGGCGGCGTGGGCACGGGACGGGTGGCGACACGCCGACTGCATCGGCTGTCCTGGGTGCTGGTCGAGGTCGCCGCGGCCGCACCCGACCTCGGTCCGGTCGTCGTCCTCGGCGACGTGGGCCTCGGTCCGACCTTCCCGCACCCGTCCGGCGATCGGAGGCCGTGGACGGCGATCACCGAATGCCGCCCTGCCGGTGACTGTGGTCCCGATGCCACCCATGAGCTGTGCGCTCGGGTGCTGCATCTGCTGCAGGCGTGGCTCGACGACGACGATGCCGCGGACGGCACGCTCGTTGTCGTGACCCGCAACGCGATGGTCACCGGCGCCGAGCGGGAACGCGCCGCCGACATCGATCCGGCTGCCGCTGCGTTGTGGGGGCTCGTCGGCTCCGCGCAGAGCGAGCACCCGAACCGTTTCGTGCTGCTCGATCTCGACGACACGGCAGACATCGAGGCCGGAATCACGGCCGCACTCGCGAGCGGGGAACCGCGGTCGGCGGTGCGCGACGGTGCCGTTCTCGCGCCCCGGTTGCGGCGAATGCGCGCCGTCGGCGAGGCCGGTCCCCCGTTCGATCCCGGCGGTACCGTTCTGATCACCGGTGGCACCGGCACCCTGGGATCGCTGGTAGCGCGCCACCTGGTGACCGAGCACGGGGCACGCCATGTGCTGTTGACCAGCCGGCGTGGACCCGGCGCCGAGGACTGCGACCGGTTGCTGCGTGAGCTGAGCGACTCGGGGGCCGACGCGTGTGCGGTCGCCTGCGACACCGCCGACGAGGCGGCGGTCGCCGAGTTGCTGAGCCGGATCCCGCCGGAGCATCCGCTGACGGCGGTCGTCCACGCGGCCGGCGTGATCGACGACGCCACCCTGACATCGCTCACTCCCGAGCGCCTCGACGCGGTGTTGCGGCCGAAAGTCGACGCGGCCTGGCACCTGCATCGGCTGACCGCGACGTCCGATGTGCGGGCGTTCGTCGTGTTCTCGTCTGTCGCCGGCATTCTCGGCGCTCCCGGGCAGGCGAACTACGCCGCGGCGAACACGTTCCTCGACGCCCTCGCCCAGCACCGTCACGCCCTCGGGCTACCGGCCCTCTCGGTCGCGTGGGGCATGTGGGCGCCACCGAGCGCCATGACCGGCAAACTCGGGGCGGTCGATGCCGCTCGGTCTCGCCGCAGCGGAATGACGCCGCTGACCGCGGACGACGGTCTGGCCCTCTTCGACAGCGCGTGGGTGTCCGGGGTGCCCACCGTGGTGGCCGCCAGGTTCGACAACGCCGGCGCGGACGCGCCCAATGTGCCTGCGCCGTTGCGCGGTTTGATCCGGGAAGCCCGTCCGCGCGCCGCGCGGGCCGGATCCACGGGTGCCGGGTCGTCGAATTGGGCTCAGCGCCTTGCGGAACGGTCGGTTCCCGAGCAGCGGCATCTGATGCTCGAGCTGGTCCGGGGCGAAGCGGCCACGGTACTCGGCTACGACGCACCCGACTCGGTCGACCCGGAGCAGGCGTTCAAGGAACTCGGGTTCGACTCGCTTGCCGCCGTGGCGCTCCGCAATCAGCTCGGTGCCGCCACCGGGCTCCGGTTGCCGCCGACGATGGTGTTCGATCACCCGAATCCACGTGCGGTCGCCGAGTTCCTGCGCGCAGAACTCGTTCCGGATCCGATGTCGGTCGCCTGTGCCGACATCGACCGGCTCCGACTGGACCTCGCCGAGGTGGGCGAGGACGGGGAGACGCGGTCCGCGATCGTGGAGCGGCTGGAAACACTGCTGACCGAGATCCGCGCCACCGGCGATGCACGGACCGACCCGGTCGACAGGATTCGTGCCGCGACCGGCGAGGAAATTCTCGACATGATCGACCGTGACCTCGGACCCGATGACGGATGAATGTGACCCTGCCCCGTCAGAGTGGCGTCGAACCGTTCGGCGCGGTGGCCCGCCTCCCGTCGGCTCGGACCATGCGGAACGAGTTGGCGAAGCCGAGCAGTCCCGCGGCGAGCGGGACGAGCAGCGCGACCTGCAGGGCGAGCGGGCGCGCGTCGGTGTTGATCCGGACGACCTCGTCCCGGATCGCCGGGGGCTGACCGGCGAGCAACTCCTCGAGCTGGGTGTTGCTCATGACCTCCGCGTCCTCCTCGAGTACCTGCGCGACGCGTTGCTGCTCGGCGGGCGGCAGCACGTCGCTCGACTCCGCCATCGACGTGAACGTGATCGACAGGGTCGCGAGCAGGATCGCACCGGCGAAGGCCAGACCGAACGACAGGCCGAACGAGCCGGCCGCCGAGTTGGTGCCGGCCGCTTCGCTGACCCGCTCCTCCGAGATCGGCGCGAGCGTGTAGTTGTTCAGCTGCGAGACCAGCAGGCCCAGACCGGAGCCGGCGACCGCGAGCGGCAGCAGCAGTCCCCACCCGAAGTCGGCGCGGGGCACGATCGGGACGAGCACCGCGATCCCGATCGTGACGAGCAGGAATCCCCACCTGATGATGGTGCTGGGTTGGCGACCTCCTGCCCTCTTCCCGGCGAGCAGCGCCACGGCGAACATGCTGAGGGAGAGCGGGGCGAGCGACAGGCCCGCCTGCATGGCGTTGTATTCGAGCACCATCTGCAGATAGATCGGCAGTGCGATCATGACGCCGCCGAGCGCGATCTGTTGCAGCATCTGACCGGTGACGCCGAGCCGGAAGACCTTCGACCGGAACAGATCCGGATCCAGTAGCGCCGACGCGCCGCGGCGTTTGCGCCGCACCAACCAGAAGGCGAGACCGGTGAGGGCGGCCGCGCCGAGGACGAGGAGTCCGGCGACCGATTCGCCGCCCTCCTGCCACACCAGGATGCCCAGCACGATGCCGCCCATGCCGACCACCGACAGGAGCGCCCCGACCCCGTCGACCCCCCGCGATCCGGTGTAGGGCACGTCCCGGACGAGTCCGATACCGGACAGCACGACCGCGATGATCACCACTTCGAGCACGAACGCGATGCGCCAGGACAGGTAGGTGGTGATGAATCCGCCGAGCAGTGGTCCGACGGCCGCGGCGATCGCCGCGGCGGCACCGACGAGCGCGTAGACCTTCTTCTGCGCGTCGCCTTCGAAGTTGCCGTGGACGAGGGACTGCATCGCGGGGAGCAGCAACGAGGCACCGATCCCGCCGATGACGGCCCAGAAGACGATCACGGCCGTCAGGCCCTGGGCGAAAGCCATCGCCGTCGCACCCGTCGCATAGCCGAGCAGGCCCAGTACGTAGGCGCGTTTACGGCCGATGAGATCTCCGACCTTGCTGCCGATGAGGATGAACGCGGCCGACACGAGTGCTTCGAGCGCGATGGCGGCCTGCACGCCGCTGACGGTCGTGCCGAGGTCGCGGACGACCGCGGAGATGGACACGTTCATGAGGGAGGTGTCCACAACCAGCACGAACATTGCCATCGCGAGCAGGATCGCGAGCAGCGCCGGATGGCCTGAGCTCCGATCGGAACCGCTGGTCGTCGACTCTTCGGTCATGTCAGCCCACCGTTTCGGCAGTCGCGAATTCCTCCGCACAACATTGGCGATCCCTTGCTGAGATCAGAGCGTACGCGCCGTTCCCCTGAACGGAACCGTATCGACCACACGAGACTTCACGCGCGTGGGCGGGCGATTCCCCGGTTCCACCGACCGTGGGGGCGCGGCGAGCGGGGCATGTCCGCGCGCTCTCCCCGCACGGACGAGAGTCGGCCGCGCCGAAACACCAAGAGCCACACGTCCACCCACTGCACGCGGTCACCTCGCGTCGCGATCGTGACCTCCGGCGCCGGAAATCACCCCGGCATGCCCTGCAGCGCGAACAGCCAACAGCCGGAAAACATTCGGATCTTCATATCGTCAGCCCACGTTTCACGACGCCGTCGTCGACAGCGAGAAGGAGCGAGATCATGGATTCCACCGAGTCCGTAGCGGAATCGGTACGACCAGGAGACTGGGTCGACACCGGCTTCGGTCTGGCCGACATCGACCACTCGCACCGGGCGCACAGATCACCCTCCCGGCGATGCGCACCTGGTCGTCCTGGCCGCTGTTCGCCAAATCCGCCGCCTGCGGCGACGACCTGACCCGCAAGCGCCTCTACGAGACCGCGCGCAACGAAACCGCCTGGACCGGCGGCGGCCTGCACGCCGCCTCCGACCTGCAGAACCCGATTCCCCCGCAGCCGTATTTCAACACTCAGAAGGCGACGCCCGGATCGGGTTCGCCGTCCCTGCGGAACTGGTCGACGATGCCGACGACCACGGCGCGGAGCGTGTCGAACAGGGTGTCGGCGTCCTCCCCGAGGTGCAGGTGCTCGGCGCTCTCGACCCGAATCGCGCGATCGAAGGCAACCGCGTACGGATACTCCCGGGTGACCCGGCCGCCTCGTCGAACAAGGCCGTCAGTTTGCCCACTACGCCGTCCGCACCGGTCGCAGCCTCGGTGAGCCGCGGCACCGCGACATCGGCGATTTCGCCGAACGCGGCCTTGACGAGTTCGGACTTGTTCGGGAAATAGTGATACAGGCTTCCGCTGGTGGTCCCCGCTGTCCGAGCGATCTCGCGAATCGTCGCCCGCACGTAGCCGACCTCGGCGACGCTGCGCATCGCCGCCGCCAGGATCCTCTGCCGAGTCGCTTCGCCACTCGCCCCCACGGGCCGGCCCAGCGGTGGTCGAGTGGTCAATCCTGCGTCTCCCGGTGCGGTGGAATCGTTTCGCAGAGCATCCCACACCGCGGCCGCAGCGGCGCCGGTCCCACGCGGGTACCTCGCGGCCGAAATGCCCGATCGGGTTCCGCGAAAACCCTCCCGGCCGAACCGAGAGGCAATATCTTCGTTCTCCAAGTCGGAGAGGAAAGTTTCCCTACGGGGTGAGGGACTTTCTACCATCCGACTTCCTGCCCGATCACCGCGGTCGCGCAGGTCCACCGGAGCGGGGGGACACTCGTGAAGCGACATCATCCATTCCGTGTCGGACAGCGGCGCGTCGTCGTCGCCGTCGCGGCGATCGCGTTGCTCGCTGCCGGCTGTAGCGGCCGCAGCGGCACGGAATCCGACAGTGCCGGCGGCTCCGGCAGCGACTCGTCCTCGGAGGTCTCCGCGGACTTCGGCGACCTCACCGACATCTGCCAGGACGGCGACGCCTCCACCGCCACCACCCAGGGCGTCACCGCCGAACAGATCGAAGTCGGCGTCTTCACCGACATGGGCTTCACCAAGAACTCCGAATTCGTCGACGCCGCAAACGTCTTCACCTCCTGGTGCAACGACAACGGCGGCATCAACGGCCGCACCCTCGTCGCCAACACCCGCGACGCCAAACTCATGGAACCGCGCCAACGCATGATCGAAGCCTGCCGCGAGGACTTCGCCCTCGTCGGCGGCGGCGCCGGACTCGACGCCCTCGGCGTCAAGGAACGCCTGGGCTGCCTGCTCCCGAGCTTCCCCGCCCAGGCCGTCCAGGAACGCTCCGCCGGCGCCGACCTCGAGATCAGCGCCTCACCGTCGAAGGTCCCGGGGTACGACAACTACACCGGTTTCCGCACGTGGACGGTGAACGAGGCCTATCCGGATTCGAAACAGGCCGTGGGTCTGATCAACGGGGATTCGGCGATCACCAAAGCGGTTCAGCAGATGACGCTCGAGACGCTCGATGCGATCGGCGCAAAGGTCGTCTACAACGAGCTGTACCCGACCATGGGTGTCTCGGACTGGACGCCCTACGCACAGGCCATCAAGAACAACGGGGTCAAGGGCCTGATCTTCATGGGCAGCTTCGACCAGCTCGCCAAGCTCGAAGAGGTCCTGACCAACATGGACTACAAGCTCGACTGGATCGACCCGAACAACAACGCCTACAACGCCCAGTTCATCGAGCTGCTCGGCAGATCCGCCGACTTCCAGAACAACCTCGTCGACCTCAGCGGTGTGGCACCCCTCGAGAGCGACGAACCCGCCGTCGAGCAGCTGAAGGAGCTGTACGCCAAGTACGCCCCGGACGCGCAGATCACCCTCCCGGCGATGCGCGCCTGGTCGTCCTGGCTGCTGTTCGCCAAATCCGCCGCCGCCTGCGGCGACGACCTGACCCGCACGTGCCTCTACGAGACCGCACGCGGCGAAACCGCCTGGACCGGCGGCGGCCTGCACGCCGCCTCCGACCTGCAGAACCCGATCCCGCCCCAGCCGTGCTTCAACGTCGAGAAGGCCACATCGGAGGGCTGGACCACCGCCGACTTCAACCCGGACAGCGGCCTGTACCGGTGCGACATCCCCGCCCGGAAGTTCACCGCCGACTTCGGCGCACCCATGACCCTCGCGGACGTCGGCAAAACCATGGACGACGTGCAGTAGCCGCCGGCACCGGAACGGTGTGGCCTCGGGGATCCACCCCGGGGCCGCGCCGTCGGGCCTCCACCCGCCCGGGAACGGGGACTAACCTGATCCCGGGAGGAACGAGGCATGCTGCGGGTCTCCGTTCTGGGCGAACAGGCGATCACCGACGATACGACCGGGGCCGTGGTGACCCGGTCGCCGCGGGCACTCGCGCTCGTCGCGTTCCTGGTCGCCCACGCGGGAACACCCCAGCCCAGGCAACGGCTCGCGACCCTCTTCTGGCCCGATTCGCCCGAGGGACAGTCCCTGACCAACCTGCGGCGCGAACTCCATCATCTGAGGCAGGCGCTGGGCGACGAACCGTCCCTCGTGGTGACGGCCAAGGACTTGTGCTGGACCGACAGCACGTCGAGCAGCGCCGACCTGCGCGTCTTCGACGTCGAACGCACGGCCGCGCTGCAGGCGGCCCGCTCCGACGACCAGCGCGGAGCCGTCCTCCACGCGACGACCGCGCTCGACTCGTACGGCGGCGAGTTCCTGCCCGCCGTGTACGACGACTGGGCACTCGAGGTCCGGTCCGATCTCGAACGTCGGTGCGTGGAACTGTGCGATCTGCTGTCCGGCGCGCTCGTACGCACCGGCGATCCGGCGGGTGCGGTCGAGTTCGCGCGCCGCCGTGTCCGGCTGGCTCCGCTCGAGGAAGCCGGCTATCGCATCCTGATGCGGCTGCAGGCGCAGACAGGAGACCGGGCCGGCGCCGCGAGTACCTATCACCGCTGCGCATCGCTTCTCGAACGTGAACTCGGCGTCGCCCCGGCCCCGGCGACGCGCGCCCTCGTCGAACGGATTCTCGACACCGCGCCCGGCCGGCGAACTCCGATCCGCAGCGGACACACCACCGTAGGACTGGTCGGGCGCTCACACGAGATCGAACAGCTCGCCGCCGCGTGGGAGCGGGCGTCGTCCGGAACACCCGGGGCGGTCCTCATCCGCGGCGGCGCGGGCGTCGGGAAGACCCGGTTGCTCGCCGAGGTCGCGCACCTCGCCCAGGCCGCAGGTGCGACAGTGGCGCAGAGCGGGTGCTTCGCGACCTCCGGTGGGCTGGCTCTGGCTCCCGTCGCGGACTGGCTGCGTACCCCGGCGGTGGCAGCGGCGCGATCGGGTCTCGCCCCGGTATGGCGCACCGAGATCGATCGGCTGGTCCCGTCCGCCGACACGGACACCGATCGCTCTCGCGAACCCCACCTGCCTCGCGGTATCGGTGCGCTCGCCGACACCTGGCAGCGGCATCGCTTCTTCGAAGGGCTCGCCCGCGGTCTCGTCGGCGACGGTCGCCCGGTTCTGTTGACCCTGGACAACGTGCAATGGTGCGACCAGGAGACACTCACGTTTCTCGCGTTCTGCCTGGGGTCGACGCGTGATGCGCCCCTGCTGCTCGCGGCGGCCGCGCGGGACGACACCTCGGACACCGCCGCAGCGCTCGCCGAATGGTCGGAAGGCCTGGGCCGGTCGGGCACGGTGGCGGAGCTGCGATTGGGCCCACTGGACGAAGCGGACGGTACGCGGCTGGCCGAAGCGATCGGTGGGCGATCGCTCACCGGTGAGGAACGGCCGTTGCTCCACACGGCGACCGGGGGCTTCCCGTTGTACATCGTCGAGGCGATGCGTTCGGCTTCCGATCGGAACGGCACGGCGCTGTCGGTCGAGGGTCTTTCGTCGGTGTTGCACCACCGCGTGGAGCAGTCGAGCCCGGAGGCTCGGGAGGTCGCTGCGCTGGCGGCCGCGGTCGGACGTGATTTCACGCTCGACCTGCTTGCGGAAGCGAGCGATCTCGGTGCGGACGCGGTCGTGCGGGCAGTCGACGAACTGTGGCGCCGACGCATCGTCACCGAGTTCCGGGAGGGCTACGACTTCACCCACGACCTGTTGCGCGACGCCGCGTACGCGACGGTCGGCGCGCCGAAACGGTGGCTGCTGCACCGCCGGCTCGCGCAGGCGCTCGAACTGTTGCATCGCGACGACACCGATCCGGTGTCGGCTCAGCTCGCCGAGCAGTACGCCCGGGGTGGGCGTCCGGATCGGGCGGTGCCGTATTTCCGTCGTGCGGCCGACATCGCGACCCGCCGGTTCGCCTACACCGAGGCCATCCGGCTGCATCGACGAGCACTCGGGCTGGTCCGCGAGCGTCCGGGGACCGGCTCGGCCGCCCAGGAACTCGCGATACTCGAGGCGCTGGCGGCGCCGCTCAACGCCCGTTACGGCTATTCCTCCCCCGAGTTGCAGCGCACCCTCGAGCGTTCGATCGAACTGGCCGACGCGCTGGGCCGCACGGAGTCGACGATCGTCGGTCTCGTCGGCCTGTGGTCGACGCGGTTCGTCCGGGGCGACACCGCGGGGGCGCACCGGTCGGTCACCCGCGCGCTGACACTGGTTGTGCCCGAGACCGAACTGTGCGGATCGGCTCATTTCGCGTATGCGGGATCCGCGGTGAGTCTCGGCCGGCCGGCGGAGGCACTGCATCATTTCGCGCTCGCCGCCGAACTCACCGAGGGCGCCCATTCGTGGACCGTCGGCACCCGCCCCGACGTGCACGGATGCGCGTGGGCTGCGCACGCGCACTGGCTGCTCGGCGACGACAACGCCGCGCGCGCCCGTTGCCGGGAGGCGATCGCGCTGGCCCGCGACGGCGACGACCCTTTCGTGCTGGCCGTGGCACTCGGGTACGGCGCGGTCACCCGGCAGTTGTGCCACGATCTGCCCGAGTTGCGCGAGACGGTCACCGAACTGCGGGAACTGTGCGCGCAGTACGACTTCGCGTACTACCGGGAGTGGGGGCTGATCCTCGACGGCTGGTCCCGGGCGGACGGCGAGGACGGTGTCGGCGCGGTCCGGCGCGGGATCGCCCACCTGCGGGCGGCCGGTTCGTTCGCCCGGATGCCGTATTGGCTGGCGCTGCTCGCGGACCTGCTGCGCGACCGGCCCGGCGCCGCGAGCGCGACCCTCGATGCTGCGACGGTCGCCGCGCGTGCCCGCGACGACCGCTGGTGGCTGCCGGAGGTGATGCGGATGCGCGCCGCGTACGACGATGCCCCGGTCGCCGCGGAGCGGTTGCGGGCCGCGGCGCGGCTGGCAGCCGGTCACGGCAGCATCGCTCTGGTCCGTCGTTGCGAACGCGACCTCGACGGTCTCGGCGTTCCGCCCGTGCGGTGACGGGCGCGGGCGGGCGAACGCTGCGCGAACGCCACGTTCCTAACGTCGGTTCCGGCATGCGAGGGACGCGTGCGCCGACCGATGGAGCTTCCGATGACCACCACCCCGACCGGCACCACTGCCGCCTCGTTCGACGACCTGACCGCGGCGCTGCGCGGCGATCTGATCACCCCGGACGATCCGGGCTACGACGAGGCGCGCGCCGTGTACAACGCGATGATCGACAAACGACCCGCGGCGATCGTGCGCTGCCGCGATGCCGTCGACGTCATCGCCTGCGTGCGGTTCGCCCGGGACTGCGGCCTCGAGCTCGCGGTGCGCGGCGGCGGTCACAACGCGGCCGGCCTCGGCGTGTGGGACGACGCGCTGGTCGTCGACCTGTCGTCGATGCGCAGCACCACCGTCGATCCCGAACACCAAACCGTCCGGGTGGACGCGGGTTGTGTCTGGGGAGACGTCGACCACGCGACGGTGGGATTCGGGATGGCGACCCCGTCCGGGTTCCTGGCCTCCACCGGCGTGGCGGGTCTGACGCTCGGTGGCGGCATCGGTTATCTCACGCGCCGGTTCGGCCTGACGGTCGACAATCTGCTGGCGGCGGACGTGGTGCTCGCCGACGGCACGTTCGTGACGGCGCGCGAGGATTCGCACAGTGACCTGTTCTGGGCGCTGCGCGGCGGGGGCGGCAACTTCGGGATCGTCACCTCGTTCACGTTCCGCTGCCACGACATCGGCGAGCACGGCACGATCATCGGGGGGCCCGTGCTCTACGACATCGCCGACACCGCCGAGGTCATGCGCTGGTACCGCGAACTGCTGCCGTCGTTGCCGGAGGAGCTGAGCGGCTGGATCGGGTTGATCACCGTGCCGCCGGCGCCGCCGTTCCCCGAGGAACTGTGGGGTCGCGGCGCGTGCGTGATCGTCTGGTGCTACACCGGTCCGCACGACCGGGCGGACGAGGCGCTCGCACCGATCAGGGAGTTCGGGTCACCGATGCTGGTGGGCCTGCACGACATGCCGTTCACCGCCCTGCAGAGTGCGTTCGACGGACTGTATCCTGCTGGGCTGCAATGGTATTGGCGTGCGGACTTCTTCAACGAGATCTCCGATGCCGCGATCGACGTTCACTGCCGGTTCGGCGCGGCGCTGCCCACCGGGCATTCGACCATGCACCTCTACCCCATCGACGGTGCCGCCGGACGTGTGTCCGAGAGCGCCACGCCGTTCTCCTACCGGGACGGCGGCTGGGCCGGGGTCATCGTCGGCGTCGACCCGGACGCGGCCAACGCGGAACTCATCTCCCGGTGGGCCCGGGACTACTGGGAGGCCCTGCACCCGACATCGGCCGGCGGCGCCTACGTCAACTTTCTGATGGACGAGGGTCAGGACCGGGTCCGCGCGTCGTATCGCGGCAACTACGACCGGCTCGCCCGCATCAAGCGGCGCAACGACCCGGACAACGTGTTCCACATCAACCAGAACGTGCGGCCCGCCGCGGATCCGGGGGCGCCGGTCGCCTGAAGCCGGGCCCGTTCGCGCGGGCTGGCGGCTTCGCCGCCCGTGTGCCTTCGTGGCGGCGGGGAACCGCCACAAGGGCACACCGGGGCATCAGCCCAGCGGGTTACCGACGATGTTCGAGACGATGCCGCGGATGATGCCGGTGCCGTCCTCGGTGCGCAGTTCGTCGTACCAGGCCCGCGTGACGTCCGGGTCCTTCGCGTGGGTGACGTCGCTGCGCTTGCGGGCCCGCAACACCAACTCCCCCGCCCGGGCGGTTCTGCGGTCCCGGTACCGGACGAGGGCGTCCTCGACGCCGAGCGTGTTCGTCTGCAGCGCGATGGCGAGTACGACGGCATCCTCCATTGCCGAGCAGCCGCCCTGTCCGATGTCGGGTGTGGTGTTGTGCCCCGCGTCGCCGAGCAGCGCCACCCGCCCTTTCACCCAGTTGTCGAACGGGTCGATGTCGAAGATCTCGACGCGGTTGACGGCGAACGGATCGAGCATGCCGATCAGCTTGTGCACCTGCGGCGCCCAACCGGAGAAATACTCGGCGAGAACGTTTTTCGCGGCAGATCGGTCGTAGTCGAGTCCGGCGGGCAACGGGACGTCGAAGAAGAAGTAGAAGCGACTCCCGGCGACCGGCATGAGTGACACACGCTTGCCGTCCCCGACGTAGGTCGTCCACTGGGTGGCAGGGGCGATGGTCTCGTCGATGTCTACGAGGCCGTTGAAGTTGACGTAGCCCGCATACCGACGTTCGACGGGTTCACCGAGCACGTGGTCGCGGGTGCGGGACCTGGCCCCGTCCGCGCCGATCAGGATGTCGCCGGTTGCGGTGCTGCCGTCGGCGAAGGTGGCGGTCACGGCGTCACCGTCGTCGGCGATGTCCACCATGCGCATCCCCAATCGGATGTGCTCGGTGCCCAATTCGTTCATCAGCATCGACTGGAGTTCGGCACGGGACACCGGATACGGCCGCTGCCCGGCCTGTTCGACGATCGGCCACAGGCTGAACTCGGTCATCGTCTCGCCTGTGAATCCGTCCCGGTAGGCCATCGTCTCCATCGGACCGCCGAGCTCTGCGATCTGTTTCTCGAGCCCGAGATAGTTCAGGCATTTGACACCGTTGGGCCACAACGAGATCGCCGCGCCCACCGGCTTGTTCTCGACCACCTGCTCGTACACCTCCACATCCCAGCCGATGCGCTGCAACGCGATTCCCGCACTGAGACCTCCCATACCGGCGCCGATGACGATGGCCTTCACTCGTGCTCCTCACGTCGACTACCGGATCACCGTAGGGCGGTCGTGTAACACCCTTTCGACGCGAATTTCACGGGCGCGTTAAGAGGCCGCGTCAGCGGAGAGCGACGGCGGCGACGCCGGGCTCGCTCTCGCCCGGGATCGAGACGACGGAACGGTCCACGCCGGTACCGGACTCCGGCCGTGCCGGGTACAGGCATCCACGGTGGTTCGTGACGCGAGGGAACGCGGGTGTCCGCTGGACGAGAAATTGCGAAGCGCATCGGCTCGATGCCGAAGATGGTCTACGTCACCCCGGACCGCGGTGAACGTCAGCCGGAGAAAGTGAGGGGCACCCGTGAGCATGCGCCGCCGTCGACCGGTTGACGCTGCCGGGCGATCACCGCTGCCGGACCGCGTAGGTCAGGTGGGTCATCCGCTGCGTCGGCTCTGCACGGACCGGCTCCAGGGCCACGCGGCCCGCGTCCACGCCCTCGAACAGGCGGACGCCGGAGCCGAACAGCACGGGTGAGAGCGCGATCGTGAACTCGTCGACCCGGCCGGCGTTCAGGTACTCCAGGATCGTTGCGCCGCCGCCGGCGATGCGGACATCCCGGTCGCCGGCGGCGCGGCGTGCCCGGTCGAACGCGATCTCGACACCGTCGTCTACGAAGTGGAAAGTGGTCCCGCCGGGCCGCCCCCAGGAGTCACGCTTCGTGTGCGTCAGGACGAAGACCGGCGTGTGGAACGGCGCATCCTCCGGCCACGCCTGCGTCGAACATGCGCCTGCCCATCACGCTCGCGCCGGTGCGCGCGAACGTCTCCCGCAGGATGTCGTTGTCGCGCCCCTCCTCGCCGCCGTCGCCGAGCGTCAGGTTCTCCCGGAAGAACCGCTGCGGGAAGACCCACTGCTGCAGCTCCCTCCACTGCCGGCCCATCAGGTTCTCGGGGGACCCGGGCGCGTTGAAGCTGTCCAGCGACATCGACACGCTGAAGAACACCTTTCCGGCCATCAGGTCTCCGCTCCCTTCCGGACGATCCCGAGGACGTAGGCGGCCAGGTTGCCGAGGGTCTGCCGACCGCCCTCGATCGCGTGATATTTCTCGACCGCCTCGTCGCGAATTTCCCTGGTGGGGAATGCCGTGCGCATCTCGATCCGGGTCGCCGCGCCTTCGGGCTCGAACGTCAGGACGGACACGAACGCATCGGGGTCGCCGCGCGACTCGCCGTGGAGCAGCGCGATCCGCTGCGGCGGGACGATGTCGGTCCAGGAGATCCACTCCGGGTAGTCCGTTCCGTCCGGTCCGTGCATCACGAAAACCCACTCTCCGCCGACGCGAAATTCGAACGCCCGCGTGGTGGTGGTGAACCCGTCCGGCCCCCACCAGCGCGACAGGTGCCGCACCTCGGTGAACGCCTCGAAGACCAGCTCTCTCGGGGCACCGATGATCCGGGAGATCACTATCTCGCGGTCCGCGGCCGCGGGCTGCGCAAACACCCCTCGTTCCGTTGCGCTCATCAGTCAGTCCTCCTGCCGTTCCTGCTCGAGTTCCCGCACGTACTCGTCCAGCCGGTCGAAGCTCTCGTTCCAGAACCGCTCGAAGCCACCGGTCCACTCGTGAACCGGTCGCAGTCCTCGGGCATCGAGGCCGTACAGCCGTTGCTTGCCGGCCCGGCGGTCCCTCACCAGCCCGACCTCCCGGAGCACCCGCAGATGTTTGGACGCCCCCGGCTGGCTCATCCTCAGCTCCTGAGCCAGCTCCGTCACCGGCCGTTCGCCCGTCCGCAGCAGCATCAGGATCTGCCGTCGCTGCGGCTCGGCGATCGCGTTGAAGACGTCCGATGTCGTCGCTGTTCGTGCCATGCAACCGATCATATTCCTATATCGGAATATGATCAACCTCGTGCGGGCATCCGACAGGCCTCGCAGGTTCACCCGCGGAGGGTGATGCGTCGGCGCGCTACGCCGGGCGACGGTGGATCCGGCACCCATTCGAACGTCACACCGACCGATCGGAGCTGCACATGTGTCAGGGAGCGAAGGAGCCGACACCGTCGACCACCGCGAGCAACCGCGAGGCGGTGCACCGGTACGACATGGACGATCGGCAGGACTTCACCGACGCTCGCCGGGGCCTGATCGCCGAACTGCCCGGCAATGTGGTCGGTCCCGACGGTTCGGTGATCTTCGACCCGCACGACTTCGATTTCATCGGCGACGACGCCGAAGCGCCCGATTCGGTGGAACCGAGCTTGTGGCGGCAGTCGCAGCTGATGAAACACGGCGGCCTGTACAAGGTCACCGAGGGGCTGTATCAGGTCCGCAACAACGACATCGCGAACCTCACGGTGATCGAGGGTGAGGACGGGATCGTCGTCGTCGACTGCATGGCAGGCGTGGAATCCGCGCGGCAGGGTATGAGCCTGCTCCGCGAGCACGTCACCGACAAGCCCGTCGTCGCGGTGATCTACACCCACACCCACATCGACCACTACGGCGGGGTGAAAGGCGTCGTCGACGCCGAGGACGTGGCGTCCGGGAAGGTACCGATCATCGCGCCGGGACACCAGTTCGACAAGTACGCGATCGGCGAGAACGTGGTGGCCGGCAACGCGATGGCACGCCGCGCCGCGTACGCCTTCGGCGGCTTCCTCGAATCCGGACCGAAGGGGTTCCTCACCTGCGGCATCGGCATCGCCAGCACGAAGGGACCCGAAGTCTCCTACATCTCCCCCACGGATCTGATCACCGAGACGGGCACCCGGCGCGAGATCGCCGGACTCGAATTCGAGTTCCTCTATGCGCCCGACACCGAAGCCCCCGAGGAGATGCACATCTGGCTGCCGCAGTTGCGGGCGCTGACCTGCGCGGAGAACGCCAACCATTCGCTGCACAACATCCAGACGCTGCGCGGCGCCCGCACCCGTGATGCCCGCAACTTCGCGCGCTACCTCGACGAGACGCTCGAGCGATGGGGAGATGCCGCCGAGGTGCACTATGGGCCGCACACGTGGCCGGTGTGGGGCAACGCGAACATCACCGCATTCATCGAATCCCAGCGCGACACCTACAAATACATCCACGACCAGGCATTGCGCCTGGCCAACAAGGGATACACGCCCCTCGAGGCCGCAGAGGTCGTCGAACTGCCCGAGGAACTGGCTCGCAACTGGGCCAACCGCGGCTATCACGGCACGCTGCACCACGATGTGCGTGCGGTGTTCACGAAGGAACTGGGCATGTGGGACGGCGATCCGGTCTCGCTGCACCCACATCCACCGGTCGAATCGGCCCAGCGGTTCGTCGCATTCGCCGGTGCGGACAGCATTCTCGCCGAGGGACGCCGGGCTTTCGACACCGGTGACTATCGGTGGGCCACCCAGATCCTGCATCCGCTGGTGTTCGCAGATCCGGACAACACCGCGGCCCGCGAACTGCAGGCCGATGCCTACGAGCAGATGGGCTACCAGGCAGAGGGTCCGCAGTGGCGGGGGATCTTCCTCAGTGCTGCAAAGGAACTGCGCGAAGGACCCCAGCCGATGCCGTTCGTCACCGCGAGCCGCGACAGCATCCTCGCCATGCCGATCGACATCCTGTTCGACTTCGTCGCCGTGCAGATCGACGGCCCCAAGGCGGCCGACGCGGACATCCGGATCGATTTCGAGTTCACCGACGAGGGCGTCCGATGGACGATGTGGATCCGTCGAGGTGTCCTCAACGCGCGCCGCGGATCGTCCCCGCAGCCGCCGCTGACCGTGTCGGGCCCGAAGGCCGCGCTCGTAGGGGTCCTCGTGCAACCCGGCTCCGCGCAGAAACTGCAGGAGTCCGGTGCGATCACCCTGGACGGCGACGAGCAGGTTCTGTCCGATTTCGCGGCGCTGCTCGACGAGTTCGACCCCAGCTTCCCGATCGTCACCCCGTAGACCGGACCCCGGGTGCGGGCTGCGTCAGAGCAGCCCGCACCGCACAGCGGCGGCGATGGCGTCCCCCCGTGAGGTGGCATCGAGCTTGCGGTAGAGGTTGCGCAGGTGGGTCTTGACCGTGTTGACCGACACATGCAGATCGCGTCCGATCTCGTCTGCGGTGCGGCCCGACGGAAGGTGCGCGAGCACGACCTGTTCGGTCGCCGTCAGACTCGGCCGGGCCACGGTGTCGGCGAGTGCGCGCCGGATACGATCCGCGAAGGGCGTGCCGGTGCCCCGTCGGTGTGCGAGGACGGCGAGCAACTCCACGGTCGCCGGACCGCCGTCGAGGAACGGGCGAACCAGGTTCTGCGGTTCGGCGAGAATCAGTGCGTGCTCGGCGGATCGGTGCATCGCATCGTGCTGCCCGAGCCGGTGCGCGGCGAGCGCGTCGAGCCACCAGGCAGCCACCGTGGTGCCGTAGGACGCGGTGCCGGTGTCGAGGAGGGGGGCCAGCGCCGCGCGCGTGGCGCTGTGGTGGCCCCGGGAGTAGTGCACGACCGCCTTGCAGACCAGGGTGTCGGCGCGCGCGTCGTGATCCTGCTGCAGCCGGCGAACGAGATGTTCGGCCTCGGTGAGGTGACCGGTGCGGATCAGCGCCGCGGTGAAGTACGGCAGCAGGCCGGTGTCCGCGCTCGGGCCCGCGGCGTCGTCGAGCAGGGCCTCGAGGTCGATCGCCGAGACGGGGGCGGCCTGCTCGACGGAGCCGGCGGCGAGCGCGTGCAGGTCGAGTACCAACCGCGACTGCCGGCACGGGGCGGGTGTGCCTGCCCCACCATCCGGCGACGTATCGCTGCCGAGGATACGACGGCACCGGTCGTCGAGAGGAACACCTTGCAGGTAACACGCGAGCGCGATCAGCACCGCGCTCGTATGGCTGTCGGGCTGGTCGAGCATCGAATGCGTGACCGCGAGTTCGAAGGCGTCCTCGGCTTTGCGGGCCATGCCGGTCACGTCGCCCGCCCGGCCCAGGCCGGCGGCCAGGAGCGTGGCGCAGCGCAACTGGAGCCGCCGGTGCCGTGCCAGGTCCGCAAGGAATTCCGCCTGGATCAACAGTTCCTCGGCCGCGCGCGGATCGACGATCCCGGCAGCGACCGCTCGCACGTTCAACCGGTAGGAGTCGAGTTCGGGGTAGCCCGTTGCGGGCAGAGCTGCCAGGTCCGCGACCGCCGCGCGCGAGGGACACTGTCCTGCGGCCAGCGCGATACCCACCTCGACGGCGGCGGCCAGGGTCTGCTCGACGAGCAGGTCGGTGCCGTCGGCGGTCGAGGCGGGCAATGTATCGAGGAAGGCGCGGGCACCGGACGGCGAACCTCGTTCGAGGGCCGCCACGGCGTGCAGCAGTCGCACCACCGTCGTGTCCGTCGAGGCCGGCCCGTCCAGCAGGGCGAACAGCTCGTTGCAGCGGCGGCCGAGGACCACGGCCAGGCCGTGACGGTGGAGAAGGTCGGCGATGCCACGTTCGTCGTGGACGGCCACCAGGTGGGTCAGGGCGTCGACCGGCGAACCGTCGGCCAGATACCAGTCGGCGGCGGAAACGTGCAGGCGCGCTTCGAGGTCGGGATCGGTGCGATGCAGTTCGGCGCGCAGGTGCGCCCGCAGGAAGGGGTGGCAGGTGTGCCACCGGCCGGTGCCTTCGGTGTCACCGACGTGCAGCAGCGGAAGTCCGACCCGATCGAGCATCACCAGCGTGCCTGCCGCGTCGGGCCCCGTCAGATGCTCGGCCAGGTCCGCGGTGAAGGCATCGACGACGCTGGTCGCGAGCAGGAACCGCAACAGATCGTCCGGGAGCGCCGCCAGCATTTCTCCGACCAGGTGGTCGGAGATCGGATGGGGGGATCGCACGAGATCGGCGACGGCTCCGTGACGGTCGTGGTGGGTGTGCAGATAGATCGCGGCGATCCGGATGAGAGCGGCCCAGCCGTGCGTCAACTCCCGCAGTGCCGCCGCGTCGTCGGCGGGCAGGGCACTGTCGTGTTCGGCGAGGACGGCGGTGATCTGTGCGGCATCGAGGGCGAGGTCCTCCCAGCCGATCCTTGCCAGGACACCGGCGGCGGCATAGGTGTGCCAGGGCAAGGTCGGCTCGTGCCGGGCAGCGAAGACGACCGTCAGATTCGGCGCGCTGTCGCGGACCAGTTCGACGAACCGCGCCACCTCGGCCAGGACGAGCGGGTCGCGGAGCAGATGCGCGTCGTCGAACACCAGGGCTATCGGATGCGGACGACGCGCTAGTTCCGCAGCCAGGATCTCGGGGTGGCCGGATTGCGGGCCGGAGCCCGGAGCCGGGGGCAGGGGGATGCTCACCGGGCCGGGCAGTGCGGTTTCGACGGCGTCGCGGACGATGGTCCAGAACTCGGCCTGACCGTCGGCCTGATGCGTCACCGTCACCCACACCGCGACGGTCGCGCCGTCCAGTCGGTGACTGATCCAGTCGGCGAGCAGCACGGTCTTTCCGGTGCCGGCGGGAGCACAGACGAGCACGGCGGCCGGGTTGGGTTGGCGGACCGCCGCGTTCAGCTGCGCGTAGAGCCGTCGGTGCGGTTGTGGCGCGATCGACGGAGCCGGCACCGCGATGCGGGCCCCGCGGTCGTCGATGCGGGCCCCGCGGTCGTCGATGCTCGGTTCCGCATCGACGTGACGGCGGTTCCGCGCGTATTCGGAATGCGGCGGCATCGGTAGTCCTCCTCGGCCGGTGAAACCGAACAGCCCTCCGCGCCTGGACGTTACCGGCTCCGTGAGGATTCCGCCGAGTTTCCCGCACCGCCCGGGCGCGGATCAGGTGGGCAGCCGGCGCATCTCGAGCAGGGTCAATCCCAGGTCGTCGAGACGCGCGAGGATCGTGCGCATCGCCGTCGGATCGTCCATCGTTCCGAACAAAGTTGTGGTACATCGCTTCTCGTCTATCCGGGCATGCAGGTCGGGAAACGCGGCAAGCACCCGGGCGGAGAGTACTCCGTCCACGACGAACTGGTAATCCGTCATGATGCTCCTCGGGCGTGCGTGTTTCCTGCACGGACAGCGGCGGCCGTTTCGGCCGGTCGATGCCCAGGGTCCTCGATCGCACTGCCCGAGCACATCATCCCCTGCGGATGAAGTGCGTCGGCAGCACACGCCGATTCACCCTGCCCGGGTGACGCGACGAAGCCGGAGGAGGCGATAGCGTCCAGCCATGGGAACAGTCATCGGTGAGTTTCTCCCGCTGGCGGTCGGGGTCGCGATCTCGCCGATCCCCGTCGTCGCCGCCATTCTGATGCTGCTGTCGACGAACGCCGGCAGCACCAGCACCGGTTTCGGGCTCGGCTGGGTCGTGGGTATCTTCGCGGCCACGGGCATCGTCGCGCTGCTGTCCGGGGCATTCGATACCTCGGATTCCGACGGGTCGAGCGGATCCGTGTCCTGGATCAAGGTTGCCCTCGGTGTGCTGCTGGTGGCGCTGGCGGCCAAACAGTGGCGCGATCGCGGCGACACGTCGGTCCCGAAATGGATGCAGGCGATCGATCGGCTGAGCTTCCCGAAGGCGGCCGGGCTCGGTGTGGTGCTCGCCGCGGTCAACCCGAAGAACCTGCTGCTGTGCGTCTCGGCGGGACTGGTGATCGGCACAGGCGGCCTCGGAACCGGTGAAGCCGTCGTCACGCTGGTGATCTTCACGGTGATCGCGGCCTCGAGTGTGCTGATCCCCGTCGTCGGATACGCGCTCGCGGCACAGCGTCTGCGGCAACCGCTCGACACCCTCAAACAGTGGCTCCAGGCGAACAATCATCAGGTGATGGCGATCGTGCTGCTGATCATGGGCGCCGCGGTGATCGGGAAGGGTCTCGGCGGGCTGTGACGCCTCGCCGGCCCCCTCCTCACAGTCAGTCCTCGTGTTCCTCGATGACGTGGACCGCCGCCTCCTCGGCCGACGCCGCTCCGCCGTCGATACCGACGTCCCCGGCCCAGAGTTCGGATTCGTCGTCACCTCCGAGGCCGTCGTCGGGAGACACGAGCCGGCCGGCGCGCCGGTCGCCCACCTCGCCGAGATAATGCACTCCCGGTTCCACCTCGTCGACATCCGGTTCCGCGGTGTCGAACGAGGGGTCCGGTTCCTCCGCGGCGACCCGGTGGGCGAGGCTGCCGCCGTATCGCACCTCGTCGCCGGTCGTGGCGGTCGCGTTCATCGCCAACGGCCGCTCGGGCGGCGAGTAGCCCTCGTCGAGCATGTCGGCCACACCGCGGTCGTCGAGGGTGTCCGCGGGTTGAAGCTGGTTGTCCTCGTCGACGCTGTACTCACCGCCGCCGTACTCGTCGTCACGGGCGTCGTCGCTGTTCATGCCACCAACGATCCCCCCGCGTCGGCCCGGGCGCACACGGATCGGTCCCGGGCGCGTGCAGATGGGCACCGAATAGCCAGGGATATGCCCCGCAATCGCGGGGTACACGTCAGGATGAGACGCAACCCACCACGGGAGGAAGCATGATCCTTCGCCGAATCGCCCGCCCGATGCTCGCATCGATCTTCATCGCCGGGGGCATCGACGCCCTGCGGAATCCGTCCGGGAAGGCCACCGCAGCGCAGCCCGGCCTCGACCAGACCCTGGCGTTGCTGCCGAACTCGGTCACCGACCGCATCCCCGACAATCCGGAAGCTCTCGTGCGGATCAACGCCGCAGTGCAGGTCGGTGCCGGTGCGTTGCTCGCCGTCGGTAAGGCCCCTCGGGTCGCGTCGTTCGTTCTCGCCGGCACCCTCGTACCCACCACGGTCGCCGGACACGACTTCTGGAACGTCGAGGATCCGGAGACCCGCGCGATGCAGCGCACGCAGTTCCTCAAGAACGTCGGCCTGCTCGGGGGTCTGCTCATCGCGGCCGCCGACACCGAGGGCAAACCGTCGCTGGGGTGGCGGGGACGCCGAGCGGCCCGGCACGCTCAGGAGAAGGTCGTCGCGGTATTGCCGAGCCACGGCTCCGAAAACAAGGACGCACTCGGCGAAGGCCTGCACGCGGTCACCGAACGGGTCCGCGCCCTGAGCGGGGAAGCCGCTGAACTCGCCGAATCCGCCCGCGGCCAGGGCAGTCACCTTCTCGATGTGGCGAAGGACCGCGCCCCGGACATCGCCGAGGCCGCACGGGAGCGCGGCGCCGGGTTCGCCGAGATCGCACGCGAGCGCGGCTCCGAACTCGCCGAGATCGCTCGGGAACGGGGAGCCGAACTCGCCGAGGTGGCTCGGGAACGCGGTACCGAACTTCTCGACGCCGCCCGCGATCGCGGACCCGAACTCGCGGAGTCGGCGCGCGGCCGCGGCGTCCGCTGGTGGGAGTCGGCGCGTGAGCACGGCACCGAGTGGGCACATCTCGCCGAGGAGCAGGCCGCCCAGCGGAGCCGGCACGCACGGGCGCGTGCGGAGGACGCACTCGAGCGCCGGCACCGGCTGATCGGCTGAGTATCCGCCTGGTGCTGCGCGGCGCCGCGGACGGCACTAGACTTCTCGGGCAATTCTGTCGACGCCCGCACCATGCGCCGGCACAGCACGACCCCGAGGAGACCCTTTGCCGTCCGACGGCCTGCCCCACCCTGATCACGAGCGTGAGCAGGCTTACCTGTCAATGCTGTACGGGCATCTCGATTCGCTGCGCGAGTACGCACAGACGCGGCTCGGTCGCGTGCTCCTCGAGACCGGCGGAACCCCGCAGGCGCGCAGCGAACGCGAGTCGTTCACCCAGATGTACACGGAAGACATCGCCAAGTACGACGCCGCCGAGCACGGTCTCTGCTTCGGTCGCATCGACGTCCGCGACACAGGGACGGAGGGAGTCCACCGGGGCGACGTCGACACGGGAAATTCGGACGGGCTCGACGCTACCGAGGTCCGCTACATCGGACGCCTGGGAATCCTCGACGAGGACAACGACTTCGAGCCGCTGCTGCTCGACTGGCGAGCTCCGCTGGCCCGGCCGTTCTACCTCGCGACCCCCGCGGCACCGGAAGGTGTCGTCCGCCGCCGTCACATCCGCAGTCGCGGGCGCACGGTGACCGCACTGAACGACGAATACCTCGATCTGGATGTGGCGCAGTCCCACGGCACGACGACGCCGGCCGGTGGGGTCGCGGGTGAGTCCGCCCTGCTCGCGGCGCTGAACGCGGCGCGCACCGGCCAGATGCACGACATCGTCGCCACGATCCAGTCCGAGCAGGACGCCATCATCCGGTCCGAGCACAAGAGCGTCCTCGTCGTCCAGGGCGGTCCCGGCACCGGCAAGACCGCGGTCGCGCTGCACCGGGCCGCGTACCTGCTGTACACCTACCGCAAGCAGCTCGCCAAGGCCGGCGTTCTCATCATCGGCCCGAACTCGACGTTCCTCGACTACATCGGCCAGGTGCTGCCGTCGCTCGGCGAGACCGGCGTACTCCTGTCCACCATCGGCGACCTGTATCCGGGTGTGCGTGCCGAGCTCGAGGACGAACTGTCCACCGGTGCGGTCAAGGGTTCGCTCGACATGGTCGACGTGCTCAAGAAGGCGGTGCGGGATCGGCAGGAGGTCCCGGCCGCGCCGGTGCCGCTGATGTTCGACTCGTACCGGATCACGCTCGACCGCAAGACCGTCACCCGGGCCCGCGGCCGGGCCCGGTCGTCGCGGCGACCGCACAACCTCGCCCGCCCGATCTTCGTCTCGGCGGTGATCGAAGCGCTCGCCGATCAGCTCGCGGCGCTGATCGGCACCAACCTGGTCGACGGCGGCAATCTGCTGAGCCGCGACGACATCGCCGACATCCGCTCGGAGATGCGCGCCGACCCGGACATTCTCGGCGCGATCGACGCGCTGTGGCCGCAGCTCACCCCGCAGCAGGTCCTGACGGATCTGCTCGCCTCCCGGGACCGGCTCACGGCGGCAGCGCCGGCGCTGTCCGAGGAACAGATCGATCTGCTGCACCGTCCGCGGTCGCGGGGCCGGTTCAGTGCCGCCGACGCACCGCTGCTCGACGAACTCGCCGAATTGCTCGGCGTCGACGACGCCGCGGATCGCGAACGTGCCGCGCGGCGGTGGCGCCGGCAGATCGCCGACGCCCAGGGCGCACTGGACATCCTCACCGGTTCGGCCCCCCAGGATCTCGAGGACGAACTCGATCCCGAGCTACTGATGGCGTACGACCTGATCGACGCCACGCAACTCGCCGAGCGCCAGGATCTGCGCCGGCACGAGACCACCGCCGAACGCGCGGCCGGGGACCGGACGTGGACGTACGGTCACGTCATCGTCGACGAGGCACAGGAACTGTCGGAGATGGCATGGCGAATGCTGATGCGGCGCATCCCGAATCGGTGGATGACCGTGGTCGGCGACACCGCGCAGACCGGGGACCCGGCCGGCAGCTCGTCCTGGCAGCGGATCCTCGAACCCTACGTGGCGAACCGGTGGCGTAAGGCCGAGCTGACCGTCAACTACCGCACCCCTGCGGAGATCATGCGGATCGCGCACGCGGTTCTGGCCGAGATCGATCCGGACCAGGTGCCCCCGCGGTCGGTGCGCGAGTCCGGATTCGTGCCGTGGGCCCGGCACGTCGACGTGGAGGAACTCGCGGACACGGTGCAGGAGGTGCTCGCCGCGCAGGACGGTCCCGGATTGACGGCGGTGATCGTGCCGCATCGTCTGGCCACCGACTGGGCGCATCTGGAAGGGCCGTCGGTCCGGGTCGCGACGGTCCGCGACGTCAAGGGACTCGAGTTCGACGAGGTGCTGCTCGTCGAACCCGGCGAGATTCTCGACGAGTCGCCCCGCGGCCTCAACGATCTCTACGTGGCGCTGACCCGGGCGACACAGCGGCTGGGCGTGTTGCACACGTCGGCGCTGCCGGAGGTACTGGGCGGACTGTACGAGCCCGCCGAGTGCTGATCCTGCCCGAAGGGCCGGCGACGGCGTTCGAGATCGTTTCGCGACTCCGGCACGGTAGGTTGCGATCGAATCTGCGGCGGGATGCGCGAGGAGGCACGGTGGTTCGTAACGCGAGGCGGCCGGAGCGATGGTGCGGGACGTTCCGTCCGGCACCGGTGCTGCTGATGGCCGCGGTGGCCGCGAGTACGGTGGCGTGTTCCTCGGCGACCGCCTCGGACGGCTCCGTGGAGTCGTCGGCCCCGGCGGTCGTCTCCTCGACCGTGTCGGCGACCGCCGAACCGCCGTTGCTGGACGAGAGGGCCGCGCGATTCAAGGACTCGCTCGCCGAATGGGGCCTGGCAGCCGGGCTCACCGACGGGACGGTGCTGGCAGTCGCGCGCGGCCTGTGCGACCAGGTGGCCGCGGGCGTCCCGGACGAGGCGATCCTCGCCACGGTCCGTCCGATCGCGGCGTATGCGGCGTCGGTGTCGGGAAACGCGTTGTCCGACGACGACGCGGCACGACGGTTCGTGGACACCGCGGTGGGCGTCTACTGCTGAGTCCGCCCGCCCCCCGGACGCATCCGGGGGGCGGGCGGAAGTACGGGTCAGCGGACCGTGTGGACGATCAGGACGTCGGAGGTCGACTTGCGAGCGACATCCGAGGGGACCGAGCCCAGGAGCCGGCCGGTGATGGTGTTCAGTCCGCGATTGCCGATGACGATCAGATCGGCATCGAGCTCGTCGACGAGGGCGAGCAGCGACTCGACGGGGGCTCCGACCACTGCGCGCTCGACGATGTTCTTCGCTCCGACCACGACCGCCTTCTCCCGTGCGGTGCGCAGGATCTCGTTGCTCGGCGCGGATCCGGTGACCTGGTACGCGTCGGCGCCGAGCACGTCGGCGGCCTGCGCCGTGTCCTTGGGATCTGCGGGGTAGTACGCGCACGCGATGACGAGGGTGGCCTCGGAGTCCCCGGCGATCGCGGCTGCCTTCTCCACGGCCCGGTACGACGATTCGGATCCGTCTGTTCCGACGACAACGGTCCGGTAGGCGCTCATTCAATCCTCCATCGATATGGGTGCTCGGTTCCGGTCGAGGTGATCTTGGTCCGACTCCCCCCGACGGCTGCGTCGACAGTAACCGGCCGATCGGTACGGATGGTGTGTTTGGGGCAGATACCACACCGGGCGGGGTATCCGCCGGGAACCACTCACAGCAGTTGACGTTACCGTGCGTCACCGTAACGGGGACCGAACAACGCCGCGGGGAAGAGCCCGGAGTCGATGACCGTGTCGCGCCACGGGAGCGCCAGGTCGACCAGCCGCTCGACTCCCGGTTCTCCGAGTGCCGACCACGGGACCACCGCAAGGTCGTCGGTGAGGTCCTCGACGAGTTCACGGACCTCGAATCCGTCCTCGGTGAGTTCACCGCGCCCGTCGAGCAGGCCACGCTCGCGCAGTGCGGATGCGGCGGACGCCCATTCGTCCTCGCTCCAGCCGCGGCGTGTGCGCGCGAATCCTTCCGAGAATCCGATCCCGCTGGCGGTGTGTGTGATCAGGGCCTCGATCCCACTCAACCCGGCCGTCTGCAGCGCCGCCACGTGTCCGTCTCCGCGGTACTCGCGCAGCAGTGTCAGGGCGTGCCACAACTCGAGGTGCGGAGCCTGGGGCCAGGGCAGATCCGCGTGGGCGGCGTAGAGCGGGCGTCCGTCCGGCCCGGGGATCGCACGAGCTGCGGTGGCGGCCAGGTCCGCCGCCTCCGCCATGTCGGCCGACGCGATCGCGTCGGCGCCGAGCAGCCGGCGCAGCGCGGCGTCGACACCGTCGATGCGGGCGGCGACGACATCCCGCGGAGTCGCGGACTGCCACACCGCCGGGATCGCCGATGCCACCAGACCGGGACTGAAGTTGTAGAAGACGGCCGTCACGACCCCGGCACCGACCGCACCGAGCGCCGCCGACCGGGACGCGAAATAGCGGGCCCGGCCGGACTCGACGCCGGCCGCGCCGAGTGCGTCGTCGACCTCGGGCGCGAAGTAGGAGAACGAGTGCAGCAGTTCGAGGGAGCGGGCGGCACGGCCGGCGGCGTGGGGATCCATGAGCTGTGACGCTACTGGAGGCCGGCCGCGTCCATGCCGCGCAGTTCCTTCTTCAGGTCCGAGATCTCGTCACGCAGGCGCGCGGCGAGTTCGAACTGCAGATCACGCGCGGCCTGCATCATCTGATCGGTCAGCTGCTGCACCAGATCCGCAAGTTCGGCCCGGGGCATCGATTTGACGTCTTCACCTTCGTACACGCCGGAACTGACGGCACGGCCGGCTTCGCCCTGCGCGCGCCGGCCACGGGACGCGTTGCGGCCGGATCCCGCGACCTCGACGGAATCGTCGGCTTCCTCGTAGACCTGATCGAGGATGTCGGCGATCTTCTTGCGCAGCGGTTGCGGATCGATGCCGTGCTCGGCGTTGTAGGCGATCTGCTTCTCGCGGCGCCGTTCCGTCTCCTCGATCGCTCGGGCCATCGAATCGGTGATCTTGTCCGCGTACATGTGGACTTCGCCGGAGACGTTGCGGGCAGCACGGCCGATGGTCTGGATGAGGCTGGTGGTACTGCGCAGGAAGCCTTCCTTGTCGGCGTCGAGGATCGCCACCAGGGACACTTCGGGAAGGTCGAGGCCCTCACGCAGCAGGTTGATACCGATCAGGACGTCGTATTCGCCGAGCCGCAGCTGACGCAGCAGCTCGACGCGGCGCAGCGTGTCGATGTCCGAGTGCAGGTACCGGACCCGGATGCCGAGTTCGAGCAGGTAGTCGGTGAGGTCCTCGGCCATCTTCTTGGTCAGCGTGGTGACGAGGACACGCTCGTCGCGATCGGAGCGTTCCCGGATCTCGTGGACCAGGTCGTCGATCTGCCCCTTGGTGGGTTTGACCACGACCTTCGGATCGACCAGGCCGGTGGGCCGGATGACCTGCTCGACGAACTCTCCGCCGGCCTGTCCGAGTTCGTACGGGCCCGGGGTCGCGGACAGGTAGACGGTCTGTCCGATGCGCTGGGTGAATTCCTCCCAGGTCAGCGGCCGGTTGTCGACCGCGGACGGCAGCCGGAACCCGAACTCGACGAGGTTGCGCTTGCGCGACATGTCGCCCTCGTACATCGCGCCGATCTGCGGAACGGTGACGTGCGATTCGTCGATGACGAGAAGGAAGTCCTCGGGGAAGTAGTCGATCAGCGTGGCCGGTGCCGAACCGGCGGCCCGCCCGTCGATGTGCCGCGAGTAGTTCTCGATACCCGAACAGAAGCCGACCTGCCGGATCATCTCGATGTCGTACTGGGTGCGCATCCGCAACCGTTGTGCCTCGAGGAGCTTGCCGCGGTTCTCGAGATCGGCGAGACGCTCCTCGAGCTCGATTTCGATGTCGCGCACCGCGCGCTCCATCCGTTCGGGTCCGGCCACGTAGTGCGTGGCCGGGAAGATCCGCAGTGAGTCGACCTTGCGGATCACGTCACCGGTGAGCGGATGCAGGTAATAGAGGGCGTCGATCTCGTCGCCGAAGAACTCGATCCGGACGGCGAGCTCCTCGTACGCCGGAATGATGTCGACGGTGTCGCCCTTCACACGGAACGACCCACGCGTGAACGCGAGGTCGTTGCGGTCGTACTGCACGTCGACGAGCAGCCGGAGCAGCGCGTCGCGCGGCACCTCGACACCGACCTCGAGCTGGATGGAGCGATCCAGATAGGACTGCGGCGTGCCGAGACCGTAGATGCAGGACACCGAGGCGACCACCACGACGTCGCGGCGGGACAGCAGCGCCGACGTCGCCGAATGGCGCAGCCGTTCGACGTCGTCGTTGATCGACGAGTCCTTCTCGATGTAGGTGTCGGTCTGCGCGATGTACGCCTCGGGCTGATAGTAGTCGTAGTACGAGACGAAGTACTCGACAGCGTTGTGCGGCAACATCTCCCGCAGTTCGTTCGCGAGCTGGGCGGCGAGGGTCTTGTTCGGCGCCATCACCAGCGTCGGCCGCTGCACACGTTCGATGAGCCACGCGGTGGTCGCCGACTTGCCGGTACCGGTGGCGCCGAGCAGCACCACGTCCTTCTCCCCCGCCGACAATCGGCGTTCGAGCTCCGCGATGGCCGCCGGCTGGTCGCCGGCGGGCCTGTGGTCGCTGACCACCTCGAACCGGGTCTCGGTCCGTTCGATCTCCCCGACCGGCCGGAACTCGGAGTGCGCGACGACCGGATGCTCACTTGCGAACGCCATGCAGACCAGGGTAGGCCGTGCCACCGACACGCCGCTGCCGGAGCGGCGGCAGTAACGTGCTCCTCATGGCCGCCGCGAAGCTGCACCACGTGAAGAGCGAGACGTTCGACGTCGATGCCCGCACCAACACCGACCCGAAGGGTTTCGTGCGCCCCGTCGACGAATACCGCGTCGAACCGTGGGGCCTGTACATGGCGCGGCCGTCGGACCACCCGAAGTTCGGCTACCTCGAATCGTGGCTGTTGCCGGAGCAGGGACTGCGCGCGTCGATCTTCCACTTCCGGCCCGGATTCGAACGCGACCAGGACCGCTACGTCGACGTGGGCCGGTTCTGGGCGGACGGATCGATGTGGCATTCACGCGACCACTACCTCGATCTGGTGGTGCGCACGGGCCGGGACACGACCGTCGAGGACGTCGACGAGTTGTTCGCCGGGGTCGGCGCCGGGCTGCTCGAGCCGGAGGACGCCGAACGGGCCGTGCACATCGCGCTGCGTGCCGTGGACGGCATCGCCGCCCACGGCCACGACCTGGACGCCTGGGTGTCCTCGCTCGGGATGCCTCTCACCTGGCGGTGACGGGAACTCTCACCCGGGTCGCCGGGCGGACCAGCCGGTTGCTTCCGCCCATTCCCATGCCCGGTGGTACGCGCGGTCGAACCAGGGTGCCTTCACCGCGTGGTACGCCGCTTCGGCTTCGTCGCCGCGGAGTCCGGCCGCGGCGGCTGCCGCCTCACGCTTGAGTCCGGCGTACTCCGCCGCGCAGTCGGGGTCGGCGCGCAGCCAGTCCCGCAGCAGCAGCGCGAACTGCTGACCGGGCCATCCGTCGACCCGCAGGTGGACCTGCACGGGACGACCCGGGTCGGCACCGCCGTGCAGGCGCATCTCCCACACCGCGGGGTCGGTCTCCCCGCCGGCACCGTAGGCCGGCTTGGGGTCTTCGCCCTCGACGTGTGCGATGCGCGGGAACCCGGCGGCGGCCAGGGGTTCGGCCAGGCTGTCGGCGGCAGCCAGGTCGGGCACGGTGATCTGCAGATCGACGACGTCGACTGCCTCGAGACCCGGCACCGCGGTCGAGCCGATGTGGTCGATGCGTACCGCGGCTCCCCCGGCGACGACGGCCAGGCGCGCGATCAGACGCCGGGCCTGCTGCGGCCAGTCCTCGCGGGCCGGGATCAGCTCGGGGCCGACCCGCACCGGGGTGCGGGTACGCAGGTTCCGTTCGAACGGGACCAGCCGCTCGGTCCACAGCGACCGGACGGACTGCACCAGCGCGGCCTCGTCGCCGTTGTTGTCGAGCCACACGTCCGCCACCGCGCGGCGTTCGTCGTCGCCGGCCTGCGCGGCGATGCGGGCGCGGGCATCCGCCTCCGGCATGCCGCGCAGTTCGACAAGCCGGCGGATGCGTTCGTCCTCGTCGGTATGCACGATGGCCACGAGGTTGAACACCGCCGCCATCCCGCCCTCGACCAGCAGCGGAATGTCTTGCACCACAATCCCGTCCGCGGGAGCCGAGGCGACGAGTTCCGCTGTGCGCTGCCCTACCCGCGGGTGGGTGATGGCATTGAGGACAGCTCGCGCCTCGTCGCTGGCGAAGGCCTTCGCAGCCAGCGCCGGACGGTCGAGCGACCCGTCCGGCAACAGGATGTCGTCGCCGAACGCATCGACGAGTTCGGCGAGCCCGTCGGAACCGGGCTCGACGATCTCACGAGCGATGGCATCGGCGTCGACGAGCACCGCACCCAACGCGACGAGTTCCTTCGACACGGTCGACTTGCCCGCACCGATTCCTCCGGTCAACCCCAATCTCAGCACGCCGACAGTCTCGCATCATCGTCTCGGTCACGGAAATTCGACTGCCGCCGCTCATCCCGTGTGGCCGCGCAGCAGCTCCTGGAACGGCGTCACCGTGGTGCGCAACGCCAGCCCGGACGTGCGGGGGCGGCCGTCGGTCGCGGCAGGGACGAACACCCCGGCCCCGCCCGGCTCCGCGACGACCAGCGCGGCAAGTTCGTCCGCGGCCCGCCGGATCCGGCCGCCGAGCTCGGTACCGCCGAAATCCTCGGTTGCCGCGTAGACCCCGGTGGGCACGACCACAGCGCGCAGGAAGGAGAACAGCGGCCGCATCGCGTGGTCGAGCACGAGCGAATGCCGCGGGGACCCGCCCGTCGCGGCGATGATCGTGGGCATACCGGCGAGTGCGTCGACGTCCACCGCATCGAAGAACATCTTGAACAGGCCACTGAAGCTGCCCGTGAAGACCGGCGTGACGGCGATGAGCCCGTCGGCGCTCGACAGGCGGTCGCGAGCTCGTGCCAGCGCCGGCGTCGGCACCCCACCGGCCGTCACGGAGGTGACGAGATCCGTCGCCAGATCCCGCAGCTCGATCGGGTCGATGTCGACGGACTCGCCGCGCGCGGTCGCCGCGGCGCCGACCGCGTCGGCGATACGGTCGGCGAGCAGACGTGTCGAGGACGGTTGCGACAGGCCGGCGGTGACGACGGCGATGCGGCGGCTCATCGGTCACCCGCCTCCGTGGCGGCGGACAGATCGACCTGGGCCGGTACGACGCGCCGATGCGGCGAATCCGGGCCCTGCGCCACCAACGAGGAGTGGGTGGGCGGGTCGGAGGGGACGTGCGCGGGGCGCCGGCGCTCGAACTCGGTGCGCAGCACCGGTACGACCTCGCGACCGAGGATGTCGATCTGTTCGAGAACGACGTCGAGCGGCAGCCCGGCGTGGTCCACCAGGAACAGCTGCCGTTGGTAGTCGCCGGCATAGTCGGCGAAGCCGAGGGTGCGTTCGATGACCTGTTCGGGGGTGCCGACGGTCAGCGGTGTCATCGAGGAGAAGTCCTCGAGCGACGGCCCGTGACCGTAGACGGGGGCGTTGTCGAAGTACGGCCGGAACCTGCGGACGGCCTCCTTCTCGGTGGTGTCCATGAAGACCTGGCCGCCGAGTCCGACGATGGCCTGGTCGGCGGCACCGTGGCCGTACTGCTCGAACCTGGTGCGATACAGCTCGATCATCTGCTGGATGTGTTCCTTGTTCCAGAAGATGTTGTTGTGGAAGAAGCCGTCGCCGTAGAACGCGGCCTGTTCGGCGATTTCCGGGGATCGGATCGAGCCGTGCCACACGAACGGCGGGGTGTCGTCGAGGGGCATCGGTGTCGAGGTGTAGCCGTGCAGGGGCGTACGGAACCGACCCTCCCAGTCGACGACGGGCTCGCGCCAGAGTCGGCGCAGCAGGTGGTAGTTCTCGATCGCGAGCGGGATGCCCTGCCGAATGTCCTTGCCGAACCACGGGTAGACCGGGCCGGTGTTGCCGCGGCCCAGCATCAGGTCGACACGACCTTCGGAGAGGTGCTGCAACATCGCGAAGTCCTCGGCGATCTTGACCGGGTCGTTCGTGGTGATGAGGGTCGTCGCGGTCGACAGTTGCAGGGTCGAGGTCTTCGCGGCGATCCATCCGAGCATCGTGGTCGGGGAGGACGGGACGAAGGGCGGGTTGTGGTGCTCACCGGTCGCGAAGACGTCGAGTCCGGCGTTCTCGGCCGCGAGGGCGATCTTCGTCATCGCGGTGATGCGTTCGTGCTCGGTCGGGGTTCGTCCCGTGGTGGGGTCGCGGGTCAGGTCGCCGATGGTGAAGATGCCGAACTGCACGGTGGTACCTCCCTAGGTAATTGAACAAACAACTACCTGAACGCCGGGGACCGCCGCGGGTATTCCCGGCCGTACTCCGGGGCGCCCGGAGCGCGGCGCGCGTTCCGGGTCTGCCCGATCGGGCACGCCAGTCACACTGCGATCACAGTGAGATCACAGGCAGGTCGCAACTCGATGCCGTTGCGAAACACACCCTCCGACCTGCGAGGGAATGACCGGAATCGGCCGGGGCGTCGACTATCGTTCGTAACGAACCGTCCGACACCGATCCCCGACCCCGAGAAGGCAGGCTATGCAATCGTCTCACCCGCTGCCCGGTCGGCACCGCCTCGGCATGGAAAACGGAGTGCACTGCATCCTCATCCCCGAGGTCGCCGCGGCGCTCGCTGCGCACCGCCGCAACTGGTTCACCACACTGCTCACCAACGCCCGTCACAGCCAGGCCGCGATGCGCAAGCGCGCCGCAGCCCTGCCTGCACAGTGGGCGACTCCCGCTGTGAACTGATCCGGCACACGACGCCGCGGCCCGCAGTCCTGGTTTCCGGACTGCGGGCCGCGGCGTTCCCTGCTTCGGACGACCGGGCTGCCCCGGAAACGCGGACGGCCCCGCACCGATGAATCGGTGCGGGGCCGTTCGACGAACTGTGTCAGGCGTTGCCCGACAGCTTCTCGCGAAGCGCAGCGAGCTGAGCGTCGCTGGCCAGCGAACCACCGGCCGGCTCCGACGCGCTCTCGGCGCCGGACTCGGACGAGTAGTTGGTGGCGGAGACGCCGGCCTCGGCCTCGGCGGCCTCGTCGGCAGCCATCTTCTCGATCTGAGCGGTGTGCATCTTGTGACGACGCTCGGCCTCCGCGTAGCGGGACTCCCACTCCTCACGCTGCTTCTCGAAGCCCTCGAGCCATTCGTTGGTCTCGGGGTCGAAGCCCTCGGGGAAGATGTAGTTGCCCTGCTCGTCGTAGCTGTCGGCCATGCCGTACTTCGACGGATCGAACTCGGCGGTGTAGTCCTCGTTGGCCTGCTTCAGCGACAGCGAGATCCGGCGACGCTCCAGGTCGATGTCGATGACCTTGACCATCGCGTCGTCGCCGACGGACACGACCTGGTCCGGGACCTCCACGTGGCGCTCGGCCAGCTCGGAGATGTGAACCAGGCCCTCGATGCCCTCCTCGACGCGGACGAACGCGCCGAACGGAACCAGCTTGGTGACCTTGCCCGGCACGATCTGGCCGATCGCGTGGGTGCGGGCGAACTGACGCCACGGGTCTTCCTGGGTGGCCTTGAGCGACAGGGACACGCGCTCGCGGTCCAGATCGACGTCGAGAACCTCGACGGTGACCTCGTTGCCGACCTCGACGACCTCGGACGGGTGATCGATGTGCTTCCAGGACAGCTCGGAGACGTGCACCAGGCCGTCGACACCACCGAGATCGACGAACGCGCCGAAGTTGACGATGGAGGAGACGAAGCCCTTGCGGACCTGCCCCTTCTGGAGCTGGTGCAGGAACTCGCTGCGGACCTCGGACTGGGTCTGCTCGAGCCATGCGCGGCGCGACAGGACCACGTTGTTGCGGTTCTTGTCGAGCTCGATGATCTTGGCCTCGATCTCCTTGCCGACGTACGGCTGGAGGTCGCGGACGCGACGCATCTCGACGAGCGATGCGGGCAGGAAGCCGCGCAGGCCGATGTCGAGGATCAGGCCGCCCTTGACGACCTCGATGACGGTGCCCTTGACGGCCTCGTCCTTCTCCTTGAGCTCCTCGATCGTGCCCCAGGCGCGCTCGTACTGCGCACGCTTCTTGGACAGGATCAGGCGGCCTTCCTTGTCCTCCTTCGTGAGGACCAGGGCCTCGACCTCATCGCCCACCGAAACGACCTCGTTGGGGTCGACATCGTGCTTGATGGAGAGCTCGCGGGACGGGATGACGCCTTCGGTCTTGTAGCCGATGTCGAGCAGCACCTCGTCGCGATCGACCTTGACGATGGTGCCTTCGACGATGTCGCCATCGTTGAAGTACTTGATCGTGGCGTCGATGGCGGCGAGGAAATCCTCGGCAGAGCCGATGTCGTTGACGGCTACCTGCGGCGAGGTGACGGTGGTGGAGGCCATGTGTTGAGTTGCTCCGGACGGGTTGATAGTCGGTTGGTTAAAGTTCGGTCGGACAGACGGATCGCACACCGATGTGAACGACACGCAGATTCCGCCGCGCGCACCTGCCGATCGACCCGCGAAGATCGAACAGCGGACACTCGCGTGGTCAAGGCTACGCGCCCGGGCGCTACCCCGGCAAACCAGGCCACCTCCGCGCGAGCGACCGCAGCGGACCCGGGGGCGGTTCGAGCGCCCGTCAGCCCAGCGGAGCGGCCGCCCGCTGCTCGAGCATCAGGGTCATCAGACCCGCCTCCCGGCTCTGTTCCTGCATCGTCCCGCGCGCGAACTGCGCGACCGTGCCACCGGTGAGCTGCTCGGCGGCGGCGCGCGCCATGGCGACGGCTCCTGCGTGGTGCCGCTGCATCAACTGCAGGAACCGCACCTCGGCGTCCCGGCCGCGGGCCGCGGACAGCTCGTCGAGTTCGTCGAGCGTCGCCATTCCCGGCATCGGCGCCCCCTCCGGCCCAGTCGTCCCGTGTGCGTGCCCACCGCTGTGCCACTGCATCGGATGCGGATTGGTCGGCGGAGCCTGCGCGAGTGCCAGCCAGCCGAGCATCATGCCGAGTTCGTAACGCTGCGTCACATCGATCGTGTGTGCCAGCGACACGACGGCGGGATCGACGTCCGGGGACAGCCGCGCGGTCATCTGCAGGGCCTGCTGATGATGCGCAGCCATGTCCTGGACGAAACCGATCTCGACGGCGCCGAGTACCGGAGCCGCCGGCTCGGGCGACTCGGGGATCACGAGTGGCCTCAGCGCCGCCCCCACCACCAGCAGGAACACCACGACCGAGGCCGCCGAGAGTCCGCGCATCGCGGTGCCCGGGTTCACGAGCCGATCGTCGACTGCTGGTCCGCGGGCGGGGTGTACACGTCGTCGCTCAGACGCAACGTCATGAACCCGTTGTCCGAGCAGCTGACCCACAGATCGTTGCCCCGCCACTCCGGCGGCGAGAAGCACCAGTCGCTGGACAGGTCGCCGCCGACGACCATGCCGCTGCGGGGCGACTGTGCCTGGGCCGGGTCGAACTGCCCGCCGATCGCGGCCTGCAGCACCGCGGGTGCGCTGAGCGCCGGTACGCCCAGCAGGGACGCCCACGCGTGCGACGAGTTCGGGCGTTCGAGATTGCGGTCGGTCATCGCGGGCGGGTTGAAGTACCCGACCTCTCGCACGTCGAAGGGGTCGCTGACGTCGAACACCCGGATGCCCGAGGACGTCCAGCCACAGGCCAGCGCGGTGGGATCCGCCGGCCGGTCCGCGGCGCAGTAGTGCGATTCGTAGGCGAACGCCGAGCCACCCATCCCGGATGCGACCTGGCTGTCGATGTTCTGCGGCAGGTTGATCTCGAGTTTGATCGAGTTCACGATCGCCGGGTTCGCGTCGTCGGCGACGTCGATGAGCTTGACTCCGCCCGAACCGCCCTCGTCGACGGTGAACAGGTAGGGGTGACCGTCGTAGGTGACGGGGATGCTGTGCTGGGTGGCCCAGCCGTCCGTCCACGACATCTTGGCCAGTTGCGGCACCTGCGGGGCGGGGTCGCGACGCTGGACCGCACTGGTGTCGAGGACGGTGAGGCCACCGAAGTTGTTCGACAGGTACAGCCGGTTCCCGTCGGGCCGGACGCCGATGCCGTGTCCGGACAACCCGATCCAGCCCTGCCAGATCACCCGCGGGTTCGCCGGGTCGGCCAGGTCCACGGCGCTGAGCACTCCCTCCGTTCCGGACGACCAGTAGGTGCGCCCGTCCGGCGAGAATCCTCCTTCGTGCGCGGTGATCGGCAGCGGCATCCGCAGGTCGGTGCCCGGTCCCGGATTGAGCAGGCGCGGGTGCGCGCAATCGGAGATGTCGTACACCGACAGCAGACCACCACCGAAGTTCAGCGGAACTCCGGTACCCACCAGCAGTTTCCGGCCGGGATGCACCTTGAGGCTCTCCCAGGTCCCGGCGACCATGGCCGGTTCGGTCAGCGTCGTGGTCGATACGGGGTTCGCCGGGTCGGACACGTCGACGACCTGCACTCCCGTGGACGGACCGACGAGGCTGGTCGGGAACAGGCTGCCCATGTATGCACAGTGGTCGTAGCTCGCGGACACGATGCCGGCCCCTGCACCGGCGAATCCGCCGATCCGGGTGATGTTGCAGTCGTAGCCCTCGGTGCTGCGTCCGTTGTCGCGGTCGGCGGCGGGCACGTCGCCCTGCATCCCCGTCTCCGGCCGTGAGCCCGGACCGCAGTCGGCGGGTGCGGCCGCGGCCGCACCCATGACATCGGCCTCCTGCACGACCCCGGACGTGTCCGGTGCCGGTGGACCGGCGGCCGCGATTCCGGCCGGAAGCACCAGCGCCAGTGCCGCGCACACGATCGCCGCGCGCCGGTGAGACGCCACCGTTCGGCGGCGGCGGACAGCAGTTCCCCAAACCACGATCGAATCCCCCCTGCCCGGGATCGCATGCCCGGATCGAGACGAAAGTGTGCGTCCCGTCACGTCCCGAAGTCAACGCCGACACGCTCACAGGCGCGTCCGGCGCGGATCTCGGCGACCGGCGGAAGTCGCCTCCGGGGCACTGTCCGCGGCCCCTTACGCTGTATTCATGCCCGACGCCGTTTCCCCGTCCGACGACCGTCATGCCACCGCGAACGCCCTGCTCGGCACGTCGAAGGCGGGCCGAGCGCGGCTGGGTTCGCGGGAGAGCGAGCGCGCGAGCCGCGCGTGGTGGGATGCCGACGCCGAGGACTATCACCGCACGCACGGCGAGTTCCTGGGCGTGGACTCCGCCGACGGCGAGTTCGTGTGGTGCCCGGAGGGGTTGCACGAGGGCGATGTGCGCCTGCTCGGGGACGTCGACGGTAGGCGCGTGCTCGAGATCGGGTGCGGTTCGGCGCCGTGTGCGCGGTGGCTCGCCGGGCAGGGCGCCCGCGCGGTCGGTCTGGACATCTCGATCGGGATGCTCGCGCGGGGCGTGACGGCGATGGAACGCGGTGGGCCGCGGGTGCCACTCGTGCAAGCCGGCGCCGAGGATCTGCCATTCCAGGACGGCAGTTTCGACGTGGTGTGTTCGGCGTTCGGCGCGGTGCCGTTCGTGGCGGATTCGGCGCAGGTGATGCGCGAGGTCGCGCGGGTGTTGCGGCCGGGCGGGCGGTGGGTCTTCGCGGTGAATCACCCGATGCGGTGGATCTTCCCCGACGATCCGGGTGAGCGCGGTCTGGTGGCGATGTTCCCGTATTTCGACCGCACCCCGTACGTGGAGGTAGACGACGACGGGGTCCCGACGTACGTCGAGCATCATCGCACCGTCGGCGACCGGCTCCGCGAGCTCGTGGCGGCCGGTTTCGAGGTGTACGACATCGTCGAGCCGGAGTGGCCCGAGCATCTCGACCGCGAGTGGGGTCAGTGGAGTCCGCTGCGCGGTGAGATCTTCCCGGGCACCGCGATCTTCTGCAGCCGCAAGCCGGCGTGAGCGGCGCAGACGCCGCTCGATGACCCGATGATTCGAGTGCGCACAAGTTGTCGCGAATCGAGCCGGAAATCGACGACAACTGCGCACTCGAGCCGGTCCGCGATCACCGGCCGATCAGACCACGACGAGGTCGGGCAAGAGCCCGAATGCCGTGTCCCGCAGCCGCTCCGATGCCGCCGTCTCGGATACGTCGGCATCGCCCGGCACTGCGGCGAGCGCGTCGGATTCGACGACGTGCTCGAGCAGGGCGGAGAAGAAGACGCCGTCGAGCATCGCGTATGTGGTTTTCCGGTCGTATCGCAATGCCGCACCGGATAATTCGGCGAAGCGGGTCAGGACGCGGTCGATCATGTCGCACAGTCCGCCGTCGATCGCCGCGACGTCCGCACGCAGCGCCGGGTCGAACATCGATTGATTTCGCAGGTCGTACCAGAGCCGGTGCATCGGCGCCTCGGCCCGCAGGGTTTCCACGAGCTTGTCCGCGAAGCCGCGGCGGAGTTCGTCGGCGGTGGTCGCCGCGTCGACGACCCCGTCGTAGCGGGTCATGCAGCGCGTCTTGTAGTAGCGGACGCAGTGCAGGATGAGGTCGGTCTTGTCCTTGAAATAGTAGTGCACAACCCCGTGTGAGAACGGCGAGTTCTGGGCGATCTCGCGCAGGGAGGTGCGCGCGTAGCCGAGTTCGCCGAGTGTCGCCAGGGCCGATTCCGCCAGCTGCACCCGGCGTTCCTCGTACTTGTCCTGCCGGCTGCGCATGGCGCGGTCGGCGGGCGCCGCCAGGGGGTTCATCGTCCGCCAGTGTAGTTGACGGGCAGCATGTTTGACAGCTGTCCGGAAACTTCGTGCCACTTGTCCGGGTACCTCTTGACAGTCGTCAAGCATTCGAGGACGCTGTGACCTACACCACTTCTCCGGCTGCCGATGCGCAGCGGGCCGGGTCCACACCGGCCCCCTCCGCCCCGCCCCGTCCGTCGAGGACAGCGGACCTCAGACCCGCAGACACACAGGAGATTTCATGACCGTGTTCGACCTGACCGGGCGCCACGCCCTGGTCACCGGCGGGGCTCAGGGCCTCGGCGAAGGAATGGCCCGGGCGCTCGCCGCCGCCGGAGCGAGTGTCGTCGTCGCCGATATCCAGGACAGCGCCGCGGACGTCGCCGGCACCCTGCCCACCGACGGCGGACAGAAGCACGGATTCACCCGTCTCGACGTGACCGTGGAGAGCGACTGGGAGCGAGCGATCACCGAAACCGTGGACATCGCGGGAGGGTTCGATCTCCTGGTGAACAACGCGGGCATCGAGATCACCGGTCTCGTCACCGACGTCGAACGCGACGACATCCGCCGCATGCTCGATGTCAACATCCTCGGCACGACGCTCGGTCTCAAGCACGGACTGCGCGCGATGCGGGCGGGCGGCGCCGCGGGCGACGGCGGTTGCATCGTCAACGTCGCGTCGGTCGCCGCGACCATCGCGTTCCCGGGCATCGCCGTCTACTCCGCCACGAAGTCCGCGGTCGACCGGCTGACCCGCGTCGCCGCGATGGAGAGCGGAAAGCTCGGCTACGGCGTCCGCGTCAACTGCATCTATCCCGGCCTCGTCCCGACCGCGATGGGTGCGGGCCTCGCGAACGACATGGCCGCACTCGGTCTGTACGGCTCGGCCGAGGAAGCGGTCGGCGCGGTCGTGGACCTGACCCCGTCCGGCCGTCTGGGCACCGTCGAGGACATCGCAGATGCCGTCGTCTTCCTCGCCTCGGACGCGGCACGATTCGTCAACGGTGTCGGCCTGCCGGTCGACGGCGGCATGGGAATGTGAGGAACACGCACATGAGCACACCCACTCCGAGCACGTCCACCGCGCGCCGCGTCGTCGTCTACGGCGCGTCCGGATACACCGGCCGCCTCGTCTGTGAGTACCTGCGCCAGTTCCGCATCCCGTTCGTCGCGGCCGGTCGCGACAAGGCCAAGGTCGACGAGTCGATGCGGACGCACGTCCCGGGCATCGAGACCGCCGATTTCGAGGTGGTGCAGGTCGAGCACACGGTCGAAGCGTTGACCGCGCTGTTCGAGGGTGCCGACGTGGTGCTCAACACCGTAGGGCCGTTCTCCGATCTCGGTCCCGAGGTCGTGCAGGCGTGCCTGGCGGCGGGCGCCCACTACACCGACACCACCGGCGAGCAGGACTGGCTCATCACGTGCGACGAGCAGTACGGCGCGAAATTCGCCGCCGCCGGGCTGCTCCTCTCCCCCGGCATCGCACAGATGTACACGACGGGAGAGATCGCGGCCCAGTTGTGCCTGGAGACACCGGGGCTCGACACCCTCGACATCGCCGTGTTCTGGGGCGGTAGCCCGACCATCGCGTCGACCCGCACGATCCTGGTCAACGCCGCGACCTCCGCGGCGCACTTCCTCGAGCAGAACGAGTACGTCCCGTTCGATCCGGCGCAGGGTCTGGTCCCGCTCGTGGTACCCGGTCAGCACGAACTCGCGCAGTCGCTGCCGTGGGGCGGGACGTCGCACCCGGTGTGGTTCCGCCGCGACCCGCGCGTCGCGAACGTCAAGGCACAGGGCGGGGTCTTCAATGCCGCACTCATGCACGGGGTTCCGCAGATCGTCGCCGGGGCGCTGGAGGCGACGAAGGACATGTCACCGGAGGACCGGGACGCCGCCCTGACCGAGACGGCACGGCAGGTCATGAATGTGATGCCGCCGCGCGAGAATCCCCGGGTCAACAAATCTCTCGACTCGGTGCACGCGTCGGGCCCGCTGAGCCGCGCGCACTGCGTGATCCACGGCAACAGCAACTACAAACAGACGGGTCTGCTGCAGGCGTTCGCGGCTCATTGGCTGCTCCAGCAGCCGCCGAAGCGGTTCGGCTTCGCCAGCGGCTGTCAGGCGTTCGGTCACCACGAGTTGCTCGGGGTTCTGCGCAGTTTCGGATTGGTCGCGAAACCTGTTCTCACGGTGCAGGATTGACTATGCGTATCGTCGACTACCTCGACAAGGGCGCTTCCCTCGGACCGGACCGGCCGTGCTTCACGACGGACGGCGACACGTGGACGTACGCGACGGTTCGGACCCTCGCGAACGACGTGGCGCGCGCGCTCGTGACGCGCGGGGTACGTTCGGGGAGCAAGGTGGCCGTCCTGTCCGGCAACGATCCGCTCGCGTTCGCGTGCGTCTTCGGTATCAGCCGGGCCGGTGCGGTGTGGTGCCCGATCAACCCGCGCAACGAAGCCGCCGAGAACCGGGAGATCCTCGACCGGTTCGACTGCGAGGTGCTGCTGTACGCGTCGTCGTATCGCGACCTCGTCGAGCGGATCCGCCCGGATCTGCCGGCGATCCACACGTGGGTGCAGCTCGACGGCGACCCCGGACCCGACGCGCTCGGCTGGGAGTCGTTCCACGCCGAGGCGCTCACGGGGGCCGTCCCGGATGCCGCGGCCCCGGACGATCTCGCGATGATCGTCGGCACCGGCGGCACGACGGGACGCCCCAAGGGTGTACAACTGACCGGCACCAACCTCGAGACGATGACGGCGCTCACCCTGATGAGCTACCCGTTTCCGGCCCGCGGCGACCGGCCGGTGTACCTCGCGCTCGCGCCGCTCACCCACGCCGCGGGCGTGCTGTGCTTCCCGGTACTCGCGTGTGGCGGCGAGATCGTCATCATGCGCAGCCCCGACGTCGGGCAGTTCCTGCGGTCGGTGCCCGAGCACCGGGTCACCCACACGTTTCTGCCGCCGACGCTGATCTACATGGTCCTCGCGCACCCCGACCTGGATCGGACGGATCTGTCGAGCCTGATGTGCTTCTGGTACGGGGCCGCCCCGATGAGCCCGACCCGGCTCGCCGAGGCCCTGGACCGGATCGGGCCGATGGCACAGTTGTTCGGCCAGACCGAGGCGCCGATGATGATTTCGGTCCTGCCGCCGGACGAGCATCGCCGGACCGACGGGTCGATCGCCACCGAGGTTCTCGCGTCCGCCGGGCGACCGTCCCCTCTCGTGACCGTCGCGATCATGGACGAGCGCGGAACGCTGCTGCCGGCCGGGGAACGCGGCGAGATCGTCGTCCGCTCGTCGCTGGTGATGTCCGGGTACTACAGGAATCCCGGCGCCACCGAGGAAGCGAAACGGTTCGGGTGGCACCACACCGGAGACATCGGCTACCTCGACGACGCGGGGCTGCTGTTCGTCGTCGACCGTGCGAAGGACATGATCATCACCGGTGGGTTCAACGTGTATTCCACCGAGGTCGAGCAGGCGATCCTCGCGCACGACGCGGTCCAGGACTGCGCGGTGATCGGCCTGCCCGACGACAAGTGGGGCGAACGGGTCGTCGCGGTCGTCCAGCCCCAGCCCGGCCGCAGCATCGACCCCGGTGACCTCACCGCGTTCGTCAAGGCGCGCATCGGATCTGTGAAGGCCCCCAAGCAGATCGAGGTGTGGCCGGATCTGCCCCGGTCGAAGGTCGGCAAGATCCTCAAGACCGACATCAAGGCGACGTTCGGGTGATCGGGCGTGCGTTCTCCGGGCGGTCCCGGAAGCCCGCCGGAGACACCCTCACAACAGCTTGGACAGGAACGCCTGCGTGCGTTCGTGCTGCGGGTTGCTCAGCAGCTCGCGGGGGGCACCGGATTCGACGACGACACCACCGTCCATGAACACGAGCTGGTCGGCGACCTCCCGCGCGAACCCCATCTCGTGGGTGACCACGATCATGGTCATGCCGCCGGCGGCGAGGTCCTTCATCACCGAGAGCACCTCCCCGACCAGTTCGGGGTCCAGCGCCGAGGTCGGTTCGTCGAACAGCATCAGCTTCGGCTCCATCGCCAGCGCCCGCGCGATCGCCACCCGCTGCTGCTGGCCGCCGGACAACTGCGCCGGGTAGGCATCGGCCTTGTCGGCCAGACCCACCCGGTCCAGCAGTTCGCGGGCCCGTTCGGTCGCTTCGGTGCGGCCTGTCTTCTTCACGAGGACGGGTGCCTCGACGACGTTGGCGAGCACGGTGCGATGCGGGAACAGGTTGAAGTGCTGGAACACCATCCCGATGTCGCGGCGCTGCTTCGCGGCCTCCCGCGGATGCAGCTCGTGCAGTTTGCCGCCCCGCTCGGAGTAGCCGACGAGGCCGCCGTCGACGTACAGCCGCCCGGCGTCGACCCGTTCGAGGTGGTTGATGCAACGCAGAAACGTGGATTTGCCGGAACCGGACGGACCGATCAGGCACGCCACCTGCCCTCGATCGACCTTGAGGGAAATGCCCTTGAGCACGTGCACCGCACCGTAGTTCTTGCAGACCCGATCGGCCTGGACCATGGGCGTCACTGCGCTTCACCTCCGGGTGCGTCGCCGCCGCCGCGCCCCGGCGGAAGGGGTTTGCCCTGCGCGTCGGCGAGGGCCTGCAGCTGGCGGGCGGTGAGCTGACGGCTCAGGCCCTTCGAGTAGTGCCGTTCGAGGAAGTACTGGCCGACCATGAGCACGCTGGTGATCGCCAGGTACCAGGTGGCGGCGACGAGCAGCAGCGGGATGGGCTGGAAATTGGTGCCGGAGATGTCGCGCGCCCGGCCGTAGAGTTCGAGCGTGTACGGCACGGCCGCGACCAGCGAGGTGGTCTTGAGCATGCTGATCAGTTCGTTGCCGGTGGGCGGGATGATCACGCGCATCGCCTGCGGAAGGATCGTGCGGCGCATCGTCTGCGACCACGACATGCCCAGGGCCGTCGACGCCTCGGTCTGACCTTCCGGCACCGAGCCGATTCCGGCGCGGATGATCTCGGCCATGTACGCAGCCTCGTTCAGACCGAGGCCGATGACCGCGAACAGGAACGCGGCATTGATGCCCTGCAGGTCGATGTGCACGAACTGATGCACGAACGGGATTCCCAGGTCGAGCTGCTTGTAGATGGCCGGGAACAGCCCCCAGAACACCAACTGCACGTACACGGGGGTGCCGCGGAAGATCCACAGATACACCCACGAGACGGTCCGCAGCACCGGGTTCGGCGACAACCGCATCACGGCGAGCACGATCCCGAGGAGCACCGCGATGATCATCGCGAGCACCGTGAGCTGGATCGTCTTCCACGCGGCTTCGGTGATGCGCCGGTCGAACAGGTACTGCCCGTAGACGTCCCAGCGGTACGCGTCGTTGGTGGCCGCGCCCCACACGAACAGTGCCACCAGCGCGGCGACGACGACACCGGCGATCCACCGCCCGGGCCGGCGCAGCGGTACCGCTTCGATCGGCGCCGGTTCGTTCCCGGTCTGCGGGCCGCTCACGGAGCTCGCCTGCTCACTCATCGGACCCCCTTCGTCAGCTCGGCGCAGCGTTGATCTGCGCGGTGTCGATCATTCCGTCTTCCAATCCCCACCGCTCCGCGATCTGCGCGTAGACACCGGAGTCGATCAGCTCCTGCACGGCCTGCTGCAACACCGGCCCGAGCGGGGAGCCCTTCGCGACGACGAAACCGTACGGGGCCGCATCGAACACATCACCGGCGGTCGCGAGCCGGCCGTCGCTGCGTTCGATCGCGTACGCGGTGACCGGGGAATCCGCGGACAGCGCGTCGACGCGGCCGAGGATGAGCGCGGTCGTCGCCTCGTCCTGACTGTCGTACTTGACCTTGTCGATGGGCGGTTTTCCGGCGGCGAGACACGCGTCGTTCTTGGCCGGCACCTCGTCGGTGTCCTCGTAGGTGGTGGTCTGCACCGCGACGCGCAGCCCGCACGCATCGTCCGGGTCGACGTCGTCGCCCACGCGCTGTGCCCATTGCACTCCGGCACTGAAGTACGTGACGAAGTCGACGGTCTTCTCGCGTTCCTTCGTGTCGGTGAACGACGACGACCCCATGTCGAACGTGCCGGACTGCACGGCCGGGATGATCCGGTCGAAATCCGCCTCACTGATGGTCATCGTCACACCGAGCACATCGCCGATCGCATCGAGCAGCTCCACCGCGTACCCGACGACCGTGCCGTCGTCGTCCTTGAACTCGTTGGGGGCGTACGGCGGGTTCGACCCGACCTTGATCTGGCCGGATGCGGCGATCGAGGCCGGCAGCTGACTCGCGATCGCGTCGACCTTCTCGGCGCGGATCCGGTCGCCGGGCGGCACGGTCGATTCGGTGTTGGTCACGCATCCGGTCGCCGCGGCGAGCACCAGCGCGATCGCGGAAACCCAGACGGCCGCGCGGCGCCGACGACGGCGGGCGACCGGTTCCGATCCGACTGGTTGATTCACAATCGAACAGTAACCGTAGGGTGCCGCCCTGTCCCAAAATGCCAGCGCCGGCTTCGTTCGGTGGTCGTCACCGCAGGCGGGTACGGGCGATCACGATCTCGGTGAACTCCGCGGTCGAGGCCTGCCCACCGAGGTCGGCGGTCGCGACGCCGGACGCGATGGTCGCCTCGACGGCATTCTCGATGCGGTGGGCCGCACGGCTGAACCAGGGGCGGTCGCCGGTGGTGGCGAGGTGGTCGAGCAGCATCGCCGCCGACAGGAACAGGGCCGTCGGGTTGGCGCGGTTGCGGCCCGCGATGTCGGGGGCGGCGCCGTGCGCGGCCTGCGCCATCGCCTTGTCCGCGGACGCGTTGATCGAGCCGGCGGTGCCGAGCGAGCCGGCCAGTTCCCCGGCGAGGTCGGAGAGGATGTCGCCGAACATGTTCTCGGTGACGACCACGTCGTAGTCGCCGCCGTGCCGGACCAGGTGCGCGGCCATGGCGTCGACGTGTTCGTCGTCGACCGTGAGCCCGGGATATCGGCCGGCGACCTCGCGGCACACGTCCCGGAACAACCCGGTGGTCATGCTCAGCACGTTGGCCTTGTGCACGATGGTGACGCGACGGCGGCGGCGGGCGGCCAGCCTGCACGCACTGTGCGCGATGCGTTCGCACGCGGCCCGGGTGACCACCCCGACGGCCAGCGCGACGTCGGGGGTGGGCATGAACTCGCCGGTGCCGAGCGTCATGTTCCGGTCGGCGTACAGGCCTTCGGTGTTCTCGCGCACGATGAGCAGATCCATGTCCGGCACGACCGCGCGGATGCCGGGCAGCACCTTCGCGGGCCGGATGTTCGCGTACAGGTCGAACTGTTTGCGGATGCGGCCGCCGGGGGTGAGTTCGCTGCGGAACGGTTCGGGATAGGACGCGTTGTCGTGCGGCCCCAGGATCCAGGCGTCGAGGTCGGCGAGCGCGTCGAGCGTGGAGTGCGGAATCGGTGTGCCGTGAGTGGCGATCGCGTCCGCGCCGAGCGGAAGGGGCACCCACTCGACGGCCGGCCCCCCGGCGGCGGCGACCGCGGCGTCGACGACGCGACGGGTCGCGGGCACGATCTCGTGGCCGATGCCGTCGCCGACGAGCAACCCGATGCGGTGCGGGTCGTCGGCGGACGAAGCGGTCGGGGTTGTCGCGGGGGTCGTTGCGGTCGGGTCGGTCACCGCGTAATGATTGCGCACCATGGTGCAGTCCGTGGAACTGCTGCTCGACGATCGGCTCGACGACGCGGTGCGCGCCGAGTGGGATCGTCTGCGCGAGGCCGGGGTGAGCAGTGGCGCGCGGATCCGCAGCGAGACGAACCGGCCGCACATCACGCTCGCGGTCGCGGCGTCGATTCCGCCCGGGATCGAGGGCCGGATGAGGGAACGGATCGACGGCACGCCGATCGAGCTGCGGCTCGGTGGGATCGTGGTCTTCGGTGATCGGCACGCGACGCTGGCACGGCTGGTGGTTCCCACAGCAGACCTGCTGGCCCTGCATCGCGAGGTCTTCGCGCTGATCGAGCAGTGCCCGGGCATTCCACCGCACATCCGGCCGGGCGAGTGGACTCCGCACGTCACGCTCGCCCGGCGGGTGTCGGCCGCCCGGATCGGTTCGGCGATCGTCGCGACGCACGCGGCGAGCCGGGAACTGAACGGGACGACGGCGGGTATCCGGCGGTGGGACGGCGAGGCCAAGCGGGAGTGGCGCGTGGTGTGACCGCACCCCGCGATCAGAACCGGTAGTCGCCGAATTGAGTTGCGTCGCTGTGGGTATCGGGAGTCAACTCAGCCAGCGACAGGACCGTCAGGACGAGGAGGACGGCGGCGAGAACGAGCAGCGCGATCATGCGATCCAGCATCGGCCGCGACCGCCTCCCACCGACAGTGGCAGTTACGACAGCTTTGCTCGTTTTTCTGCCAACGCGGTGGCACACTGGCAGACATGTTGAAGACCGTGGTGGTGCCCCTGCTCCCCCGCGTCGAGGCGTTCGAACTCGGCGTCGCGTGCGAGGTGTTCGGATTCGACCGGTCGGACGACGGTCTGCCGACCTACGATTTCACCCTGGTCCGGGGAACACCACAGCCGGTCGCCACACGCTTCGGCTACACGATCGACGTCCCGTACGACTTGGACCTCCTCGATTCCGCCGACCTGATCATCGTGCCCGCCGGCGGCACGACCGTCGCCTCGACCCGCGACCCCAGTTACGTGTGCGGCCCCGGCGACGACACCTGCGACCTGGAACCGTTGTTCGAGAAGTTGCGTGCCGCGGTGCACCGCGGCACGCGCGTGGCCAGCATGTGCACCGGCGCGTTCACCCTGGCCGCGGCGGGCCTGCTCGACGGGCGCCGCTGCACCACGCACTGGAAGCATGCGGCGCGGCTGTCCGAGATGTATCCGGCGGCCCAGGTCGATCCCGATGTGCTCTACGTCGACGACGGGGCGGTGCTCACCAGCGCCGGCACCGCCGCCGGAATCGATTTGTGTCTGCACATCGTGCGCACGGAACAGGGCGCCGAAGTCGCGAACACGATCGCCCGGCGGATGGTGGTGCCGCCACACCGCGACGGCGGACAGGCCCAGTACGTCGCGATGCCGTTACCCGCGTGTCGAACCGAAACCCTTGCCCCGCTTCTGGATTGGATGACCGCGAACCTCGACCGGGAATTGCCGGTCGCAGCGCTCGCGGAGAAGGCACACATGTCCGCGCGCACGTTCGCACGCAGGTTCACCGCCGAAACCGGCACCACCCCGGCAAGGTGGCTGCGCGACCAGCGGGTCCACGCGGCCCAGCAACTGCTCGAGAACACCGACCTGCCCGTCGACGTGATCGCCGGGCGGGTCGGTTTCGGGACCGCGGCGGTCCTGCGGCAGCACTTCCTGCGGCTGCGGCACACCACCCCGCAGGCCTATCGACGCACGTTCCGGGCCGAACCCGTGGCGGTCTCCTGAGCACGGCCGCGCGGCGTCGGGAAGAATCGAGCACGGCCGGGCGTTGAAGCGGCCGGAGCATCCGACCGAAAGGAACACCGTGGCTACCCAGACCCTCACGCAGCAGAACTTCGACGAGATCGTCACCGGCAACGACGTCGTCCTCGTCGACTTCTGGGCCTCGTGGTGCGGGCCGTGCCGGCAGTTCGCGCCGACCTTCGAGGCGTCGTCCGAGCAGCATCCGGACGTGGTGCACGGCAAGGTCGACACCGAGGCCGAGCAGGCGATCGCGGCCGCCGCGAACATTCGCTCGATCCCGACGATCATGGCGTTCCGCGAGGGTGTCCTGGTCTTCAATCAGGCCGGCGCACTGCCCCCGGCGGCACTCGAGGATCTGCTGACCCAGGTCAAGGCGCTGGACATGGACGAGGTCCGCAAGCAGATCGCCGAACAGGCCCCCGAGGCCTGACGACCCCTGGTTCACACGACAGGAAGACAGCCGCGCGGTAGGACGCGCGCGGCTGTCTTTTTCGTCGGCGAGCAACGCGGCACGTGGCCGACCCGGGAACGACTGCTGGCGCAGCGAACGACTACGGTCCCAGCGACTGCCGCACCCGCGCCGCTTCGCGGACGAGATGGTCGCGCTCGGCGACGCTGGTCGCCGCACGGGCCGCGGCGGCGTACAACTCGGCGGCGACGGCCGGTTCACCGGCGTGTTCGTGCAGGTACGCGGACACCGCGGCGTACCGGGGAAGTCCGGGATCGACGCCGGCCAGCGCCGCCAGCCCGGCCCGTGGTCCGTCCGCCTCACCGACCGCGACGGCGCGGTTGAGCCGCACGACGGGACTACCGGTGAGGCGGAACAGCTCGTCGTACCACTCGACGATCTGCACCCAGTCCGTTTCGGCCGCGCTGCGGGCATCGG
>NZ_LRRH01000120.1 GCF_001646785.1 Rhodococcus phenolicus
CGACTGTGGAACATCCCCGGATCAGCCCTCGATAGGCTTCGGCTCGTGTTTCCCATGGAATCCTTCTCGCCATGACTGCACCCCTTGTTCCAGGGGTGTTGCGTTGGGTTCCTGAATCCAAGCGGCGTGTCGCGACCATATGTGCACACTCGGCGGGCTGTCCCGGTAGCGCGTCCAAGCGTTCGACCCGGCCGGGTCCAAGCACCGGGGAGCAACGTGCTCGAGGTGACCACCACCTCGACCACCCAGGACGGACCGATGCCCGAACCGCTGCCCCCGAAGAGCCCTGCCACGCGACGTGCCACCCTGGTGGTGGTGTGCGTGACCACCGCGATGCTCATGCTCGACATCGCGGTCGTCAACACCGCGCTGCCGTCCATCGCCACCGACCTCGACGCCGGAGTGAGCGCACTGCAATGGGTGGTCGATGCGTACACGCTCGCATTGGCCACCGTCGTGCTCGGAGCCGGTTCCTGGGCGGATCGGCGTGGTCGCCGGCACGTGTTTCTCGTCGGACTCGTCTGGTTCACCGTCGCGTCGCTGCTGTGCGCGCTGGCCCCGACCATCTGGGTGCTCGACATCGCCCGGGCCGCACAGGGAATCGGCGGCGCGATCCTGTTCGCGTGCTCACTCGCGCTGCTCGCCGACGTCTTCGAGGCGGGCCCGCAGCGCGCGGCGGCGCTGGCGGCATACGGCGCGACCATCGGCGGGGCGTTCGCGATCGGTCCCCTGATCGGTGGTCTGCTCACCGAGCTGCTGAACTGGCGTGCGATCTTCCTCGTCAACATTCCGATCGGGCTCGTCACCCTCGCGTTGACCGTGCGGTGGGTACCGGAGTCGCGTGATCCGCATCCGCGCGGAGCCGACGTGCCCGGTCAGATCTCGGCAGCAGTCGGCCTGGCGGCCCTGGTCTTCGGGCTGCTGCACGGCAACGAGCACGGCTGGCTCGACCCGCTGACCGTCGCCTCGGCGGTCGTCGCTGTCGTCGCGCTGGTGTGGTTCGTCCGGCACGAGATGCGCACGAGCGAACCGATGCTGCCGCCGCATCTGCTCGCGAACCGGGCGTTCGCCGGAGCACAGCTCGCGGCGTTCGCGATCTCCGCCTCGCTGTTCGCGGTCTTCGTCTACACGACCATCTACCTGCAGAACGTGCTGCACCTGTCGCCCGTCGAGGCCGGGCTCGTCTACATCCCCGCGACCGTCGCGATGTTCGTCGTCGCCGGGGCCACCGCGACACTGGACCGCCGCATCCCGGTGGCCGTCTCGCTGAGTGTCTCCCTCGTCCTGGTGGCGGTGGGGCTGGTCGCGATGACCGCCGTCGACGTCGCCGGTTCCCGGTACACGATCCTGCCCGGGCTCGTCGTCGCGTGCATCGGTGCGGGGGTGTTCAATCCCGTGATGAGCGGGCTGGTCCTGGGGGAGAGCACGTCCGATCATTCCGGGCTGGCTGCCGGTGTCAACGACGCGTTCCGGCAGACCGGGATCGCCGTCGGGGTCGCGGGACTCGGCGCGCTCCTGCCCGCGCAGTCGCTGCTGCCGGGCGGATCGCCGCAGGAGTTCGTGTCCGGCCTGCACCACGCGCTGCTCGTCGCGGCGGTGATCGCGACGCTCGGTGCGCTGGTGTGTGTGGTCACCCTCCGTGCGCCCCGGCCGGCCGGGGACGGTGTGGTGCGCGAGACGGCCGGTGTGACCGCCTGACTCCGCGCGCAGCCGTGCGGTCCCGTTCCTTACACTTCAACCGTTCGGTGCCTTCCGGTTTCGAGGAGCCACGCATGATCTATCGCCTGCTCGGGCCGCTGGAGGTTGCCCGGACGTCGGAGCCGGGAGCCGGACCGGACCTCGTCGACCTCGGCCCGCGCAAGCAGCGTGCCGTGCTCGCCGTCCTGCTGCTGAACCGCGGCAAGGTCGTGTCCACGGATCGGCTGATCGACGCGTTGTGGTCGGGTGAGGCTCCGGCCAGCGCCGTGTCCAGCATCCAGGCGTACATCTCGAATCTGCGGCGGGTTCTGCGCGGTGACTCCGGCGCGGCGTCGCCCATCGTGCGTCAGCCACCCGGATATGTCCTCGACATTCCGGGCGGAGACGTGGACCTGACGGCGTTCCTCGGCGACGCCGAGACGGCACGGCGGCACGCCGACGGCGGAGAATGGGAACAGGCGTTGGACGTCGCCGGGCGGGCTCTCGCGACGGTCCGGGGTTCCCTCCTCGAGGACCTGCGCGACGAGCAGTGGGTTCAGCTCGCCTCGGTCGGATTCGAGGAGGTCCGCACCGAGTGCCGCGAAACCCTGATCACGGCGCTGCTCGCGTTGGGACGCCTCGCCCCTGCCCTGGTGGAGGCGACCCGGCTGTACGACGAGTTCCCGTTCCGGGACCGCACCTGCTGGCTGCGGATGCTCGCGTTGCACCGGGCCGGCCGATCACCGGAAGCGCTGGAACAGTTCACCGTTCACGTCGATCGGCTGGATTCCGAACTCGGCCTGCGTCCCGGTGCCGAGCTGGTCGCGTTGCAGGGCTCGATCCTGCGGCACGAACCCGGTCTCGCGGCATGGCCGAGGACTCCGGGATGGACAGGGGCGCAGGAGGTTCCGACTCCGGCACCGACCTCGGTTCCGGTTCCGGTCTCGCAGGGGGAGACCGGCCGGGTGTTCGTCGGCCGTGCGGCCGAGTCCGGCCTGATCGACGGCATGCTCGACGAGGTGCGTGCCGGCGCGCCCCGCTGGCTGGTGCTGAGCGGACCCGCGGGCATCGGCAAGACGCGCCTGGCCGAGGAATGCGATGCACGGACGGTCGCGGCGGGCGGCACCACGGTGTGGGCGCGCTGTCTCGAGGACGAGGGTGCGCCGGCATGGTGGCCGATCCGCAGGATACTGCGGGAACTCGGGGTCGACGCCGACGCCGCGCTGATCCCGCCGACCGGGGTGGAACCGGACGAAGCGCGCTTCGCGGTGTACGAGCGCGTCCTGCAGGCGATCGAGGCGTCGGCGGCGGAGCGCGACCCCCTGACCGTCGTCGTCGACGACGTCCAATGGGCCGACCCGACATCCCTGCGGTGCCTGCGATATCTGGCCGGGGCGCTGCATCGGGAGCGTGCCTGGTTCGTACTCACGCTCCGCGATTCGGACGTCCGTTCCGGCGTGAGGGATTTCGTCGATACGGTGCTGCATCGCGACGGCAACCGGCACATCGTCGTCCCCGCCCTGGCCGAGACCGAGGTCGCGGCGCTGGCTCGGCACGTGTGCGGTGAGGAACTCGCCGCGACCGAGGCGCGGATGCTCGCCGAACGCACCGGCGGCAATCCGCTGTTCGTCTCCGAATACGCCCGCCTGCCCCGCGACGAACGTCTCGCAGGGGAGATCCCGATGGCCGTCCGCTCGGTGCTCGGCCGACGCCTGACAGCGGTGGAACCTGCTGTGCTGCAGGTCCTCCGGGTGGCCGCCGTCATCGGCGACACCATTGAGACCGATATTCTCGCCGCGGCGACGAAACTCGAACTCGATGTGCTCGCCGACCTTCTCGACGACGCGGCCGACGAACGGATCATCGTCACCGACCCGAGCATCCGCGGATACGCCTTCGCTCACGGACTGCTCCGCGACGAGGTGCTCGCGGAAATCCCGGCACTCCGCCGCCAGCGCATCCACGCCCAGGTCGCCGACGCCCTCGCAGGCTCGTCCGATCCCGACCGCTCCACCCGGCGCGCGCAGCACCTGATGGCCGCCCTGCCGGTGGCCGATCCCCGCACCGTGCTCGACGCATGCATCGACGCGGCGAGAGAAGCGACCGAACGGTGGAACTCGGAGACCGCGGCGCAGTGGTGGGAAGCGGCGGTGCAGGCGTTCGACCTGTTGCCGTCTCCCGAGCAACCGGCCGGTGCCCGTGACGACCTGCTCGTGGCCCGGGTCGAGGCACTCGCACGCGCCGGGCGCGGTCAGACCGTGCTCGACGCCGTCGATGCCGGACTGCTCGCGGCGATCCGTGAGGAGCGTACCACCACCGCCGGGCGGCTCGCCGCTGCCCTGCTGCGCTCGGCCGGAGCGTGGCCGTGGGTGTCCTACGGGAAGGACCCGGGGCCGTTGCTCGCCCGGTTGTCGGGACTGGAACCGTTCGTCGTCGACGATGCGTCCGCCCATGCACGGGTGCTCGCGGCACTGGCCGTCGGAAGCTGTTATCACCCGGACTCGACGGTCCCCGACGAACTCAGCGGAAAGTCTCTCCGAATTGCCAGGGAGACAGGCGATCCGGACGTGATCGCCGATGCCCTGCTGGGGCGCGTCCTGCTCTACTCCGGCGTGGCCACCCACAGCCACGAGTCGGTGCGGCTGATCGAGGAACTGTTCGCCCTGCCGCACCGGCAGTCCCGGTTCGACGACGTCATTGCGCACGCCGCGGCGAGCATGGCCCGCATGAACCTGGCGGACGTCGACGCCGCCCACGCGCACGTGCAGCAGGGGATCGTCGGGTGCGACCTGCTGCGCCTGCCGGTCGTGCGTGTCCAGTTGCGTTGGATGGAAGCGACATTGGCGTCGTGGCACGGCGACTTCGACGAGACCCGGCGACAGTACGAGACCGCCCGGCAGTTCCATCTGCAGACCGAGTTGTACGTCGCGGGCAGCGCCGACCTCGCGGCCAACACCCTCGAGTGGGAGCACGGCATGCTCGCCGATGCGCAGCCCGGCTTCGTGGAACCGGATTCGTGGCGTATCGCCATCGCCGCGGCCCGAGGCGACACCGAGTCCGCGGCCGGTGAGATCGGCCGGTGGTCGGCCCGCCCCGGACCGTTCACCTGGACCACGCTCGGACATCGCACGCTGATCGCCCGTGTGATCGCCGATCTCGAACTCGCCGAGCACGCCGAAACCTTCGTCGAGCTGCTCACGCCGTTCACCGACCGCATCGCGACGGTGGGGCAGGTGGGAGTCATCGGTGCCGTCGCGGAGGCGTCCGCACGCCTGCACGCGCTGCTCGGCCGTGTCACGGAGGCCGAGACGCTGCTCGATCGCGCCGAGGAGATCGCGACACGCACGTCCAGCCCGCCGACGCTGCTGCGCTGCCGTCTGCTGCGTGCCCAGCTCGAAGCGGCCTCGCCGGAACGGGATCGGACGATCGAGCGGATCGCCGAGGAGGCGACGAGCCTCGGCATGTTCGGCCTGGCCGCGTACGCGCGGTCCGTTTCCCGCTGAACTCCCGGCCGGCTTGGCCGATCCTTGGACGCGGGCGGTCGGCCGGGCCAAGATCCGGCCAAGCCTGCCGGCACATCCTTCCTCTACACCCGCACCACGGATGGAAGGAAGATCGATGACCCCCACGACCCGCGCGATCGACACACCGATCGAACGACTCCGGACGACGGTGTCCGGAACGGTGGCGCTGCCCGGCGAACCCGGATACGAGCTGGCTGTACCGTGGAACGTCGCCGTGCCGGTCCGTCCGTACGCGGTCGTCGCCGTCGAGGACGCCGCCGACATCGCCGCGACCGTGCGCTTCGCGGCGGACCACGGCCTGAAGGTCGCGGTGCAGCGCACCGGCCACGGCGCGGTCCCGCTGGGCGACGACGTGCTGCTCGTCCACACCGGTCGGCTGACCGAGTGCGCGGTCGATCCGGATGCGCGGACCGCACGGATCGGGGCCGGTCTCGTCTGGCAGGACGTCGTCGATGCGGCAGCTCCGCACGGGCTGTCGCCACTGACCGGATCCTCCACGACCGTGGGTGTCGCCGGGTTCCTCACCGGTGGTGGAATCGGACCGATGGTGCGCACCTACGGACTGTCGTCCGATCATGTGCGCGCGTTCGACATCGTGACCGGCAACGGCGAGGTTCTGCGCGTGACCCCGGATGAACACGCCGAACTGTTCTGGGGCCTGCGCGGCGGCAAGGCGACGCTGGGAATCGTCACGGCCGTCGAGATCGATCTAATTCCCGTCACCCGGTTCCACGGCGGGGCAGTCTATTTCGACGGCGACGACGCTGTGGCGGTCGCGCACGCGTGGCTGGACTGGTGTGCGGAGCTGCCCGAGCACAGTTCGACGTCGCTCGCATTCCTGCAGTTGCCCCCGTTGCCGCAGGTACCCGCACCGCTCGCCGGTCGCGCGACCGTCGCCGTCCGATTCGCCAGCCTCGCGGACGAGGCCGAGGCCGCGGCCCTCGTCGATCGGCTCCGTTCGGTGGCGACCCCGGTCCTCGACGGCATCGCGACGCTTCCGTGGGCTGCGGTGGGCGCGGTGCACGCGGATCCGGTCGATCCGATGCCCACCCACGAGTACACCGCGCTGACAGGACAACTGACCCACGAGGCGATCGATGCGCTCCTGTCCGTCGCCGGTCCCGGTTCGCACTCGCCGCAGACCGTCGTCGAACTGCGTCTCCTCGGGGGTGCGCTGGCCCGGGAACCCCGCCACCGCAGCGCCTTCTGTCATCGGGACGCCGACTTCGCGCTGATGGTCGCGGGAGTGCTGGTGCCGCCCACGGCCGAGGACGTGATCGGGCACGCCCGCACGGTCGACCGCGTGTTGTCGCCGTGGACGACCGGGCGCCGGCTGCCCAACTTCGCGGCCGACTCCGACCCGGACACGATCGCCCGGGCCTACGACGACGACACCTGGCACTGGCTCAGCGCGCTCGCCGACGAACACGACAGCGACGGCGTCCTGCGCGTCGGGCACGTCGTGCGCCGCGACCGCTGACTGCCCTCGACACATCCACTGCGAAAGGCACACCCATGCATACGGTTCGGACCGCTTCCGGATTCGCACTCTCCGCTCTCACCGTCCTCGCCGTCTCCGGCTGCGGCGACTCGGCAACCCCGATCGCCCGTGGGTCCGACGCGCACGCCCACGGAACCGCCACCCTCTACGGCGCGGAACAACCACTGGGAGAAGGAAACTCCAGAACATACGTGGCGGTCGACGGAAGCGGGAAACCTCAGGAGATCGGAATCCGGATCTCCGAGTCCGCGCTCGACGGGCTGCCGGACGGACCGGATGCCACGACGACGATGGTCATGCTGGACCTGCCGGCCGGTGCACCCGAAACCGGCTTCGACCACGTGATGCTCGACTGGAATCCGCACGGCCACGATCCCGAGGTGCTGTTCGGCAAACCGCATTTCGACATGCACTTCTACATGACCGACACCGAGCACGACGTCGACCCCGCCGCACCCGATTTTGCCGCGAAGGCAGCGAACCTTCCCGAACCGCAGTTTGTTCCGGACGGGTACGGACCGCCCCCGGGACCTGCGGAAGCCAACACCGTGCCGTTCATGGGCATGCACTGGACGAACGCCGCGGACGGGGCGATCCCCGGATCGTTCGACTTCACCGAGGTGCTGCTCTACGGCTCGTGGGACGGTGACTTCACGTTCATCGAGCCGATGATGACCCGGGAGTGGCTCGCCACGAAACCGGAGATCAGGGAAGAGATCAGCCAGCCCGCCGCGTACCAGCGGTCCGGGTACTTCCCGACCGTCTACACCGTCGACTTCGACGAACAGGCCGGTGAGTACGTCATCGCCCTGTCCGGGCTGACGATGCGCGAAGCGTCCTGACCGGGCGGGTGCCACCCGGGCGAGAGGGGTCGCCCGGGCGGCACCGGTTCGTCGTCACCCGTCCGCTCGCCGAGCGACCGGCGCGAGCGCCCCGGCCACGGTCGCCGCGAGCGCCACCGCGCCGAGTCCGATCACGGCGTACGGCCACCACCGGACCGGCGCTTTCGCCACGGTCGCGACCGGTTGTTCCGTCCCGGTATCGGTGATTCGCGGCAGCGCGTCCGTCGCCGATCTGACGTTGTCCGCGATCCCCGCGACGACACCGGCAACCGGTCCGACACCGTCGACGAGTTGTCCCGTCCCGTCGGTCAGGGCACGTCCACCGTCGTCTAGGAGGACGAGGCCGTCGCGGAGCTGAGCGGATCCCCCGGCGGCCTGGGCCATTCCGGCCACGAACTGCGCATTGGGGTCGGTGAGCTCGTACGCGAGTTGCCGGGCCCCGTCGCGTAGCTCGGAGAGCTGGTCGAGCGTGTCCGGCCCGAGTCCCTGGGTGTTCAGCGTGTCGACGAGCGTGCGCAGCTGTCCGGCGGCGCCACGCGACACCGGGTCCGGAGACATACCCAGCGTGTCGGCCACGGACGTGAGCTGCTCGGTCACGGTGCCCTGCATCGCACCGAGGCCGGTGAGCCGGCCGACGACCTCGTCGACACCCCCGCTGATCTGTGTCGCTCCGTCGCCGAGCTGGACCACCCCGCCGTCGAGCTGATCGAGACCGGCAGCAAGCTGCTCCCCACCTTCTCGGGCCTGCTGGAGGCCGTCCGAGAGCTGGCGCGCGCCGTCGTCGAGCTGACGGCTGCCGTCGGTGAGTTGCCCGACACCGCCGTCGAGCATCGACAGCGGCAGCCCGGCCCGCTGCAGCCGGTCCCGGGCCGTGCCGAGACCGTCGCCGGAACCGGCGTCCGGGTCCGGCGACTCGGCCACCGTCACCGTCGTGTCCGGGGTGCCGAGGTAGGCGAAGGTGGATCCCGCCGCGACGAGGATCAGGCCGACGGCAGCGATGACGATGATGACAACACGAGAGCGCACGGTCGGCGACGGTACAGATCGGTTGTGAGAATTCTCTGGCAACCCGGACGGCACGGGATGCGCGGCTGTCGGTGCATGGCGGAGAAATGCCGAAGGCCCCTTCCGCGCTGCGGAAGGGGCCTTCGACGGTGCTTCACGAGTCGGGGTGGCGGGATTCGAACCCACGACCTCTTCGTCCCGAACCACAATGACCCCCGAACCGTGCCAGCGCCAACCACTCAGCACCCCGTACGACCAGCACATACAGGCACACGCTCATGTCACCCGACACGACCTCGTTCGGCAACATTGCTGCCAGACTGCTGCCACAACTCAGCGTCCCCGGCAGGGGCGCTACGCCGCGTCGGTCCGTGACTCCGGTAGCGCCGCGCGCAGTGACTCCACTGCCATGGCCACGTGTTCCGCAGTGTCCTCGAGCGCAGCCGACAACGGGCCGGCCGATGCCTCCGGATGCGACGTCGCGAGCCCGCGCGCAGTATCGGCCGCGGCTGTGAGCCGATCGATCAACGACGCCACCTCCTGCCACAGGTCCGGCACCGCCGCCGCCTGGTGCAGGCGCGCCGCAACGTCGTCGAGATCGGACGGGAACAAGGAAGCGTAGGTGTCCAGCGTCATCGCTGCGTTCTTATGCCCGAGCATCGCTTGAACGGCCTTGACCGTCGCGCCCGACGCGATCGCCAGGGAAGCCGCAGTGTTGCGGAGTTTGCGCAACGTCACCTTGGGGAAGTGCTCGTCAGCGGCCATGCAGACCCCACGCGCCGGGATGAACACCCGCGGCCGGAAGTTCGACACCCGCAGCACTCCTCCGGCCGAATCCGTGAACACCATCGCGTTCGGGCCCTTCCCGCGCACCAGCGCAGCGAGCTCCGCGTCGAGGAACGCCGGGAACGGCACCGTGCGCCGCTCGTACGTCTTCGGCGTACCCCACACCAGATCGCCGCGCACCTCGGTGACGCCTTCGAGGACCTGGACGCGACGGCCGGCGAGGTCGACGCACTTCACGCGCAGGGCGGCAAGCTCGTTCCACCTCAAGCCGGTGTAGGCGAGGAACCGAACGACGGTCCCGTATCCGGGGGAGCGCTCGTCGACCGCGGCCGCCAGCGCTGCCACGCGCTCGTGCGTCAGGCAGTCCAGGTGTGTGTTCCCGCGGCGAGGAAGTTTCACCTTCTCGGCCGGATTGACTGCGATGCGACGGTCCTCCACTGCCGTCGCGAGCACTTGTCGCAGACAGCTGTAAGCGTTCTCGATCGACTCGACCCCGACGCCGGCCGCGACCATCTCGGCAATCCACGACCGTACGTGCGCGGTGCGGATCTTCCCCACCTCGGTGTCGCCCCAGCGCGCCACGACGCGCTTCCACGCTGTCTCACCGTTCGCGATCGTGGACGGTTTCAGGTGGGCGCGCGCGCTTTTCCATTGCTCGCCGACCTGTCGAACTGTGACGCGGCCGGCTGAGGGCGCGACGTAGGTGCCGGTCTGAATGGACGACTCCAGCGAAACCCGCCAAGCTTCGGCGTCGCGTCGCGTTTTGAATCCCCGTTTGCGTGTCGCGCGGTTCTCCGGTGTCCGGTACAGGACCTCCCACAACCGACCACCCGGCCCTGACTTTGCCGGGTATGCCCGAACCGATGACACGGCTACTTACCCCCCTGTGTTTCGCCAGGCATCGGATACCCCTTACTGGCTGCGACACGCGCCATGTGCCATGCGTGTAGTTCGTCCTTCATGGCTTCGGTAATTGCATCCAAATCACTTGTTGTACCGGCGCTTTCAGCGACTCGCGCGGTCCGCTCATCGCTGAACGGGCGGCCCCACAGGGAGATGCTATCGACGACGAATGATCGTAGATCAGAGTTGAATTCACCGGCGATCGACAGATCGTCTTCGTCTGCCCGTTCTATCCCGTCCGCGATGCGTGCTTTCGCATCGTCGAGATCAGCGACCCCCGGTCCTCGTGACGCGAAGAGCGCCTGGCCGAGTTCCATGTATTCCATCCCGGGCAACCGCTCATCGACTGCCTTCCCGCCAAACCATGCTTGTAGGTAGGTGAGCCCGATTCGGGTTTTGCCTATCTGAACCGTGTGTAGATTTTCTGCGCCTTCCAGCAGATCCGAAAGTCTGACCGGCCGGCCGCAGGCCCTGTTGAGTGCGAGCGCGAGAAGAACAAGAGATTCGACAGTCAGTGAGTTCGTGCCGCTCTCAATGCGGCTTACTCGTGCGTAGTTCCAGAGCGCTCCGTAGAAGCGTGCTGCAAGTGCGACTTCTTCTCGTCCGACCCCCGCGCGCTCCCTTATTGCCTGCGCATTCCTGCCGATGACCTCACTGATCGCATCTCCCATGGCACGTGATCATATCGCGTGATCACATATGACAATCACAGTTGATCATTCGTGTTGATCATGCTAGGAATTGACTGATCACATCTGATCATCACATCTGACTCCTAGAGAGAGGCACACGGATGAGCGAGGCGCTCGCCCCGGCTGCAAGGACGCCACTTCCCGGACGCAAGGAGGTCGCAGCCTATCTCGGTATGACCGAAAACGGACTGGCTCAGCTGCACTACCGCGGGGACGGGCCGCCACAGATCAAGATCGGTGGCCGCGCAGTTCGCTACCGCTGGGAAGACGTTGACGCGTGGCTCGAAACCCGCCGCGTCAGTGAGGCGAGCGCGTGAGCGCAAAGAAAAACGCCCCCGGTCGCTGTGCCACCAGCGCCGAGGGCATCGAAACCGTCCATCACCTGAGAGGAAGTTCCGTGTCTGATCATATCCGCCTGCCGCTGTTGACGGTACTCGCGTTGCTCGTCGATATCGCCGCCACCGTCGAGGAGATCCTCGACAACTGCGGCTACACGCTGACCGCGGCAATGCACGCTGCCGCACTGGCCGGCCTCGACCCCGAGGACTACCGCAAGGTACCGCTGATCGAGGCGGGAGCTGTCGCAGAGATCCGCCGGCGCATCCTCGCCGAACGCGCCGAGCTGACCCACATCGAGTCCACGCCCGCGGATGAACCGATCCCGTACCACCTGGCCGACGAACTGGCACCCCGGCCGCGGTCCCGCAGCGAGAGCCTGGCTCTCCTCGGCCCGCTGGACGGAAACTTCGAGACTCTCCACCGCTACCGTCCGCACTGGATCGCCCCCGAGAAGCGTGACCTGACAGTGGAATTGGCTCGATATGACTCCCGTGACAAGTTCGGCAGCGCCGATCCTGCGGAGTATCACGTCAGTCTCCAGCTCGGCCATACAGATATTCCGGTGCCGCTCAGCTCCCTGCCTGCACTCATTGCCCAGCTCTGCGATGCAGTCCGCCTCGCCGGGCTGCACGAGGCACGCGACGCCGTATCGGTGATGACGCCCAGCGACATTCTCGAAGAATCGCGGCGGCGCGGACAGCCCATCGGTGAGGTTGCGACCCAGATCGCTGCTGCACTCGAGGCCGAGATCGTGCCGGCGGTGGCGTGACCATGGCCGCGACGTTGTCACACGGCACAGAGACACCGGTCGTTTCCCTCGCGACCAGCGTTTCCGGGCTGATCAGGGTCCAGATCGACGGCACGTCCATCTATCTGGGCGTCGACGAGACGTACACGCTGATCGACCAGCTCCGGGAAACCCTGCGGATCGCAGCCCGCAACGAGGCCTCCGCGCAAGGCCCCTCCGCCCCCGAATGACCACCAGGGCCGGGGCACGAGCCGCGTGCCCCGGCCCACCAGATCCGAAAGGACGAACCGAACTCATGAACGGTAAGGGCCTGACGGCCACGAACACCAGCACAGAGGTGGCGCTGATCGCCACCGCGCTGATCGCCTCGGCTACCGACGTGGCCGCGATCGCACCCCACGTGCTGGACGACTTGACCGAGCCCGGCACACGGCAGGTCCTCGAGATCGTGTGCGACCTGATCGCCGCTCACCGCCCACACAGCACCATCGCGGTGGCCGACGAACTCCAGCGCCGCGGACTGTTGGCCGGCCACACCGGACAACAGGTGAAGATGGTTCTCACCGAAGCATCCTCGGCCGGACGTCTGGCCAATCCACTTGCCCTGTCGACGTACGCGGCCACCCTGTGCGCCGAGGCCTATCGGCACCGCTTCGCCGAGATCGGAAAAGCGTTGGTGGAGGCCGCTTCCTGCGCCCCCGAGTGGGACCTGTTGCCCCTGCTGCGGCAGGCCGGCACCGATGCTGTCCAGCACGCGAAGAAGCTGGCAGCCCTGAGGGGAGAGGACATCCCAGCGTGAGCCCTGCAACTGTGGTCGAACTTCCCACCGCCGCGGCGTTCTGGACGCAGCGCCCGGTGCTCGAGCACCTGTTGACCTTCGCCCGTGCTCGGCGTGCAGGACCGTGGGCGGTGCTCGGCGCGACCTGCGCCCGCGCTGTGGCCACGATCGAACCGAATGTGATGCTGCCGCCCACGGTGGGCGCGCCGGCATCGCTGAATCTGTTCCTTGCGCTCGTCGGCCGGTCCGGCGGAGGCAAGGGCGCAGCCGAAGGTGCGTCACGTGACGCAGTGCGGTTCGTCGACCACAACGACCACCCGATCGTCGTCGACGAGTTCCCGCCCGGATCGGGCGAAGGTATCGCCCGCACCTACCGTCCCGCAGGCACCGATGACGACGCCCCGAACGCCCGTAGCCGGGCCATGCTGACCGCGCCCGAGGTCGACACGCTCACGGCGTTGGGGTCGCGGCAGGGTGCCACGCTCATGCCCGAACTCCGCAAGCTGTGGATGGGCGAGCAACTCGGATTCAACAACGCCAGCAAGGCCACCCGTTCGATCCTGGCCGCACACAGCTACCGAGCCTCCCTGATCGTCGGTGTGCAACCGATCAAGGCCGGCCCCCTGCTCGACGACGCGGACGGCGGCACACCGCAGCGGTTCATGTTCCTGCCGGTCGGGGACCCGGACGCCCCCGAGATCGCCCCGGACGCACCGCAGCCCTGGACGATCAAGGCAGCGCGGTGGGGAGCGAAGACCGTGCACCTCGAGATCCCGGACATTGCCCGCGACGCGATGGACAAACATCGGCTGGCGACGTTGCGCGGCGCGGACGTGGACCCACTCGATGGGCATCGGATGCTGGCGCGGTTGAAGATGGCCGCTGCGCTGATGATCCTCGACGGCCGCACCGTCGTCACCGTCGAGGACTGGCACCTCGCCGGGGTCATCGAGCGGGTGTCGAACCGAACCCGAGCGGGCATCGAGGCCACCGTCGCCGAGCGTGCCCGGGCCGCCAGCCGTGCGCGGGCGCACGAACAGGCCGACCGGGAAGAGATCGTCCAAGACCGCGCCGAGCAACGCCTCCGGGAACGAGCACGAGACGCGGTACTCCGACGTCTGGGGCGCGGTGGTGTGGTGTCCAGAAAGTCCATCAGAACGACGATGCGATCCGAACTGAAAAGTCTCCTCGATGCGGCACTCGCGGATCTGATTTCGGAGGGCCTCGTAGCCGAACAGTCAGGGGGGTACGCGCTCACGTAGGGGGACAGTCCCGTCCCCCCCTTAAAACCGGATCTGAACTGCGACGACGCGGGGGGACACACCCGTCCCCCCGTCCCCCCCCCCCCCCCTCGCGACCCCGGGAAAAGAGGAAAAAAGAACAAAACCACACAAACGCCCCCCCGGCCCGGTTACACCTGCCTCTTTTACTAATACACCAGCCCACCAGACCGGACCA
>NZ_LRRH01000121.1 GCF_001646785.1 Rhodococcus phenolicus
CACCAGGGTCAAGGAGGACGCCGCGATCGGCGTCGTGTTCACCACGCTCTTCGCGCTCGGAGTCGTGCTGATCTCGAAGAATCCCAGCCAGGTGGACCTGCACCACGTCCTGTTCGGCAACCTCCTCGGCCTGGCCGCGACCGACGTGTGGCAGGTGTCGCTGCTTGCCGCGGCCGTGTTCGGTGTGCTCGTCGTCAAGCGCCGGGACCTGACCCTGTTCGCCTTCGATCGCGTCCAGGCCCACACGCTCGGCATCTCCCCCGCACGACTGTCGGCACTGCTGCTGGCGCTGCTGGCCGTGACGATCGTGTCGGCCATTCAGGCGGTCGGGGTGATTCTCGTCGTCGCCGTGCTGATCATCCCGGGCGCCACCGCGTACCTGCTCACCGACCGGATCTCCCGGATGCTGATCCTCGCGCCGGTTCTCGCGGTCGCGTCGTCGATCGTCGGTGTGTACACGAGCTACTACTCCGACGCTGGGCAGGTGCCTGACAGGAGCGAGACAACCACGACGACGGAAGCGCTGACCTCCGTCGCCCAGGACTACCTGAAGGTCATCTGGACCGTGCAGGAATGGTCCGGCGAGAAGGTCTCCACGAAACTGCTCGCCGAGAAGCTCGGCGTGTCCGCCTCGACCGTCTCCGAAGCCGTGCGCCGGCTCTGCGACCAGGGTCTGCTCGACCACGAGCGGTACGGCGCGATTTCGCTGACCGACGCGGGGCGCGCGGCCGCCGTCGCGATGGTGCGCCGGCACCGGCTCATCGAGACGTTCCTCGTCCGCGAGCTCGGCTACGGCTGGGACGAGGTGCACGACGAGGCCGAGATCCTCGAACACGCCGTGTCGGAACGGATGATCGCCGCGCTCGACGCGAAACTCGGCTTCCCCGAACGCGACCCGCACGGCGACCCGATCCCCACCCCGGAC
>NZ_LRRH01000122.1 GCF_001646785.1 Rhodococcus phenolicus
GTTCCAGCCCGCCCACGACGGCGTGACCCTCGATCGCGGCGATGACCGGCTTCGTCGGTTGCATCCGTGTCACACCCAGAGGAGCGTCGCCGTCGGGAGCGAACCGATTGGGCAGCCCGCCGGCAACCGACTTCAGATCGGCACCGGCGCAGAATGTTCCGCCCATGCCGTGGAGAACGGCCACGGTCGCGTGCTCGTCTCCGTCGAAAACCCGGAAGGCGTCGGCCAGCGCTTCTGCGGTGGTGCAATCGGCGGCGTTGCGCACGTGCGGGCGATCGATCGAGATGATCGTGACCGCGCCGTCGTGTTCGATGACCACAGGTGGATGGGAACCGGTCACGGATTCTCCGTTCGGGTTGTGGCGCCGGGCTCAGTGAGCGTGGGCGTTCGCTCGATTGCGTTCCGCGTCGGCGGCCGCTCTGCCCGCGGCAAGCTGCTCACGGGAGTAGACGGTGCGCCATCCGGGTGTGCCGTAGCGGCGTCGCAGCCCGAAGTAGGTCGGGGCGAACCAGCCGGCGATCGGGCGGGGCACGGAACGCCAGAACAGTGCGTGGATCTGCCTTTCGATGCGGTCGAGGAGGGTGATCCGCAGGCCCATTTCCGAATGGAATCGTTCGGGGACTCCGGCGAGGATGCCGACACGGATCGTGCGGGTCGCGGGCAGTGACATCAACCGCCACAGAAGGGTGGGGACACGGTCCCAACCCCGTGGTTTCGCGAGGGTCGTCGCATGGTCGACGATGAAGCGAACCTCGGGACCGACCGCGAGGGTTTCTTCGACGACGGGCGTCCAGTAGTCGAGGAAGTCCGCATGGGTGCCGGGAAGGCTGCGCACACCGTAGCGGCGGCCGATCTCGACGAGCGCCCGGTAGGCCTGCTCGCGTTCGTCGTCGGTACGGAACAGTCCGAAGGCATCGGCGATGTCGATGCCGCCCTCGAGGATCGAACCCCACGTCCAGTTCCACACATCGTTGTTCCAGGCGTGGTACGGGGACCCGTCGGGCATGGTTCCGGAGATCGGCCGATGCAACTCGTGCAACCCGTGTGCCACCTCGTCCGCTTCCGGTCCGGCGAAGACGATACCCATCACCATCTCGTAGGTGCTGATCAACCGGCGGGCGTTGGACTGCAGGTCGGGGAGGGTGTCGCTCCCGTTGAGGGCGCGGTCCTTCACGCTGAGCACGTGGGCGATCTTCGGGTGCAGGGTCGGCATGATCAGGGCGGGTACGTTCGCGTAGAGCAGCACGAGCGGATGCCCGGCGATCCACCGGCCGAACGCCCCCGGCGCGAGCGGATCGTCGCCGATCACCCGGCGGGTGGAGGTATGTGGGGCAGGTGGTTCGAGAGTTCGGCTGCTCGGTGTCGTATTCGTCTTCGGCATGGTGGCTCCTGGATCTGTGGGCGGGCGGCGTGAGGGTATTGCCGACAGTCGACGAAGTGATCGCGAGCAGCGCCGACTCATCCGGGTTGCATTGACGTACAACGACTCTCGAGATAGACGACGAGTCCGTACCCCGATTCCGGTCGTTTCGTTGCGTGGCAGGCTGACCATGCCGATGAGAGTTACATATTCGCATCAGTTGATGCAAGAGTGTAATGGAACCTCTGGTGTAACCTCCGAACTCGATGTCCAGACCCCTAGTCCCCCCGGTTCCGGCCCGATCTGCGGTGTTGAGTCTGCTGCTCGGCGCGCAGCCGCCGACCCTGAGCGGTCGCGAGATCGTGGGCGCCATGGGCTTGTTCGGGATATCCGAATCCGCCACGCGCGTGGCACTCTCCCGGATGGTTGCGAGTGGCGACCTGACGCGTCACGACGGCACCTACACACTGTCGGACCGACTCGTTCGCCGTCAGCAGGATGTGACCGCCCCGGACCGGCGCGAGTGGACCGGCACCTGGGAGGTGGCCGTCGTCACCACGACGGGTCGCAGCGCTGCCGACCGCGTCGCGCTCCGGAGCGAAATGGCGCGCCAACGCGTCGCCGAACTGCGGGAAGGAGTGTGGACCCGGCCCGCCAACCTCCGTCGTCGCTGGCCGGACAGCCTCCTCGAGGTGTCGACCTGCTTCGAGGCCCGGCCCCTCGACGACCCCGCTGTCCTCGCCGGCCGCCTCTGGGATCTCCCCGCCTGGTCCGCGCGTGGACACGCCTATCTCGACGCGATCGGAAAAGCGGACGATGAACCGACCCGTTTCGTGACCATGGTCGCGGCTGTTCACCATCTGCAGACCGATCCACTACTCCCGGACGAACTTCTCCCGGACGATTGGCCGGCCGGTGAACTCGACGCCACCTACGACCGATACCGCGGGTGGCTCGCGGCGATGCGCGACGACCCGCCCGCGTCACCTTCCACCTAACGGTCCCGAAGGTGACCGTCGACGAAATCGAGCACGTCCCCGAGAACCTCGTCGCGGTTGATCTCGTTGAAGATCTCGTGGCGCGCACCGGTGTACACACCCGACCGGGCGTGCGCACCGGAGTACGTCGCCCAGCCCTGCACGGTGCCTTCGATCGGCACGAGGCCGTCGTCCGAGCCGTGCAGCCACAGCACCGGGACGGTGTCGACCGGCCCGGTGGTCGAGATGGTGTCGAGGCAGTCCTTCAGTGCCTGCACCGTGGCCCGCTTGAACGGGCCGTGCCACACGAGCGGATCGGCGACGTACGCGCGGCCGACGGCGGGATCCCGCGAGAGCGTGGCGGGATCGATGGGGGTGTCGGGGATCTCGTCGGCGGCGAGCAGGGCGTCGACCGCGGCCCAGGTGCCGAGCACCGGCGCGGACAGGACGACCGCGGCAAGGGTCGCGCCGTACCGCTGCGCATAGCGCGCGGCGATCATCCCGCCCATCGAATGCCCGATGAGCACGACCGGCAGGTCCGGGTTCTCCCGTCGAGCGGTCAGGTCGAGCAGGTGGAAGTCGTCGACGACCTTCTCGAAGTCCTCGACGAGGACGCGTTCGCCGTCGCTGAGTCCGTGCCCGGCGTGGTCGATCGCGTAGACGACGGCGCCGTCGGCGACGAGGCGGGCCGCGACGTATTCGTACCGGCCGGAGTGCTCGCCGTAGCCGTGGCACAGGAGCGCGACGTAGCGCGGGTTCTCACAGGGCCAGCGGCGTCCGGCCAGGGTTCCGGCGTGACCGTCGAGCGTGAACGCGGTCGTCTCGTCCATCGTCGGCTCCTCTCGGTGCGTAACTCCGGTGTCAGCCAAGCATCCCGCGCGCCGCGGCGGAGCCGATTCGTGCCGGGATCTGGTCTGCGGGGCTTCGTCACACTAGTCTCCTGTTCTAGAACGTGTTCTATTCAAGGAGGCATTCATGGCACCGTCCAGCGACGCGATCCGCGCGACCGTCGAGAACTACATCCGCTCGGTCGCGAAAGGCACGACCGACGATGTCCTCGCCCTCTACGCGCCGGGCGCGACCGTCGAGGATCCGGTCGGTACCGAGCCGCGCACCACCGAGGTGGCGCTGCGCGAGTTCTACGGCGTCATCGAGCCGCTCGCCCAGACCGGCGAACTGCTCACCCTCAAGATCGCCGCGAACAACGCGGCGTTCCTGTTCCGTCTCACCACGCACCTGGGTGAGCAGAACCTCGTGATGGAGGTCATCGACGTCATGACCTTCGACGACGACGCGAAGATCACGTCGATGAAGGCCTACTGGAGCCAGGACGACATGGTCACGGTGCCCGCGTCCTGATGCGCAGCGTCCTCGTGGAGGTCGATGGTTTCACGTGGAACATTGCCGAAGCGGGTGAGACCGATCGGCCCGCGGTCGTCCTGTGCCACGGTTTCCCCGGCCTCGGCTACAGCTACCGGCACCAGGTGACGGCACTCGCCGCCGCGGGCTACCGGGCGATCGCGCCGGACATGCCGGGCTACGGCGGCACCGACCGGCCCGATTCGATCGAGGAGTACACCGATGCGGCGGTCGCCGACCGGCTCGTCGGCCTCCTCGACGCCCTGGGCATCGAGCGTGCCGTCCTGGTCGGACACGACTTCGGGGCGCCCGCCGCGTGGACCGTCGCGCTGCGTCACCGGAGCCGTGTCGCCGGCCTGATGCTCCTCTCCGTGCCGTACGCCCCCGACCGGCTGCCGGCGCGACCGAGCGAGCTGTACGCGGCGATGGCGCAGCGCCACTTCCTGCATCTGCACTACTTCCAGGAGCCGGGTGTCGCCGAGCGCGAACTCGATGCGCGGCCGCGCGAATTCCTGCAGCGGCTGTTCCATGCGCTGTCCGGCCGGTACAGGTACCTCGACATCTGGCAGCACCCGTCGGACGGAAACGGCTACCTCGATGTGCTGCCCGACGCGCCGGAGTTGCCCTGGGACTGGTTGAGCGAGGACGAACTCGACCACTACGCGACGGTGTTCGCACGCACCGGATTCGGTGGCGGACTGTCCTGGTACCGCGCCTACGACGCCAACTGGGAGGCATCGGCGGGAAGCGGAACCGCGCGGCTCGAGGTGCCGGCACTCTTCGTCGCCGGCGCGAACGATCCCGTCGTCACGATGGCCGGACCGAACGCTCTGGACCGCATGGAACAGACCGTCCCGGATCTGCGGGGCGTGCACCTGCTCGACGGTGCCGGGCATTTCGTCCAGATGGAACGGCCCCGGAAGGTCGGCGAACTGCTCGTGAACTTCGTGTCGGAGGTGGTCTCGGCGCCCCCGTGATGTGGCTGTCGATTCCTGTGAACAGCAGCAGGATTCGACTTCGATGTCAGATCATCCGCCTGTCGGGGACGCAACGGGTCGGGGGCGTTGCGCCGGAAGCCCTTCGGGGCCCGACGATGTCGTGCGACGATGGCGACACGCAGAGCGGGAGATCGTCCGACAGGCAGCGAAGCCCGAGGAGTGCGACATGACCGTGCCCGGTGACATCGTGATCGACCCGACGCTCGTCGACGTGTACAAGGATCTGCACAGTCATCCCGAACTCGGCTTCCAGGAGAATCGCACCGCGTCGATCGTGGCCGAGCGGTTGAGGGCAACGGGATTCGAGGTCACCACGGGTGTGGGTGGGACCGGTGTCGTCGGGATCCTGAAGAACGGCACGGGACCGACTGCGCTGCTGCGGGCCGACATGGATGCCCTGCCGGTGCGGGAGGACACCGGGCTCGACTACGCCAGCACCGTCACGGCCACCGACGAGCACGGCAAAACCGTGCCGGTGGCCCACGCGTGCGGGCACGACCTGCACACCACCTGCCTGCTGGGCGCGGCGCAGGTTCTCGCCGAGGACAGATCCGCCTGGGCCGGAACGTCGATGCTGGTCTTCCAGCCGGCCGAGGAACTCGGCGCAGGTGCGCAGGCGGTGGTGGACGACGGCCTGTTCGAGCGGTTCCCGACACCGGACGTCGTGCTCGGTCAGCACGTGGCACCTCTTCCGGCAGGGAAGATCGCCGGACATGCCGGACCGTCCTATGCGGCATCGGACTCGCTGCGTATCCGCCTCGTGGGCAAAGGCGCGCACGGTTCGATGCCGGAAGCGTCGATCGATCCCATCGTGTTGGCCGCGGCCACGGTGATGCGCCTGCAAACCGTCGTCTCGCGGGAGATCCCCAGTACCGCCACAGCGGTTCTCACGGTCGGTTCGATCCACGCCGGTGACGCGGCGAACGTGATTCCCGGATACGCCGAGATCCAGCTGAACATCCGCAGCTACGACACTTCGGTCCGAAGCCGCATCCTCGACAGCGTCGAACGCATCGTACGAGGTGAAGCGGAGACGGCCGGCGCGCCGGACGAACCGACGATCACCGAGATCGAGCGCTTCCCCGTCGTCACCAACGACTCCGCTGCCCTGCACAGGACCCTCGACGCCTTCGGAGATTGGCTGGGCCACGGCAACGTCCTCGATCCGGGGGCCGGTGCGGGAAGCGAGGACGTCGGCATCCTCGCCACGAGCTGTGGAGCCCCGCTGTCGTACTGGTTGCTCGGCGGCGCGGATCCGTCGTTGTTCACCACCGGCGACATGACGGACCCTGCGCTGCTCACCGTGCCGTCCAACCACTCGCCGCACTATGCCCCCGTCGTCGAACCGACGCTGCCGATCGGAGTGCGTGCGCTGGTGACCGCAGCCCGCACCTGGCTGCCGCCCACCCGCTGACGGCTCACCGGGCCCGCATCCTGTGGACTCCTCCGCCCGCACCCGCTCACGACCGTTCGCCGCCGGCGACGTGCCGCGAATTCGCGAATCCACCGATCCGCCCCGGGGCTCGTCCTACTATGTGCGGGTGGCCACCGATGCCGCCGCGCGCGGATTCGGAATGGTGCTCGTGCTGACCGCGCTCGTGGTGAGTGGATGTTCGTCGGGTGGTTCCGAGCGAACCGACCCGGTGCGACTCGAGGTCGCGACCGCGCAGGACCAGTACCCCTGGACCGGACTGCTGCTTCCGGCCCAGGTCCCGGTCGTGGTGCCGTCACCCGAGGATGCGGAGGTCGCGGGCACCGGAGATCCCGTCGCCGTGACGGACGACGGCACCGCCGCGGTCGCCGGCGACCGCACCGCCCTCTACGGCGGCAGCCCCGTGGGTGCTCGATCCGGTCGGTGTCGGAGGGCTGCCGTGGCGTACCGGGCTGGCCGCCGAGTTGCTGACCCTGCACCCCACCGCGATCCGCGGCAACGCCTCGGAGATCATCGCGCTCGCCGGGCTCGGCGGCGACACCCGCGGTGTCGACAGCGCCGACGAGGCTGCCGCCGCGGTTCCCGCAGCGCTCGCCCTGCTCGAGCACGCCGACGCGGTGTCGGCGTCCGGTCCGGTGGACTACCTGATCGGCCGCGACCGCGACGGCGCGATCACCGGCGTGCGCATCGCCGGCGGCAGTGCGATGCTCCCGCGTGTGACCTCGACCGGTTGCTCGCTGGGTGGGTTGGTGGCCGCCTACCTGGCGGTCGCGCCGACCCCGCTGATCGGTCTCGCCGCCGCGCACACCCACGTCGCGGTCGCGGCCGAGATCGCCGAGGAGAACTCCACGGGACCGGGATCGTTCGCCGTGGCCTACCTCGACGCGCTGTACACGGTCGACGCCGGCACGCTGCGGGCCCGTGCTCGCATCGAGCCGCTCGACCTCCCGAAGTAAGGACGAGAACCGATGGGCATCAAGACTTTCTGGTACCTCACCCAGGCCGACGGGGACTACCCGTGGAGCCCGGGCGGGCTGTTCCCGGTCGACGGGCAGCGGCAGATCGAGCTGGCGAAGACGATCGACGCCGGCGGGTTCGACGGTGCGCTCGTCGCGACGTGGCCGAACGATCCGTTCGTCTCGGCGACCTGGGCCGCCGCGCACACCTCGCGTATGAAGTTTCTCGTCGCGATCTACGCGAACATGACGCCGGCGCGGCTGCTCGCGGAGAAGGCGCTGACGTTCGACGCCTTCAGTGGTGGCCGCCTGATGATCAACTCGGTCAACGGCCGGGAGAACATCCTGACCCGGTACGACATGAACGTCGAACACGACCGGCGTTACGAGCTGGGGGAGCAGTACTGGGCGGACTTCCGCCGGATCTACGCCGAGGGCACGGAGTCGAATTTCCCGAACACGCCGCTGCGCATCGACGCACCGGGCGGCGGCCACACCGTGCCGCTGTGGGGAACCGGCGATTCACCTGCGGGACTGCAGAATTCGGGCAGGGTGCTCGATGCGTACCTGATCATGCTGCGCGAGACGGCGTTCGTCGAATCGAAATTCACCGCGGCCCGCGAGTCCGCGGCGGCGGAAGGCCGGGAGTTCACCGATTTCGGTGCCCTCTCGGGCGTGATCGTCCGGCCCACGCAGGCCGAGGCGCTGGACCGGTTCCGGTCGTTGTTCGAGAAGGCCGGTATCGATCAGGTCACCGACGTTCTGGACAAGGCGGTGCGGCGGCGCACGGGTGGCAAGCAGGATCTCAGGACGTTCACCGCGCGCGATGCGCAGCGGCAGGGGTGGGTCGACACGATCAATGCCGGTCGCCTGCCCGAACCGAAGGATCTGTCCCTCGGTGACGGCCTGTACGCGGGGATCACGGCGTGGTCGCCGCTCGACATCTTCGCGACCGGATCGTCGGCGGTGTACTACGCCGGCACGCCGGACGAGATCACCGGGCATGTGCGTACCCTGCGGGACCGCACCGGCCTCACGTCGTTGATCCTCGCCGGATGGCCGCTCATCGACGAGGCGAAGCACGTTGCCGAGCACCTGATTCCGCGTTTCCGGGAGTTGTGATCCGCGCGGCAGGGAACCGCCGCACCACGAAGGAAGGCCGCCACGGCCGGGGTGAACCCCGTCCGTGGCGGCCTTCTTTCGTCCTGCAAAAGACAGGCTGTTGGTTAAAGCATCATTAATGTAGGCTACCCAAAGTGAGGTTAGGCAGACCTCTCTTTTCCCTCGAAAGAAATGTGACATGCAGTTGACGCGTATCGTTCGGCGCTCGTATGCCGTTCCCCTCGTTCTCGCGCCGGCGCTCCTCGTGGCCGCCTGCGGCTCCGGCGGCACCACGGACACGGCGTCCGGTCCGGACACCGCGGACTCGCTCACCATCGCGGTCGCCAAGGACAGCGGCCCGCTGAACATCTTCGCCGGACAGACCGACCAGATGACCGAACTCGTCTACGACAAGCTCCTGTCGCCCTCACCGTACGTCGCCGACCCGCAGCCGTGGCTCGCCACCGATGTCCGGCAGGTCGACGCGACCACCTGGGACGTCGACCTCCGCGAGGACGTGACCTGGCACGACGGCGAGGCGTTCACCGCCGACGACGTCGTCTTCAGCTTCCACTACATGCACGCTGCGCCGACCGGGCGCTACACCCACCACGTCAACGACACCCCGTCGATCTCCACGGTCGAGACCACCGGCGAGAACTCGGTCCGCTTCGTGTGCGACTACGCGTGCCCCGAGCTCGGTCCCGTCACCCTCGCGGACCTGCCGATCATCCCCGAGCACGTGTGGTCGAAGGTCGATCCGTCCAAGGCCAAGGAGATGACCGACCTGCCGGTCGGCACCGGGCCGTTCAAGCTCGTCGACTACAGCCCCACCAGCGGCTACCGCTTCGAGGCGAACGCCGACTATTTCGCCGGAACCCCGACGGTGGAGGAGCTGGTCATGCCGGTGATCGCCGACAATGCCGCCGCCTTCACCGCGCTGAGCTCCGGCCAGATCGACGCCGCCGATCGTGCCCTCACCCCGGAGCTGGTGGACCGGTTCACCGCGTCGAACGACATCGGCGTCGTCACCGTCGCGCCGCTGAGCTACCCCGAACTCAAGCTCAACTTCACGCGGGACACGTTCGCGCAGGCCGACTTCCGCGCTGCCCTGAACCTCGCGGTCGACCGCGACGAGCTGCTCGAGGTCGTCGGTCTCGGCCAGGGCCGCCCCGGAACGCAGGGGTACGTCCATCCGGATGCGCCGTTCGCGGACCCGGACGCGTCGACCCCGTACGACGCCGCGCGCGCCTCGGCGATGCTCGACGAGCTCGGCTGGGCCGACCGCGACGGTGACGGCCGCCGCGAGAACCCCGCGGGTGAGCCGACCGTCTTCGACCTGATCGTCAACGGCGGCAACGCGCCGCAGGTCCGCGCCGCGGAGCTGCTCGCCGAGGACTTCGCCGAGGTCGGCGTCGCGGTCGCGGTCAAGCCGCTCGACTCGGGTTCGCTGTCGGACGCCTCGTCGAACAAGACCTACGACATGATGGTCACAACCAACAGCCCGCACGCCGTGGCGGACTCGACGCAGTTCATCATGTCGCACCGTTCCGGCAACCTGTGGAAGCATCCGGACCTGGTCTACCCCGAGTTCGACGCGCTGTACGACGCGTGGAAGGTCACCGAGACCAACGACGCCCGGATCGCCGCGATGCAGGACATGCAGAAACTGTTCAACCGGCAGCCGACCGCCATCGCGCTGTACTACCCGGACGAGTTCTGGGCCTTCCGGGCGGACACGTTCGGCGGCTGGATCGAAACCCCCGGCTACGGCATCGTCCACAAGTGGTCGTTCCTGCCCGCGGACGTCGTCGAGACGGCCAACGCAGAAGCGCCGCAGGACTGACACATGACCGTCGCGCGACGAGCAGGGCAGTACGCCCTCGTACTGTGGGCGGCGGTGACGCTGAACTTCGCGTTGCCCTACTTGGCGCCCGGCGATCCGGTCGAATACCTCTACGGGGGTGACCAGCAGTCCCTCGATCCGAAGTACATCGCGCAGATGCGCGCGGACTACGGGCTCGACCGGCCGATATTCGAGCAGTACCTCTCGTTCTGGTCCGGGCTGCTGCACGGAGATCTCGGAATGTCCGTGCAGCACAACCGGCCCGTCGTCGACGTCCTGTGGGAAAAGCTTCCCTGGACGCTTGCGCTGGTCGGCATCGGCACGCTGCTCGCGTTCGTCATCGGCACGCTGCTCGGCACGTGGGCCGCGTGGCGACGCGGCACGGCGAAGGAAACGGCGACCGTGGTCGGTGTGCTCACCGTCGACTCCATGCCGGGTTTCTTCGTCGGCATGATCCTCATCGCGGTGTTCTCCGTGAACCTCGGATGGTTCCCGTCCTACGGGGCCGCGGCGATCACCTCCACCGGCGGTGAATGGCTGCTCGAAGTCGCGTCCCGGATGGTCCTGCCGGTCGCGACGCTCACCATCGCCGGCATCGGCGGCTTCTTCCTGATGACCCGGGCCTCGATGGTCGGGGTCCTCGACGAACCCTTCATCCGGCTCGCCCGCGCGAAGGGTCTCGGCGAGTTCCGGGTTGCGGTCGGGCACGCGCTGCGCAACGCGTTGCTCCCCGTCTACACCACCCTGACCCTCACGGTCGGCGTGTTGCTGTCCGGCGCAGTCGTCGTCGAATCGGTGTTCGCCTATCCGGGACTCGGGAAGCTCACCTACGACGCGGTGACCGCCCGGGACTACCCGATGCTGCAGGGCGCGTTCCTGCTCGCCACCATCGGCATCATCGCCGCGAACCTGATCGCCGATGCGACCTACCCCCTGCTGGATCCGAGGGTCCGGCGGGACCGGACGTCGGCACCGACCCGCCAAGAGGCAGCCGTATGACGATCATCGGAACGAAGACCCGGTCGCAGCGTCTCGCACTGGCGGGGGCGGTGATCCTGGGAATCCTGCTGGTGTGCGCGATCTTCGCGCCGTGGCTCGCCCCGTTCGACCCGGGAGAACGTGTGGCACGGCCGTTCGCCGCTCCGTCCGGCGATCATTGGCTCGGGGCCGACGACGTGGGGCACGACCTGCTGTCGATGCTGATCCACGGAGCCCGCGTCTCGTTGTTCGTCGGTGTCGTCGCCGCGATCGTCGCCACTGTGATCGGCACGCTCGTCGGTGTCGTCGCGGGGTATGCGCGCGGCGTCGTCGACTCGGTGCTCATGCGCATCGTCGATGTCGTGCTGTCCCTGCCGGTGCTGCCGTTGACCATCGTGATCGGCGTGTTCGCCGGCCCCGGCCTGCGCACGCAGATCATGGTCATCTCGGCGGTGCTGTGGGCGGGTATGGCCCGCGAGTTGCGGGCGCAGGTCCTGACACTGCGTGAACGCGACCACATTCAGGCCGAGCGCGCCATGGGCGCCGGGCCGATGTATGTGCTGCGGCGTCACATCGCTCCTGCGGTGGTGCCCCTGGTGATCCCGCAGTTCGTGCTCACGATCAAGACCGCGATCCTGCTCGAGGCCTCGCTCGCCTTCCTCGGCCTCGGTGACATCACGTCCGCGAGCTGGGGATCGATGCTGTCGATGGCGCACTCGCGCAACGCATTCCTCACCGATGCCTGGTTGTGGTGGGTCCTGCCCCCGGGTCTGGCGATCGGCGTCACGGTACTCGCGTTCGCGTTGCTCGGCAACGCGATCGAGGAGCGATCCCGCCCGGTGCTGGTGCGGCGCCGCAAGTTCCGGCGCCGTGCGGATCACGGCACGGCCGGCGCTGCCGGGACGCCGAGCGGCGACGCCGGGCATCCGCTCGTGATCGACGACCTCACCGTCGTGTACGGCGAGAACGGCCGGGGAGCCGCGAACGTGTCGTTCTCGGTCGCGCCCGGCGAACTCGTCGGACTGGTCGGGGAATCGGGCAGCGGCAAATCCACCGTTGCCGCCGCCACCGTGGGACTGCTGCCCGCGGCCGCACAGATCACCTCGGGGCGGGTCCTGGTGTCCGGCCGCGACGTCGCGGGCATGGAACCGGCCGAACTGCGGGGCATGCGCGGAAACCGCATCGCGCTGATCCCACAGGAAGCACTCAGCGCGCTGAATCCGGTGCGCACCATCGGTTCCCAGCTCGACGAGGCGGTCCGGGTCCATCGATCATGCAGCCGGAACGACGCCCGCGAACGCACTCTCGACCTGCTGAACCAGGTGGGACTGGGTGCCGACCGCGTCGACGCCTACCCGCACCAACTCTCGGGCGGCATGCGCCAGCGCGTCGTCATCGCGATGGCGCTGGCCAACGAGCCGGACGTGCTCATCGCCGACGAACCCACCAGCGGCCTCGACGTACTCCGCGAAGTCGAAGTGCTCGCCCTGCTCGACGATCTGCGGGTCCGGCACTCGCTGGCGCTGCTCGTCGTCACCCACAACCTGCCGGTCATCGAACGGATCGCCGACCGCATCGCGGTGATGAAGGACGGGGCGCTCGTCGAGATCGGTACCGTCGCGCAGATCACCGGAGCACCGGAGCATCCCTACACGCGGCACCTCGTCGAGTCCGCTCCCCGGCTCCGGCCGCTCGTGCAGGAGGTCGTGCAGTGAGCACGCTTCTCGACATCGACGCACTGTCGGTCTCGTTCGACGGTGTCCCGGCCGTGTCCGACGTGACCTTGCAGGTCGCGGCGGGCGAATCCGTCGCGCTGGTCGGCGGATCCGGCGCCGGGAAGTCGACGGTGGCGCGGGCCGTGGCCGGACTGGTCGATCCGACATCGGGCAGCATCCGGTTCGACGGTGTCGATCTGGCGTCCGCAGGCCGTAAACGGCGGCGTGAACTGCGCCGCGACATGCACATGGTCTTCCAGGACCCCTACGCGTCGTTGCCTCCCGGGCTCCGGGTCCGTGACATCGTCGCCGAACCGATGGTGATCCACGGACTCGGAGATCGCGGCGAACGCCGGGACGCGGCGATCGTAGCCCTCGACGCGGTGAAACTGACACCGGCCGAGGACTATCTGGATCGCTTTCCCCACGAGCTGTCCGGCGGTCAACGTCAGCGTGTCGCCTTCGCCCGGGCGCTCGTGACCCGCCCGCGGCTGCTCCTCGCCGACGAACCCACGAGCGGTCTCGATGCGTCCCTGCGCATCGAGATAGTGGATCTGATGGCCGAACTCGCGGTCGTCCAGAACCTCGCGGTCGTGCACATCACGCACGACCTGGCCCTTGCGGGCCGCAGTTGCGAGAACATCGTCGTCATGCAGGGCGGCCGAGTCGTCGAATCGGGGCGCGCCGGCGACGTTCTCGCCCGTCCGGAACACCACTACACGGCATCGCTCGTCGCGGCCGCGTCGGGCACTCACCCACGCACGACGAACAGCAGTACGACACAGGAGGATTGACATGCCCGCATCGCTCGAGGTCGTCGAGAACGGAACCCCCATCGAGTTCACCGTCGACGACGTCATGAAATACCACGGGCCGGGATTTCCCGGTGGAGTCGCGCACGCGGTGAAGGTCCTCGAGCGCGCGCTGCCGGTGCTGAGTCCCGACGCACCCGCCGAGCGTCGTGAGATCACGGTCGCCACCGCACATCGCGGGCCGGGCGTGCGCGACACGTTCGAGGTGGTGACCCGGGCGGTGACCGAGGGACGGTTCACCGTCGACGCCGAGCTCGAGCGCCGCGATCGCGGGCAGACGCTCGAGCGGTACGTGTTCGCGCTGACCTACCGCGGGCGGACGGTGCGGCTCGAGATCCGTGACGGCTTCGTCACCGACGAGTTCATCACTCTCGGACGCAAGGCCGAGCGCACCGACGACGAGGAAGCGCGGCTGACCGTGCTCAAGCAGGAGATGGCGGACCGTCTGCTGGCCGCACCCGCCGACGAGGTCTACGACGTCGTGGACTGATGCCGCCGGGGCCGGGCTCCGGCGATCGTGCCGCTCCTGTCCGACGGTGCCGCTAGCCTGCGCTCATGACCGAGAAGGTGAAGGGCCCGCAATCGTATTTCCCGTCCATCGAGCAGAAGTACGGTCGCCCGATCGACGAGTGGAAGACCTTGATCCGCGAGTCGGATCTCACCGGGCACATGGAGCTGGTGAACTGGTTGAAAGGCGAGCACGGCATGGGCCACGGCCACGCCAACGCCCTCGTCGCCCACACCCTGAAGGAGAACGCAGGCTGAGAAAGGGCCCGCCACCGAACCTCGGTGGCGGGCCCTTCGCCTGCGTCGACGCTCAGGTGTTGTCGACCCAGCGCAGCAGCGCGTACAGGAACCTGGTCGCGCCCGGCATGAAGTTGCTGCCGTGGTGGTAGGTCGGGTCGAGGGTGGTGACGATGAGGCGGCCCGGGGTCGAGGTGGTGTCCTCGTAGAGCATCATGCCCGCGTCGTGCGCGATGCCGTCGGCATCGGGTTCCTCGGAGACCAGCAGCGGCACCACGTCCGCGTCGGTGCGCAGCAGCCCGTGGTGATGCCAGATGACGGACTTGGTGCTCAGGTACGTCCATGCACCGTGATCGTGACTGCGGGTGCGGATCAGGGGGTCCTCGCCGTGCAGCCACCACCAGAAGTTCGTCGGCCGCGGCTCCCACTCGACTCCGGGAAGCCATGTGTGGACACCGTTCTCGCCGAGCACGACGAGCGTGTCGCCCCGCTCGGCGACCGCACGGAACTGTGCGGCGTGGCGGGCCACGAGCCCGGGATGCAACCGATCGGCGACGATCACCGTCGTGTAGCCGTCGAGATCGCCGTCGGCGAGATCGGCCAGATAGTGGAAGTCCGGCTGGTGGGCGAGCACTGCCGGGTCCCTCATCGTCTGCAGGTGGGGATACGAGCCCCCGTGGACGATCGCCAGGCGCCGGTCGCGCAGCGGTGCGATGTCGGTGCGGGCGAAGGGTTCGGCGGTGGTCATCGCTGCGTCAGCCAATCGATCAGTTGCGGGGTCATCCGCGCGGAGGTGTTCGGGTCGTTCTTCCAGCCGGTCAGGTCGTTCCCGCCGTGGACGAGCACCTGGCCGTCCCCGAGCGGGTAGACGAAGTCGAGGGGCAGCGCGTGCCGGCCGATGCGGGTGGTGACGATCGCATTCTCGGGAATCTTGTCGACGTACCCGCGTGCGTAGAACCCGGTGACGCCCTTGCGGGAGCTCAGATCGGTGGGATCGACGCCGGCCCACACCGGGTGCGGATCGGCGAGCGTGATCGCGAGGTCCTTCGGTCCGGTGTAGGCGAGCTTGCGCCAGACACCGAGGCCGGGAAGGAATTCGGTGAGCGCGTGTCCCATGACGGCGATGCGGCCGCCCCGGGTCACGAATCCGGTGAGCAGATCGCGGTTGCGTTCGAGGAAGATCTGATCGACGCCGCCGCCGATGATCAGTCCCTTCACGTGCGTGAGGTCCACGGCAGGGAGGTTGTAGACATCGACCAGGCCGACCCGCGGCCGGGAATCGGGGTCGCCGGCGAGGTCGTCGGTACCCATCGTCACGTGCAGGACGGCGGCGACCGCGGTGGGATCGTCGCCGATGGGGGAGTGCGCCGGGGCGGGCGGCCGGTTCGATTGCGACACTGTTGCTTCCTGTTGTTGCTTCCGTGTGGTGACGGGTCCGGGTCTCCGCGGTCGTGTCGACTGCCAGGCTCGCCGGGTTCGTCCGAATAAGGTGAACCTTAGATAGTAAAGGTAAGCCTAAACAGGGTTGCCTGGCAAACGCCGCTGCGGTACCGCGACGGACGCGGTACCGCAGCGGTGTCCGTTCAGTTGCAGACGACGGTGAGGCCGAGACCCCGCCAGATCTCGTACTCGACGTAGTCCCATTCCTGGTTGGTGGAATCCCATTCGGCGCGGGTTTCGGTGCGGTAGCCCTTGTCGCGCTGGTCGGTCACGTTGCACACGGTCAGTGCGCTGCCCGACTTGTTGGTGACGGTGAACGGGATGTCCTGTGACTCGAGGGTGGCGACTGCGTCGGCCTCGCTCATCCCGACGACGTTCGGGACCCCGGCGACGAGGATGTCCTGGTACAGCCATTCGGCGGAGGCGACTCCGGTTCCGAGGGTGAGCGCGGCGGCGGTGGCGACTGCGACGGTCAGGGTTCTGCGCATGACAACGTCCTTCCGGAGACGATGTCGGATCTGAATGCGGACCCGGCCGCGCGGGCCGGGCGACGGGGCGGGTCGCCGCGGCGTTCTGCAGCGTGCGGCGAGCCGGATGTGCAGTGCGGGATCGGGTCACGCAAATCGACGTGACGGCCGGCGTGCGGGCGCGATCCAATGCGCATCGGGTGCGTTCGCCGCGGGCTCGGGCGGCGAATGTGCTGTACGTCACAAATCGTACTCCAGGGTCTGTGGGGCATCGGCGAGTTGGCGGAAATCGAACATTGACAGAATACTGTCGAATTGACAGGATACTTACGTAATTGATTCCGACTCCCGGGAGGCTCCCATGAAGACCGCACTCGACACCGTCTACGTCGCCACCTACGACACGCTCGCCGACTGGGAGACCGGACATGCCACCGCCTACCTGGCCCGTGCCGGCTACCCGATCCGTACCGTCGCGCCGAGCCGGGAGGCGGTCACGACCCTGGCCGGGATCCGCGTCGTTCCGGATCTGGTCCTCGACGAGGTCACGGTCGACGGCGCCGCGTTGCTGATCCTGCCCGGCGCCGATCTGTGGGACACCGGCGACGAACTCGCGCCGTACGCGCGTCTCGCCCGCGCCTTCCTCGACGCCGGCGTGCCCGTCGCCGGGATCTGCGGCGCGACCGCCGGACTCGCTCGCGAGGGACTTCTCGACGACCGCGACCACACCAGCAATGTGTCCTTCTATCTCGAGGCCACCGGCTATGCGGGCGCGGGACGTTACGTCGAGACCGACGCCGTCACCGACGGTGACCTCGTCACCGCCGGCGGGACGGAACCCGTGGCCTTCGCTCGCGAGATCTTCGCCCGGCTCGGTGTGTACGAGGGGGAGGTGCTCGACGCGTGGTACCGGCTGTTCCACGACTCCGATGCCTCCGCCTTCCCGATCCTCGACGCGGCGGAGCGGGCGGCGGCGGGCGGCGAACGGTGAGCCGCGAGGAGCAGGACCTGCTCAGCCGCGCCGCGCTCGGCGTGTTCCGTCTCAACGGCCAATTCCTCGCCGCGGCCGAAGGGCTCGCGAATCCGGCCGGTTTGACCGCTGCTCGTTGGCAGGTACTCGGCGCGGTCCTGCGTGAGCCGCTGCCGGTCGCCGGGATCGCCCGCGCGATGGGCATCACCCGGCAGTCGGTGCAACGAATCGCGGACCTGCTCGTCGAGCAGAGGCTCGCGGACTACCTCCCGAACCCGGCGCACCGCCGCGCCAAGCTCGTCGTCCCGACCGCGGCGGGCCGCGCGGCGGTCGAGCGTATCGGTCCTGCACACGCCGAACTCGCGGCACGGCTCACCGGCGTGCTGGGTTTCGAGGGCTTCGCCGAGACGGTCCGGGTGCTCGAACGGCTGTCGGCGGCCCTCGACGAACCGGAGGTCGCCGGGTGACGCCTGAGCATCGTGACCAACGGGAATGTGTGGTCCACGTCACGTTGAATCGAAATGCTCAGTTGTTTCGCACGCCGTTGACGTAATGAATCAGCAGTAGCGATCATTGCTGCACCGAATGATGTGACCAGCGCGACACTGCACGACGATGTCGCACAAGGAACGGTGGTGAGCGATGACCGAGATCGCGGTCCGCGAAAGCGACAGCCTGCCCTATGATCCCAACGACCGATACCGCTCCGGCTCCGGGACGGTCCTGCTCACCGGTGTGCAGGCCATCGTCCGGCAACTCGTGGAACAGCACGTGCGGGACATCCGTGACGGTCGCCGGGTGGCGACCTTCGTCTCCGGATATCCGGGAAGCCCGCTCGGCGGCCTCGACAAGCTGCTTCACGGAATGCCGAAGGTGCTCGCCGAACACGACATCACGTTCACGCCGGGATTCAACGAGGAACTCGCCGCGACGTCCGTGTGGGGCAGTCAGGGGCAGCTCGGTGCGGGCACGCCGACCCACGACGGGGTCGTCGGCGTCTGGTACGGCAAGGGCCCCGGCCTCGATCGCGCCACCGATGCGCTGAGGCACGCCAACATGTACGGCGTCTCACCCTCCGGCGGAGTGCTGCTGATGGTCGGCGACGACCCCGCGTCCAAGTCGTCGACCGTGCCCGCCGTCAGCGAGCGATCACTGGCCGCGCTCGGTATCCCGGTGTTGTTCCCGCGCAATGCCGCCGAGATCGTCACGATGGGCATGCACGGTGTTGCGCTCTCCCGCGCCTCGGGTTGTGTCGTGGCCCTCAAGATCGTCGCGGACGTCGCGGACGGCGCCTGGTCCGTCGAGGGATCGGTCGCGGACACCCGGATCACCGTGCCCGACATCGATTGGGACGGTAAGCCGTTCGTCTACAAGCAACGACCCATGGCCGCACCCGTCGACAGCGTCGTCGCCGAAGCCGACCTGTACGGTCCCCGGTGGGCGATGGTCCAGGCATACGGCAGGGCCAACGGCCTCGACACCATCGAGGTGAACCCCGCGACGGCGCGGATCGGGCTGATCGCGACCGGCACCACATTCGATGCGCTGCGCCAGGCCCTGCTCGACCTGTCGGTCACCGACGCCGAGCTGCACCGAGCCGGCATCCGGCTGATGCGCATCGGCATGCCGTACCCCCTCGGGCCCGATCTCGTCCGCGAGTTCGCCGACGGGCTCGAGCGCATCGTCGTCGTCGAGGACAAGACCGCGTTCGTCGAAACCCAGATCCGCGAGATCCTCTACGGAACCGCCGCGCCGCCGGTCGTTCTCGGTAAGAAGGACGCCGACGGCCGGCTCCTCGTTCCCGTCGACGGGGAACTGACCGCCGGCCGGATCCGCGGCCCGCTGCGCCGTGTGCTGACGGGGCACGTTGCCCTCGGCCCCGCGCCGCTGCCGCAGCTTCCGCTCGAGGTGCTCTCGGCCACCCGCAGTCCCTACTTCTGCAGCGGCTGCCCGCACAACCGCTCCACCGCGCTGCCGGAAGGATCCATCGGCGGCGGCGGGATCGGCTGCCACGCCCTCGTCACGATGTCCGGCCGTGCCGACAGCGCTGTCACGGGACTCACCCAGATGGGCGGCGAGGGCACCCAGTGGATCGGCCAGGCCCCGTTCACCGACATCGACCACATGTTCCAGAACCTCGGAGACGGGACGTACTTCCACTCCGGCCAGCTCGCCGTCCAGGCGTGCGTGGCGGCCGGGGTGAACATCACCTTCAAGCTGCTCCACAACGACGTCGTCGCGATGACGGGCGCGCAGGACGCCGAAGGCGCACTGACGATCCCGGCGCTCACCCACAAGCTCACCACCGAAGGTGTCCGCCGCATCATCATCTGCTCCGACGAACCGAAACGGCACCGCAAGCGAACCCTCGCCCGGGGTGTCACGGTCTGGCACCGCGACCGCCTCGACGAGGCGCAACGCGTGCTGCGGGAGGTTCCGGGCGTCACCGTGCTCATCTACGACCAGCACTGTGCCGCCGACGCGCGGCGACAGCGCAAGCGCGGCACCCTTCCGGCCCGCACGACCCGTGTCGTGATCAACGAGGCGGTGTGCGAGGGTTGCGGTGATTGCGGCGTCAAGAGCAACTGCCTGTCGGTGCAGCCCGTCGACACCGAGTTCGGTTCCAAGACCCGCATCGACCAGACCTCCTGCAACACCGACTACTCGTGCCTCGACGGCGACTGTCCCTCGTTCGTCACCGTCGAGACCGACCCCACCCGCACACGCGAGCGCCGCGCCGCACCCCGGCCGCCCGCCGTGCCCGACGTCGAGATCACGGTTGCCGGCACCCGCAACGTGTTCCTCGCCGGAATCGGCGGCACCGGCATCGTCACCGTCAACCAGGTCCTCGCGACCGCGGCGATGCGCGCCGGCTTCGACGTCGAAGCCCTCGACCAGATCGGGATGAGCCAGAAGGCCGGGCCCGTGGTCTCGCACCTGCGGTTCGCCGCCGACGGGCTCGAACCGGGCAATCGCGTCGCTACCGGGGGAGCCTCGTGCCTGCTCGCCCTCGACCTCCTCACCGCATCCGACGCGAAGAACCTGGCCTATGCCGACGCGGCCACGACTGTCGCGGTCGCGTCGACGAGCCGGACCCCCACCGGCGACATGGTGTACGACCGGTCGATCCGCCACCCCGACGAGGCGCAACTGCTGTCGCGGCTGGAGGCGGCCACCGCCCGGCTCGCCGCGTTCGACGCCCTCGCCGCAGCGCAGGAACTGTTCGGCGACACTGCTGCCGCGAACTTCCTCGTGGTGGGTGCCGCCCACCAGCTCGGCGGCCTGCCCATCCCGGCCGGCGCCATCGAGGAGGCCATCGAACTCAACGGTGTCGCGGTCGCGGCGAACATCGCGGCGTTCCGGTGGGGGCGCGCCGCGGTCGCCGACCCCGACGCGTTCACCGCCGCGACCGAGCCTGCGCGGCCGTCGCGTGCCGTGACCTCCGTTCCGGAGGAGCTGCTCGCCGGTACCGCGTTCGACGGCGAGGTGCTGCGTCTGGTCCGGATCCGCGCGGCCGCGCTGATCGACTACCAGGGACCGCGCCTGGCCGTCCGGTACATCGATCACGTGCGCACGGTGTGGGAAGCCGAACGTCGCGTCACCGACCGCACCGACTTCACCGAGGCCGTCGCCCGCGGACTGTTCAAGTTCACCGCCTACAAGGACGAGTACGAGGTCGCGCGGATGCTCGTTGATCCCGCCTTCCTCGACGAGGTGAACGCGCAGGTGCCCGGGGGAGCGGACCTGACCTACCGGCTGCACCCACCGGTGCTGCGGGCACTGGGCCGCCGGAAGAAGGTCGGGTTCGGTCCGAGAACACATGTGGCGCTGCGTCTTCTGTCCAAGGGCAAGCGGCTGCGCGGAACCCGGCTCGACCCGTTCGGTTACGCACACGTGCGCAGGGTCGAGCGTGAGCTGCTCGCGCAGTACACCGACACCGTCCTCGGTCTCGCCGCCGAACTGAACGAGAACTCCTACGACCGGGCGGTCCGCGCCGCCGAGCTCGCCGACACGGTCCGCGGCTACGAGGACGTCAAGTTGCGGTCGATCGACCGCTACCGCGAACGACTCGCCGAACTCGGCATCGACGCCGCGCCGACGGCCACCGGCACCCCCCGGTTCTCCACCACCCGAAAGGAATCCGCAGCGTGAGTACCTCCACCGTCATCCGCCCCGTCGAGGACACCACCTCCGGCGTCTTCGGCCGATCCCGACGGTTGTCGGATCGCCCGCACGAACAGGTCGTGTTCTGCGAGGACGCCGCGACCGGGCTCCGCGCGATCATCGCGATCCACTCGACCGCACTCGGACCCGCCCTCGGCGGAACCCGCTTCTACCCGTACGCGGACGAACGGCAGGCGCTCGACGACGTACTGCGGCTGTCGCGCGGGATGACCTACAAGGCCGCGGTGTCCGGGGTTCACCTCGGTGGCGGCAAGGCCGTGATCATCGGTGACCCGGCGGTCGACAAGACCGACGCGCTGCTCGCCGCGTACGGCCGGTTCGTCGACTCGCTCGGCGGCCGTTACATCACCGCCGCCGACGTGGGCACCCACGCCGCGGACCTCGACGTCGTCGGCCGGCACACCGGGCACGCGGTCGGGCGGACCGTCGCCTCCGGCGGGTCCGGGGACAGTTCTCCGCTCACCGCGCTCGGCGTCTTCCAGGCGATGCGGGCCGCTGCAGAGAACATCTGGGGCACACCGCAACTGGAAGGACGAGTGGTCGGTGTCGAAGGTCTCGGAAAGGTCGGGTACGCGCTCGTCGGTCTACTCGCCGCGGACGGCGCACGTGTCGTGGTCTCGGACGTGGATCCCGCCGCGGTCGGACGCGTCGCGTCGGACTTCCCGGACGTGCGGGTCGCCGGCAACGTCGCCGAGACATCGCTGGACGTGTACGCACCGTGCGCGCTGGGCGGCACTCTCTCCCCGGCCACCGCCCGGTCGCTGGATGCGCGGCTGGTGTGCGGGGCGGCCAACAACCAGTTGACGGTCCCCGAGGTCGAAACCACGCTCGGGGAGCGGGGCATCACCTGGGTGCCCGACTACGTGGCCAACGCCGGCGGGCTGATCCAGGTGGCGGGCGAGGTCGACGGATTCGATCCGGCGGTCGTGCGCTCCGATGTCGAGTCGATCTTCGAGCGCACAGCCGAAATCTTCGAGATGGCACGGATTCTGGGCACCGGACTCGGTGCCGCGGCCGACCGGATCGCAGAGCAGCGCATCGACGCGGCCTGACGGAAGCGGCACCCACAGCGGGGGAGCAGGGGACGAGCAGGAGAGACGCCACGGCGTCTCTCCTGCTCCGCTGTGCGGGTCGGCGTGGCTCAGGGAAGATCGGCGACCGGTGTCGAACGGCCGTGCCCGGCGCCCCGGGTCAGCTGATCGAGCAGTGGTTGCGTCCGGTACGCCACCGGCGTCGTCAGCGCCAGGGTCGTGGTGGTGTGCGCGACGCCTTCGATCGAGTGGATCCGCTCGAGCACCTGCAGGAGATTCTCCTGCGACTGCGCTGCCATCCGGATCAACAGGTCCTCGCGGCCGGTCGTCGCGTGCACCTCGAGGACCTCGGGAAATCGTTCGAGTTCGGCGATCACGTGCCCCATCCGCGCCTGAACGAGTTCTGCTCCGATGAACGCCTGCAACGGGAGACCCAGCTTGGGCAGGTCGACGACCGGACGATAACCCGTCACCGCTCCCGACTCCTCCAGCTTCCGGATCCGCGACTGGACGGTGTTTCGTGCGACGCCGAGTTTCGCGGACAGATCGACGATCCCGGCGCGCGGGTTGTGGGTGAGCTCGGCGAGCAGGGCCGCGTCGAGGCGGTCGAGACTGAGCACGCTGACATCCTTTCGACTGTGATGCGGGTCACTGATTGAGCATAGTGCATAGCTGTTGCGACAGATGTTGACATCGAACTTGCCGGTGCCATGATTACCTCATTGAAATGCTCACGAAAACTCCTTGACGCACCGCGTTGCGCCGCCCGTGAGCATTACGTCCCCCGGCTACCCACGAGGTCCGGTGGGCACACAACCCACACCGAGGAGCACACCATGCCCGGAGTCGGCATCTGGCGCACCAAATCCGTCGAGCAGTCGATCGCGGACACCGACGATCCCTGTTCCAAGCTCAAGCGGGAACTCACCGCGAAAGACCTCACCGTGTTCGGTGTCGCCGTCGTGGTCGGCGCCGGCATCTTCACTCTCACCGCCCGCACCGCCGGAAACGTCGCCGGACCGTCGATCTCGCTGGCCTTCGTCCTTGCCGCGATCACCTGCGGTCTCGCCGCTCTCTGCTACGCCGAATTCGCCTCGACGGTTCCCGTCGCCGGCAGCGCCTACACCTTCTCGTACGCGACGTTCGGGGAGTTCGTCGCCTGGATCATCGGCTGGGACCTGATCCTCGAATTCGCACTCGCTTCAGCGGTCGTCGCGAAGGGATGGTCGTTGTACCTGGGCGGGATGCTCGGAGGGCAGGCCACCGCGCACCTCGGGCCACTCGACTTCGACTGGGGCGCGCTGCTCATCGTCGGCGCGATCACCGTGGTCCTCGCGATCGGAACGAAGGTGTCCTCACGCGTGTCCGCCGTCGTCACTGCCGTCAAGGTCGCGGTCGTGCTGCTGGTGATCGTCGTCGGCATCTTCTACATCGACAAGAGCAACTACACGCCGTACATCCCACCGGCCGAGGAGGCGCAGACCACCGCGACCGGTGTGCACCAGTCACTGTTCTCGGCACTCACCGGAGCCGGCGGCAGCACCTACGGGTGGTACGGCCTGCTCGCCGCCGCGAGCCTGGTGTTCTTCGCGTTCATCGGATTCGACGTCGTCGCCACCACCGCCGAGGAAACGAAGAACCCCCAGAAGGCGCTGCCGCGCGGCATCCTCGGTTCGCTCGCCATCGTCACCGTCCTCTACGTCGGCGTCACGCTGGTGCTCACCGGCATGGTGAAGTACACCGATCTGCGGACCGGTAGTGCGCTCGTCGGCGACGGCAGCGCAACCCTGGCCACGGCCTTCGAGGCGCACGGCATCACGTGGGCCGAAATGGCCATCAACATCGGAGGTCTCGCTGGTCTCACCACAGTCGTGATGGTGATGATGCTCGGCCAGACCCGCGTGTTGTTCGCGATGTCCCGCGACGGGCTGATGCCGAAGAAGCTCGCCACTACCGGCCGCAAGGGCACGCCGGTGCGCATCACCCTCCTGGTCGGCGGCATCGTCGCGGTCCTCGCGGCCGTGTTCCCGATGGGGGTGCTCGAGGAGATGGTGAACATCGGCACGCTGTTCGCGTTCGTGCTTGTGTGCATCGGCGTCATGGTGCTGCGGCGGATCCGGCCGGACCTGCCCCGCGGCTTCCGTGTCCCGCTCGTGCCGCTCGTGCCGATCCTCGCGGTGCTCGCGTGCGGCTGGCTGATGCTCAATCTCTCCGTCGAGACGTGGATCCGGTTCGTTGCCTGGATGGCTCTCGGTGTCTTGGTCTACTTCGCGTACGGTCGCCGGAAATCTGTTCTCGGACAACGATTGCGGGCGGCAGAGACTCAGGTGGAACGCGCGTCCGCCCCGGAACCCGAACTCGTGTAGAAGCCTCGCGCGCAGAAACGGTCCGCCCACCCCGGCACCCGGGGTGGGGCGGACCGCCTGCTTCCATGGGTCTTCTCGTGAATGATGACCTTCGAGCCGCATACCGACCGGAGGAGATCATCGTGGAGACATCTGTGTTCCGCCCGGCATTCTGCGCCGCCGTCGTCGCCGGATCGTTTCTGCTACCGGTGGTCGCCGCCGCGGAAACCGTTCCGTTCCAGATCGATCCGGCACCGTACGGGAACCCGACCGGCAGTTTCGACGCACCCTCGGTGCGGTGCGTGGCGGTGGTCGGCGCAGAGCCCGGCACGGTGACGATCACCGGTGGCAAGGAAGATCACTGGGGATGCCTGCTCTCGGCGGACGTGCGCTGGCTGAACCTGTCGACCGGAGCATCGGGCACCGCCCGGCTGTCGGATGGTCTGAACGGAATCCCGGCCGGCACGCTCGTGCCGACCGGGGCCGGGCAGGTCGTGGTGGCCCTCACTTCCTCCGCCGGAGGAGTGGTGACGCCGGGGTTCGCGACGTTCCACGTTCCGTGAGCGTCGGTCGACCGGCGTCACCGGCTGTCGTCACCGCTGGTCGTCACGGGGAGGGACGGTCGACGTCGCCGCGCCAACCACCGGTCTCCGTGCCACGCTCCTCGATGAAGTGCTTGAACTCCTTCATGTCGTCCTTCACTCGGTGCGAGAGGATGCCCAGCTTGTCGGCGACGTTCTCGACGAACCCTTCCGGATCGATGTCCATCTGGGCGGTGACCCGGGTGTGCGTGTCGTCGAGGCGGTGGAAGGTGATCACTCCCGCGTGGTCGGGCCCCGCGTCGGAGTGCCACGCAATGCGCTCGTCCGGATGCTGCTCGGTGATGGTGGCGTCGAACTCACGGGTCTTACCGGCGATATCGAGAACCCAGTGGGTGTGGGTGTCGTCGAGCTGACGGATCTCTTTCACACCGTGCATGAAGCGCGGGAACGTCTCGAACTGTGTCCACTGGTCGTAGGCGACCCGGACAGGAACATCGACATCTACTGCTTCGGTGATTGTGCTCATGACAGTCGCGTACCCGAGAGCCTCGGCGGTAAACGCGAGGAATGCACAAACGAATCGGCCCGCCCGCCCCGAAGGGCGAGCGGACCGTTCATCGAACTACCCGTGTTCCACGCGACTCAGCAGTCGAAGTACAGCTGGAACTCGTAGGGGTGCGGGCGCAGGTTGACCGGAGCGATCTCCTGCTCGCGCTTGAGCGAGATCCAGGTCTCGATCAGGTCGGTGGTGAACACGCCACCCTCGGTGAGGTACTCGTGGTCGGCCTCGAGGCGGTCGATGACCGCGTTCAGCGACGTCGGAGCCTGCGGGATGTTCTTGGCCTCCTCCGGCGGAAGCTCGTAGAGGTCCTTGTCGACCGGGGCCATCGGCTCGATCTTGTTCTTGATCCCGTCCAGGCCGGCCATCATCTGCGCGGCGAAGTTCAGGTACGGGTTACCGGAGGAGTCCGGCGCACGGAACTCGAGGCGCTTGGCCTTCGGGTTGTTGCCGGTGATCGGGATGCGGACCGCGGCGGAGCGGTTGCGCTGGCTGTACACCAGGTTGATGGGGGCCTCGTAGCCCGGCACCAGACGGTGGTAGGAGTTGATCGTCGGGTTCGTGAACGCGAGCAGCGACGGTGCGTGGTGCAGGATGCCGCCGATGTACCAGCGCGCCAGATCCGACAGGCCCGCGTAGCCGGCCTCGTCGTGGAACAGCGGCTTGCCGTCCTTCCACAGCGACTGGTGCACGTGCATACCCGAGCCGTTGTCGCCGAACAGCGGCTTCGGCATGAAGGTGGCGGTCTTGCCGTTCTTCCATGCGGTGTTCTTGACGATGTACTTGAACAGCTGCAGGTCGTCGGCTGCGGCGAGCAGCGTGTTGAACTTGTAGTTGATCTCGGCCTGGCCGCCGGTGCCCACCTCGTGGTGGCCGCGCTCGAGCTCGAAGCCGGCGAGCTGCAGGTTGGTGGAGATCTCGTCACGCAGGTCGACGTAGTGGTCATACGGGGCGACCGGGAAGTAGCCACCCTTGGCGCGGACCTTGTAGCCGCGGTTCGGGGTGCCGTCGGCGTTGTACTCGTTGCCGGTGTTCCAGCCGCCGGAGATCGAGTCGACCTCGTAGAACGCACCGTTCATCTTCGAGTCGTAGGAGACCGAATCGAAGATGTAGAACTCGGCCTCGGCACCGAAGAACGCGGTGTCGGCGATGCCGGTGGACTTCAGGTACTCCTCGGCCTTGCGGGCGACGTTGCGCGGGTCGCGCGAGTAGGACTCGCGGGTGAAGGGGTCGTGGACGAAGAAGCTGACGTTCAGGGTCTTGGCGGCGCGGAAGGGGTCGATACGCGCGGTGGTGACGTCGGGGAGGAGCAGCATGTCCGACTCGTGGATGGACTGGAAACCACGAACGGAGGAACCGTCGAAGGCCAGGCCGTCCTCGAAGACATCCTCGTTGAACGCCTTCGCGGGGATCGAGAAGTGCTGCTCGATGCCGGGCAGGTCGGTGAAGCGGATATCGACGTACTCGACCTTTTCGTCCGCGATGTACTTGATGACCTCTTCGGCCGTGGTGAACGCCACGCTTGTGCTCCTTCAGTCGGTGCGCGCCAGTGTGATGGGCGCCTGCGTCGAAAGCAGACGGTATGGACTCGGTGTTGCCCGCCCATCAATCCCATGTTTCGCCAGTGTTACACCTCGCGTCGTCCTGCGGTGAGGACGCGGTATGTGGTAGAAGTCACCGGCGTCGCACGGGGCTCGCCTAATAGTGCGACACACAGCCTATCCTGGTCCCATGGCACGGATGACGGGCAGTTGGCTTTCCGGTCCCTCGGCGGCACTGCCGAAGGACCAGCAGCGCGAGCAGGACTACGCCGGGCAGATGCTCGGCCTGCCGCAGCACGGTCCCGGATCTCTCGCGACCACCGGCAAGCGCGTGCTGGCTCTGCTGATCGACTGGTTCACCGCGATGGGAGTCGCGACGCTCCTCGTCGGTGACAGGCCGTTCGACAGCCCGAACCTGTCCGCCTACACCCTGATCGTCTGGTTCGTCGTCGGCGTGGTGTGCGTGACGCTGTTCTCGTTCACCCCCGGTCAGTACATCGCCGGCCTGCAGGTCGCGCGGGTCGACGCGCCGGTGCGAGTCGGCATCGTCCGTGCACTGTCGCGTCAGTTGCTGCTCGTGTTCATCGCACCGGCCCTGGTGACGGACGTCGACAACCGAGGTCTCCAGGACCGCGCCACCCAGACCGCGCTCGTACGCAGCCGCTAGGGCTGTTGCGGATCGTCGCCGTCGTTCGCGCAGCTCGGTTTCGCGGCGAGTGCGGTGGTGCCCCGGCGCCGCCGACACCCATCCCGATGCGAACGCATGTCCGAACAACGGCGCCAAGTCCGGCAAGACCTGTGGTCCTGTGCAGCGGCAGGGGCCGCCCCCGATCACGGAGGCGGCCCCTGTCCCTGTACATCAGCGGCGTCGGATCGTGCGCTGCACGCTGCGCATCTTCGCGCCCTGCGGCAGCGGACCCTTCGGCATCGTCGCGCCGGTCTTCTTGGTGCTCAGCGCCGACAGGCGGCCCTCGATGGCGTCCATGCGCTTGGTGTCGATGTTGCGGGGGAGCTTCGACAGGTGCTTCTGCAGCTGCGACAGCCGCACCTGACCCTCTTCGTTTCCGACCACGATCTCGTAGATCGGGGTATCGCCGACCAAACGGGACACGCGCTTCTTCTCCTGCGCGATGAGGCCCTTCACCCGGCCCGGCGAGCCCTCGCCGACGAGGATGACCCCGGGGCGGCCGATCACGCGGTGCACGGCGTCGAGCTGTGTGGTGCCGGCGACGGCCTGGGTCACGCGCCACGCACCCTGAAGGTTGTCGAGCGCCCACGCAGCCGCACCGGCCTGGCCGTCGGCCTTCGCGTAGACGGTCTTCTGCACGCGGCGGCCGAAGACGATGAACGCCAGCAGCGCACCGATGATGATGCCGATCGGCAGGAAGAACCACTGCAGCCCGAAGATCAGGCCGATCAGGAAGAACACGACGATCGACGCGACGAGCACACCGATCATCCACGGCAGCAGAAGCTTGTCTTCCTTGCGCTGGATCTGGAACGCCTGCCAGAGCTGTGTGCGCCGCTCCTTCGATGCCTGCTTGCGCGCGGCCTTCGCCGCGGCTTTCGCTTCCTTGGTGGGTTTGCTGCCGTTCGCCATGCTTATCAGGATACGTTCCCCGTGGTGGCGCCTTCGCCACCACGGGTCCCGGTTGCAGCTACTGCCCGAAGCGGGCGAGGACGGAGCTCGCCTCCTGCGAGGCGGTGCCCTCCTCGGCCAGATGTGCCTGGCCCGCGGGCAACTCACGTCCGTGATGGGCCATCGCCTGCGCGTACAGGCGTCCCGCCCGGTACGACGACCGCACCAGCGGCCCGGCCATCACACCTGCGAAGCCGATCTCCTCGGCGGTCTTCGAGTGCGCCACGAACTCCTCGGGCTTGACCCACCGCTCCACCGGATGGTGCCGCGGGGACGGACGCAGGTACTGGGTGATGGTGACGATGTCGCAGCCGGCGTTGTGCAGGTCGTGCAGCGCCTCGGTGACCTCCTCGGGAGTCTCACCCATGCCGAGGATCAGGTTGGACTTGGTGACCAGACCGAATTCGCGTGCCGCGGTGAGCACGTCCAGCGACCGCTGGTAGCGGAACGCCGGGCGGATGCGCTTGAAGATCCGCGGGACGGTCTCGACATTGTGGGCGAGCACCTCGGGACGGGACTCGAACACTTCCTGCAGAAGTTCGGGTTTGCCGTTGAAGTCGGGGACGAGGTTCTCGACGCCCGTGCCAGGGTTCAGCTCGTGGATCTTGCGGACGGTCTCCGCGTAGAGCCAGGCGCCGCCGTCGGGCAGGTCGTCGCGGGCGACACCGGTGATCGTCGAATAGCGCAGGCCCATGGCCTGGACGGACTCGGCGACGCGGCGCGGTTCGTCGCGGTCGAGGGCGGCGGGCTTGCCGGTGTCGATCTGGCAGAAGTCGCAGCGCCGGGTGCACTGTTCGCCGCCGATGAGGAAGGTCGCTTCGCGGTCCTCCCAGCATTCGTAGATGTTGGGGCAGCCGGCTTCCTCACAGACCGTGTGCAGACCTTCGCTGCGCACCAGGCCTTTGAGCTCGGTGTATTCCGGGCCCATCTTCGCCCGGGTCTTGATCCAGTTCGGTTTGCGTTCGATCGGCGTCTGCGCGTTTCGGGTCTCGATCCGCAGCAGTTTGCGTCCTTCTGGGGCCACAGTCACGGATTCGATCGTACGCCCGCGGGTAGGTCCGGCCCCGGCCGGGGAGCGCCCGGCCGGACCACCCGGCGGCGCGCCCGTCAGAAACGCAGGGTGGTGAATTCGGGGCTCTGCGAGGAGGGCTCGGACGCGGCGACGGCCTGCTCGAACGTGACCCGTTCGATGTCGTGGTCGGTGACCGGAAGGCTCCCGTCGAGCGCGTCGACGACCGCGGTCGTCACGGCGTCCATCACCTCCGTGACGGTCACGTCGCGGCCGAGTTCGCCGGTCAGCGAGGCGACACCGGCGTCGCGGATGCCGCAGGGAACGATCGAGTCGAACGCGTCGAGTGCCGAATCGCAGTTGAGGGCGAAACCGTGCATCGCGACGCCGCGCTGCACGCGGATCCCGATCGCGGCGATCTTGCGTTCGGGCAGCCACCGCCCGTCGCGCAGTTCGGCGGGCAGCCACACGCCGGAACGGCCCTCGACGCGCCCGCACCGCAGGCCCATGTCGGTGCAGACCGTGATCAGGGCCTGCTCGATACGTCGGACGTAGTTCACGACGTCGATCGGTTCGGCGAGCCGCACGATCGGATACCCGACGAGCTGTCCCGGTCCGTGCCAGGTGATCTTGCCGCCGCGATCGACGTCGATCACCGGAGTGCCGTCGGTGGGACGGTCGCCGTCCTCGGTGCGCCGGCCCGCGGTGTACACGGGGGGATGCTCGAGCAGCAGGAGCGTGTCGGCACCGATACCGTCGGCGCGCTCGGCGGCCAGTTCGCGTTGACGCTCCCACGCTTCGAGGTAGCCGATCAGGCCGAGGCGGGCGACGACGACGGGATTCGAATCGAGACGGGCGGACGCTGTGGTGCTGCTCATGTCTGTCGACCCTACGCCGTCGGGGGACCGGTCTGAAGGGGAGGTGTTCCGCCGGCGGAAGCAGTTGCCGGAGACCGTGATTGCTCCGGAACACGTGAACCGGGGGCGACGCCGTACGGCATCGCCCCCGGTTCACGAGGCAGTGGTCACCCGCCGGAACGGGTCACCGGATCACAGACCGAGATCGGCCTCGAACGCGCCTTCCTCGAGCCGGTGCTTGACCGTGGTGAGGAAGCGGCCGGCGTCGGCTCCGTCGATGAGCCGGTGATCGTAGGTCATCGGCAGGTAGCACATCGACCGGACGCCGATCGATTCGTTGCCCGCCTCGTCCTTGACGACGACCGGACGCTTGACGATCGCGCCGGTGCCGAGCATGGCGGCCTGCGGCGGAACCAGGATCGGGGTGTCGAACAGCGCACCCTGGCTGCCGATGTTGGTGATCGTGAACGTGCCACCGGCAAGCTCGTCCGGCTTGAGCCCACCGTTGCGGGCACGGTCGGCGATGTCGGCGATCGCCCGCGCGAGGCCACCGAGCGTCAGGTCGCCGGCGTTGTGGATCACCGGGGAGAGCAGGCCCTGCTCGGTGTCCACCGCGATGCCGAGGTGCTCGGCAGCGTGGTAGGTGATCTCCTTCTTGCCCTCGTCGTACGACGCGTTGATGTTCGGGTGCACCCGCAACGCCTCGACCACGGCCTTCGCGAAGAACGGCAGGTACGTGAGGTTGACGCCCTCCCGCTCGGCGAACGACTTCTTCGCCTGGGCACGCAGCTGCGAGATCTTGGTGACGTCGACCTCGAAGGTCTGCGTGAGCTGAGCGGTGCTCTGCAGCGATTCGCGGGTCTTGACCGCCGTGATCTGGCGGATCCGGTTGACGCGCTGAGTGGTGCCGCGCAGCTGGGCGAGCTCGGGACGCACACCCGGGGCGTTGGCCGGGGCCGTCGGTGCCGCGGTGGCCGGGGCCGCAGCGGCGGGAGCCTTCGAGGCCTCGGCCGCGGCGAGCACGTCCTGCTTGCGGATACGTCCGCCCACACCGGTGCCCTTGACGGTCGACAGGTCGACACCGTTCTCGGCGGCGAGCTTGCGGACCAGCGGGGTCACGTACGGGGTCGCATCACCCGACGGCGCGGGCGCGGCCGGTGCTGCGGGAGCCGCTGCGGGCTTCGGCGCGGGTGCCGGTGCCGGCTTCGGTGCGGCCGGAGCCGGAGCCGGAGCGGCTGCAGCGGGGGCCGGGGCCGGAGT
>NZ_LRRH01000123.1 GCF_001646785.1 Rhodococcus phenolicus
GAAACGCCGGGAGGGATCACTACGCCATTCCCGATGGTGCGGGCCCAACACTGCTCCTGCGGCCCAGTTCGAGATCCATTGCTCCGAGATCACGGCAGCAGAGCACCTGTGGAGAAGACTGATCGAACACGGTCTGCGAGCAGAACCTGCCCACATAGCGTGGGCATCAGCCTTGCATGGCTACTCGACACACCCGCCGCCGCAATCCGTCGCAACAAGACTGCACGACATGAGGGCGAACGGAACTTCACCCGAACTCGCCTGGCATGTCGCCACCTACCCTGATGCGGTCGCTATCGCGCAGATACTCTGCGATTACGACCTGCTCGGCCGGCTCCTTCACCCCCACAACACGTATGCCGACGTACATGCAGCACTCCTCGAGCATCTCGTCCGCCGCTGTCACCCCGGACTCGACCACCGCGCTGCAGCCATGTCGGTCATGGACTACCTCTCCCCCGCCTGCGACGCGATCCACGCCGTGAACAAGTACCCAAGCCATGACAGCGCCGTGCCGGTGGCCAGAACGGCCGTCGATCACCTACCCCTGCTTCAGGACCTCAACCACACCACCTGGCCCAGCCCACCGACGGGAGTCGTACGCGACAGCCCGCACCGTCAAAAGACACCACCGATGACGTGATCGACGATGACACACGAAACCAGCTCGCCAACAACCTCCGAAGATGCGTCACTGCTCGCATGGATCGACAACTACTTCCACGCCAGCGCCATCAGACTGTCCGCGGAATCCACTCTCGCCGCCTACCACCACGACCTGACCGTGGTGACCGATACGATCGCCACTCTCAAGCGCGAACCAACGGCGAACCTCACCCTCGCGAATATCCAAGACCACGAACTGCTCGTGGCCTCCTTCGATGCTTACACCCGCGACCTCGGATCCGCCTCAGTCCGCCGGGTCGTATCGGTCTGGAACGGCTTCTTCAACTACCTCGTCTCCGTCGGAGCGGTCCCCGGCAACCCCATGGCCATACTCCCCCGCCCGAGAAGGCGACCCCGAGTCACGGTCGGGCTGACCGATGACACCGTTGCACAACTCATCGACACCATCGCCCGTCCCGCGATCCTCACGCCACACCCATGGCCACAACTAGACCTCGCAATCATCTCGACCATGCTCCTCACCGGGCTACGGGTCAAGCCCCTGGTAGT
>NZ_LRRH01000014.1 GCF_001646785.1 Rhodococcus phenolicus
CTCTATGGGGCACTACTGCGGCGACACGATCGTCGAGCAGCACCTCCGAAGAGGACCGGTGGGGTGCCTGGCTGGATAATGCCCAACGCACCCTCGGGCCGACTTTCGCAGGCCTCGTCTTCCCCGGCGCAGCCAAGACGATCCGATCCGAGGTGGACTCGGCTGTCCAGTGGACGGTCGACGACGACGAACCGGTCACAGACATAACCGACGACGAAACCGACGAGGACGTCGACCCGATCGCAGACGCTCTCGGCGATCGCCAACCTCCCTCGATCGCGTCGCATCAGCGTGCGGCATGGCGAACTCGGTCAGATCGCTTACGTCGCGCAGTGATCTCAGAGAACCCCCGACCACCGCTCGAATTGCGTATGAGCGTGGCCCGGATCTTCATCGACCTTCTGGCCGCCGGGGTGTGGGAGGCCGACGAGGTGACATGGCGAAAACCCTTCGCGGATGTGTTGACTGCCCTTTCCCCCGGGGCTGACGACAAGGATGTTCCCGAGACTCCGTTGAACTACCTGAGCTCGATGATTGCCGTGGGACTCGCGGTGCTCAGTCAGGGCACGCAACTGGACGGCGGAAGCCCGGAAGACGTTCTGTGGCAGGGCACATGGAATCGGTTGCGCCGGTGGGTACCCCAAGCCCTCACCGAGGTCGTCGACGAGTACCTCTACGTTCCGACGCAAAGTTATGCGCGAGTGTCCGACCGTGAGTCGGTCGAGTCACTGATCGAACTGGCGAGAAACGCCGAGACCGACCCGAACGCCGAAACTCGGGCGGTCTTGGAGTCCCTCGGCTTGCCAGCCGAACTCCGCGAAGGCGTCTGGACCCTCGATGCACCGTCCGGGGTACCGCGGAAAATCGCGGCACAGCTCGCCACGAAGGTCGGTGATCCGTGTGCAGTCATCGTCGTCGGCCCCGAGAGGGCGTGCGCTATACTTCGCGCCGATCGCACATTGATCATGGCCGAATCTCAACCTGCGAAGTGGCATGTGATGACTCTCCCGTCGTCGGTCAGCACTCCGACTTCTCTCCTTGCCGGCCCGGACGGGTTGCCGTCCAGCCGCAGAATGGTCGACCTCGATTCGCCGACCCAGGAAATCATCGCGGTCGCGGAGAAGCTCGGCGTCGATTTCGCTCATGTCACCCAAGCCGTGCACTACTGGCGTCTCACCTAAGAGGATTTCGAAACTCACCAGCAACTTTTCGCTCGCCGAGATCACCGACAACTCGCTGCGCGGCTCGTGACGTCTTGCAGGGTAGGTATCTCTCCAGGTCCGAATTCGCTGGCCCGCGACCTGCCCGCTAACCGTTCACGAAACACCCCTGATCGGCGCACTGCGCGATACCCTCAGATCTACCTGGAGTCATCGGCCGTTTCCTTGGGAGGTGCGAGCCATGAGCGAGCCACACGGTGCCGACCCGGGTTGGTATCCAGATCCCCAAGGCAGGCAGCGCTACTGGGACGGCACACAATGGCTGTCACTTCCTGAACCTCCAGGCCAGGCGTCTGATAAGCGGAAGCGATTGAGTCGCGGCATGATCGGATGGATCGCCGCGTGCTGCGCGATCCTGACGCTGACGGCAGTTGCAGTATCGAAGGCAAATCACGATGCGAATGTCGATGCCATGGCTGCAGCCGAATCTGCGGCCTCCGAGACAGCTCGACAGAGCGCCGAACGCCACGCCGCGGAGATTGCCGATCGCGAACGGAAAGAGAACGCCGAGCGGTCGATGAGGCAAGCAAGCATACGTCAGGTCGAGGCCAGCATCATGGAAATGGCTACAGGACACGCAGACTCGTCGATCATCGACGGCCCGATCCTCTCGGTTTCCTGTTCTCCCGTAGCAGGTGGATCCGTCGACGACCTATTGGCTGCAACTACAGTCTTGGAGTGCTTTGCCGCCACACAAGAGAACTCGAACGGCACGCGGAGCGGGTACAAGTATCACGCAACCATGAACTGGGAGACCGGGAGTTTCACCTACGGGTTCGGCGATCCGTAACTGAATCGTGAAGGTGCCGTTCACTCTACCGAGAACATCACACCTAAAGTCAGCATCGAAGTATCCGAAATCATGAGTGGAACCGAGCACCCCTCTGAATCCAGGTTTGCCGGACACCCTTTCGCGACAAAATCATCGTGCTGCGTGTAGAGAATTTCGAACATCTGATTCAGACTGTCGTGATACGAGGGATCGAGGGTTTGCATCGCGGAGCGTTCGAAGAACTTCACGTACGCCTGCCGCTCGTACATACAGGCCACGGGATCCGCGTCGTCCGCGCACGCCGTCGAGGTCATCTGGTCGAACTGTTCAGCCATTGACGTTGCTTGTCGGGTTGCGCGCGGCGTAGCGAGCTGTGTCGTAGTTGGGCTCGGTATCGGAGAACTCGACGAGGCCACGCCACCAACCGTCCGCTCGAGAGACGACGCCTGTTCGTTCGGCGAACCGCACCCCGCCAGTACGGCGGCGGCGGCGAACGAGGCAAGTGCGAAAACTGTCCTCCTCATTCACATATGGTGCCATCGCAACCACCAAGCCGTCCCGGAGTTGGGGTTTGCTCCGATCGCTGGTGGCGGCGCCAGAACAGGAACGTTCAATGCATCGATGAAAACAGAACACTAATCATTCGGCCACATCCGAGTGACTGACGATGTTGATGACGGTGCCGTCGGGCGCGCGCACGAAGAACCTGCGCACGCCCCACGGCTCCGTCGTCAGCGGATAGACGATCTCGAACCCCCGACGCTGTGCCTCCTCGTAGGCGGCTTCCACGTCGTCGCCGGCGTGGACGGACAGCGCCGAATCGACCGGTGCGGTCGCATCGCCACTGACGAGCTGGACGACGGCCCGCCCGTCCGGCGTCGTGAACCGAGCCACCCACCCCAGGTTCATTTCTTCGACGGACAGGCCGAGGTAGTCGGCGTAGAAGCTCCGCGCCTCCTCGATGTCCGGGACGTTGAGATTTGCCGTGGTGCCGGTCGGTCGCATGTCGGTCTACTCCTTCGGTCGATGCCAGGGCACTGTCCGATTGCACTACATACAGCACCAGCCCGCGGTCGGTTCCAAACGAAGATCGATCAACTCCACTCGCAGGCCACGCCATCACCGTCGCGATCGAGCTTGGAGCGATAGCCAGGCCCTCCGCGGTACAGCGGGGCCGCGCCGGCAGCACGTGCAGCATCGCAATTCTTGTAATAGGCACTCGACTGGGCCGGAGAGGCAGGCGGCGCGTACGTCGTCGTCACCGGGGGCGGTGTGTACGTCGGTGACGGTGTGTATACCGGAGGCGGTGCGACGTAGGCCGAGCTCTCCGGCGCCGAGCTCGACTGAATCCTGAACGGCGACTGCACCGGCGTTTTCGTCGCGGGGACCGCAGCGAACCCGGCAGGAGAAGTCGTCGACACCACTCGAATGGGCGCAGCGGGGCCGGGATCCGATTCACTCGTTCCGATGTACAGGCCGCCTGCCACGGAGCAGAGCATCAGGAATCCGACACCGGCCATCCACTGCTTCGCACGCCGCCCAACTGCCGGACCGCGCGACGGCGGCTTGGATGCGACGATGGCAGGCGACTGAGGCGGCACGACGGGAGGCCGGACTGCGCTGGACGGCTTGATCGCTCCCCGACTCGGGTGAACGACGAACGGACGCGGGGCCGGAATACCCTTCGAGAGTGAAGTCGAGGCGGGAGGGCGAAGACCCACCCGATTGCACTCCGTCACTTTGCCCGACGGATCGATTCCGTACAGCTGGATCTTCTTGGCGTTCGCATACTCGACGGCTGTCTTCCCATAGCCGTTGAACGCGAAGTACGCCAGCGCATCCGACGATCCGGACGTCGAACTCTCGTACATCTTCACCAGCTCGGACCGACTCACGGGTGTGGCGCGCACGGTCACTCGTGCCATCACACCCGGCGCTGCGATCTGCATGCGGCCGGAACCGGCGCGGTCGTTCAGGGCGAAGCCGAGCGACTTCAGGTGCCTTTCCGCGATACTTTTTGCTGCTTTGGGGGTCATGTCCGCGGTCATGCTGTCCTTGCCGTTCACTGCTTCGTACTTGATGCCCGGAGAAGCTCCGGACGATGTCCTACCGCGTGTAGTCGATCCGGGAACGGCGCGCGTTACACACAGGACCAGGAACGAATGCATGTTCGAAAGAATCCTTGCGCAGCCGGTCAGCGCGGTGTCAGAATGACCGAATCGCCGCAAACGTGGCGCCACAATTGAAGAAGGCCCGCCAGGAGTTGCACCTCCCGACGGGCCGGGTGTCCGACTAAAAGGGAGTCGAACGTGAGCCAGAATACCCTGGCTGGCGGCGTGCGTCGTGGACCGCGCCTGGCCGGCAATTTCACCATTCTCAGCAATGCCGTCATCAACGACGAGCGTCTCTCCTTCCGCGCACGCGGCATCCTGACCTGGCTGTTGTCGAAGCCGGACGACTGGCACACCCGATCCGAGTCGATCGCCGCCCAGTCCCCGAGGGAAGGCCGCGACGCCGTCCGCTCGGCACTGCGCGAACTCGCCGAACTCGGCTATCTCGTCCGCGAGAAGATCCAGAACGAACGCGGGCAGTGGAGCACGATCCAGACGGTCTACGAGGAACCCGTCACCGGCCCGGCGCCTGGAGAACCGACCCGCGGGCGCACCGACGTCGGGCAGCCCGGCGCTCTTGTCAGTACCGAGAAACCAAGGACGAAAACCAACCGCTCGTCTCGAGCCGGGAAGGTCGCGCACAGCCCTGCGATCGGCCGGCTCTCGACGGCCTGCCGCGCAGCCGGTTTGACCGCGACCTTCGCCTATCTCAAACCGGACGACGCCGCAGCCGTCGAGCAACTCGTCATGGCGCAGGGAATCCCGTCGCTCGTCGCTGCCGCGAAGTCGGTTCATCGCCCCTACGATCCGATGCGGTTCGCGCAGGCGTGGATTCCGCTGTGGCGAGCCTTGCCGGAACCGTCTGCGACGCAGCCGAAATGCGACATCTGCGACGAATTCGGGTGGCTGCCCGACGACGAACACGGACGCGCCGTCAGGTGCGGGTGCCGCATCGCGGCGTGACCGGCACACCCGGCGCCCCCGATATCCGCCGACGCGAAAGACAGTCGCGCGTTGCCTGCCGGGCGCGGCTGCCTTCCTCGTCGGCGAACTGCGGGAGTGGTTCCGCGAACACCACACTGAGACGAATTCGACAGCGGTAACCTTGGTGGGACGCGACATCTACCAATGTCGTTGCCGCCCGATCTCGCTGGAATCCCTGCCGGAGGCCGACGTGCGTGGATTTGGTATCGATCTCGGAACTGCCAACACCGTCGTGGGCACCCCCGAAGACGGCATAGTCCTGAACGAGCCGTCGCTGATGATGGTGCGAACGAAGGATCCGCACCGAGCGCTCGCGATCGGCCAGGACGCGACCGACCTCGTCGACCGCACGCCGGCCGGGATCACGCCGGTCCGTCCGATACGCGACGGGGTGATCGTGGACCTCGAATCGGCCCGGGCATTCGTCACGGCCGTCATCAAACAGGCAGCCCCGCGCCGGGGGTACGGTCTGCGGCCGACGGGTGTCATCGCGGTTCCCGCAGGCGCTACCCCCCTCGAGCGTCGCGCAGTGCTCGAGGTCGGACACGAGGCCGGTCTCCGAAAAGTGGGCTTGATACCGGAGCCGGTGGCGGGTGCACTCGGCTGCGGAATCAACCCGCTCGAGCCGCGCACCCATCTCGTCGTCGACATCGGTGGTGGCACTTCGGAAGTCACCGCCCTCTGTTTCGGCGGTGTCCTGTCCCACCGCAGTTGCCGAATCGCGGGAGACGACCTGACCAGGGCGATCCACCGGTACCTGCGTGCCGAACACCAGATCCTCGTCGGCGAACTCACCGCCGAGCGAGCAAAGGTCGGCGCGCCCGAAACCACCGACGAACAGTCGCTCGTGGTGGAGGGCCGCGACGCCGCGACCGGGCGGGCGCGACTGGTCACCCTCGAAACCGAGGAGATCATGGATGCGGTGCGGCCCACCACAACCGGCATCGTGCAGACACTGTCCGCATGCCTGGACGATCTTCCTCCGCGAGCGATCGGTGACGTGATGGCCGAAGGCATCCTGGCGATCGGCGGCGGGGCGATGCTGCGTGGCCTGTCGCAGCTGCTCGAAGAATCCTTCGGACTCCCGGTGAAGACCGCCGAGCGCCCGCTCACCTGTGTCGCGGAAGGCGCGACCGCGTGCATGGACCACCCCGAGGTGGTCGCGGCCTACAGTTCCTGATCGTTCACCGATTCCGCTTCTCAGCGGTTCGGGGCGCGGTTCTGCGCGAGGTAGCGCTCGAGGAGACTCTTGACCACGGGACCGGATGTCGCCGACCCGAATCCGCCGCCCCGCACCAGCGCCGTCACCACGACCTCCGGCGCGTCGAAGGGCGCCACCGCGGAGAACCAGGCGTTGAGGCCCTTGCCGGGTGCCGACGGATCCTCCGCCGTGCCGGTCTTGGCCGCGGCCGGCACCGGGAGACTCGCGAGCTGACCGGCGGTACCGGCCGCGGCGGATGCCCGCATCCCCGCCCGCACGGGACCGAGCTCATCGGCGAAGGACAGCCGCCGAGGCTCCGCGGTGGGAATGGGCACGGCGTCCGCCGGTCCGTATGCCGCCGCGAGCTGCGGTGTCACCATCGCCCCGGAGGCGATGCCCGACGTCCAGCGCGCCACCTGCATCGGGGTCGCGGTGACGGTGCCCTGACCGATCCCCATCAGCAGCGTCGACCCCGGATACCAGGTTCCGCCGATGCTTCCGACGTTCTCCGGGGTGCCGAGGAAGCCCTCGGACTCACTCGGCAGATCGATTCCCGATCGCGCACCCGCCCCCAGTTCGGTGGCCGTCGTCGCCATGCGTTCGGGGCCGAGGATGTCGGCGAGTTGATAGAAGTAGACGTTGTCCGACCACTGGATCGCCCCGAGCAGATTGTTCCCACCCATCGGCTGCCAGTTCGCGAACGTGTGCCCGCCGTAGGTGTAGGCCGCGCCGCCCGCGAGCACGGTGTCCGGCGACAACACGTGGGTCGCCGCGTTCGCCGAGGCGACCACGATCTTGAAGGTCGAGCCCGGCGGCACGGCCGTCTGGACGGCATGATTGAGCATCCGGCCCGGTCCGGTTCCTTCGGTCTGCGCAGCTATCGCGGCCAGGTCAGCCGGGGGGCCGTAGACGTTGTTGTCGTAGCCGGGGACGCTGGCCAGCGCCAGCACCGCCCCGGTGCGGGCGTCCATTACGACGGCCGCGCCGAGGTCCCCGCCGCTGCTGCGCACCGCCTGCGTCAGCGCGTCGGTCGCGGCCTGCTGGAGCCCGAGATCGAGGTGCAGCCGTAGATCGTGGCCACGCACCGGATCCACCCGCTCCCCTGTGCCGACCGGACGCCCGGACGGATCGACGTACACGCACTGTCTGCCGTCGGTGCCGCGGAGCAGCGCGTCGTACTGCTTCTCCAGTCCCGCCTTGCCCACCCGTGAGCCGAGCGCGAGGTTCGGCCAGAACTGCATGTCCTGCTCGTCCGCGATTCCGACGTACCCGAGGATCGATGCCAGCACCGCCCCCTGCGGGTACTGCCTGCGCCCAGTCGGGTAGACGAGCACCCAGGGAAGGTGGGCGTCCACGATCTGCCGGGCCTGCTCGGGGCCGACCCGTCCGAGCACGACCTGCAACTCGCCGTCGCCGCTCCGGAGTTCCTCGTCGAGTTGGTCCGGGGTGATGCCGAGCAGCGCAGCGAGTTGGTCGCGCGCCGCCGAATCTCCCTCGGCGAACATCCGCGCCACCACCGCGACGGTGTACTCGGCGACGTTGACCGCGACCGGAACGCCGCCACGGTCGAGGATGTGACCGCGCTCGGCGGGGAGCCGGATGCAGCGCAGCATCTGCGTGTCGCTCGTCGCGCGCAACTCCGTGCCCTGAGCGGTCTGCAGCTGCCAGGCGAACACCGACATCGCGACGAGCGATGCCGTCACCGTGACCGCACCCGCCGACACTCCTCGCGGCAGCCGTCGCCGACGCGGTTCGGTGGCCCACAGCTGTCGCGTCACACCGTCGCGGCGCACCGCGAGCACCAACCCGATGGACACGAATCCGACGATCGAGGCGGTGCCGCCGTAACTGAACAGGGGAATCGGCATGCCGGTGTGCGGCAGCAGCGACAGACTCTGCGCGATCGAGACCGCGGTGTGAATGCCGAAGAGTCCACCGATGCCCGCCGCGACGAGCGCCGCCTCCCGGGTCCGTGCCGTTCGGGCGGCGAGCACGGCGCGCCACACGATGACCACGACCGCCACCACGACGGCCAGGCCCGCGATCAGACCCCACCCGTACACCAGGCTCGCGAAGGCCAGGTCGTGCTCCGATTCGGGCAGGTACTCGGCCCTCAGGTTGTAGTCCGGTTCGCGCCCGAGACCCCACCATCCCGCGCTCCCGATCGCGATGTCCGCCTGCCACGCCGCCCAACCCGAGCCTTGCGGGTCGGCGTCGCTCGACAGGAACACGTGGATCCGCTCGAGCTGGTACGGGCGCAGAAACAGCACGGCCAGCGGGAGCGAGGCGATGCCGATCACGAACAGCGGGGCCAGGGACAGCAGCGGCACCCGGGCCAGGATCAGCATGAGCAGCACGGTGGCGACGAGAACCACGGCGGTCGACAGGTCGGGCTGCAGCGCGACCAGCGCGACCGGCACGGACGCAACCGCCAGGACCGCGACGAACCGGCGGAGGGTGTACCCGCCGGCCAGTATCGCGGCGGGGACCAGGACAAGGGCGAGCTTGGCGATTTCGGAGGGCTGGAGGGTGAACACGCCGAGGTCCAGCCAGCGCTGAGCGCCCTTGGTCGCGATCCCGACCAACGGCACCGCTGCGAGCAGGACGACCGAGACGGTGAACAACACCCAGCCGAACCGGCCGAGGGCAGCGACCCGCATGCGCGATGTCGCCCACATCGCACCGAGCCCCACGACGGCGAGGATCGCATGACGCACCGCGAGCGACGTCATGCCCGTCGACAGCATGTTGAGCATGCCGAGAACCACGAGGACGATCGCGGCCGTGACGAGCCAGGGGTCGGACCTTCGCCTATCCGCCCGCATGCGGGTCCCCGGGCGGGCAGGTGGCGTTCTCGGCGGGCACGTACACCGGCTGCGACGCGGCCGCGACGGGAGCGGTGGTGACCGCGGCGACCGCGAGCGCCGTTCCGGGCTGCAGGGCGACGCTGCCGATGCCGTACGTCTCCCCAGCACCCGGCGGCACCGGCACCGTGACGTCACCCCCGGGCTGGACCACACCCGTACATCGGTCGTAGACGGTCAGATTCCATGTCACCGCACCGACATTCGCGCCGGGATCGAGGCCGACATCGACCCGCATCGTGCATGTGCGTCCCGCCTCACAGGCGCCGTTGGCGAAGGTCGCGGTCACCTGCGTGATCGGTCCGGCTCGGCCCGGAAGCGCGGTGTCGACAGGGCCCGGCCCGGTGGCTCCCGGCGCGACGGGTGGGGGTGCGGCTTCGGGCACCGGCGGTGGTGGCGACACCGGGCTGATCTGATCCTGCATCGACGACTCCACCGGGTCGAGGAGGGTGTGCCAACCCCGGCTCAGCTGCGCCCACGCGGCGGGAGCCGCCCACGCCGCTCCGGCGAGGATCAGGACCGAGATTAACGCGAGTATCCCTCGACGCCGCGACAACCGTCTCCTCTTGCGATGCCACACCTTCCCCGCGGGTGGATGCCAGCCGTTCGAGGCGAGAGTGGGTCCGATCGCCGGGAGCGGTCGTTCCGGCAGGTCCGGCGGATCCGTCTCCCGCTTGTCCGGAAGGGCGCGTCCCTGCACCGCCGAGACGAGCGCGGCGAGCTGGCGCCGCTTCCGCTCCGCCTCGGACGGGTCGAATTCGGTTGCGGCAGTGCGGCGAACACGTCTCGCCAGGTCCGCCGGATCCGATGATTCGGCGATCGACTCGTCCACCCGGACGGCAAGTGCCGCGCCTCGACAATTCGTGGCGATCTGTCGAATCAGACCCGTCACCGCATCCTGCGCCTCGTCCCAGGAGCCTCCGGTCCCGGTGCATTCGATCGTGAGCTGCCCGGTCCCGGACACCTTCACGGCGTCGCCTCGAAGGCCGGTCGGACAGCGGCCTCGTCGATGCGCCGATTCGAACTGATCGACCACATCGGTGATGAGCAGCGCAGCCTGCGCAGGTGTCAATGTCGCGACCGCGAGCAGCCTCTCGAGTGCGATACCGCCGCCGGAGTCGTCGTCGATTCGTGCGGCAGGTCCGGATCGAGCCTCGACGGGCTCGTGATCCCTCGCGTGGAGTCCCAAGACTGCTTCGATCATCGCGCATCCCGAAAACGCAAGGCCGCCCGCAGGTTTCAATCAGACCCGAGCGGGCGGGCGGTGGACGTTCAAGCGCCTTTCTCGTTTGCTCACTGTCACCGAAATCCATTGTGTGTCATTTACCCCCGAGGTGCGGCGGCTTTCGGCCGAAACCTCGGGGTCTACCGGACGAACTGTGGATTTCGCCTCCGGTGGTCACCGGCGTCGCCACAGCGCGACGACGAACCGAGGCCGCTACCGGCGATTGGCTGCGGCCTTCTCGGCCCGCCCGCGGCCGGTCTTGGGCGTCGGTCGCGGCACGGGTCTCGTGGCATCCGCAGACTGCTCAGTTGCCCACCGCGTGCCCGGCTTCGGGACGTGCTGCGAAATGGCGTCCGGCATCGAACGGCTCGAACCACGCCTGCACCGTCGCGAACAATGCGCGCTGCGGAAGCCAGAAGTCGCCGAACGCGGCCTGCTCGGCCAACGGACCGTCGGGGCCGAGATCGGATCCGCCGACCACCGCGCGCACGGTGTGCGCTGTCCACAACTGGCGAGGGTTGGCGCGGAACCACTGACCGTTCGGCACGTGTCCGCCGAGCCGGACCTTGCCGACGCCGAGCATCGGCCCCGCGACACGTCCCATCGCCGACAACACCGCTGGACTGTGCCAGAGCGCGTCCGGCATGAGCTTGCCCGCCACGTTCATGACGGTGGTCGCCGGCGACGTGGTCATCCGAAGATCCCATTCGAGTTCACTGCCGGCCGTGACGTGCAGTTCGGCCGGACCGGTCCACTCGGCGCGGACGTCGGTCTGCTCGGTCCGGCTCAGTGCGTGGCCCAGGAACCGGGGACAGTTCAGTTCGGGCGGGACGTCGCTGTAGACGGTCCATGCCCCGTCCGGGTCGCGGTGCCACACGGACGTGTAGCCGTCGCCGATGGAGTTGGCGGGGAATCTGCGCAGCGCGAGGTAGTGGCCGCTCGCGAACGGGGCGCCGATCACCGCGTAGCCGGCGAATCGTTCTCCGGAGACGTGGGGCAGTTCACAGGACCGCTGTGCGGCCGACTGCGGAGTGGTGGTCATGATCGTCCTCCCTGTCTGGTGGGTATTTCGAGCGTGCGCCAAGCGCGTCGTGGGGGCATGGGGCCGATGCCTCATCTTCCGTACCTATCTCTCCCCGGGGACACTGAGACGATGGCGCCCATCGGTGAGGGTCCGCGACGAGCCGAGTTGGTCGCGGCGTTGTCCCTCGCGATCGACATCGGTCTCGGTCAGCCGATGGAGCACATGCTCCGGTCGGCGCTGATCGCCACGCGCATCGCGGACCGGATGGGGCTGAGCCCCGAGCAACGGGCCGTCGTGTACTACGCGAACCTGGTCGCGTGGATCGGGTGCCATGCCGACTCGCACGAACTGGCGCGCATGTTCGGCGACGACATCGCCTTCCGCGCCGACACCTACTCGGTCGACATGACCGGACTGCCGTTCCTGCGCCTGCTGCTCAGTCACACCGGGCGTGGTCTCCCCCATGCCGAGCGCAGCGTCCGGGCCGCCGCGTTCCTGTTCACCGCGCGCCGCCAGATGTCCGAGCTCATCCGGTCCCATTGCGGATCCGCGAGCATCCTCTCCGACCGCATCGGGCTGGACCCCCAGGTCGGATCGATGCTGGCTTTCACATTCGAGCGGTGGGACGGCGCAGGGCTGCCCGCCGGTGCTCGTGGCGACGCGATACCAGTCGAGATGCACATCGTGCATCTGGCCGACGTCGCCGAGGTGCACCTGCGCACCGGCGGACCTGCGCAGGCGGTCGCCGTGGCACAGGCACGTAGCGGGACTCAGTTCTGTCCGCAGGTGGTACGAACGTTCGATGCAGCCGTGGACGAGATCACCACGGGCGTGCTCGAGGAGGATGCGTGGTCGGCGGCGCTCGCCCAGGCCCCGGATCGGCATGACGTTCTGAACGGTCCCGAGTTGGACGAGTTATTGCGCGCGATGGCCGATTTCGTCGATCTCAAATGTCCTTTCCTGCTCGGTCATTCGAGACAGGTGGCCGATCAGGCAGCGGCCGCGGGCCGGCACCGGGGACTGTCCGGCACGGATGTCGAACTCCTCTACCGCGCCGGGCTGGTCCATGGTCTCGGGCGAATGGGCGTGCCCAATCAGATCTGGGAGAAGCCGGGGCCGCTCACCACCGTGGAATGGGAGCGGGTCCGGTTGTATCCATATCTGACGGGCCGGATTCTCAGTCGCGTGGGCGGATTGGAATCGGTCGTGGCGCTCGCGCAGACGCATCGGGAACGACTCGACGGCTCCGGCTATCCCAACGGAGTCCGCGGCGCCGACCTGAGCGTCCCAGCGCGGATACTCGCAGCCGCCGAGACCTACCAGCGACTCCGCGAACCCCGTCCGCACCGGCAGGCGCTCACCGCCGAGGATGCGGCCGCTCGGATGCGCCACGACGCGGGAGCCGGACGGTTCGACACGGAAGCGGTCGAGGTCGTGCTGGCCGCGGCCGGGCACCGAACCAAGCGGCGGGCACCCTGGCCGGCCGGGTTAACCGGGCGCGAGGTGGAGGTGCTGCGACTCGTCGCCCTGGGCCACTCGAACCGGCAGATCGCCGACGAACTGCACATCACCCACAAGACGACGCGCAACCACGTCGAGCATCTCTACACCAAACTCGGCGTCCACAACCGCACCCAGGCCGGGCTTGCGGCCATCGACCTCGGGTTGACTCGATGACGGCACTCGGCCTCGGCTGAGTTACCCGCGGCCGGTGCGAGACGCCGAGCGATGCGTCCGAGCCTGACATGAGGATTGCGAAGCGCGATGTTGCGGATGCTGCACGCGCGATGATTCGGGCTGGAGCAGCTTGAACCGCGATGCACGCACCAGCAGGCCCCCAGCCAGACCTATACCTAGGGCCGAACTCTCGGATGCATCAGGTCAAGGAGCCCGCCCAGAATCAACTGCGGCTATCCATCCACAAACTGCTGATCGAACGAGCCTTCGACGAATCGTGCGGCGCGGAGAATCGCGGTGCATCGAGATCGGTAACCGCGAGTTCGTCGCGCACTCGGTCGAACTGTTCATGCGTCAAAGCCGTGGCGAAACGCTTCTTCTTGCCCCCGCTCGACGGATGGTCGAGATAGACGAAGATCCAACGGTGCCCGTCGTGGTCGAGCTGCGCGAATCTGTTGTTCCCGTCGAGTTCCAACCCGAACAGATCCGAGACCTCACGGACTGCTTGTACACCGATCACCGCGAAGACCTGGGCTTCAGTGGCAGCCGCCAACACCATCGGCAGATACCTTGATGCACACGTATGACGCGCCTCGACCACACCGATTTCGTTCTGGCTCTTGCAGTGCACGACTTCGGTGAGCGCATAGTTGACACCAGGGATTGCGTCAGGGATCAGTTCGAAGGCCCGCTGCCTAACCGCCGCCCAGAAACGGACTGCACCGGACCATCCGCCTTCGGGTAGCGGACTGTAGATGCCGTCACGGATCTGCCCTGGGCCGCCGTCGAACCGGTCGGTGAAGTACCGAACGGATTCGGCGATGTCATCGCCCCAGCGTGGGTAAGCCTCGCGCGGATCGATCGAAGGATTACTGCTGATGAAGACCAAGCGTGCCCGGTCGAGATGACCTGTCCATGGTTCGGGGACCTGCTGTTCCCGTAGCGGCACATCCTGGACGGCAACGATCTTCGAGCACGGCAGGTCCTCACCGGCCTTGCACCGCGCCAGGAGTTCGCAATGGATGATCGATTCCAGAACACGGTTGTCGGCGTTCAACATGCCCCTTTACGCGAATTGGTCTGACCGCCAGCAGAATAGTCGAACAGGTAACAGCGCTCCACTATCGCTCCAACATTCCGCTCGGTGAAGGAGACTCCCGGTGTGCGCATGAGGACCGGACACTGCACAACTTCCAGTTTCGTCCTCACGGGGGGCGAACTAATCGACTCGAGTGGGCGGATATTGTGCCGGAATGAGCTTCGTGGCACTCGACCCACTCGACGTCGCCGGCCGCGTCGTGCAACTCCTCGAAGCCGGCCGCCGCAATTCGACGTACAAACTCGCTACCGTGATGGCGCTTGTCGACATCTGTGTGGAGAACGCGACTGCTCCCGACGGGAGTCTGATGGTCCCGATCGACGAGATCGCCCACCGGGTCATCGGCTACTACTGGAATCAGGTCCGGTCTTTCCACCTCCACGGTCGGCTCGCCCAGGTTGTGCGGGGACGTTCGATCCCCGATCGCATCGCGGACGCGAGGGATGTCCTGCTGCGTGACGGGCTCCGCACCGCAGAGGCCGCTCGCGAGGCTTGCCACCCGGTCTATCAACGGCTGGTGCGCTCCGTACGGTTGACGATGGCGCAGCAGCCGCTCACACATCTTCAATCCGTCCCTCACAGTCAGATCCGCGACGAGTTCCTGTTCGACGCGGCCGGCTTCCACAAGAAGATGACGGTGAGTGATCTGGACCGAATTGCCGTAATCGTATTGCGTCCCGGCGTACCCGATGGGTTGCGGCGCACATCCACGCTCCTCAGGACGTTCGTACGGTCGCTGTGGGCGCACGACGTCATCGATCTCAACCGGGCCGAGCTGGATGCGGAGGATATCGACGGATTCCTGTTCGGTGCCGATCACACTGCACTGCGCGCCCTCGTCGATCCGCTGCGTGATCTGCAGTCCGGTCGTTGCTTCTACTGCGACGACCGCCTGACAGCAGAAGTCCACATCGATCACGTGGTGCCGTGGTCGATGATTCCGATCGATGGCGTTGCGAACCTGGTGGCAGCCGATACGCGATGCAACCTGGACAAGTCCGCAAGCATCCCGATACGCGAGCACGTGACGCGAGCCCTGGAACGCGAGTCTCTGTCCGACGTTTCTGCTCTCACCCGTATCCCGGTCCTGCACAAACGGACGGTCTCGGCCGCTCAAGGCGTGTACGCGGCCTTGCCCGCCGGTTCCATATTGTGGAGGTCGTCCGGGACGTATCAGCCGTACTCCCCCTGAACGATCTGCGACCCTTCGCCGATATAGTCTCTGTCCTGCGGCCCGACGGACTTCCGCTGCGATGAGCAGCCACGGACATGCCCCCACCCGCACGAGTGAATTCGTGCTGCCTTGGGGACCTGACTGTGACGCTGCTTCGTACTACCGCCCGCCGGATCGTCGACCTCGATCGACCCGAATCACTCGCGGAGCAGCTATTGGAGCAAATGCTGTTTCGCACAGGACGCCGTGCTGGCGAAGCCGAACAGAAGTCGTGGACACGAAGCGTGCCTGTTCTCGCTCGCGATCTCGTCGACGCGGGTCTCGATGACGTCGAGATGCTTCTCGAATACCACCTGCCGCTGACCTCGCAGCGGGCCGACGTCGTCCTGGCAGGGACACATCCGCAGACCGGTGCCGCCTCGTACGTGGTGATCGAGTTGAAGCAATGGTCGGCGGCCCGTCGCTACGAGGACAATCCCGAGCTCGTCGACGTACCCGGAATGCCGGGAGGCCCGATGCTGCACCCGGCGGCACAGGTCAAGGGGTACTGCGACTACCTCGCAGACTTCGCCCGCACCGTGTCCGATCAACCCGATGCCCTGGCCGGTATCGCGTATCTGCACAACGCGACCGACCCGGGAGCTGTCGCCGACCTGCTCTCCTATCCGATGAGCGTCACCGGACGCATGTTCACCGCCGCCGAGCGCGGCGACATGATCGCATTCCTCCGGAGCCGTCTCGCTCCCACTCCCGGCTATGCAGCCGGCGACGCCCTGATGAAATCTGCGGTTGCACCCTCACAACAGCTCCTCAAGGTCGCCGCTGCAGAAGTACGCGACCGACCCCAGTTCCATCTGCTCGGAAACCAGCAGCTCGCCGTCGACCTCGTGCTCCACGAAGTGGAGCAGTCACGCGCAGCCGATCGAAAGCGCGTCATCATCGTCACCGGTGGGCCGGGCAGCGGCAAGAGCGTGATCGCGTTGTCGCTGCTCGGCTAGCTCGCCCGTCGTGGACGAACCGTCCTGCATGCAACCGGTTCCCGATCATTCACGCAGACGCTGCGTAAAGTCGCGGGGCACCGTGCCCCGCGCGTGCAGAAGATGTTCAAGTACTTCAACCAGTTCATGACCGCCGATCGCAACGGACTGGACGTGCTCATCCTCGATGAGGCACACCGCATCCGGGAAACCTCCGTCGACCGCTACACGCGAGCTGAACTTCGCTCAGATCGTCCCCAGGTCGACGAACTCATCGCGGCGGCCCTTGTCCCTGTATTCCTTCTCGACGAGCACCAGGTCGTACGTCCCGGAGAGATGGGGTCCTTCACCCAGATCGAGCGCTACGCAGCAACACTGGGCCTCGAAACTCAGCACATACATCTGGGCGAGCAGTTTCGATGCGGGGGTAGCGAAGAATATCTGCTGTGGGTCAAGCGACTCCTGGAGCTCGAAGAAGGGGGCCCGTTCGAGTGGAAGGGTGATCCGCAGTTCACTGTCCGGGTTGCCGATACTCCCGAGGAGATGGAGCACCTCCTCTCCCAGCAGAAGGATCGCGGTTACTCGGCTCGTATGACGGCCGGATATTGCTGGCCGTGGAGCAACGCGGACAAGAGCGGACATCTGGTGCCGGACGTCCGGATCGGCGGATGGGCTCGCCCGTGGAACAGCAAGAGCGAACGCAGGATCGGCGACGCTCCCCCGGCTGCACTCTGGGCGACCGAGGAAGGCGGATTCGGGCAGGTCGGTTGTGTCTACACCGCGCAGGGATTCGAGTACGACTGGAACGGGGTAATTCTCGGACCTGACTTGGTCTGGCGCAACGGACGATTCACCACAGTCCGGGATGCGAATCGCGACCCGGATTTCAAGAATCGAACCAAAATCTCCGACGTGCGCTTCGACCGGTTGGTACGCAACGTCTACAAGGTCCTACTGACCCGTGGGATGATCGGCACCGTCATCTACTCGACCGATGCCGAAACACGCAGTGCACTACGCGATTTGATCTCCGAATAGTACTTCCCACCGAACGCGGCCCGACGGCCCTCTGGGAAATAACCAGCTGGACCGTCGAGATCAACACAGAGACACACCGGACTGGAACGGTCTCACTTGCTCAGCGAAAGTTCCGCCCTATCATTCGCCCGTGAGAAGTAGCGAAGTCAGTGCATGGGCAGACAGTTGGAATTTCCGCGCTTCTGTGAGCTTCGGGGACGTACGTCGGTCCACACTGCCTGCAGATGGTCCAAGACGAAGTGGGTGGTACCTCCTTTGCTTCGACGACGGTTCCTTCTACATCGGCGAGTCGGTCGATCTCCGTTCCCGGATGGGTGGGCACGCCGCGGAGTGGGGCGACGAGATCACCATGGTTCGACTTCTTCCGAAGGCCGCCTCGAAACAACAGCTCCAAGTACTCGAGCGCCAGCTGATCCGAGAAGCACGGGAGCGAAAGATCCCACTGCGCAACGTCACCCACTCCGATGTCACCATCGGCCGTGACGCGCTCGACGAAATCTTGTGCACCGACGAGCAGACCAGATGGCTCGCGGATCCTCGCACGTTTAATGTGCAACGCCCCGACCCGCTGAAGGACCTCGCAGAGCAGGAAGTGCGGTACACAACCGCTGTGCGCCGATACCGAGAGCTTCCGGAATCGGGCGCGCTCACCGCATTGCTGCGAAACTTCCTCGAAGCATGTGTTCCCTCTCCCCGTGCGACCGAGTTCCAGTATTGGTCTGTGAGCACCGGGACATACGGTCAGAGCAAGTACCCTCGACGGTTCTGTGTAAGCGTCGGAATGATGGAGGTCTTCGTCGCTCACGGGCTCAGGGACACACCAGGTGCAATACTCGGCATTCTCAACGTGCGCGAAAGCACTCTGCTTTCCGAGTTCGGAACTCCGCATGCGTTCCAGAAGAGGCATCCGGGCGTTCGCATCGAAGCAAGTGAGTACGTAGATGCCGGCGATGACCTCGTAACACTGAGAACTTCTGATTTGAGCACGCTCGAACGACTGCTGCGTGATCCTGGAGTCAGCGCGGCAGCTGCTCAGCTCGTCATCGACCTCATGCGCAAGCACTACTGCGTCTACACCCGCTATCACTGCCCACAGCTCGTGCAGATGGATTTCGATTGGCCCGGAAAACTGGATGCCGGTGGACGGCGCACTGAGCGAGCATGTTCGATCCGGGCGTCTCGAAGCTGGCGAAGTGCTCCACTACCGCGATGCCTCGACTGATGTCGTTCATCAGGCTCGGGTCACCGCCGATGGCGGCCCCTCGAATTCGAAGGCAGACAGTACGACGATCCCTCGTCCCCACTAATCGAGAAACTGGGGGCAACCCGCAACGGGTGGCGCGACTGGCGGCGCTCCGATGGTCGTTCGTTGCGTGATCTCTCAGATCGTGCGCGGCCCAACTGATTTACACGGCGACACCCACATTCGCGGAACACGTTGAGCAAGGAATACGCTGGCGGCACTCTGATGGTCGGCGTACGCGCAGCGCCAGGATCCCGAGTTGGCCACCAAGCTGGGTTGCGCAACTGAGAAGACCCGCCACGAGCGGGTAACTGCCGACGGGCCGGATATCCGACTGATAACGAATGGAGTGTCGGAAATATCGCGACCGGAGGTGTGCGCCGAAGGTCTCTCCTCGTCAGCAAGCGTGTGGAGCGCCACCTCTGAACCAACTCGGGCAATTGGTAATCTCGATGCCCGAAGCGCGTCCATAGATCGGCCGCGGGGAACCCAAGCGGCAGGAGTGACGTGACACGAGGCAATGACCGGTGGGCGGACTCCTCTGCGTGCAAATCCGCGACGATAGAACCGGAAACGAGTTGGAGTGAGTGGCTGCCATTGCGCGGGATTTCGCGCAATCCCGCCGTACCTCGGACTCCTGGGATCTATCGCGTGCGTCGCGTAGGCCGCAACGAACTCGACTACATCGGTCAGACCGGCCGCAATCTTCGCGAGCGGTTGGGCGCACTCTCGCGTTGCTACAACGACGAGATGCCGTACCGCGATCCGCACACTGCCGCCCCGGCCTTGTGGGCACTTCGGCACTCCAGTGGGTGTGAGTTCGAGGCCTCCGTATACCCACTGGATGTCGACGCACCCACGCGCAAGGGACGCGAAGCCCTGGAGATCGCACTGTACCGGCAGCAATGCGGTAACTCGCCTACTGTCCAATTCGGACGCGTTCCCCTCGGCTATCGCGCTTCCTCCCAAAACAACTCTCGTTTGGTCGCCGCGGGAGCTCGATTCCGCGGTGGCGCCTACAGTGGCCCACCGCTGGCCGAACACCACGTGGGCACAGGACCGAAAGGCCGTCTTTCCCCGGCTCCTCAAACCGAGTCGTGGTGTGGTCACAGCTGGAGCGCGTGGCTACCGTTGCACGAGGTTGGGTCGAACTTCGCTCAGGTCACCGTCGGGCTTTATCGCATACGAGGAGATTCCGGCGGCGAACTGCTGTATGTCGGTCAAGGCGCGCTTCCGAACAGACCTCGGGCACACCTCGCCAAAATTGCGAAAGCGGACCACGCACAGGGTGCCATCCTGGCGATGCAGAAGAGCCTCGAAGTCTCCTGGGTAGCGACGCCCGAGCTGGCCTCACATCAACTCCTGGAACTCGAGAATGATCTCATCGCCGCGCACGTCCTCCACATGGGTAGTGCTCCGGCAGCACAATTCATTGGATGACTCGTGACAGCCATACACCCGACAGATTCAGCGACCATCGCCAGCGGACTGAGGCCTAGGTGTAATTCCCGGGGACGTTGTGAACGCCGACGCGGTCTATAGGTGACTGTCCACCGATCCCGGTGTGGGGCCGATGGTGATTGTAGTCATGCAGCCACTGCTGGTAGGTGGCACAGCGGGCCTCCTCGGACCGGTAGGTGTGCGCGTACGCCCACTCGGCAGCGAGGGTGCGGTTGAACCGTTCGACCTTGCCGTTGGTCTGCGGCCGATACGGCCGGGTCCGCTTGTGCGCGATCTCCGGACCGAGAGCAGAAGCGAACTCCTTTGATCGATAGCAGGATCCGTTGTCCGTCAGCACTCGCCTGACGGTGATCCGGTGTGCGGTGAAGAACGCGTGGGCGCGGGTCCAGAACCCGGCCGCGGTGCCCTTGCGTTCATCTCCGAGGATTTCCGAGTAGGCGAGTCGCGAGTGGTCGTCGACCGCGTGGTGCAGGTAGGCGTAGCCCATCCCGGAGCGGGTTTTGCTGCCGGCGTGTCGGCCGATCTTGCGGTGCCCGCCGCCGTCGGGGATGCGGCCGAGTTTCTTGATGTCGACGTGCACCAGATCACCCGGTTGCTCGTGTTCGTAGCGGTGCGGGTTCGGGCGGCGTACGGGCAGTCCGGTGGCCTGGTCGAGGTGGGCGAGTTGGGGCATCTTGTAGCGGCGCAGCACCGCCTCGACGGTCGATTTCGCCAGGTGGAGGTGGTAGGCGATGCGGTGCGGTCCCCACCGTCGGGTGAAGCGCAGGCCGATGATGCGTCGTTCGGTGCGGGTCGGGGTCCGGTGTGGGCAGGACTGGGGGTGTGAGGACCGGTCCTGCATCGATCGGTCACCGGACAGGTAGCGATCGACCCATTTCTTGGCGGTCGCCGGTGAGCACTGGAACCGTTCGGCGGCTCTGCGCAGGCTCCAGCCGGTCTTGACGACGAGTTCGGCGAGGGCCAATCGGCCGCGTGGGGTGAGGTAGGCGTTAGCGTGTGTCACGAGGACCTCTCGGTAGTCGGCGTGTGTGTGGTAACCACACCGATACCGGAGGTCCTCACCTATCTCGTGGCGGCACGCCGTTCACAACCTGCCTGGGAACTACACCTAGGCCGTGTTTCAAAAGGCGGCTGATCGCAGCCACTGATTGATCGCGGCGATACGCACAGTGGCGGTGTAGCGGACAGCGAGCTTGTCGTATCTCGTTGCCACAGCACGGTTCTGCTTGAGCAGGTTGATGCCGCACTCGACGGCGTGGCGCTGCTTGTAGTGCTCGGTGTCGAAGACGGGTGGGCGACCACCAGATGAGCCCTTCTTCTTCCGATTCGTGACCTGGTCGGTCTTGGTCGGGATCGTCGACCTGATTCCTCGCGTGCGGAGGTAGGCACGGTTGGCGGCACTGCTGTACGCCTTGTCCGCCAGTACCGCATGAGGGCGGCGGCGCGGTCGACCACGACCGCGCCGCGGCACCCGAATCGCGTCGAGCACGGCCTCGAACTGCGGACTGTCGCCGCACTGACCTGCAGTGACGATGAGTGAGAGGACCTTGCGGCCCTGCTCGCATGCCAGATGCGTCTTGGTTGTCCAGCCGCCGCGTGAGCGTACCAACGCATGATCATCCGGTTCGGTGTCGACACCGCCCGGCGGCTCGGCCTGCTGATCACCGTCCCTGCGGGCACCGGCTGCGTGCTGGTGTGCTCGGGCGATGGTCGAATCGACGCTGACATCCCACACGATCTCGCCGGCCGCGTCGGCGAGCGCCTGCAATCGGGTGAGGATCGGCGCCCACACCCCTGCGCGTTGCCAGCGCCGGAACAGTCCGTACACCGTCTGCCACGGCCCGTACCGGTCCGGAATGTCCCGCCACGGGCATCCTGTGCGGATGCGCCACCGGATCCCGTCGATGAGCTGGCGTTTCGTCCACTTCGGCGGCCGGCCCGCCTTCTTTCCCCGAGGCAGCAACGGCTCCAACCGCGCCCACTGCGCGTCGGTCAGATCCGCCCGCCCCGGTACCGCTACGCTGGGCACGAGGTCTCCGGTATTCAGGTTTGTCTTGGTCGATTAACCCTCTACCGGAGACCTCGCTCATTCAGTTGTCATGACACGCCAGGTGAGGCAGTGAATCCCTCGGCGGATCCACATTTGAAACACGGCCTAGGCCGTCACGTAGCCCCAACGCGCCCGAGGCCTTATTGCTGACGACCCCCCGTAGCGATTCGCATTCGAGTCAATCGACAGTTCCCGCGCGGTGACACCGGCTTCGCCACAGAGCACCAACTGGAGACGCCCCCTCAACTGGAGACGCCCAGCACGATGGCGACTCCCTGCCCTGAATTCATGCAGGATCGTAATGGCAAGTCCGCGGTGCCAATCCAGTTGGGCGCCGCGAGGGGAAGCGGGCATCGACAGCCTGACGCCACGTCGTGGTCAATCCGCCGTAACATTCTCTTCCCGACTCACGAATTGCCGTATGTCGGGCGCCGTCAGGCGGTCGTGTCGATCGAACAGAGATGGTCCGAACAAGTCGATTGAGGAGAACGCCACCGAATGGCCAAGACGAACCTGGCGCCCAACCTCGGCGTCGTATGCGGTCGAGCTCCGGCCGTTCCCCCGGGTTCTTCGGCAGCCCGTAACCACACATTCTCGCGGATCGCGCTAGCCGGAGGTTCGGTCCGATGGACCGCGCATTCGATCTGACACGCGAACAGCACGTACTGGCCATTGACGCCCAGCGCCACGACGGGTATGTATGCCCGTGCTGTTGTGGACGTGTTCACCTGCGCGATGGGATGTCCAAGATCGCGCACTTTGCACATAAGAAGGACGAAGGTACCCCCCTCTGCGAGGAGTACCATCCCGGCAGCAATCGATACGGGCACGCACGTGACCCGATGCTCGATGGCTACAGCCCACTGTTACTCCGACTCCACTCCGACAGAAACCGCTGGTCTCTGTTCATCGACCTCGAATCACTGACACTAGAGGAAGCTGAACGCACGGTTCCGTCGGTACTCGCGTTCGACGGATTGACACTTCACCGCGCCGGCACCGCCCCGCGGAAGATCCGCGCGGCGTCGCTCTGGCCCGGATCAGGACGGTCCAGCGTTCTAGTGCAGCCATCCCGTGAGAGCAGCATCATCCAGACGAGCGGAAAATGGCCGAATGGGATCCGCCCCGACCGGTGGCGTACCCAACTCGCTGGACTGTCGCCGAAGGGCACACTGTTCGTTCCCCACCACGGCGGGGCCTTTCGGCGCTACGACTGGGCAACCGCTGTGCGATGGGGCGACACCGTCGTTGCTGTCGGTCCTGCTCGCGCCATGCCTCCCAACACCCTAGACATCACGACCCTCGACTCGACCGCGACGGCGGAGAACACCTGGCACGCGTGGCTCGTACGCCTGCCGAAGTCATTCAACAGCGCGGCGCGCAGGTGGCTAGCAGGATTCGGTGTCGCGCGCATCGAGCAGCGAACGACCCGAACTCGCCTCGCCACCCCGGCTGTAGAGTACGGGCCCGGTGGAGTTCCGCGGTACCTCCTCGGCGAGCCAATCGTTGTTGTTCCATCACCCCAAGCGCACGTGCTTGCCGCCGAATCGCACGCGACTTTCAATGCCAAGTCCCTCAGGCGCAGCCGCACCACCCCGCCAGTCCCCGCATGTTTCGTCTCGGCGATCGAAAGTGGGCCACTCCGTATCCGCACCGATACGACAGGTGATGCCTTTCAGACTGAAATCATCACCGAAAGTGTTACGGCGGAACCGACAAGCGTGCCGTTGTGGTCGTTGCGCTTCAACGATCAATTACTCCCGCCATATTCGACGCAGCAGGTCCCGAATCAGGCAGACACCCTCAGGATCGGAACAACCGTACCCGCACTGAGGTTTTCGGTAACCGCCGTTGCGGGCGACAATACGATTGAATCTTCATGGGACGCCGAGGCAAGCGCCGCAGCCGAGTGGATCATGCAACGCCTCTCGGACTCCGTCGAGATCGAGGTAAGGGCGGGAAATCTCGGATTCGTGCGGTTACATACCCATCAGTCTGCGACACCCGTGTCCCGTAGCCGCTTGATGCGCGGGGTCGAATCGCAGGATAGGAGCACCCGATCACGCATGGCATGGCGGGAAGCATACAAACTCTCGGTCGACCATGCCGACGAACCCACTGATCCTCACTGGGAGATCCGCAGGAGGAGGGGCCCATCCGATCCCACGAACCCTCTACATAAGGTGTGACCATGACCGTGAAACCAGGAACGCGTGTCGTCGGCATGGTGGATTTCCGGAACGACCGATTCGCATTCGTTACGCCCTTGTACAACGACGTCGGCACCGGTTGGACGGCCGCACAGCCCGAGGACTATCCCAGCCGCGGGCTGGTTTTCTGGCGGCAGCCGCACCTTGACGTCTCGCCTGGATCAGCAGTCGCTTTCGATCTCGAGGAGGGCAAGGGCGAACGGGACGCGTATACAGTCAGGAACGCAGAGTTCCTGACTCCCCTCCTCGACTACGGTCTTTTCTCGTACGACGAAGCACTCGAACGACTGACAACCTCGCGGTTGCCAGCTGGCGAGGAGGTACTCGCTGGACTTGACATCTTCGCCTGGTGCAAGGGCGACCTTCTGCTCGGCCCGCTCACGCCTCGTATCGAGGACGGCAGGTTCTACATACCTTCGGACTCCCTTCGACTCGAGCGTGTTCCGTACCGAGAAGGCCACGGAGAGAATGCAATCTTCCAGCTGCCGAACTCGCGGTACTACTGCGCACCGACGTCCCCCGTGACTGGGAGTCTCGATTGCCGCTCCGACGCAGAGGTACTGAAGACTGCGCTCCGGGATGCTGTATCTCTGGCCGAAAAGGAATCCATCCCTGTTCCTGGATTCCTGGCGACGAAGAACCTGATCCAGAAGACAGCCGATCTGCTACGCGAGGGCGATCGCCTTGAGGATCGCCAGTACAAACTCGATCGGATCACTCGCGCACTGAAAATCTGCGAGGAGAGTGACGAGGTTCGTACTCTGACAAGGGAGATCGCGTCAGCCCTGCGCGGTGATCCGGTCGTGAAAGCCGAACTGGAGCGCGACCGCGCCACGATCCGCAGCCAGGTTGTCGCTGAAGCGATGGAGCAGGTCCGGAAGGATATCGAAACCGAAAATTCGATACTCTCCCAACTTCGCGACGAGAAATCGGCGCTCGATAAGGAATATGTCAGCACGCGAGCACTCTTGGAAAAGACTCAGCGGGAGCTCGAATCCGCCAAGAATGATCTCAGCAGACAACTCGAGTCGATCGAGAACTCCGTCGCTGACCGTATTGCCGAACTGGTCGACGATGCCTCTGACTTGCTCAGCGAGTCCGTCATCCTGCGTGCAGTCGGCGTCGGCTCATCAGCAACATCGACGCAGCCGAAGCAGATCTACACCGCTATCGATCCGTTCAGTGGCCGCTCCTCGCTGACGCCGCGCGAAAAGACGTCGGTGAGCAAGTTGCTCCGCGCAGCTGGCGAGGCCTTTGGAATCGATGCCACGGTATTGAACCGGATCCACGCTGCTGTCCGCGCCGGCCTGCTTCCTGTCCTGACCGGCAACGGCGGGCCAGCAGCACTTTCCGCGTATGCCACGGCAGTGTGCTCTGGACGCATTACTTCGATGCCGGTGGGCCACGATTTTCTCCATCCGGTCGACTTGCTCGGCCTTCGCGCAGCAAACCCCCCGGCTACGCGGGTGCACAGCGGACTCCTGCCTGGCGCCGACGCTGGGGTACGCGACGGCGGCCCTGGCCTCCTCGTCCTCGACTCGTTCAATCAGGCCCCTACAGAGTCGTACCTTCTGCCGTGGCTTCAAACACACGATCGAGGCATCACGGTCCCCGAGGTTGCCCGCGAAATGGTCGGTGTGGCGCGCGTCGTCCCCGACCAGAACTTGCTGTTCGCGGCAACAACTGCAGTCGGGACGACGACAGCGCCCGTAAGTCCCGACATGTGGGGCTATGCCGTGGCCATCGATGTTCCGAAGCCCGGACGAACGCGCGCGAACTCGCCTACTCGGACGACCATCGATCGTCAGTCCGTGTCTGGTCCCCATCCCCAGTCAGCTTCGCTGGTATCGAAGCTCGAAGAATCGCTCGGCGCGATCTGGGTCATTGATGATGGCTTGCTGGACACATCGCGTCGCTTCGCCACAGGCCTGATCGAACTACAGGATTCCAGTGCGATCACCACATCGGTTCTCGAGTGCGTGATCCTCCCCGCTCTCGCAACCAGTCTGTCCGGCGTGAATCTCACCGACGCGGTTAGCGACGTCCTCGGCCTGGTTCCCAAGACGGATCAAAACCGTCCACAAAAATTGCAGAACCTAGCTCAGCGCCTGCACCAGAGGTTCGCATGATCACTGGGTCACCACGGATCGAAGTAGCGAACGAGTACCATCCGAAGGATCACATGTGTTCTGCGCTTGGTCTTCCTCGCGCCACGTCCTCGCTCGAACTAAGCTTCGAACTTCTCCGCGCCGTGACATGGGCGTCGACTGCGGGACGAGTTCCGGTATCGACGCGCACGCTGCTCGACCGTGCAATGGAGGCAGATTCTGCACTTACTGAGGGCGATGTCGACCAGGTCGACCGACGCCGCGTTCTGCACGATCGTCTCGAGGAACTCGCCACCGTCGGAGATGTCGCAGCCTTGCGACGTGGACAGTGGCTGTCCGTCCCCGGCTCGGTTGTGCAACTCACGGACCGCAAGGAAAATGCGCTTCTGGTAAGCGGAATTCCGCTCCGCCACCTCGATTCGAAGATTCGGTCATCGATTCACCTGAACGGAGCGACGCGTCGGCTCTCCGATCTCTCGATCGTCTCGCAGCTCGCGCTGCCCGTTGTCGGCCTCGACGATTGGATCGGCCGACCGCGCCAACCGCTCTCCGAGTGGACCGAAGGGTTCCTGTTGATGTCGCTTTCCCCGGCGCCGGAGCCCTTCGACTTCGACGCAGTCAAGGTCTACCGACCTGTGCGTGCGCGACGTGGTGCCAGGCAAGCAGACCGCTGGTTCGATCTCACTGACGACGTCCACGGCCGTCACCTTGCACGCATATCCGGTCTCGCCGAGTTGAACGAACATCACATCGTCGATGTTGCGGAGGGCCGGGTCTTAGCGCTCAGCGTCGAGCTGTCGCATGATGTCCGGCGACTGATGTACGGACTGGACACGCGAGGTGGCAACCCTACCGTCGCGCAATGGTCCGACTCCGATACCAGAGTTCGACTACGAGTGACCAACCCCCTTCCGGCCGCGGAGGCGCGTGCGTTCGCGGCGATTGCCGAACCACCGCATGACCGAACATGGACGATCCGCGGCGACATTGGTACCCCCCGCCAGCTACTAGTGGACCTCGGCATCGCACTGGTGTCAGGGTCGACCAAGCATACGAATTGACATCCCAACGCGTCACCTCCCCGGGTAACGCTCGCCCTGGCAATGCGTGGTGATCAGCTAACACGCACAGCTCCTAGGGCATGACCATCGCCACGGTATTGGGCATCCATCGCGGACATATACTTCCAACAATTACGACACTATTACCGACCATCCACGAACGCCTCTCGCAGAGAGGACAGTCCGGCTCCCCGAGGAACTTCTGCATGCGATTTAATCCCAAACTGTCCGTATCTGCCGGCCTCGACCACCTCGCTGATCGCCTCGATCCGATCATTGCTGCCAGGTTCGCTGCTGACCTACCTGACCATCCCTGGACCGTCGTATTGACACAGCTGGACCAACTCGCGGGAAGGCCGCCGAAGCTGTATAGCGCGACGGACCTTCAGACCCAACTCAAGATGTTTACCCGACGTCTCGGAAAGCTGGGGTACCCGTTCGATGACAACCGACAGACCGTCGGAACGCTTGGTCGTGAGCTTACAATCGTGCGCAATGCGCGGGCTCATGGCGATCCGTTTACGTGCCTAGACGCTTGGCGCGCCCACGACTACTGCGTCCGCCTCCTGGAATATTTTGGCGACAAGCAGGGGCTCGAGCGAGCGAATGAGCTTCGTCAAGAGGCACTTGTGGCCTACGTCGAGGAGCAAGGAATCGCACCAGCCGAGATTTCTTCGCCCCCTACTTCTATCGCTTCATCTGAATCCGAAGGACTCGACAGCACGAACTCGTTAACGGAATCCAGGAATGGGCCGGAGTCTGAACTTGTCTCCCCGAGCCCTGAAGTTTTCATTCGCGAGCCAGTCGCACAGCCAAGCATAATTGGCAACGCTCGACTCTCATTCCAGCCGTGGGAACCTGTTCCCGTCGGCGATATTTCCGTACTGGACGATCTACCCAAACTGGCAGCAAAGCAGAAAGTCCGCGCGGTAGCCGTTGAGATTGTGGAAGCTGAGGGCCCCATTCATGTCGATCGGCTGGCCCAGCATGTTGCCGCATCGTTCGGGGTGCGGAAGCTATACTCCAATCGTGCATCCAAGATCGTCAGGCAGGCAAGGTCCGCGGGTCTATTAATCGACGATGAAAAGTTTGTGTGGCCCGACGGGATCACTCCTGAAACGTGGAGTGAGTTTCGCCCCAACTCGAACGAAGTCGACCGCCCTATTCAACACATCAGCCCCACCGAAATTGCCAACGCAATGCATTTCTTGAAGCAACACTCACCAAACATGTCTTACGACGAGCTGGACAGCTCGACGCTGCGTACATTTGGCCGAACACGCCGAACCAAGCCATGCGCAATCCAGCTAGAGAAAGCCAAAGCTCTCCTTTGATTGCAAAGCACCCGCGCGAAGCGGCCCAGCCTTACGCAGTCAGGCGTGGTATGGCGACTAGGTAACACTTCAACACTTACACACGACAAGCGGTTGGACACTGAGTCATGGTTCGAGCCATACCTTCGCACGCGCGAGCATCACTGCGAACTCTGGTCGGCGTGGAGGTATCAATTGGGCCCGACCTCGTGTCAGTCCTATGTGCAAGGGTCTAGAGGACCTTGAGAGCACGGCCGAGCACTGCTCCCCAGGACCGCCCACTAGGATCGGTGAACAATGATCTACCTCGACTACAACGCCTCGACGCCCGTGGACGCACGCGTGGCCTCACTGGTACAAGAAGCATCTCACGCGTATGCCAACCCCTCTAGTACCCAGCATCGCGCAGGTCAGCAGGCCGCCGAGCTAGTCGAGCACGCCCGGCAGAGACTCGCGACCGCCGTCCACCGAACGCCGCGCGAGATCGTGTTCACTGCGGGGGCTAGCGAGGCCGCCGCCATCGGCATCATCGGCGCGATGTTAGGAGACTCACGCCGACCAAATGTAGTGATCGGCGCCACCGAGCATAAGGCCATCATCCAGGCCGCGGAAGCAGGTGCTCGCCTTGGCGGCGGGGAGGTGCGCATCGCTTCGGTCGACCACTCCGGACTCCTCGATCTGTCTCGCTTGAACGAATTGGTCGACGATTCGGTCTCCGTTGTTGCCGTGATGGCCGCAAATAACGAAACCGGGGTCATGGGTCCGGTTGAACAGGCCAGCGTCATCGCTCACAGCCGTGGTGCACTGTTCTTCAGCGACATAACGCAGCTTCTAGGAAAAGGTGACACCACCGACGTCAGTACCCACGCCGACTTGATGGTTTGCAGCAGCCACAAGCTGTATGGACCGAAAGGCGCGGGTGCTCTCATCGCTTCTCGACACACCCAGAAGGCTTTGTTCCCCATCTTGGGCGGCGGGGGACAAGAATTCGGCTTACGCGGCGGTACGTCGAATGCCCCAGCTCTTACCGGCTTTGGCCTGGCAGCAGAGCTCGCCACCCAATGTCTGCCTGAGACTATGAATCGACTCACGGTACTCCGCGACCAACTATGGCACGGTCTCCAAGAGCTCGGCTCAGTCGAGATAAATGGGGGCGACGCGCCGCGAGTGTGCAACACGCTCAATGTGCGCATCGCGGGAGCCGATGCGGAAGCCGTCATGGCTTCGATGCCCGACGTAGCAGTGTCATCAGGCAGCGCGTGTCAATCCGCGGTGCCCACCCCTTCTCACGTGCTCCTGGCGATGGGCCGATCTACGACAGAGGCCGGGGAATCACTCCGGCTCTCGATCGGCACACCTACCACCGAATCAGACATACGGGCATCGATCGCAAAGCTATCTGCGGCTGCACTGCGCGTCCGCGAACTTACAGGAGATCTGGAAAGGTTCCTCGATGACGCTTGAGCAAGCCGCTATCCCCACTTTCGCGAACCATCAGACTTTCCATCCGCGGTTCGGATGGATAAAAAAGGGATACGACGCCGCCGTCTCAGATCCCGATATTTTCAATATGCCGCACGCGCCAGTCGCATTGGGCGTCGGAAAAAACATGGTAGACGCTATTCGATTTTGGTCGACCGCCGTAAAAGTCGTAACACGCGTACCCCATCCAGAAAAATCGCGGGTTACGACAACGGTTCCGACTCGATTCGGATATGCTCTATTGGATGATCATCATGGCTTCGATCCGTATATGGAGGACACAACCACTTTGTGGCTCCTCCACTGGCAAGCGGTTTCTACGCCTTCTTTCCTACCGGTCTGGCGTCTAGCATTCAATGATTTCAGCGCCGTCGAGTTCACCGAAGAAGAGTTGCAGAGATTCTGCGTCGATGAAATAGCTGCAACGACGTGGGCCAAGCCTAGAGAGTCGAGCATCCACAAGGATGCCGACTGCCTGCTGCGGATGTACACGCGTCGGGAAACTAAGGGTCGCCAGACCCTCGACGATTTGCTGGACTCCCCTTTCAGGGAGCTCCAAATCATCCAGCCATCCCCTGGATCGAGAAAGAGTTTTCGATTCGTGCGAGGCGAAAAGAAGAGCCTTTCTCCGACCGCGATCGCATATACATGCCTCGACTATATGGACAAACATGATCGCGGAAGCAGGACGGTTTCCTCGACGCGGCTCGCGCTTGACCCGGGCTCCCCTGGACGCCTCCTGAAGATCACGGAGCACGAGATCGTAGATGCGCTTGAATCCGCCTCCCTCGAAGCCGGCGGTTTTCGAGTTGCTCGACCTGCGGGCAGTCGCCAACTGGTCGTAGACGATCAGCCCGCACTCGCGGCCTTGGCGGTTCTCGCTTCTCACTACAGGAAGCTCGACCGCACGTTGGAAATTGATGATCTCGAAGTCGCAGGCCATTCCGCCATGCAGCCGCTCTACAGCGACTTTCTCACAAGCCCGGAGGAATCGATCTACTCCGGCCAGACCGGCTCGAAGCGTGGCAAGAAGGGGACTGTGGCATGAGCGTTCTGTCGGAGTTTGTGCGGGCTCGCCCACGATTCAGCCGGTCGGCCAATGTCGAGCGGGACCACGGAGCACATGCGATCGAAGGATACATTCCTACTGGTCGTGCGATCGACGTTGTTTCCAGAATCGGCAGAGGTCTTCTTGACGCCTCCGCTGGACGCACGTTCTCTATTACGGGCCCGCATGGAGTCGGCAAGTCGTCGCTGGCCGTATTTCTCGACGGCCTCCTTGCACCTGCCTCAGCACCTGAATTCTCGGCGGCCCACGAAGCCCTGCGCGCCGTCGACGAGCAGGTCCAGCGCACCGTGGACGACGGTCTACGAGGCCTCAACGCGCTAGAAGGTGGGTTTGTTCGAGCATTTGGGACTGCTCGCGTAGAACCCGTCGCGGCGACCATCGCAAGGGCACTTCACTCGGGAGCGAACCGATCCTCAGAGGCAGCGCTCGCCGCCGTTCCGGAGCATTTCGCCCGAGCGGGTGAGGAGCCTGTGACTACTTCGGAGATTTTGGATACAGTCCGGAAGCTCTGTGCTGTACATCCGGTAGCACTGGTCGTTGACGAATTCGGAAAGAACCTGGAGGCATACACCAGTTCAAACGACCAGGGAGACCCCTACCTGCTCCAAGAACTTGCAGAGCTAACTCAAGGCGAATCGGCTCTACCTCTCATCGTCATCACGATGCAACACCTCGCCTTCGACGATTACGTGCAAGAGACCTCAGCGGCACGCCGCAGAGAGTGGGCCAAAGTCCAAGGCCGGTTCCATGATATTCCGTTCATTGAGACACCCGAGCAATCCCGCCGATTGATTGTCGCAAGCCTGGAGCGACGCGCGAAAAAGCTGGACGCTCCGGCGCGGAAATGGGTCCACGATCGCAAGCAGGTCTTCGAGGACCTCGGCCTCAGGGGAATGATGGGGGAATCCCAGCAGGGTATCCCCCTTCACCCCCTGACTCTTGCGGTGCTCCCCGACTTGTGCACCAGATACGGACAGAACGAGCGAACTCTCTTCTCGTTCATGGCCGGCTCAGAGCCCCTGGCAGTCCCAGCTTTCTTGGACGAAGCCGAGTGGCAGGCCAACGAGCAGCTTCCTCTGCTCGGCCTCGATCGGGTGTACGACTACTTCCTGGAGTCCGCCACCACTATGATCGGTGTCTCCGACACTGCTAGTCGATGGCTCGAGATCGAGACTCGAATCAGGGATACCGCGGGTCTCTTGTCCACACAGCTCCGCGCCCTCAAGTCGATTGGCGTTCTCAATCTTGTATCGAGCGGGGGAAAAATCCGAGCATCTCGGGCGATGCTCCACTTCTGTCTTTCGGGTAGCAGCGATGGCATGCAATCGCCGGAAGAGGTCGACGCGGTCCTGAACTCCTTGGAAGAGTCCGGGCTGGTCGTCTACCGGACATTTTCCGATGAGTATCGTGTCTGGCAAGGTTCGGACTACGATCTCCGGCGGGCAACCGAGAGTGCGCGTAGACAGTGCGCCGACCTCGACTTGGCATCTTTGCTCAACTCCGCCACCGTCCTCGATCCCATTGTGGCAAGCCGCCACAGCCAGCGACGAGGGGTACTGAGAGTCTTCCAGCAGCAATTCACCGACTTCGAGGAACTGGAAATCGAAGAGGCGGACGATAACTGGGACGGCTTCGTTCTTTACGCGACCGTGGACTCGCCGCCAATTGCGCTCGAAGGGCGAGATTTCAGCAAGCCGGTCATTGTCGTTACCCCCAGCGATCTCGAGGCCGTTCGAGAGGCGGCCTACGAAGCAGCTTCGCTGCAACTCGCGCTCAAAGCGGCAGAGTCGGAGAAGGCCGACTGGGTGGCTACCCGGGAGCTCGTGGAACGAACCGCCACCGCGCAACAGCGCTTGAGGAATGCCGTAGCTCGCACTTGGACACAGGAATCTACGTGGACTCTGGTCAACAATGGAGCCCAACTCTCCGCGAGCTCGAGCATTTCGGCGCTTCTATCGGATGTATCCGACATGGTGTATTCGGCGACTCCTCGCGTCGCAAACGAGATGATTGCACGTCGGGAACTGACCAGCCAGGGCGCTAAGGCGCGCCGCATCCTGATCGAAGCGCTCCTGCAGGCTCCAGAGCGCCCACAGTTCGGTCTTGAGGGGTACGGACCCGAACGCGCAATATACGAAGCTCTCTATCGCACTCCCGGTGTCCATCGACGGCTCGATGGTGAGCGGTGGGGACTGAGCGTTCCGAAAGACCCCGAATGGCGCTACGTTTGGGAGACAATTGAGCGCTCCTTCAGGAGTGCCACCGACCGCCGCGTCAACTTGCAGGATGTATGCAAGACCCTTGCTGCGCCGCCGATTGGACTGAAGGCCGGAGTTTTTCCTGTCCTCATCGTTACGTGCCTCATCCATATGGACGATGAGATCGCTCTATACGAGCACGGCAGTCTTGTCCTGCACATCGACGACGCTGTTGCAGAACGACTGGTACGGAATCCGGGTCATTTCACAGCTCGAAACACCGGAATCCACGGTGAAAATCGTGGGATGGTCGTGAGAACCCTCGCCGAGCGACTGCAGGTCACCTCGGCGTCCGGAAATCCGACCTTCCTCAACATCGCTACCGCCCTATTCCGAGAATTACGAATTCTTCCGCCCTATAGCCTGAAAACCAAGAAGGGGATCTCTCCAGTTGCGATCTCTGTTCGTGAGGCATTCCAGACTGCAGTAGAGCCGGACGTCCTCCTATTTGAGACCTTGCCTGCCTCCTTCGGCCTAGCACCATTCCTCCCGGACGAGGAAGCTGACCCGGACACCATCGAGGAATACGCGAACTCGCTCGCCGAAGTCATCTTGGAACTCCGCAGGGCGTACGACACGCTTCTCGACGAGGTACTCCAGCATCTCGCCGATGCCACGTCCGTCGTCGGCTCCCTCTCCGAGGTTCAGAAGCGCCTCGCGGGACAAGCAGAGGAACTAGACGGTCGAGTGCTCGAGCCCCGATTGAAGTCGTTTGTCACGGCCCTCAGTCGGCCTCTAGAGGACAAGGATTGGCTCGAGAACGTCGCGATGGTTGTCGCAGGAGGGCAACCTCCACGGTCGTGGACCGACGAGGTGGCACACAGCTTCCCCCTCAAAGCCGCCGAGGTCGGCGGTACCATGCGACGCACCCAGGCCCTCCTATATGAACGCTTGGCCGCATCTGCGGAGGCGGACCGGTTCACATCCAGCCGAGTCACAATGACCTTTCCCGATGGTCGCGAACAGACGCATCTCGTAGCGGTAACAGACCGTGAGAAACAGACGATAGACGAGTACCTCGAGCCGTTGATCGCAGAGCTGGAACCCGTCTTCGGATCACGGACGGCTGCCTGTCGGATGCTTCTGGCAAGGTTGGTTCTCGAGGACGAAGCAAGACCGGAGACCCCCGCCTCCGAGACCAAACGGAAGGAAGCCGGACATGCCTGAGACAGTCCGCCACATCTGCGGAATCAGCGGCGGTAAGGACTCGAGCGCACTCGCTGTATATATGCGCGACAGGGTTCCGGACATGGAGTACTTCTTCTGCGATACAGGTGCTGAGCTTCCTGAGACCTACGAGTACCTTGACCGTCTCGAAGTCGCTCTTGGGAAGCCAATTGCTCGGTTGAATGCGAAGAAGGGCTTCGACCACTGGTTTGAGGTTTTTCGCGGCGCTCTGCCGTCGCCACAGATGCGGTGGTGCACGAAGAAGATGAAGATCGAACCGCTCGAAGACTGGATCGGAGACTCGAAGGCGGTCTCCTACGTCGCTATTCGGGCCGATGAGGCCAGCCGCAAGGGATACGTCAGCACAAAACCCAATATCCAGACTGTCATGCCCTTCGTCGAGGACGGCGTCGACCACGCTGGTGTGCTGAAAATCCTTGAAGAGGCTGGCATCGGTCTTCCAAAGTACTACGAGTGGCGCACTCGGTCGGGATGCTACTTCTGCTTCTACCAGCGAAAAGCCGAGTGGGTCGGATTGGCAGAACGCCATCCTGACCTGTTCGATCGAGCAGTCGCGATCGAATCGAAGGTGCGTCAAGATGCTGGTGCAGACGGCGACGCATCCTTCGGCGAGTACGCGATGAAGGGTCGGCAATATACCTGGTCAGGTGGGGAATCACTACCCGACCTGCACGCTCGCAGAGAAGAAATTATCGAGCGCCACAATGCCGCAATGGAACAGGCCTCGAAGAGAAAAGCGAATAAGACGGTGTGGGAAGTCCTTGGTGACGCTCTCGACGATGACGACGACTCTGCTCAGTGCTCGGTTTGCGCCTTGTAGAATTCGTCGCAGGTATTTCCAGTCGTGCACCGGACATATAGACAGAGCGAAAGCGACAGGGGTCATCTTTGGTCGAACTAAGGTTCAGTACTCTCATAGCCCGAGCGGACGAGGAATCCCTACGTGAATTGGTAGGCCCCTCCGTGACTAGGCTACTACTCAAACTGGACCCGGATCTAACAAAGCCGAGTCGGCTTCGCGAGCTTCTAACGCGAACGCGCAGCCCTTCTGATCTGATCCGCAACCAGGCCAGCCGGCAAGTGCTGTTTCGTATGCTGTCGCCCGCCCAGGCGCAGGCTCTCATTGCAGGACTCGAATTGGGTAGCGGAGGTAAGTCGGATCCGTACTCGACACTTGACGGCCTACGAATCTCAAAGGGCTCAGGCCTAGAGGTCAGACTTCATCACTTGCTCGGCGTCCCCTACGAGCCGCCACCAGCCAAGGAGCAAGGCGGCCAGGACGCCTGGGATATTCAGCCTGCGTACCAACTGTTTCCACACCAGCGACAAGCAGCAGCCGAGGCGAACGCGGCCTTGAGCCGGGACCGTCGACGGGTCGTGCTTCACATGCCTACTGGCTCCGGCAAGACACGTACGGCGATGAGTTTGATCTCGGATTACCTCCGTGCGGACGAACCTCGGATGGCGGTTTGGCTCGCCTATAGCGAGGAACTGTGCGATCAAGCCGCCAATGAGTTTGAGCGGGCATGGGCCGCGCTCGGCAATCGACCAGCTCCGGTGCTGCGCTTCTGGGGCGGGAACCCCATTTCACTCGACAACCACTTTGACGGGCTCGTCGTCTGCAGCCTAGACAAGATTCGAGCGTCCATAAAGTCCGACTACATGACCTGGTCACGATTGGCCGATCGTGCCCGCCTCGTGGTCATCGACGAGGCGCACCAAGCGCTCGCGCCCACGTACAAGCAAACCCTCGAGCTCCTCGTTGATCGTCACTCAGAGACGTCACTCCTGGGACTCACCGCCACCCCTGGCCGGACCTGGAACGATCTTGACGAAGATGCAAAGCTTGCGAAATTCTTTGACTACAAGAAGGTATCGTTAAGAATCTCCGGGTATTCAAATCCGGTTGATTATCTGATAGATGAAGGATACTTGGCGAACGCAAAATTTGAATCGCTCACCTATACCGGAAGTTTCAATCTTGATCACCAAGATCTTGAAAGAATCGCAGCCGCCACAGACATCCCTTCCGCAATTCTTGATCAGCTCGCCGAGGACGACGTACGAACGTTGCTAATTTTGATGCGGGCCGAATCACTCATCGCGACCCACAAGCGACTCATCATATTTGCAACAACGACCGAGCATTCAAACACTCTCGCCGCTGTCCTTGCGGCACGCGGAGTAAACGCAGCATCTGTCACCAGCGCAACCCATCCAATCGAGCGCAGACGTCTGATCAAGCAGTTTCGCGCCAATGACGGTGAGCACCGCGTTCTATGTAATTTTGGCGTCTTGACAACTGGGTTTGACGCCCCTGAAACAAGCGCCGCAATAATTGCCCGTCCCACCAAGTCACTTGTCCTGTACAGCCAAATGGTAGGACGAGCGACGAGAGGCATACGGGCCGGGGGAAATGCAGAAGCGTTGATCGTTACCGTTGTGGACACTTCACTACCCGGATTCGGCGATATGTCGGAAGCATTTACAAACTGGGACGACGTTTGGAGTACTGATGAGCGAAGCTAACTACGACCTGGTGCCAACCCGTCTCGCAGTCGCAGCCATGCGCGACAACGGATATAAGAATACCGCATACGCAGTAGCGGAGTTGATCGACAACTCCATCCAGGCTGGAGCTACCCAGGTCGAGCTACTGGCGGGCGAAGTAGAAGAGCTTGTTCAGCAAAGAAAGCGATCCCGAATCAAAGAGATTGCCGTACTCGACAACGGCTGTGGTATGGATTCCAAGACCTTGCGCATTGCACTGCAATTCGGCAATGGCAGTCGCCTTGGAGATCGATCTGGAATTGGGCGCTTCGGAATGGGCCTTCCCAGTGCCTCGATATCTCAGGCCCAAAGAGTGGAGGTCTGGTCGTGGACTGATGGACCGAAGCAGGCAAACTACACATTCATTGACCTCGCAGAGATCGAGAAGGGGAACCAGAATTCGGTTCCAGAGCCCATAATCGACCCCGTTCCCGAAAAATGGTATCGCGTAGCCGAACAGATCGGAAACTCCGGAACTCTTGTTGTATGGTCTCGACTCGACCGCGTCATGTGGCGTAAAGCGAGTACAATTATTGACCGTTCCGAATACCTAATCGGACGAATGTACCGCCGCTACCTTCATGAGGGCAAGGTCACGATAAGACTTGCGGAGTATGACGCCGAACATTATTCTGCGGCGAGACGCGCGCGGTTTGCCGAAGTCAACGATCCGATCTATTTGATAACTCCGTCGAGTACCCCCGCGCCATACGATACAACACCCATGTTTCAGCAGGATGGTGATCTGTGGGAGGTCGAGCACAAGCTGCCGGCGAGTGATGGAACACTTTACCCCGTCACACTTCGGTTTACCGTGGCCAAAGATGAAGTCAGAAAGAAGCCTCAAGCCGGCAATACACCTTATGGCAAGCACGCGAAAGACAATATCGGGGTCTCCCTCATGCGCGCAGGACGGGAGCTCGACCTCGACCAGTCATTGGTAAATGGCTACGATCCGAGGGAGCGCTGGTGGGGCGTTGAAGTTGACTTCCCCCCTGCTTTGGACGAACTATTCGGGGTGACCAACAACAAGCAGGCCGCGCGTCACTTCAGCGAGATTACTTCAACCATTGAAGCTTTAGTCGCGGATGATGTTCGCAGCGCAGCCGAAATGAAGGATGAGATGGAGGAGAATGATGATCCTGCAGCCCCGCTTGTTGACGTGGTAAGCACGGTCGTGCGGCGCCTGCGTGGTATCCGCGAGGTCATCAAGATTCAGACAAAAGGCCAGATCAAGCAGCGCCTGCGACACTCTGATTCTGCCGAAGCTCAGGCCACGGAAGTAACTAAGAAGCTTCAAGAAGAAGGCCGTAAAGGCGAAAGTGACGCCGGGGAGGCACTTCCGGACCACGAACGCGTGGAGGCATTGCAACAAGAATTCGAAGAAACAGGATACTCGGCAGAACAAGCTCGAGAAATCTCTGAAGATATAGTTCGCCATGGCGTCAAGTATTCGTTCACCGATGGCCCACTCGACGGAGGTGCCTTTTTTAACGTACGTCCAGTCGCCGGTGAGATTGTCATCAAGTTGAATATCAATCATCCCGCCTACGGGCACCTCGTCGAGGCACTTCAGACTGAAATTTCTGAGGACGATAGCCGCGACGAGTTGGCGGGTCGTCTCACTCGCGCAAATCGCGGTCTGCGCCTGCTATTGATGGCGTGGGCCCGGTACGAGGATGAAGAAGAGAATCCCGTACGTCGAGAAACCCTGCAGGACATCCGGACTGACTGGGGTCGCGTGGCCTCACGGTTCATGCGGGGAAGCTAGTTGGAATCCCCGCACGGAGGCGCACTCGAGTCCTCCGCAGCCGAGGCAGTCAGGGAGATCTGGCTCGTAGCGCCATTCATCAAGGAAGCACCGCTGCGTCGCCTACTCAAGGCTGTCAAACTGGATGTTCGGATTACTGTCGTGACGCGCTGGAATCCAGCCGAGGTCGCATCTGGCGTGAGCGACCTCGGCTGCCGCGCTTTGGTCAACTCCTATCAAGATTCTGATTTCAGACTCCTCCCTCCGCTTCATGCCAAGTACTACCGCTTCGATGATGACGCATACGTGGGATCTGCGAATCTAACAAAGCGCGGCCTAGGGTGGACGAACCCGAGTAACGTTGAATTACTCATCAAGTCCAGGCCGCTTGATCATTTTGAATCGGAAATTCATTCTCGATCTACTTGCGCAACTGATGAGATGCAAAAACTGGTGGAAATTGCGGCCGCTCAGATTCCAATTCCGCCTGGTGCAGATTTCCCTGATGATGCTGACGACTTTTCCTGCGCGAATCTCGGGTACAAAAGCCCTTGGTTCCCAAGGTATCGCAGGCCGGACGCGCTATTCGATATCCAGCGGAGCATGGGGGAATACCCGCACACGCAGGTTTCGGTCGGGATACAAGACCTTAAGTACCTTGCCGTATCCCGGTGCGAGAATGAAACTCAGTTCAACGCTGCAGTAGCTGCCTCACTGATCATGCAACCGACCATTGCGTCGTTAATCGATTTTGCTGCGCAACCTAGACGTTTTGGAGAAGTCCGACGGTGGGTCGGGAATATTATTCCTCCTGACGAAGACGCCACGTTGCGTACACAAGCAATCTATCGCTGGGTTCAACACTTCTTGCCTGAAATCTTTGAGATCGATAGACCGAGGCACTCCGAAATTATCCGGACTCGCAGATAGCGGGTCGCCTCAGAATCATCTTGTGTAAGCAGTTGTTTTCCTTGCAA
>NZ_LRRH01000124.1 GCF_001646785.1 Rhodococcus phenolicus
CGCCGTCGTTGTCGGTCTCGCCGTGGCCGTTCGTGAAGTGGACGCCGGCGACGGTGCCTGTGAACCCCTCGACGGGGGTGGTGATCTTGGTGCTCATCACGCGCTCACCTTCAGGTTGCGGAACACCGACGCGGCCTTGGTGCGCTTGAGTGCGCAGCCGACGGGGCCGAGTTCGACCTCGCCCTTCTTCACCGCACCGGCGGTGGAGAAGTCGGGGAGCCACGTCTGCACGAGCTGGCCGCCGACGGTGGAGACGCCGTGGAAGGCATCGAGGCCGACGCGGTAGGCGAACAGGTCGGTCAGGCCGGTCTGGGCGGTGCCGACGGTGCGGGACTCGATCGGGATGACCGGATCGTTGGTGCCCGGCTTCGTGCCGGCGTCGACGAGCAGGATGCCGCCGTAGGTTTCCCGCTCGATCGGACGGCCACCGGCGCCGACGAGGCCGTCGATGGGGTCCTTCACGTACTGGCCGGATCGGCGGGCGATGGCGCGGACGCGGGCGAGCGCGCGGGCGTTGCCTGCGATGACGGTGGGGGTGCCGTCGAGCATGGACAGCCACTCGTCGAGAGCGTCGAGGGCCTTGAACGCGGACCGCTCGTCGGTGTCGAAGTCCGTCCAGTTCGTGACCGTGGTGGCGTTGAACTCGGTCGAGCTGCCGGTGAGGGCCTTGTCGAGGCCGTCGAATCCGTTGGCGTCGACGGCGGTGTCGCCGTTGATCAGCTCGTCGTTGAACTTCGCGTTGGTCGACTTGACCTTCTGCGAGATGTTCAGCGCGACGTTGCTGGACGCGGCGGGGCCGAGCTTCGCGAGGACGCGGTCGACCTCGAAGCTGCCGCCCATCACTGCGAGGGTGATGGACTTCTTCTCGGTCGTGACGTTCTGCGGCGTGTACTCGGTGTTGTACGCGCGGGTCGCGGCGGTCGCCTGGGTGACCAGTCGCCGGTACCCGTAGTCGAGGGTGCCGCCGCCGGTGGGGCTGACTGCGTCGTCGAAGATCAGGGAGTCGAGGATCGCGTTGGTCTTGCGGAACTCGTCGATGACCGCGGCGTCGTAGTCTTCCTGCGCGTTGAGCTTCGATTCGGCGAGGGAAATCGCCATGGGTTGCCTCCTGGGCTAGTTGCTGTAGTGGGCGCCGATCGCGCCGTCGAGGGTGGTGGGCTTCGGCTTGGGCCGTTCGCCGCCGACGCCGTTGCCGGATCGGCCTGCGCTCTTGCTGTCCTGTGCGGTGGCGAGGCGCTTGGCGAGGGCGTCGACCTTGTCGGCGGGGACACCGGCGAGGAGCTCGAGGTCCTTGTCGTCGGAGATGCCGTGCTTGCGGGCGGCACGCTCGATCGCGAGATCGGCCTCGAGCTTCTCGGCTCGGGTCTTCTCGGCGTCGCGTTCGGCTTCGGCGCGTTCTTTCTCGCCGAGCTTGGCGAGACGGTCCTTCTCGGCTGCCGCCTTGTACTTGGCGACTTCCTGCTCGGCGGCCTTGGCGCGTGCGCGTTCGGCTTCGAGGGCCTTCTTGCCGCCTTCGCCGAGTGGCTCGTCGTCGTCCGACTTCTTGCCTGCGTCGCCGGTATCGGGCTTGTTTGCACCTGCGTCGCCGGTGTCGTCACCCTGGCCGGTCTTGCCGTCGCCGTTGCCGTCGTGGCCCTCGTCGTCGCGACGGGGGTGCATGCGGCCCGGCCAGCGGCCGGAGGTGGCGAACGGGTCGATGCCGAATCCGGCGCCGACGATCAGGGCGAGTGTCGTGGTGGTGCGCATGGTGCTCCTTCGGGTGTG
>NZ_LRRH01000125.1 GCF_001646785.1 Rhodococcus phenolicus
TGGTGGGGGCCTCCGGCTTTTGTGCGTTCCGGGACGGGTGGTTGTCCGGCGAGCGCCGCAGGCGAATCATGGAAACTGCGGTGGCTGCGGCTGCCGGCCGTCGGCGATGCCGGTGGTGGACGGTTGCCGGCCGGCCATCGGGAAGAGCTCGGTGAGGCAGTGTGATGTTCATTCAGGTGTGGCAGGGCACGGTGCGTGACCGGAGCGCGCTGCTGGACTGCATGGAACGGTGGACCCGCGACCTTCGCGCGGGCGCACCCGGATATTTGGGTAGCACTTCGGGTTTCAGCGACGACGGCACCTTCGTGTCCGTCGCTCGTTTCGAATCCGAAGAGATGGCGCGACGCAACAGCGAGCGTCCGGAGCAAGGCGAATGGTGGGCGGAAGCCGAGCAATGTTTCGACGGTGAGGTCACCGTCCATGATTGCCGGGATGTCGATATGTGGATGGGCGGCGGATCGGACACGGCGGGTTTCGTACAGGTCATGGAGGGCCACTGCGACGACCTGCCGCGGATGCGCGAGGTCCTTGCGGAAACCGGCGATCGGGTGCACGAGCTGCGCCCCGAGATCCTCGGTGCGACCCTTGCGACGTACGGCGACGACGGCTACGTCGAGACCGTGTACTTCTCGTCCGAAGATGAAGCCCGTGCGCACGAGCGGGTCGAGGTTCCCGACGATCTGCGTCCGTTGTTCGAGGAGGAGATGCGGTTGCTGGGCGATGTGCACTACTACGATCTGCACGCGCCGATCCTGACGCCCGCCGGTAGGTGATGCGGACAGACGTCGGCCCGAGCAGCGACGTCCTGCTCGGGCCGAGGTCGATTACGGGCGCGGGCGGGGAGTGGCTCGGGGCATCGCTCGTGTCAGACGCGGTGCCCACCCGTGGGAGGGCCACCGCTTGAGACCCAGCCGATCCGGGGTCAGGCGGGTATCGACGAACAGTTTCTCGAGTTCCCCGTCGGATTCCCCGATGAAGCGATACAGGATCGTGCCGCCGTTCTCCTCGGTACGCGAAGCAGCCTCCCATCCGCTGGCCCGGTATGCGCCGCGCACGATGTTGTCGGCGACCACGAGAATGGGCAGTCCGTCGATACCGCGCGCCGCGGTGCCGGCCGGCCACGGCCGATCGGCGAGATCCCGAACCTGATCTGCGGAAGCCGATTTCGCGTCCGTGATGCGCAGCACCACGCAGGGCGTCGGCAGTTCGGGAGCTGCCTCCGCCGAATACTGGCGGACCAGTTCCGCGATCGGACGCGCAACCCGATCCGCCTCCGCGTCGCCGGTGGTGCCGGCAAGGTTCGTGAGCACGAAGTCACCGCGATGCGATTCGAGCAGTCCCAGTGCCGCGATCAATGCCTGGGCGGTGGCCCCCGCAGCGTGATCGCCGTCCGCGGCGGGAAGCAGGTGATCCGCGACGACGAAATGCTCCACCGAGTATCCGGAGTCGTAGACGGCGCGGACGCGGCGCAGTGCCGCGTCGGCCTCGGGGGTGGGCGGGGGAGCGTTCTCACCCGCGGCGGTGAGTTTGTGTGTCTCACCGAGCGCCGCCCAGGTGAGGGCGAAGATACGGTTCCCGCGACCACTGCCGATGTGCAGGACGGTGCGGTCGCGTGGGTCGAGGAGTGCGTACACGTACGCGCCGAGCTGGTCGACGACGTTGGCCGGCAGCGGGTCGGGGGTGGGGGTGCGGTCGTCGACCTCGGTGACGATGGCCCGCAGGACCGTCAGGCGCAGCGCGACCGGGACGGTTCCGCTGGAACCTCCGAACAGTTCGCGGTTGGCGGCGTCGACCGATCCGAATGTGCGTCCGATGTTGCGGCTGAGGGCACCGAGCGCGTGGGTGAACTCCGCGAGCCGCTGACGGGGGTCGTCCGCCGTTTCGGGCAGCTCGTTGCTGGTCAGAAACATCTGGATCTCGGGAGATTCCAGCAGTGTCTGGGCGATGTTCGGAGGAACTGTCCACACGGTGCGCATGAGGCGACTCTAGGCCAGTCATGGGCCGTAGACCTCGTAGCGCGGCGCATCGCGGTCCGATCGCACACTACGCGGCTAGGCTCAGCGGTCATGAAGTCGGTCCCGGCCCGACACGGTCCCGCCTCGAGGTTGCTGCGGGACGTGGGCGCGTCGTCGCGCATCGAGGCGCTCGTGATCGTCGCCGTCACGACGATCCTGCTGGTTCGGCTGTATCTGCACTTGACGGGCTATCCGCAGGTCGGTGGCGCGACCCTCCATATCGCACATTCGCTGTGGGGTGGTCTGTTGATGGTCGTCGCATTGTGCGGGCTGTTCACCTTCCTCGGACGTACTCCGTTCGGGTTCGGGATCGTTGCGGGCGGGATCGGTTTCGGTTTGTTCCTCGATGAGATCGGCAAGTTCCTCACCAAGACGAACGACTATTTCTACCGGCCGTCGGTCGCCGTCATGTATGTGGTGGTGTTGCTGTTGCTCCTGGCGAACCGGGTGGTTCATTCGATGCGGCCGACCACGGCACGGGAGGATCTGGCCAACGCGGCTTCCACCGCGGTCGACGGGTTGATGCACGGAATCGCCCCTGCCGACCGGGCGCGCGCACTGGCCCAGCTGCGGTCCGCGCGGGCGGGTGGTGCGGAGACCGCGACGGTCGACGAGATCGAGAACCTGCTGGCCCGGTGCGCAGAGCGTGCGCCGCGCCGCGCGGGGATCGGCGCCCGGCTGGGGCGGCTGGTACCGGAATGGTTGCGTGGCGAGCGCGGCACGTGGGTGGCGGCGGTGGCCCTGACGTTGTTCTCGGTGTCGATGCTCGTCCATGCGGCGTTGACCCTCGACGACGATCTGACCGGCGGCGACCGCGACGTCACGGTACAGCTTCAGCTGGTGGGGGTGTCGGCGACGACGGTGCTGTGCGTGGCCGGGCTGGTGGGGTTGCGTTCGGGACGACCGTGGTCGCTGCGGCTGTTCAGCGCAGCCGCCCTGATCACGGTGTTGTTCGTCGAGGTCGTCGACTTCGCGGTCGCCGAATTCGGCGCGCTGCTCAATGTGGCGGTGGGTGCCGCGGCGCTGGCGGTGTTCTCGAACCGGCTCGGGCGCGGGGACGCGGACCGACCCGATGTTTCGTCCGCGTGAACAGGTACTCATTTCGAATCGGACGCCGACGCCACCTGTGTGCCGTTCGTCGCTTACGGTAGACACCGTGAGCATGCCAGCCCCTGATGCCGCGCGCACTGCGGCGAGCAGCGCATCGACCTGGCCCGCACTTCTGACGTGGCGGGCGAACGATGTGCCGCGCATGGAATCGGTCCGTGTGCAGTTGAGCGGTAGTCGCGTCAAGGCGTCCGGGCGCATCGTCGGAGCGGCGTGCGCCGACCATCCGGCGTTCAGCGCGTCCTACGATCTCGTGACCGACGAGAACGGCGTCACCCGCAGGTTGTCGGTGCGCACCACGCTGGCATCCGGCGAGAAGCACATGTCGATCAGTCGTTCCGGTGAGGGCATCTGGATGGTCGACAACGGGACGCAGCACCAGCGCTCCGCGTTCGGCGGCGCATTCGACGTCGACGTGATCCTCAGCCCGTTCTTCAACGCCCTCCCGATCCGGCGGTACGGATTGCAGTCCGGCGCGGACGATCTCGAGGTACCCGTCGTGTACGTGAACCTGCTCGATCTCGGTGTCGAGGAGGCGACGCTCATCTACAGCAGCGCCGCCGACGGCATCCATGTGCTCTCACCGGTGTCGAGTTCGACCGTGACGGTCGACGCGGACGGTTTCGTCCTCGACTATCAGGGCCTCGCCGAGCGCATCTGATCGGTCGGCGTGCCTTCGACGGCGAGCGCGACCGCGAGCGCTGTGGATTCACCGGGGTGGCTGCCGTGCCCTCCCGGTCCGCTGGACAACCCGATGACCTGCAGGCCGATCGGCCGGTCGTGACCGTCCGGCGCGGGTACCGACAGGGCCGGGACACCGAGCACGCTGAACGGGATACACCGTTGCAGCAGGGGAGCGCGCAGATCGACGGGGTCGCTGTCCAGCGGTGCCGACCGGATCCCGGTGGTGACGGTGAGCAGGGCGTCGAGTCGTTCGGTGCGGCGCAGCCGTCGTAACACCTCGCCGCGCAGCCGTTCGGCCGCCCGCAGCGCGCGGAGGTATTCGGACGCGGGCCGGTCGGCCTGCGCGGCCAGGAGCGCGGCCGTCGGTGGCCGATACCGTCCGGGGTCGCTCTCGAACCACCGTTGATGCGTTTCGTACGCCTCGGAGCCGGTGACGATCGGATACACGGCGAGCAGCTCGTCCGTCTCGGGCAGGGGCACGTCCACGACGTCGGCGCCGAGGTCCCGGAGGGTGCGGCAGGCGGCGTCGACGGTCGCGGCGACCTCGGGGTCGTCGAGTTCCCACACCCCGCCGCGCAGCACCCCCACGCGCAACTCGGACACCGGGGTGCGCAGGTGCGCGATGCCGGGCAGCGCACCCCACGCCAGGCCGGCGTCGAGGACGTCGCCGGTCAGCAGCCCGATGTGGTCGAACGTGGTGGACAGCGGGAACACCCCGTCCAGCGGCAGCGCGCCGCTGGACGGTTTGAGTCCGACGATTCCGCACAGCGCGGCGGGGGTGCGCACGCTGCACCCGGTGTCGGTGCCCAGCGCCAGCGGCACGATGCCCTTGCCGACCAGCACCGCCGAGCCCGATGACGAGCCGCCGCTGATCAACGCCGGATCGTGCGGGTGCGACGCCGGGCCGGCCGCGTTGACGAGACCGGTGGGACCGTATGCGAACTCATGCAGGTGCGTCTTGGCTACGACGATCGCGCCGGCTTCCCGCAACTGTTCGACGATCCGGGCGTCCCGGCGTGCCGGCGGTGCGTCGGCGAGGACGGCGCTGCCGCAGCGTGTCGGCATACCGGCGACGTCGATGTTGTCCTTGATCGCCACGGCCACGCCGTGCAGCGGTCCGATCCAGCTGCCGGCGTCGAGTTCCGCGTCGGCACGGGCAGCGGATTCGAGAGCGGCCGCGTCGTTGCGGGCGGCGACGACATTGCTCCAGGGTGTCCCGTCGAGCGCGTCGAGGTCGGCGAGCACCCGCCGGACGTGGTCGGTCGCCGTGAGGGTGCGTTTGGCCAGGGCCGACGCGGTGTCGCGCAGGTTCACGACGTCCACACCCCGCCGCGGCGCCCGGCGTCGCGCAGTCGCTCGATCCAGTCGTCGTCGCCGGGCACGATCCCGCTGATGGGCCGGCGTTCCCGCTGTTCGTAGCGTTGCCGGGCCGCGTACCCGGCGCGGGTGAGCTCGCCGGTGCTGCCGTCGGCGAGCTGCTCGCGGGCGGTGCGCAGGACCTCGAGGGTCTCGTCCAGCGCGGCGAGCAGCGCGGTCGCATTGCCCTCGCACATCGCGTCGACGAGCGCGGGAGCGGTCCCGGCGATGCGGGTGCCGTCGCGGAACGATCCGGCGGCCAGCGCCAGCGCGAGATCGCCCCCGCCGGCCCCCGCGAGCGCGAGGGCTTCGGAGAGCAGGTGCGGCAGGTGCGAGATCCGCGCGACCGCGGCGTCGTGCTCACCGGACTCGGCGGGCACGACCACCGAACCGCAGTCGAGGGCCAGGCCCGCGACCTGCTGCCACACATCGGGGTCGGCACCGTCGTCGACGGCCACCACCCACACGGCGCCGCGGAACAGTTCGGCGGTGCCGGCGTCCCATCCGGATTCGGCGGTCCCGGCCATGGGATGCCCCCCGACGAACCGCGCGGACAGTCCCCGTGCCGCGACGGCCGCGGCGACCGCGGACTTCACGCTTACCACGTCGGTCAGGGCGACGTCCGGGGCGTGATCGGCGACCGCGGCGAGCACCGCGTCGACCGCCGGCATCGGGACCGCGACGACGACCAGCGCATCGGATGCGGCGGCGCGGCGCAGCACGGCGGGCAGGTCGGTGGACGCGTCGAATCCGTCGGCGATCGCGGCGTCGACGGCACCGGACGAGCGGTTGTATCCCCAGGCTTCGCGTCCCGCGGCAACGGCGGCACGCAGCAGCGATCCGCCGATCAGGCCGAGGCCGAGTACGCAGACGGGCGGGGCGGAAACTGCAGCAGGCACCGCATCAGGTTGGCACATTCGTCTCCGGACTTCATTCAGGGGACGTGGCCGACTACCGTTGCGCGCATGGCTGCACAGCGTGTAGGGGACAAGAGCCCTTCCGTGACAAAGTCCGGGACGCCCGGGGGGACCACATCCGGGACGCCCGGTGGGAGTTCGGCGGAGGACCTGGACGGGTTCGCCGTCGCTGTCACGCGCGAGGAAGGCCGGTGGAAGTGCCGTGCCCTGACTTCCGCGGCGTTGACGAGTTTGGCGACCGCGGAGACGGAGCTGCGCGAGCTGCGGAGCTCCGGGGCGGTCTTCGGTCTGCTCAATGTGGACGACGAATTCTTCGTGGTGGTGCGTCCGGCCCCGTCCGGTACGCGGCTGCTGGTCTCGGACGCGACGATGGCGGTGGACTACGACATCGCCGCGGACGTGCTGGACGCACTGAACATCGAGATCCCCGACATCGACCCGGACGAGCTCGACGAGGTCGAGCCGTGGGAGGAGGGCGATCTGGCGATCCTCGCCGACATGGGTCTGCCGGACCCGGTGCTCGCGGTGATCCTGTCCGAAACGGAGCTGTACCCGGACGAGCAGATCGAGGAGATCGCGCAGCGGCTCGGCTTCGACGACGTGTTGTCCTCGACGCTGGACAAGCTGCAGAAGTAGATGGGGCTGAGAGACGACGAGGAACTGATCCGGGTCGCGCTCGAGGCGGCGAAGACGGCACCCGCCGGGGACGTCCCGGTGGGCGCGGTGGTGTTCGCGGCCGACGGTACCGAGCTGGCACGGGCGGCGAACTCGCGGGAAGCGACCGGCGATCCCACCGCGCACGCCGAGATCCTCGCGTTGCGGGAAGCTGCGCGGGTGCACGGCGACGGGTGGCGGCTCGGGGGCGCGACCCTGGCCGTGACGCTCGAGCCGTGCACGATGTGTGCGGGCGCGATCGTGCTCGCCCGGGTCGGCCGGGTCGTCTTCGGGGCGTGGGAACCCAAGACCGGGGCGGTCGGGTCTCTGTGGGACGTGGTGCGCGACCGTCGGCTCACGCACCGGCCGGAGGTGCGCGGAGGGGTCCTCGAACGCGAGTGTGCTGCGGTCCTCGAGGAGTTCTTCCGCACCCACCGCGACTCGGGCTCAGCGCTCTGACCTGCCGATTTCGACTCAGCGACGCGATCCGGTAAAGTCTTCTAGCGGTGGCGTGTCCGAGCGGCCTAAGGAGCACGCCTCGAAAGCGTGTGACGGGTAACCCCCGTCCGAGGGTTCAAATCCCTCCGCCACCGCCAAGAGTCCCCCACCTGTTCACGCAGGTGGGGGACTTTTTATGTCCTCACGTTCGGAGTGATCGTCGGCTTTGGGCACACATTGGGCACACTTGCCTGCGCGTACCGGGCGTGGAGGGCGTCGCGACCACGTCGAGATCGCTGTCGAACAGGTCCGCGTACGTGTCGAGCGTGACCTTCGCGGAGGTGTGCCCGAGCATCCGGGCGAGCGCGAGGACGTTCACGCCGGCGCTGACCGACAGCGAGGCGGCGGTGTGTCGCGGATCGTGCGGGGTGATCCGCTGGACACCCGCCCGCTTCACCGCGCCCGCGAACCAGCCGCCGTTCGATTTCGGCCGCGGCAGGAATCTGTTGCCGGTGCCCGCGAACACCAGCCCCTCGGCGCCCTTGCCTCGACACAGCTCCGACAGTTCGTCCAGGACGAACTCGGGCACCGGAACGGACCGCGTGTGCCTGCTCTTGGTCCTGCCGACGGCGTGATCCACGCCGAGCTGCACAGCGTTGTCGTGCACGGTCAGCCGACGCCGCAGGAAGTCGATGTCACGGACTCGCAGTGCGACTGCCTCACCCCACCTGATTCCCGTGTAGGCGAGCGTGAGTACCAGCGTCCGGTGCCTACCGGACTCGCTCGCGATCCGGGCAACGTCGCCGGCCGACAGGTACACGTGCCGCTTGGTGGTCTTGCGCGGCAGGTTCTCGACTCCGCGGGCCGGGTTGGTCGAGAGCCGGCGCGACTTAACAGCGTCGTCGAGGATGGCGGCAAGGACGCCGTAAGCGCGGACGACGGTCGTCGCCCCGCTCCCGTCTCGTTGCATCTGGGCGATCCACTGCTCGACCCGAGACAGTTCGACGTCCGCGATTCGGACTCGGCCCCATCTCGGCTGCACGTGGGTTCTCCACGCGGAGTCGAGGGTGCGGTAGTTGGACGGTGCCACGTCGGCTCGCTTGCGTTCAAGCCAGTCGGGCGCCAGCTCGTCGACCGTGATCCGTCCGAGTGACGGCGGCACGTACTCGCCGCGCATCTTCTCGACCTCGACGGTCGCGGCGAACGCCTCCGCTTCGCGCTTGGTGCGGAAACCGCGCTTCTTCGATTGGGTGCGGTCGGGTGTGCGGAAGCGAACCATGTATCGCTTGCCCGACGCGGTCTCGTACGACTCGATGGTCGCCACCGGTTACTTGGTCCGTTCCGCCTGGGTGAGGTGGCCGGCCTCCACTGCCCGCGCGAGCCAGCGCTTCACGGTTGCCGTCGAGAGGTTCAGCTCGGTCGCGAGGACGGCGGTCGGCTTGCCCTCCTGGAGGCGTATCCAGCGATAGAGCTCTGCGAGTGTCGGCAGGTCGTTGTCGGCCAGCCCGTTCGTGCGAACTCGCTCGACGAAGCTGTTCAGAGCTCCCGACGCCAGGCTCTTCGATACGTCTGGCGTGGTGCCTGCGCGTTCGAGCACTGTCTCCGATGCGGCAGCCCGGATGAACGGTTCAACGGAGATCTTGGCCAGTTCGCCGCGCTGCACGGTTGGCCCGCTCTCGACTTCTCCGACGACGAGCCGGGTCACGACGTACTTGCCGTCCCGTGCCTCCATGGTTGCTGTCACGGCGTAGGGGAGATCCCAATCTCCCGGGTTCGCGGTCACTTCCACGGTCCTGTACCCCCTCAGTCCAGGTGCGACTTCGTAGTTGGGCGAGGGAGCATCCGGCTTGATCCGCATGTGCGCCAGACTCCCACGTTCTGACCTGGTGTTTCAACACTCGGTCGTGAACCGGTGTTGCATATCCGGCTCAATAACTGTAGAACCGTGTTGAGCCAGTTTTGCAACACTGGATCGAACGATTCGAAGGGGATGAGAAATGGTCGAATCACGCCTGGCGACAGCGGAGGAAGTCGCGGCATATCTGCGTACGACACCCGCCAAGCTCGCCAACGACCGGTACCGCGGTATCGGTCCGAAGTTCGTGAAGCACGGGCGACGCGTTCTCTATCGCTGGGAGGACGTGGAGGCGTTCGTGCGCGCAAATCTCATGACGCGCACCGACGATCGGCCGGGTGCAGCGTGACCTGCAGAAATGGACGACGCCGCTGTGGGGGAGCCGCCAGCTCCGGAATCCCACTTACGGCGTCGATACCCAACTCACAGAAAGGAAACCTGTGTGATGAGCGAGTCTAGCCACTCCGTCGTCGAGGCGGAAATTCTGCTCTCGGATCTCGGTGCAACCTGCGAGGAGATCATCAATGCGTCCGGATGGACGCTCGGCGAACTCGAGGCCGCGGTGGTCCGATTGGGTCGCTTGTGCGAGGAGTACTGCCGAATCCCGATGTTCAGCGACGAGGACGTCGATCGGTTGCGTCGGCGGATTCTCGCGGAGCGTGCGGATCTCGCCGACCTCGGTCGAGTCATCCGAAGTTGTTTCTGAGCAAGCACTTCAAGGATTCGGAAACGCGAGGCCGGGAGTCCACCGACTCCCGGCCTCGATTCCCAGAGAGGCGAGATCGAATGGCAGACAGGCTGCAGCAGGGGTGGTGGCGGAGATGACGGCGCTAGATCGGCTCCGTGAGCGATGGCTCGACAAAGGATTGGTGTGGAAGGACGGACCCGGCTGCACGGCATCTGCGCAGGCTCCGGGGCACTCGACGTCGGATCGTTCGGTGACGTTCCGTCAGATCCACGGACAGGTTCTGATGAACAGTCATGCCGACGACAAGATGGCCGTGCTCGATGCTGTGGGTCTGACGATGCGAGATCTGTTCGACGATCCCGCCGGCACCCGGTACAACTACCGCGACGGCCGCACCGTGCATCGCACCTACGACGACCGAGGCCACAAGAAGTTTCGCCAGTCCGGCAACACCCGCGGTCGCGACCTGTATCGCGTTGAGCGTCTTGACGAATCACCCACTGGCACTGCGGTGTACGTAGTCGAAGGCGAGAAGGACGTGCATGCCATCGAATCGGCCGGTGGGGTGGCGGTGTGCTCAGCGATGGGAGCGGGAAAAGCTCACCTGTTCGACTGGTCGCCGTTGGCCGGCCACACGGTGGTTATCGTGGCGGATGACGATGAAGCCGGCCGCCGTCACGCGATGCAGGTTCACGAGCTCGTCGAACCGATCGCTGCCGGTGTCGCTGTGGTGGTGGCGAAGGCTGGCAAGGACGCCGCCGACCACATCGCCGCTGGGTACGGTCTCGATGATTTCGAGCCCGTCGATCTCGGCGGCCAGTCGGGTCGCCGGCTGAAGATCACCCGCGGTTCGGACGTGAAGATGCAGAGGGTCCGTTGGGTGATGGAGGACTGGATTCCTGCAGGTTCTCTCACCTTGCTCGCCGGTCGCGAGGGGCTCGGCAAGTCCACGATCGCTGCGCAGATCTGTGCCCAGATCACCCAGGGGACACTGGAAGGTGAACTGCACGGCATCCCGAGGAACGTGCTCTATATCCACTCGGAGGACTCGCGCGAGTTTACCGTGGCACCGCGGTTGAAAGCCGCTGGGGCCGATATGGACCGGGTATTGTTCGTCGACGTCGAGACTGCCCACATGGACTCGGGAACGCTGATCCTGCCGCTCGATATCGCGACTCTCGAGAAAATGATCGCGCAGCATCAGGTTGCATTCGTCGTCCTCGATGCGGCGACGTCGAGCATGTCGTCCGAGCTGTCCGGCAAGGACGACCGTGCGGTCCGCTCGTATCTCGAACCGCTCGCCCAGCTCGCAGCGAGGCAGGGTTGTGTTGTGCTCGGGCTCTGCCACTTCGGCAAACGGGACGGAACCGACACGGGGAAGCTGATTCTCGGGTCAATCGCGTGGTCGCAAGTCGCTCGTTCAGTGCTGTCGGTTGCCAAGGATGAGGACACCGGGAATCTGATCGTCACGAACACCAAGGCAAACCTGGCGCCGCGGACTCGATCGATGGAGGCGACAATCGTCTCGACATCGGTGGAGACCGAGGACGGTGCAGCTGAGGTCGGTGCATTGCAGTGGCTAGGGGAGACGGAGCGTGACGTCCGTGAAGTGTTGGCTGAGCCGGACGGCACCGATCGTGCGGACCGCACCGAGGCTGCGGCTTGGCTTGAGGACTACCTCACTGAGCACGGTCGCACCCCGGCGAAGGCAGTAAAGGCTGATGCGCGCAAGGCAAGTTTCTCGGACGCGACGATCAAGCGGGCTGCGAAGCGTCTCAATGTGGTCTACGAGATGGCTGGCTTTCCTCGAACTTCGTTGTGGTCGCTGCCGATCCAGTTGGATCAGGACTCTTGCGAGGACGGGTCACACGATTCCGTTGAGCCGACTGAGCCGACTGGTGCTATCCAGAGGAAATATCGTGAATCGACTGGTCCGAAGCAGTAGTCGGTTCACGAGTGCGGTCATGAGCCGACTACCGACGCTGGAAGGTTCCCTCCACGGTTCTGCTGCGCACCCCTCGATTGGTGGAGTCCTCCATGCTGGATAACCTGTGAGTCCGTATATAAGACAGCTTCGAGCGGCGCATGGGGCGTCCTCTGGCGATACGTGCGAGACGATGCTGCACCGGCCGTGCGTCGGAACTCGTCCGTACACCGAGTTCATCGCGCGGAGATTGTCGTCGCGATTGGGCGGTATGGTGACCGGATGCGGGTAGGTGTTTATATCGACGGATACAACCTCTACTACGGGGGTAAGGCTGTTTGCGCGCCCACTCAGTCATGGAAGTGGTTAAACCCTCGGACGTTAGTTGAGTCTGTTCTCAAGGGGCAGTTAGCGTACGCACAGAGTCGGCGGATTCAGGAGGCTAACGCAACACCCGCGATCAACTCCGAGAGCACGTTACAGGGCTTCCTCCATCCCAACGTCTTCCGCGGCCGGATATTGAGCAACCGCTGAACTTCGGTGAGGCAGAGGGGCAGTAACGAGAACACGAACGGGTTGATTCGGGATTTCTATCCCAAGGGCACGAACTTCGGTGAGGG
>NZ_LRRH01000126.1 GCF_001646785.1 Rhodococcus phenolicus
CCGGGCGCCACCCAGCGTGACGCGGAGAAGGTCGTCGCTCAGCTCGACACGATCTCCACCGCTCTCGACACCGAGGTGTCCCAGTCCGTGAAGGCAGTGTCGGCGTTGATGTCGACTGGCCTCGCCGCATCGGCGGAAGAGGCTGCGGACATGATCGCCAACGCCGTCGGCGGTTCGGCGAACAAGGACGAAGACCTCCTCGAGGTGATCTGGGAGTACGCGGCCGGGTGGAAGAACGCCGGGATCGAGGCCCAGACGGCACTCGCCTTGATCGAGCAGTCCACCGATTCGGGGGCCTGGAACGCCGACGTGGCCTCCGATGCTCTCCGCGAATTCGGACGCCGCATCTCCGAAGAGGGCGACGCGATGATCGAGGGAATGGACAGCATCGGCCTCAGTGGGCAGGAGATGTTCGACGACTTCGTGGCGGGCGGAGATCGGAGTAATCAGGCGTTTGACAAGCTGTTCGACAAGATCCGCAGCATCGAGGACCCTGTCCTTCGGAACGAGGCGATCCTCGCCGTCCTCGGTGACACCGCGGGCGACTTCTTCGACGTGTTCGCATCCTGGGATCCTTCCGAGGCGCTGAAGAACTTCGGCGAGTTCGAGGGCGCGGCGGGTCGCCTGGCTGCCACGATGGGCGGCAACGCAGCAACCTCTGTTGAGGGCGCGATGCGGTCTATCTCGGTCGTCGCGGACGGGCTCAAGGCGGCCCTTGCGGAAGCGTTTGGGCCCTACATTGCTGAGTGGGCCGACCAGATCTCGAACAACCGGGCCGGGGTCATCCAGTTCTTCATCGACGTTGGCAACGCCGCGTTCGACGGTGCTGAGGCGGTCCTGCAGTTCGTCGCGAACGGCATGCGCGGATTCGGCGAGTTCGC